>NZ_DASXWY010000195.1:0-9622 GCF_036503415.1 Trinickia sp. | reverse complement strand
GACGCTGCATCCAAGCGCTGCGGGCCGCGTCTATGCGGCCTATGGCGGAGTCTATATCTCGATCGCGTTGATCTGGCTCTGGCTCGTCGATGGAATGCGTCCCACGGCCTGGGACTTGGCCGGCGTGGCATTCTCGCTACTCGGGATGGCGATCATCGCATTTCAACCGCGCTGATCTTGTTGTTTGCAGGACCGAGCGCACTTTGTCTTCGCGCTGCCATGAACGGGGCGGGGACGGCGGCGCGGCGCTGCGGCCGGTCCCGAAGCGAATCGACTGTCTTACGGAGTCTGTAGCGTTCCATCCTTCAGCCGCGTCTGCGTCCAAGTGATCACCGTGTTTTCGCAGGGATATTTCGCTGCCTCGGCTTCATCGAAGTCCACGCCAAGGCCCGATTTGTCGTTCGCGTAAACGTGCCCGTTCCTGAATTCGGGAAGGCCGGGGAATACTTCCAGCAATGCCGCCCTCGGCCCCTTGAGTTCCTGAATCACGAAGTTGGGCGGCTCAGTGCCGGACCATTCCTGCACGCCGAAATTGCGCGATGCGAGATCGATATGGATATTTGCCGCGTGCGCCAGTGGCGACATGTCGCCCGGACCGTGCCACGCGGTCCTGACGCCGAACTGCTCGGCAAAAATCTGCAGCTTGCGCCCCGCGGTGATACCTCCGATCTGGCTCAGGTGAACGCGAATGAAGTCGATCAACCGCTCGGTGATCAGAAAGCGCCATTCATACGGATTGTTGAAAAGCTCGCCCTGAGCCAGTGGTGTAGTCGTCTTCTCCCGCAACTGACGGATCCATTCGCCCTCTTCGAGCGCGATTGCATCTTCGAGAAAGAACAGATCGTACTGCTCGAGTTCGCGCGCGAAGCGAATGGCTTCGACCGGCTTCAGGCGTTCATGCACGTCGTGACACAGCGCGACATCAAAGCCGACCTTGTTGCGAACGCCATCGAACAACTTGAGCGTTTCGCGCATGTATTTTTTGCTGTCGAGGTACACGCCATCCGCGGCACGTTGCGGCGCGCTCGCCGGCGCCTTGCCGTAACAGTCGCCGCCGTAGCCGCCGCTTTGGCAGCGGATGTGCGTGATGCCTTGCTCGCGATACTGCTGGATGTTCTCGTACAACTCGCCTAAATCGCGGCCATCCGCATGCCGATAAACAGGCACGCCTTCGCGGCACTTGCCCCCGAAAAGCTGATAGAGGGGCATGTTCGCCATCTTGCCCTTGATGTCCCACAACGCCATGTCGATGCCCGAAATCGCGTTGTTTTCAATCGGACCGTTGCGCCAGTAGGCGTTCTGGTGCATCAGTTGCCAGAGTTCCTCGATCGCCTCGGCATTGCGTCCGATCAGCAGCGGCCGCAGATACTCGTCGATGAGACATTTGACTGCGACGTGCCGGTAGGCGAACGTCGCGCATCCGAGACCATACAGGCCGGGTTGGTTGGTCTCGACCTTGACGACGATCAGGTTGATGCCTTCCGGTGCGGTCAGGATGACCTTTACATCGGTAATGAGGGTTGCCATTTCTTGTCTGCCAAAATCGATTCAATGAATCGAAACCGAATCATGTGGTACGTCAGATCCGGCGCAGTGAGAGAGGTTGGTCGTCTGCCGAGCGCTGCCCGGAACGCGCGGGGACCGTGATCATCAGGATGACCGACAGCAGCAGCGCAGCCGCCATGAAGATATACGATGCAGAAGGGCTGCCGGTCGCGCCGTTCAGATACCCGACCACCCACGAGCCGAGAAACGCGCCCAGCGCGCCGCTTGCGTTGATGAAACCGATTGCGCCACCGAGCACGTTGCTCGGAATGAGTTCCGGCACGAGCGCGAAGAACGGGCCGTACGGCGCATACATCGTTGCGCCAGCAAGGACAAGCAATGCGAACGAGAGCCAGAAGTTCGATCCGCCGACCATGTACGAGGCCACGAGTGCAATGGTCCCGACGAGCAGCAGAGGCCAAACGAACATTTTGCGGTTGCGCGTTTTGTCCGACAGCCATGACATGAGCAGCATCAGAATGATCGCGGCGAGATAAGGAACTGCGGTGAGCCAGCCGACCGACACGATGTCGATCGTCGATGCGGCCTTGAGAATTGACGGCAGCCACATGATGAAGCCATAGACGCCGACGCTCCAGAGGGCGTGAATCGCGCAGCACTTCAGCACCACAGACGAACGGAATGCCGCCTTGTAGTCGCGCACCGGTGCGATGTGGGCCTGCTCCGCCTTCAGGCGCGCGTCGAGTTCGGTCTTTTCCGCGTCGGTCATCCACGGCGCGTCGGCAGGGCGATCCTTAACCGTGAACCACCAGACCACCGCCCATGCAAGCGCCGGCAGCCCTTCGATGACGAACATTTCGCGCCAGCCGAAGCTGTGTACCAGATAGCCCGACACCACCGACATCCACAGCACCGTCACTGGATTGCCGAGAATCAGGAACGTATTCGCGCGCGAGCGCTCGGTACGCGTGAACCAGCGGCTGATGTACATCAGCATCGATGGCATCACTGCGGCCTCCACCACGCCGAGCACGAAGCGCAGCACCATCAGCATCGGAATGTTGCTAACCATTCCGGTCGCCGCGGCGCACATGCCCCACAGGATCAGACTGAAGAAGATGAGCTTCTTCACGCTGTTGCGCTGCGCGTAGATCGCACCGGGTACCTGGAACAGGCAGTAGCCGAGAAAGAACAGCGAGCCGATCAGCGATGACGTGCCGTGCGTGATGCCGAGGTCCTTGTCGATCCCGGCCGCCGCGGCGAAGCCGTAGTTGGCGCGGTCGAGGTACGCGAGACTGTAGGTGATGAAGATGATGGGCATCAAGTACCACCATCTTTGGGTTGCTACGGGTTTGACGCTTTCCATGATGTCTCCGGATAGGGGCGCGAGGACGATTCCTTTTCGCGCGGGACGCCTGTTGTTTTGGTATTCCCCGCGCGAACCTGCTTTCAAAGAACGGCGAGCCAGCCGCCGTCGACATAGATGATCTGGCCGTTCACATAGCTCGATGCCGCCGACGCGAGGTACACGGCAGTGCCGACGAGTTCCTCCGGCTTGCCCCAGCGTTGCGTAGGATTGCTGCTCTTGACCCATGCGTCGAACGTCGCGTTCTCGACGAGCGGCTTGTTCATGTCGGTCAGGATGTAGCCCGGACCGATCGCGTTCGCCTGAATGTTCGACGACGCCCATTCGGCGCTCATTGCGCGAGTGAGCATCTTGATGCCGCCCTTGGCCGCCGTGTACGCGCCCACCGTTGCACGCGCGGCTTCGCTCGTGAGCGAGCCGATATTGATGATCTTGCCGCCCGTGCCGCGCGCGATCATGCGTCGCGCGGCTTGTTTCGCGACGATGAATGCGCTGGTCAGATTGGTGTCGATGACGCGCCGCCAATCGCCCAGCTCGAGTTCGACGAGCGGCTTGCGAAACTGAATGCCGGCGTTGTTGACGACGATGTCGATCTGCACGCCGTCCTGGTCCCACTGCGCGAATGCATCGGTGACGGCCTGTTCGTCGGTCACGTCGAACGCGCGTCCTTGCGCGTCGAACCCTTTGCCGGCGAGCCGGCCTACCGCGGCGGCGATCGTATCGACCTGCGTTCCGTTCAGAATCACTCGCGCGCCTGCCGTCGCGAGCCCCTCGGCGAGCGCGAAGCCGATGCCGCGCGCCGAACCGGTGACGAGCGCCGTGCGGCCGCTAAGGTCGAATAATGAAGTCATTTGCTTGTATTCCTCTAGATGGCCGGAAGCGAGGCGCGAGTGCGCCCCTCGCGACCGGTTCTCCAGCCGCGATGATGTCGATATCGAATCCACTGGCTAACGCGTCAGACGGGCTTGTCGGTGTTGGCGTGATTCAGTGCCGCGCGATCTTCGAAGTCCTGTTCGGCTCGCTTGATGAGCGTGAGCACTGCTTCTTCCGCTGCGGCCTGATCGCCTTTTTCGATGGCGATGCAAAGCGCTTCATGCATCGGCAGCGAACGGGCCGGACCGCCCGCGATCTCCGAACTGAGTTCGAAGCTCGTCTGCAAGATGGACGACAGCGCGTTCTGCATCTGCTGGACGAACTGGTTGTGACACGCGGTGAGAATCGCACCGTGAAACGCGAGATCGGCGGGCACGTATTCGCCGTGGCCGGCGACCGCACGCTCCATCGCCCGGTAGGCGCGCCGGACCGCGATACGATCCTCGTCGGTCGCGCGCTTCGCGGCGAGCCGTGCTGCGTTGGGCTCGATGATCAGACGCAGTTCCATCAGATCCTGGATCAGCCCCTCATCGACCGCGCCGGCGCGTGCGCGCCAAGTGATGACGTCAGGATCGAACAACTGCCATTGCGAGCGCGGCAGCACGACCGTGCCGTAGCGGCGGCGCACTTGCAGCATGCCCTTGGCGGACAGCGATTTGACCGTCTCGCGGATCGTGATGCGGCTCACCTGCATCTGTTCGGCTAGTACGTCCTCGGCCGGGAGGACGTCGCCCGGTGCGAACTGGCCGGAGCAAATCTTCTCGCCCATGCGATTCAGAACCTGCCGATGCAGAGTCGCCATGAATGCCCCTTCTAGATCATACGTATGATGTAAAAGGATAGAGGCACGGATCATCTGCTGCAATTCGGGTTGACCCGAGGCCACGGTAGGGTGGTTTTGCCGGCTTGCGGTGGAAGCGCGCTCGACCGGGTGCGTCCCGTTCGATTCAAGGCGTGACTTGCCAGTCCGGAAAGCCATGTGGCGGTTCGTGGCCGACAGGGTTAAAACCGGTCGTTCATGGCTGAATGACCGTCTTCTCACGCGCGCGAACGAAGGAAACTGGCCGAACCCGGCCCATGACAACGGACCGGAGTCGACCCGTTACGGACAGTCAGCGCTCTCGATAACAGACGGTCGCCGACAACAAATTTTCCATTCAGCGACGGACATTCCAACCATTTGGCTTGTTCTACGATGCCGATATAATGACGCTGCGGTGGGCGGATGGACACCCCGCAAGGGACACCAGAGGGTAATGCTGACCGCGCCCAGGGACTTGGGCACCGTTTGCGTAATAGTCAGGCGCAGACCTTGCCCCGCCGCACACGTTCTCAGACGAATACAAATCAATGTCTCCAGACGGCATTAACTCAGGGTGCTCCGAACTGTTCGACATTTGGTGCGACCGTCGTGCCGCCCGTCCCTTGCGCCACTTGCTTCGCGCATGGCCGCTATCAAGCGGTCTGACGGACGATTGGGGTGATCTTCACGAAGCATTACGGGCACTGCGAGCCGACTGTCGAACAGAGATTTCCGAGGCGGAATTGGCAAGGGTTGACGACCTAATCAGTGCCATCGCCGCCATCGTTTTTCGGCGATGACCGACTACGGTAAGAACATGAATTGCGATTGCCACGACCAGCCTGCAATACACAGGGTTGGTGGGAATTTGCGGACATTATTTCCCAGCTTCAAACATGTGGACGCTGCACTTTGGAGGGCGCTTTTGTGCTGCCCCACGTGTGGACAACTATGGGCTATTGATGAATGGGACAAGTATCAGATTCAGCTCGCGGTAAAGGTCGCAGATGCGGAAGGCTGGAATGCTTCAGACGAGGCACTGCGCAAGGCGTATCTTGCTCAGTCGCGTGGAGAGAATGCGGCTGCAAAGTGCATGTGGAATGGCTGCGAGAAGAACCAGTTGATCGGTAGCGCATACTGCGTCGACCATCTCTACGCCACTGGCGCAAGAACCTGACTGGGTCGCGAGTTCGCTATACGACGCTACTGGGTGAATACGCTTGCCGTATCGTCCACGAAGAGGGGAAAGTCATGGAGTGCGCACCACGCTTTCAGTTGCGTGTGAATCGAGCTCCAGTACGGTCGCGCCCAGTCGGGTGCAGAGGCTTGCCACACCGCTTCTGTTGGCAGATAGATGGAGGGAACTCCCATCGGCATTTCGAGAATCAATTCGCCAAGTGAACTCGAGCAAACAAGCTCTTCTTTCCATCGCGGCCGGAAGGTGAAATCCATATGTCGTGCGACGCCTAGTGTCCAATGGTGGAACTTGATTGTCGACGATCTGGACGTGCACGTCGACTGACTGCTTGTGGCCGTTCCCAGTCCCTATCGCTGCTCGACTTGGCCAGTTCTCGGCAAGATCTGGCGCTGCATCAATGCGGAACGTGAACGTTCATCGAAACGACCATTGCGATCCACAGCGCTATCCAGATCGGTCCGAGCACTGCGAAAAACTTGACCCTTCCGACCGTATGCATTAAGCCCGAGCGCGTTTTGAACAATTGGTACTTAACGGTCTTCACCGCACCGTCGCGGCAGAAAACCCACCATGCAAACAAGACGGCGACGAAAAAGATGCTGCAGTACCACGTCAATACATACGGATTCTGGTCCTGCGGTCGAAAGTAATGCCAAACATCCGGCACTTCCCCCGCAACTATTCCAACTCCCATTACTACCCAAGGGAGGGCCGATACGAGAGCCAACTGCCTGCGCAGCACCCTTGCTTCATCGCTTGCTTGCGGACTCCCCGATCCCGACGCCGCTGCGACTCGCTCGCTCGATAAATAGTTAAATGCCGTCACGACCAAGCTTAGCACCCAGAAATAGCGCGAAAACATGCTGAACAGATTCAATGTGGCCCCCCGAGGACGATCAAAATTTTGTGCGTTTCGTGATCATGTTCTGTGGGTGATTCAGCCCCCACATGGTCTTCGGTGAGATTGTCACCAATCTTGGCCGCAGTGTCGACTGTCCGCTCATGGCCGACTGCTGCCCGATACGGCCGGCGGCAGTCGACCCTTCTCTGTCGTTCCACTCAGGCAGCAGTAGCGACCGTTATCGTGTGTAAAGCGGCCTCTGCCTGCCCGCGCGGGCGGCTTTTGCGCTCATGCAATGAGCCTAGCCCATCAGTCTCGTCCACGCATCATCCATAGGTTGCTCGGGGAGAACAGCGTATGCAATTGCTGCGCGTTCTTCATCGGCGCGATAGCGCACCTTCAGATGCCACCGTGCGCGGCGATAAACATGGCGACGGCCGACCGGCAATAGGATTCGATTTCGTTGTCGTCCTCTGCTCTCGCCTCATCGAAGCGTGCGATCAGCAGGAGATCGGCCCCTTTGAAAAGCGCGGCAAACAAGCGTGCGGACAGCAGAGCATCGGGTACGTTCAGCAGCCCTTTCTCGTGCAACTGACGCAACACGGCCTCGATGTGGGCGATGACATGGGCCGGCCCGGCTTCGTAATGGAGCTTGCTTAACGCCTTTTGATTCGTCTTGTCGGCCAAAACCATGGCTTCGACACTGCGGACGTCCGGGCTCAATAGCGTGCGAAGCAGGGAGGAGCCGACCGCCACCAGCTGATCTTCGGCCGAACCGTCAACGTCTTCGGAAAGGGCCTGCGGTGCAAATTGATCGCAGCGGGCCACCATGGCCGCGTTGAACAGCGCCTCCTTGTTCTCGAAGTGCCGATAGATGCTCAGCTTGGATATCTTCGCCCGCTGCGCGACCTTGTCCATGGTCGTCGCTTGAAACCCCAATTCCACAAAGAGTTCGCAGGCCGCGTCGACGATCGTTTGGCGAAGCGCTTCGTTGGCGGGCCGGCCGCGCCGGCCCTGGCTATTTTCGGTCACGACAATTCCGGTACTTGACAGTATTGAAATACGTTAATACGATACCACTTAGTATCTCAATGTGCAAGCCAAAGGGCAGGTTTCAACCGGTTGTCCAGATCCGGTGCCCCCGGCCCACCCCTCATCCACAACACGGAGCCCATCACCATGAATGACGTCATCATCATCGGCGGCAGCTTTGCCGGCCTCGCCGCCGCCCTTCAACTCGGCCGTGCCCGCCGCAAGGTCACCGTTCTCGATACGGGCCGGCCGCGCAACCGCTTTGCTGGCCACTCGCATGGCCTGCTCGGCCACGATCACAAGCCGCCGCTGGACATCCTGGTCGAGGCGCGGCAGCAGCTGGCGCGCTATCCAACGATCAGCCTCGTCAATGCCCGGGCCGAGAGCGTGTCTGGCGCCATCGACAATTTCTGCGTCGTCACTGACGATCACGAAAGCTTGAGGGCGCACCGCCTGATACTGAGCTATGGCGTCACCGACCAGATGCCTGATGTTCCGGGCTTTGCCGAAAGCTGGGGCACGTCCATCGTGCCCTGCCCCTATTGCGACGGCTTTGAAGTCGCCGGCCAGCATTGGGGCCTCGTCTGGTCCAGCCCGCAGTCGTACCAGTCGGCCAGGCTGTTCCGCGATTGGACTGACAAGTTGACTGTCTTCGCCGATGGTCATGACATTGCGCCCGATATCCAGGCCGATCTGGCGCGCCGCAACATACCTCTTGTCGATGGCCGGATCGTTGAGATCGCTCATCAGAAGGGCCATATCATCACCGTCAATCTCGATACCGGTCGCAACGTCGCGGTCGACGTCCTGTTCGCCCATCCGCGCAACAAGCCGTCCGCCAGCCTGCATGAATCACTGGGCCTCGCCACGGTCGATACGCCCACCGGCATCGTCCTCAAAGTCGACGAGCGCCGCCAAACCAGCATGCCCGGCATCTACGCCGCCGGCGACCTCGCCACGCCCTTCTTGCCCTCGGTCACCCAGGCATCCTCGCAGGGCGCAATGGCGGGTATCTTCGCCCAGCAGTCGATGGTTGTTTGAGAGCACAGATTCCCTCTCTTGTTGCGCCGTCGCCTTCGAAAAGGTTGGCGCAGATCGGCGCGGCGAAGGACGGATCGTCGAGTCGAGGAGATGACATGGCAAAGCAAAGTGCTGATCACGTGGGTGACTGGAATGGTCAAAGCGGGGAGCGCTGGGTCGCCAACCAGGCGCGGCTCGACGCTCTGGTTGGGGTGTTCGGCCAGGCCGCGATAGAAGCCGCCGCGCCCGCGACGGGCGAGCGCGTGCTGGACATCGGCTGCGGCGCGGGCGCATCGAGTCTGGCTCTGGCCGCCCGCGTCGGCGCGGCGGCCCACGTGCTGGGCGTGGACATATCGGAACCGCTGATTGACCGAGCGCGCGCGCTTGCGCGACCCGATACGCCGGTTCTGTTTCAGGTGGCCGACGCCAGCAGCGCAGAGCTGCCGGAAGGGGCGTTTGACATCCTGTTCTCGCGTTTCGGCGTGATGTTCTTCGACGATCCGACAGCGGCGTTCACCCATATGCGACGCGCGCTCCGGCCGGGCGGGCGGGTCGCTTTCGTTTGCTGGCGCGGTGCGGCCGAGAACGATTGGATGCGCCTGCCGGTGGGCGCGCTCAAGGGCATCCTCCCGCCGAGCGCGCTGCCCGATCCCCAAGCGCCCGGCCCGTTTTCGTTCGGCGACCGGGAACGCGTGGCACGCATCCTGACGACGGCCGGCTTTACCGATATCGCTATCTCGCCCTTCGACGCGGCCGTCCCGTTCGGCGAGGGCGGGACGCGGGACGCTGCGATCGACGACGCGGTGAAGATGACGCTCGAGGTCGGCCCGCTGTCGCGTGTGCTCGCTGATCAGCCCGACGACATCCGCGCCCGCGCCTCGGCCGCAGTTCGTGCCGCCTTTGCGAGCCTTCCCGGCGAGCGGTCAGTGATGATCAACGGCGCTGCGTGGATCGTCATGGCACGCAATCCGGCAAGCTGACAGG
>NZ_DASXWY010000194.1:0-3204 GCF_036503415.1 Trinickia sp. | reverse complement strand
CAAGCGCCACGTCGGCTACATGACGCAACGTTTTTCCTATTGGGAGGATCTCTCGATTCGCGAGAACCTCGATTTCGTTGCACGCGTCTACGAAATGCCGAACCGCAAGGAGACCGTCGAGCGCTCGCTCGAATCGCTAGGCCTTGCCGAGCGCGCCGATCAACTCGCGGGGGCGCTTTCGGGCGGGTGGAAACAGCGGCTGACCCTGGCGGCTTGCATGCTGCACGAACCGGAATTGCTGTTGCTCGACGAGCCGACGGCCGGTGTCGATCCGAATGCGCGGCGGGAGTTTTGGGAGGAGCTGCATCGACTGGCGGCGCGCGGCATTTCGGTCCTCGTCAGCACCCATTACATGGACGAGGCCGAGCGGTGCCACAAGCTCGCGTATATCGCGGACGGTACGCTGCTTGCGCAAGGCAGCGCGGCCGAAGTGATCGATGCACAGCACCTTTGCACCTGGACGATCGAGGGGGAAGGGCTGACCGCGCTGTCCGAGCGGTTGAAAACCAAGCCGGGCGTGGACCAGACCGTGGTCTTCGGCTCCGCGCTGCACGTGAGTGGAAGCGATCGCGCGGCGCTGGCGGCAACCCTCGCTGAAATCGAGAAGGAAGGGGCGCAACCGGGGCATGCGCGCTTTCGCGTGGCACCGATCGCGACCGGCCTGGAAGATGTCTTCATCTATCTCATGACGCGCGCACCGAACAACGAGGCGCACGCCGGGGGCTCCCGGCCATGAATGCCGCGCCCTCTCCGCGCGTTGCCCGCTTCTCGTTCGCGCGATGGTGGAGCATCGTGCAAAAGGAGTTTCTGCAATTGCGGCGGGACCGTGTGACGTTCGCCATGATCGTCGGCATTCCTGTCATTCAGCTGGCGCTGTTCGGTTTCGCCATCAACGACGATCCGAAGCACTTGCCGACCGCGGTCGTGGTGTCCGATCAGAGTCCTTTCGTGCGCAGTTTCATTTCGGCGTTGAAGCATTCCGATTATTTCGATGTGGTCGAGAGTCTTCCCGACGAGGCATCGGGACGCCGCGCGCTCGCTCGCGGCGAGGTGCAGTTCGTCGTCAGCGTACCTGTCGATTTTTCTCGGCGGCTGCTGCGCGGCGAGCATCCGTCGTTGCTCGTCGAAGCCGATGCGACCGATCCGGTCGCGACCGGCTCCGCGCTGCAGGCATTGCCGAATCTCGTGCAACCGGTGGTCGACAAGGATCTGACGGGAGCGCTCGCGCATTTGAACGGACGTCCCGCCGCGTTCGGAATTCAGGTGCATCGGCTCTACAACCCCGAGGGCATCACGCAGTACAACGTCGTGCCGGGTTTGATCGGCGTGATTCTGACGATGACCATGGTCATGATGACGGGGCTTGCGATCACGCGCGAGCGCGAGCGCGGCACCATGGAGAATCTGCTCGCGACACCGGTGCAGCCGCTCGAGGTCATGACCGGCAAGATCGTGCCTTATATCTTCATCGGTCTGCTGCAGGTGTCGATCATTCTTGCTGCCGCGCGCCTCGTCTTTCATGTGCCGTTCGCCGGCAGCCTCATCGCCCTCTATGTCGCGGCCTTACTGTTCATCGCGGCGAATCTCACCGTCGGTATCACGCTGTCTTCGCTTGCGCAAAACCAGTTGCAAGGCATGCAGCTGACGTTCTTCTATTTTCTGCCGAGCATCCTGTTGTCCGGATTTCTGTTTCCGTTCGCGGGCATGCCGGTCTGGGCGCGGTTCATCGGCGATCTGCTGCCGCTCACCTATTTCACACGGCTCGTACGCGGAATCCTGCTCAAAGGCATCGGCTGGTCCGACATGTGGCCTTCGGTCTGGCCGCTTGCGCTGTTTACGCTGCTCGTCATGGGCGTTGCCGTGCGCTTTTATCGGCGTACGCTCGATTAGGGGCTCCACGATGACGCCACGCCTCGTCATGCTGTCGTTGCTCGCTTTGAGTGCCTGCACCGTCGGCCCGGATTTCCACTCGCCGGCCGCACCGCGCGCGCAAGCGTATACGCGTGAGCCGATGCCGAGCGAGACAGTCGATCCGAGGGGGCCGGGCGGCGGCGCGCAGCGTTTCATCCGCTCGGACGCCGCACCGCGCACGTGGTGGCGGGGATTTGGATCGGGCGAACTCGACCGGCTCGTGGACGAAGCATTGCATCGAAGCCCGACAGTGGAGGCTGCGCGTTCTCGCCTGATCGCCGCGCGGGAGAACTACCGCGCGCAAGCAGGGCAGACAGAGCTGCCGAGCGTCGATGCGGGCTTATCGGCGACGCGCCGCAAAGTCGATCTCGCCTCGTTCGGGCTGGCCAACACGGCAAGCCCGCCGCCGTTTACGCTCTACGATGCGTCGGTCAGCGTGACCTATCTGCTCGACGTTTTCGGCGGCAACCGGCGTGCCCTCGAAGGAACGCGCGCGCAGGTGGACTATGCGGCATTCGAGCTCGATGCGGCGCGGCTTTCATTGGCGGGCAACGTGGTGTCGGCGGCGATTCGTCGGGCATCGTTGCGGCAGCAGCTGGCCTTGACGCGACAGCTCGCAGCCGCGCAAGCGCAGCAGCTCGGGATCATGGAGCGAAGGCAAGCCGCCGGCGGAGTGTCCGAGCTCGATGTGCACGCGCAGCGCACGCTATTGGCTCAAACACGCGCGACGATACCGCCGCTCGCCGCGCAACTCGCGCAGACCGAGCATCGGCTCGCCGTGCTGGTCGGGCTGCCGAGCGCCGAGGCGGATATGGGCGATATCGCGCTCGACGAATTGCGCGTGCCCGGTACCGTGCCGGTCACACTGCCGTCGACGCTCGCGCGCGAGCGGCCCGATATTCGCGCTTCCGAAGCCTTGCTGCATCGGGCGAGCGCGGACGTGGGCGTGGCCACGGCGAATCTGTTTCCGCAGTTTTCGATTGCGGCGAGCGCGGGATCGGAACGCACGCATATCCGGGACATCCTGAAGCAGTTCAACGTCTGGAGCATCGGACTGAGCATGACCCAGCCGATTTTTCGCGGCGGCGCGCTGCGGGCGCAGCGACGGGCGGCGCAGGCCACCTACCAGGCGGCGCTGGCCGATTATCGCGAGACGGTGCTGCAGGCACTGCAACAGGTGGCCGATGCGTTGCAGGCATTGCAAAGCGATGCCGAAACGCTCGATATGCGCGACGCGGCGTCGCGCGAAGCCGAGGCGAGCCTGCACGTCGCCTCGGCTCGCTACGCGGCCGG
>NZ_DASXWY010000193.1:0-20768 GCF_036503415.1 Trinickia sp. | reverse complement strand
TTTCCGCGAAGGCACGAGCGACCACGACGTCACGCAGAACATCAACGCTCTTTTGCGTCATATCGTCAGCGAGCCGCCTTTTGCGATCCTCGATTTTGGCTGCGGGCCGGGGCGGGATCTCAAGGCGTTCACTTCGCTGGGACATCGCGCAGTCGGCCTCGATGGTGCCGAACGCTTCGTCGCGATGGCACGCGCGGAGACCGGCTGCGAAGTGTGGCATCAGGATTTTCTGCACCTCGACTTGCCAGTTGCACACTTTGACGGCGTTTTCGCCAACGCCAGCCTGTTCCATGTTCCGAGTCAAGCTTTGGCGCGCGTGCTGCGGCAATTGCACTCGACGCTAAAGCATGGCGGCGTGCTATTCAGCTCCAATCCGCGCGGCGCGAATCAGGAAGGCTGGAGCTACGGCCGCTATGGCGCGTTCCATGATCTCGAAGCATGGCGGCGATACATGGTGGATGCGGGATTTGTCGAACTCGAGCACTATTACCGGCCCGCCGGCTTGCCGCGCGAGCAACAGCCTTGGCTCGCCAGCGTATGGCGCAAGCCGTCCGCTTGAAGTGCCAGGCGCATTGGCGAACTCGACGGGCGCCTAAACTTTTATCGTCTGACGAGATCAGCCCGAACGAAGGCTCGTTGCAGCAGCAACCCATAGCCGGATCGAGATTGCGGGGCAAAGAGATATCGTGCAGCCACTGCGCGAACACCCTGACCCGCCATGCCTGAACCACGCCCGCGACTCAATTCCCTTCGCATAACACAGCTGTAATCAAGAGGGGAACCACTTCATGAATAATGGCGTCGCTGCCCGCTTGGCGAACGCGCGCCTCGACCGACTCGGCAGGGCCGGTTACTACCACGCCGTACGATGACGCCGTAGCCGGATGGCCACTTCCCTGTTTGAACATCGCATCGTTCGGTTCGTACCCGAAGACCGCATAGACGCGAAAGCCGAATGCCGTCAAATTACTGCCGTGCACTGGCCGAAACGCGTTGACCGAGTTCGGCTCAATGCGCATGGGCTTCGCCTCGATGGCCTTGTCGCCCACAAGCGCGGCGATGAACTCGTGCGCATTCGATTTACAGTCGAGTTGCGGATCGAGCGCATGGGCATCGCAGAGCACCGGAGGCAGTCCAGCGCCCAACGCCGTAACGAGGGTTAGCGTGTTGAAGGCGACCTTTCCCATCGTAGCCACGCACGTCGTTCTATCAGATTGCATACTCGCACGCCCAGCATTTGGCGTCGGTACGGTGGCGCTCCATGTTGCGCGCCACACGACCGGGACATCTGGACGTCTGGTCCCGTCAAAGAACCGCCCCCCCACATTCCGGCGCTGCCATAGCCCTGCGCGTGACTAACTCGCCGAGCGCAACATCGGCAAGCGCGATCCCAAGGGATTTGAAGACTGTTATTTCGCCACGCGGTCGCTCCTGGACATAGCCATTGGCGATGACGTCGCCGAGCTCCACAATGTTGCTCCAGTCAACCACCCCCGGCGCCGCCATCAGTAGGTCCCCCGCCTCTTCCTCTGCCTGCGCGAGCGATTCGACGACGATCATGCCGGCTCGAGAAAGCGTCGTGTCGTCGATTTCGCGCGCGCTCGGCTTGCTGGAGCCGATCGCTGCGACGAAGGTTCCCGGCTTGAGGTTGGCACCGTCGAAGAGCGGGATGGTGCTGCGCGTAGCAGTGACAACGACGTCGGCTGCCTGCACCGCCGTTTCGGCCGTGGACGCCTCGAAGCATACGCCAGCGTAGCGTGTCTGCATTTGCGCAACCGTTTCCTGCACGCCCTCGCTGCCGACAATCAGCACGCGCTCGATGCCCGATTTCTCGACGAGAGCCCGGATGTGCGCTCTGGCCTGCACGCCGGTTCCGAATATCGCGAGCACCTTCGCGTCGGCGCAGCCGAATGCGTCAAACGCAATGCGGGTCACCGCCGCTGTGCGATATTCCGTGAGCGCTCCGCCATGGATGATGGAGAGCAACCTTCCGTCATGTGTGGAGAACAAGGGAATCACGAAGTCGAAAACCCCCTTGTGCGTCGAATATACCTTCGCGCCGCACACACCAGCGCCGGGCAAGATTGCTCCCATGGTGCTCAACGACACGTCTTCGCCGAGCGTCCGTACGCGTGGCTGGATCTTCGCTCTTCGCCTGCCTTGTTCAGCAAGCGCGAAGCGCAGCGCTTCAATGGCGTCGCTCATCGTGATCAGGCGGCGGACCTGATCGTCGGTCACTATGTACATTGTGTTTCCTGGCAGGGGTCAAAAGCGATAGAAGGCTGCCTGCAACGCGCGGCGCTCGTCCGGATTGGTCAGCATCGCCAGCATCAAGAGAATGGGAGCCTTCTGAGGCGGCTGATCGTCAACGACGATCCAGTCATAATCGTCGTCAGGCTGTGCGCCGTTGCGGATCACTACGCCGCTCCCGGTCCGTGAGGCCCTCACCACGTGCAGCCCCTCACGCGCGGCCTCCCGCAGCGGCTCGACCATATGTTCGGCGATGTTGCCATTGCCAGTGCCAGCGAATACAAGGCCGCTCGCATCCGCTGCAATGGCGCGGACCAGTTCACTCTCAAGCGCGCCATAGGCATATACGACGACGACTTTCGGCAACACCTCGATGTCGTCGATAAACCACGGCGTGGAAACAGTGTGATCTCGCGATGGCGTACGGTAGTAGCGAGGCTTGCCTTGGATCACATAACCGAGCGCGCCGTAGGGCGAGCCGAATGCCTCGAGCTTGAAGCTGTTTGTCTTCGTGACGTCTCGAGCAGTATGGATCTCCTGGTTTGCGACGACGAGCGTTCCTTTTCCATGCGAAGACGGATGAGTGGCTACCGCGATCGCGTCGTATAGATTCAGCGACGCGTCGGAGCTCATCGCCGATGGCGGCCGCATGGAGCCGACCACGACGACGGGCTTCACGCTCTTCAACGTCAGGTGCAGAAAGTACGCGGTCTCCTCAATGGTGTCGGTGCCGTGCGTGAGAATGACGCCGTCTACCGTATCGTTCTTGAGTACCTCGGATATCCGCTTCCCGATCATGAGCAGGTGCTGTTCGTTGAAGTTCTCCGAGCCGCTCTGCAGCAGCTGTTCCGCGCTCAGGTTCGCAAGCGACGACGCTTCCGGAATGGCTGACAGGATTTCGTCGATCGCCAGCACGGAGCACGCGTAGGAGGAGGTGTCGACGGCGCTTGCGCCGCGGCCGGCAATCGTACCGCCCGTGCCGATGACCACAATATTGGGCTTGTCTTTCATTCGGTATCGATTCGAGGAATTTGTGAGGGAGGACAACCGCGCGTCACACCTTGTACGGCTCATTAAACGAGCGAGAAAAAGTTGGACAACGACTGATCGGGCTTTCCGTCGATCCAACCCGTGAGCAACGCGGCCGACCCGGCGGCCAACGTGAAACCGAGCGCGCCATGCCCAATGTTGAGCCAGAGATTCGGATAACGCGTGGGCCCGATAATCGGTGTGCCGCGAGGCGTGGCGGGCCGCAGCCCGGTCCACTCGGTCGCGTCGGCGTGATCGGCTACAACCTGAGGGAACAGCGCGGCGACCTCCGCACGTAGCGCGGCAACGCGCGACGGATCCAGCTTGAGGGAGTAGCGGTCGAAGTCAGCCATGCCCGCCACGCGCAACCGGTCACCAAGACGCGCATAGACCACTTTGCGTGCGAAATCAGTGACACTCAACGTCGGCGCGATCGACTGCGGTCTCAGCGGGTAGGTCAAGCTGTAGCCCTTGAGCGGATAAACAGGAACGTGAAGGCCCAAAGGCTGAAGCAGATGCGTTGCGCCGGCCCCGGCAGCCACGACGACATGGTCCGCTTCGAGCGCCCCGCCACAGCTGCGCGCCACGATGTGTCCGCCTTTGGCGACCTCCAGTGCGTCGATGCGCGTATTCATCGAAAACCGCACGCCGCGCGCCCTCAAAATGGCTTCGAGACCTTTGCTGAAGCGATGGCAATCGGCTGTATCTTCGCTGCGCGTATAGATGCCGCCGACGATCCGTTCGCGCACATGAGCCAGCGCGGGTTCGAGCGCGACGCATTCGTCGGCGGATAGCGCCTCCTGCTCGCAGCCGAGCGAGCGCTGAAAATCGAGCAGATCGATGGCGCCTTGCATCGCAGCAGCGTCGCGGTGCAGGACGAGTTTTCCAGAGTGCTGAAAGTCGAAGTCGAGCGTGGGTTCGTCGCGCAGGAGTTGGTGCATGAGCGCACGGCTCGCGAACGAGAGCGAGAGCAGTTCGCTCGTGGTGAGATTGCTACGCCGTTGCGTGCAAGCGAACAAGAATTTCAGGCACCAGAGCCACTGCTCCGCGCTCATGAACGGTCGAAAGCGCACCGGCGAGTCCCGCCGAGTGAGCCACGCCGGCAGCTTCGACAATACGCCCGGCCCGGCCAGTGGCGCGACGTAGCTGTACGATAACTGGCCACCGTTGCCGAAGCTGGTTTCGGTAGCCACCTCACCATGCCGGTCGATGACGATGACCTGATGTCCCGCCCGGTTCAGATAATAGGCGCTCGACAGACCGATGACACCTGCACCCAATACGGCAATCTGCATGTCGCTTGTTTCCCCTGGTTCACGGTCCACTCACATGAGACAGGATGTTGAGCCAGGCGACACCAGCGGGATTGCACCGATGAGCAAAAAAATAGAAGAAACGCGACAACGAACCGCCGCCGGACAGGGGCGCGATGATGGCATCGCCGCCGTCGCCGAGCTTCAGTCTCCGCTTGGACCTGTGCGCGAGCCGCGCAGCTTGCCCGGCGTCACGCCGTAGGTCTCGCGGAAGACCCTGATGAAATGCGCGGAATCAGCGAAACCGCACTCGTATGCGATGTCCGTGACCTTGCGCCCGGTGTTCAGCAGCATCCAGCGTGCGTATCGTAGCCGCATACCGCGATAGAACTCATTCGGCGACACCTTCATTTCGGCCATGAACGCCCGCTCGAGCTGACGCACGCTAGTGCCGATCATCTTCGCGATCACCGCGATATTGAGCGGCGCTTCGAGGTTTTCCTCCATGAGCAGCGCAGCATGGCGGACGGTTGCGTCGTCCACCGACAGGTAGCCAAGTGCGCGGCGGCGCTCGATGAACGATGCGCCGGCCTGCCGGCTGACGGTCATCTGGTGAATCACCTTTGATGCGCGGTCAGGTCCGCAATGCAGATTGACGAGCCGCGCAGCGAGCTCGATGACCGAGATGCCGCCCGCACACGTGATGCGATCCCCGTCGATGAGGTAGTCGGCATGCGTAACGACGCGTAGTCCGGGAAACCTGTCGCGATAGTCGTCGAAGTGAAAGCTGTGCACGCACGCGACGTGATCCTGCATGAGTCCGGCATGGGCGAGGACGAAGCTGCCGGTGCAGATGCCGACCAGCGGAACGCCCGCTAGTGCAGCGGCGCTCAGATAGTCCCAGTAACGCCTGTCCACCTTATCGAGATGCGGCAGCAGGCCGCCGATGACGACGATGTAGTCGAACTGCCCGACTTCCGGAAAGGCCGCCTGCACCGGAACAGCGATTCCGCAGCTCGATTCGACGGTGGTGTCGTGCACGCCAATCGTCGTCCAGAGACAGCGCAACTGGCGACTCTGATCGCTGCGATCGGCAGCGTGACGTAACGCGTCGCAGAGCCCGCCGAGCGACAGGAGCGGAAAGCGCGGCCATAGCAGGATTCCGACGTTGAGCTCCGCGCCGGAGCGCCCCTGGGGCGAGTCGGGCGCCGTAGAAAGTGAATCAAGCCGCTCCACCAGTTTGTGGGCCGGCGGCGCTTTGGCCGGGGGAACGTCGGAGGAAACCATGGGCGGCGCGAATGATCGTGTGACGCCATTATAGGACCGCACGACACGCATCGCCGCTGTCGCATTTCTTCTGTTTTCTGGCAAATCGGTGCAATGCCGCTGGTTTGTGTCCGCATAAATTTGTTTCGCCAGCGCAGACCACATGCCGCGCGGTACCAGGACGGAGGCGACGGGGACAATCCAGCGGATCGACCTCGATGCAGATAACTATCGATGAGGTAATGCAATGACCAAGAGCACAATATTGGGTCGCCGTGCGACGACCTTTGGCATTCTGGGGGCCCTGGTCTCCGTTTCTGCCGGGGTGGCGCATGCCGACGAAACCGTGAAGATCGGTGAAGTCGCGCCTCTGACCGGTCCGGCTTCATATCTGGGCAAGGACACTGAGAACGGCGCGAGGCTTGCGGTCGAGGAAATCAACGAAAAGGGGCTTGTCGTCGGCGGAAAGAAAGTCGTACTGGTTCTCGACGCCGAAGACGATGCTGGCGATCCGCGCCAAGCCACGCAGGTCGCACAAAAGCTTGTCGACGACAAGGCAGTGGCGATAGTCGGTCACATGAATTCGGGAACGACGATTCCGGCGTCCAAGATCTACCGTGATGCCGGTATCGTGCAGGTCTCGCCCTCCGCTACGAATCCGGCGTACACGCAACAGGGCTTCAAGACCGCATACCGCGTGGTTGCAACCGATGCCCAGCAAGGGCCGGCCCTCGCCGATTACGCGACGCGGACGCTAAAAGTCAGGACGGTCGCTATCGTCGACGACGCCACCGCATACGGGCAGGGTCTGGCCAATGAATTCGAGAAACGTGCGAAGGCAGACGGCCTTTCAGTGGTTTCGCACGACGCGACCAACGATAAGGCCACCGACTTCCGCGCGATCCTTACAAAAATCAAGGGTGAGCATCCCGACGTGATCATGTATGGCGGGCTCGACGCGACCGGTGGCCCGTTTGCGAAGCAGGCTAAGCAGCTCGGCAT
This sequence comes from Trinickia sp., assembly GCF_036503415.1. Classification (GTDB taxonomy): domain Bacteria; phylum Pseudomonadota; class Gammaproteobacteria; order Burkholderiales; family Burkholderiaceae; genus Trinickia. The sequence goes on along the minus strand of NZ_DASXWY010000193.1, from coordinate 13,968 downwards.
GACGCAGAAGATTCTTGCAGGCGACGGCCTGTGCGCCGACGACCTTTCAAAACTCGCCGGCGCCGCAGCCGATGACGTGATCTGCTCCATCGCAGGCTCGCCGCTCGAGAAGATGCCGAAGGGTCCGGCCTTCATGCAGCGCTACGAAAAACGCTTCGGTACACACCCTGTCCTGAACTCGCCATTCGCTTATGACGCTGTGTACGTCATTGCCGAAGCGATGAAGCGTGCGGGTTCGACGGCCCCGGACAAGATTCTTGCCGCAATGCCAGCGACGAACTATGAGGGCGTTCTCGGCCAGACGCAGTTCGACTCGAAGGGCGACCTGGTCCACGGGACGATTTCTCTCTACAAGTACGTCGGTGGAAAGCAAACCCTCCTCGACTACCTGAAGAATTAACCCGCCAGGATCTGCTGGTCAATCAGGCACAGCTGCAGCGATGCGGCTGTGTCTGTCCTACGCTTCTCCTTTTTCCTCACTCCCGCCGCATTGATAGCGAAACGCGCCGGCTACCAAAGGGCGGTCCCGTCGCGCAGGGTGCAACTCCTGCAAACGCACAACGGCAGGACGTTCTGAACCGGATATGGACATCTTTCTTCAGCAGTTGATCAACGGGCTGGTGCTTGGAAGCATCTACGCCATCATCGCACTGGGTTACACCATGGTGTACGGGATTCTGGGCATCATCAACTTCGCGCACGGCGACGTGCTCATGGTGGGCGCCATGGTCGCGCTCTCCGCGATCGACGTGCTCCACAATCACTTCCCGGGCCTCGGGAACATCCCCACGCTCTGCATTGCGCTCGCGGTTGCCGCGGTCGTGTGTGCGGTTGTCGGGTACACGATCGAAAAGGTCGCGTACCGGCCGCTGCGTCGCGCGCCGCGCCTCGCACCGCTGATCACCGCGATCGGTGTATCGATCCTGCTGCAGACGTTCGCCATGATCATCTGGGGCCGCAATCCGCTGGCGTTCCCTCAACTCGTCTCGACCGACCCAATCAACGTCATCGAGCCGACTGAAACCGGCGTGGGCGCCGTGATCTCGATGACGGAAATCGTCATCATCGTCGTCGCGTTCGTCGTGATGGCGGGTCTGCTGCTCCTCGTGCACAAGACCAAGCTCGGCCGCGCCATGCGCGCGATTGCCGAGAACCCGAACAATGCTGCGCTGATGGGCGTGAACCCGAACTTCGTGATCTCGGCCACGTTCATGATCGGCTCGGCGCTCGCCGCGCTGGCCGGCGTGATGATCGCCTCGGAATACGGCAACGCGCACTTCTACATGGGTTTCATCCCCGGCATGAAGGCCTTCACGGCCGCGGTGCTGGGCGGTATCGGCAACCTCGGCGGCGCGATGGTCGGCGGTGTGGTGCTCGGCCTGATCGAGCAGCTCGGCGCAGGCTACATCGGCAACCTGACCGGCGGTGTGTTCGGCAGTAACTATCAGGACGTCTTCGCATTCATCGTGCTGATCGCCGTGCTCGTGTTCCGTCCGTCGGGGCTGTTGGGCGAACGTGTCGCGGACCGCGCATAAAAGAGGGAGTAGCAGAACATGACTTCAATTCAATCGATCGAGCCGTCCACGACGCTCAACCCCGACAAGAACACGACGAAGACCCTCGCAGTGGGCGTCGTGACCGCCATCGTCGTTGCCGCGGCGCCCTTCGTGGTCGGCGCCGCGGGCGGCAACTACTGGGTGCGCGTGCTCGACTTCGCGATGCTCTACGTGATGCTCGCGCTGGGCCTGAACGTGGTGGTGGGCTTCGCCGGCCTGCTGGATCTGGGCTATATCGCGTTCTACGCGGTGGGCGCCTACGTCGCCGCGCTGCTCACTTCGCCGCATCTCACCACGCAGTTCGCGTGGATCGCCAACATGTTCCCGGGCGGGCTGCATACACCGTACTGGATCGTGGTGCCGTGCGCCATGGCGCTCGCGGCGCTCGCGGGTCTCCTGCTCGGCGCTCCGACGCTGCGGCTGCGCGGCGATTACCTCGCCATCGTGACCTTGGGCTTCGGGGAAATCGTCCGGATCTTCATGAACAATCTCGACCGTCCGGTGAACATCACCAACGGGCCGCAGGGCATTACCGGCGTCGCGCCGCTGCAGGTGTTCGGCTTCGATCTCGCGCAGCCGCACGAGATCCTTGGCTTCACGTTCACGTCGGTCTACATGTACTACTACGTGTTCGTGATCTGCGCGCTGCTCGTGATCTGGGTCTGTACGCGGTTGCAGCACTCGCGTATCGGTCGCGCCTGGGCCGCCATTCGCGAAGATGAAATCGCCGCCAAGGCGATGGGCATCAACACGCGTAACGTGAAACTGCTCGCATTCGCGATGGGCGCATCGTTCGGAGGTCTGTCGGGCGTGATGTTCGGCGCGTTCCAGGGCTTCGTGTCGCCGGAATCGTTCACCTTCTGGGAATCGGTTGTCGTGCTGGCGTGCGTGGTGCTCGGCGGCATGGGCCACATCCCGGGCGTGATCCTCGGCGCGGTGCTCCTCGCCATCTTCCCGGAATTCCTGCGTTCGACGATGGGTCCGCTGCAGAACGCGATCTTCGGTCACCAGATCGTCGATACGGAAGTGATCCGTCAACTCCTCTACGGTCTTGCGATGGTGCTGATCATGCTGTACCGCTCCGAAGGCCTGTGGCCGTCGCCGAAGCATGAAGACAAGATCGCGAAGCTCGCGAAACGTAACGGCAACAAACCGGTGCGCGCCTAAGGACTGGGAGACTGCACATGAGCGATAACATTCGACTGTCCGTGACGGGCGTGACCAAGCGCTTCGGGGGGCTGCAGGCGCTGTCCGACGTCGGCCTGGAAATTACGGAAGGCAATATCTACGGCCTGATCGGCCCGAACGGCGCTGGCAAGACGACGTTCTTCAACGTAATCACCGGGCTCTACACGCCGGACTCCGGTCAGTTCAAGCTGGACGGCGAGGCGTACACTCCGACGGCCGTTTATCAAGTTGCGAAGGCGGGCATTGCCCGTACGTTCCAGAACATCCGTCTGTTCGGTGGCATGACCGCGCTGGAGAACGTGATGGTGGGCCGCCACGTGCGCACGAAGCATGGCCTGTTCGGTGCCGTGTTCCAAACGCCGGCGGAACGCCAGGAAGAGCGAGAGATCAAAGAACATGCAATCGAGCTGCTCGAATACGTCGGCATCGCACAATACGCGGACTACACCTCGCGCAACCTCTCATACGGTCACCAGCGCCGTCTGGAAATCGCGCGCGCGCTCGCGACCGATCCGAAGCTGCTCGCGCTCGACGAGCCGGCTGCAGGCATGAACGCGACCGAGAAGCTCGAGCTCACAAAGTTGCTCGACAAGATCCGCGGCGACGGCAAGACGATCCTCCTCATTGAACACGACGTGAAGCTGGTGATGGGCCTATGCAACCGCATGACCGTGCTCGACTACGGCAAGGTGATCGCCGAAGGTTTTCCACAAGACGTGCAGAAGGACGCGAAAGTGATCGAGGCATATCTGGGCGCGGGGGTCCACTGATGGCTACGGCAATGTTGAAAATCAAGGGGCTGCAGGTCAACTACGGCGGCATCCAGGCGGTCAAGGGTGTCGATCTGGAAGTCGCGCAGGGCGAACTGGTGACGCTGATCGGCGCGAACGGCGCGGGCAAGACCACGACGATGAAGGCGATCACGGGTCTGAAGCCGTACTCGGCTGGCGACATCGAGTACATGGGCCAGTCGATCAGGGGCGTGCCGGCGCACGAGTTGCTCAAGCGCGGCCTCGCGATGGTGCCGGAAGGCCGGGGTATCTTCGCGCGCATGTCGATCCTCGAAAACATGCAGATGGGCGCGTACCTGCGCAGCGACAGCGACGGCATCCGGAAGGACGTCGACCGTATGTTCGGCTTCTTCCCGCGCCTGAAAGAACGTGCGACGCAGCTCGCAGGCACGCTCTCGGGCGGCGAGCAGCAGATGCTGGCCATGGCACGCGCGATCATCAGCAAGCCGAAGCTTCTGTTGCTCGACGAGCCATCGATGGGTCTCTCGCCGATCATGGTGGAGAAAATTTTCGAAGTCGTGCGCACGATCTCGTCGGAAGGCATTACGGTGCTGCTCGTGGAGCAGAACGCGCATCTTGCGCTACAGGCGGCCAATCGAGGCTACGTGATCGACTCGGGTCTCGTGACGATGGAAGGCGAGGCCAAGCAGATGCTCGACGATCCGAAGGTGCGCGCAGCGTACCTGGGAGAGTAAATCGCCAACCCCCGTTTCACGATAACGCCACCCTCAACGAGTTTGCGCAGCGCGCGACTAACCTGGGCTTCGCTACCGAAGCGCGCGAAGTCTGTTCGCAAGAACACGTCGGCCGGCCGCTCCCACAGCAGGATATTGGCCGGCAGCGCGCGAACTCAGCACTGGCACGGCGAAGCCCAAAGCCCAAGCCGGAGCCCCGCTCGGAGCGAACGCTCAAAAACCGGATTCGGGGGTTAACACCCACAATTTGTCAACACCGCGGAAAGCTTCGCGAAGGAATCCGCTTTCTATAATCGGCCTCATATGTCGTCAGCCTGCAACCAGCACAACGTTTGGACCCTGCGATGAAAGATGCCGAAATCGACCGGTGGCCATTTGCGATCCTCATGTGCGTTTGTCTGGGCGGCCTGTTGTTGAAGTCGTACGCGCTAGGGCACCACACTTCGCCGCTCGATGGCGCGTTCGCCCGCACATGGAGCGACCTGCTGCTCTTCCTCGGAGGTGTGGGCAGCGCCGCGCTTCTCTGTGTCAAGGTCTTGGGCCCCGCCAGGGTCGAGAGCATGCTTTTCTGGGTGTTCCTCGCAGGCATCATCGCCGCCGCGATCCTGTTTTGCCGGGGAATCTGAGCGAAGGCATAAGCATGGCGCGCATCATGGATCGACGCAGGAGTGAGCGATGACCGAAGGCCGGATGTCCTTACGCGCGGTCATCGACAAATGGGTTGGCCGCACGGCGACGAACCCCATCAAGATCGTTCGACACGGCGATGCACGCTCGGGCCGCTACGTGCTCGTCTCGCTCTCACGCTCGGCGACGATGCAAACGATCTTCTTCTTTCGTCACGATAACGGTAGCTGGAACGTCTTCCCGCCCGAAACCCAACGCCCCGCGATGACGCATCTGCAATACGGGCTGCATGGCATGCGCTGATTGCCGATTGCACGTTTTGCCCTTTGCGCCTCAGTACACCCCTGGCACCCCAGGCGGACGGTGCTTGAAGCGCCGGTGCACCCAGTAGTATTGATCGGGGAATCGCCGAATCTGCGTCTCGAGAAACGCGTTCATTCTCGAAGCATCGTCCATATCGCTCCCCGACGGAAACCCGTCGAGCGGCTCGAAGATCGTCAGCTTATAGCCCTTGAAATCCGGGAGTACCTCGGTCACGAACGGCACGACCCGGGCGCGGCCCAACTTCGCGAGCCGCGAGACCGAAGTCAACGTACACGCAGGAACGCCGAAAAACGGTGCAAAAACAGAGTTCTCGATACCGTGATCCATATCGGCTGCCAGCATCACGGGCTTGCCCGAGCGCAGGATCGAGAGCACCTTTCTCGCGCTCGTCGAGCGCTCGATCATTTCCGCGCCGAACCTGCCACGCTGACGCTTTGCCAGGTCGCACATGCGCGTATTCGACATGCGCGTGTACAACGCCGCGACAGGCAGTTGCATCGAATACAGCATGCAGCCCACCTCGATGCCGACGAAGTGAAATCCCATGAAGATCGTCGGCGGCGCATCCGGGTCTTCGAGATCGAGCTTGCTGTCGATCTGGACGATCGCCCTGATCGCCCGGGCGCTACCGAACCACTGAATGCCCCGCTCCAGATAGCTGCGGACAACCTGCCGAAAATGAGCTTTCGCGAGATCGTCGTGCTCACGCTCGCTTTTCTCGGGAAAGCACAGGCGCAAGTTCACCAATACGATATGTTTTCGGCGGCTCGGAAGCATGTACAACATCGTGCCGAGCATACTGCCAAGTCTCGCGACCAGCGCATAAGGAAGGACCGAGAACGCGCGCAACACCGCGACGAGAAATGCGTGACCGAGTTGTTCCACGAGGTGCCCCGATCAGCCAGGCCGGCGGAATTCGCTTTCCACCCAGGCCGCGGCACTCGCCTTGGTCAATTTGAACGCTGCCGCCACACGCACCTGCGCAAGCCGTTCGCCGGCGGAATCGAGCGCGCTCAGTAGTGCGTAGGGCTCGTCCTCGTCGGGCACGATATCCAATGTGATCTCGAGTTGATCGTCGCCCGTTGCCGCCGCGACTGTCACCCGCTTATGCAACTGCGCGCGCAGTTGCTGCTCATGCCTGCGCAATACCTCCGAAGCCGTTTTCACGAGGGTATTGAATGCCGACGTGTCCAGTGGCTTCGGATCCTTCTTGTTGCGGCCCATTGTCCACGGGCCGACAAGCGCGGGTTCCGGTTCCCCGTCCTTGATCATCTGAACGGCCCAGCCATCGTCGTCTTCGTTCTTGACCACGCGCGCAGTCCAGCCCCCGTCTCGCCACAGACGGTCCTCGTGCACGGTTTCGACAACTTCGCCGCAAAGGCCCTCCGCGGCGGGACTGGTGGAGAGGTCGGACGATGAAAACAGCGTATCGGTCATTTCGGGTTGATGGTCGTTCGTGGGCGGCAGCATTCGGCACAAGGATGGGATTCTACTCGCCCGGTGGACCGATCTGTTCAAGTTTGCCCTGAATCTGCCGTTTACCCGGGGTTGGCCCGACACGGCACCCATCGAACTCCTGGAGCTCATTCATGAACGTATTGCGCGCGCGCAGTCTCAGCATCGGCGCACGGCTTGCCGCCCTGTCCTGCACGCTCGTGGCACTGCTGTTTCTCGCATTCTCGTGGGCGTTGACACAAGCCGCGGGCACACAGGTGCGCGAGCAGGTCATGAAACAAGTGGATGGAAAAAATCGCTCGATCGGCGAAATGATCAGCGTGGTCGATCAGACGCTGACGGCCGAGGTGGGCCGTTCGATGACGCTTTTTGCAAGCTTTCTGTCCGGCCCGTTCACGATCGACGAGAACGCCAAAATCGACGTCAACGGTGTGGCCACGCCGACGTTCAAAGCCGGCGAGCGCGTGCTGAACCTCGATTTCACGATACCCGATCAATTCCTGGAGCGCAGCGGCGCAGTCGCCACCGTATTCGTACGCAATGGCGACGACTTCATCCGCGTCACGACGTCGCTCAAGAAGCAAGACGGGTCGCGAGCGATCGGCACGCTGCTCGACCGCAAAGGTCCCGCATATGGGCCCGTCATGGCGGGGCGCACCTATACGGGGCTCGCGGCGCTCTTCGGCAAACAGTACATCACTCAATACAAGCCGATCACGGATGGGTCTGGCCGTATCGTCGGCGCGCTTTTCGTCGGCGTCGATATCGAGGCGCAGATGCAGGCGCTGCAGGACCAGATTCGCAAGCTCAAGGTCGGCGAAAGCGGCTATTACTTCGTGATCGACGCGTCGAGCGGCGCGAACCGCGGCAAGTTCATCGTGCACCCGGCCGCAGCCGGACAGCGCTTCGACGACAAGAACGGGCCCTACACGCGCATGCTCGAACAAAAGGAAGGCCGCATCGATTATGCGTCGGCGGACGCCTCGCTCGGCGAGACCGCTGCACGGGAGAAGACGGTTTCGTTCATCACCGTGCCCGAATGGCAATGGATCGTCGGCGGTGTCGCGTTGCGCGACGAGGTCATGGCGGAGATCGCCTCGACTCGCAACCGCTTCGCCGCGATCGGTGTGGCCTTGCTGATCGCTTTCGGCGTGTTCTTTTCGATCGCGGTGCGCCGCGTGGTGAGCCGCCCGCTCGAGCGGATCGCTGCCGCGGCGGGCCAGCTCGCTGCGGGCGACCTGGCCGTGCGGCTGAGCGGTAGTGGCACAGCCCGTTCCCGCGCCGGCGTGCGAGACGATGAAATCGGCCGGCTCATGCGCGCCATCGACGGCGTCGGCGAAGGCCTTGCGCGCATCGTCGCCCAGGTACGCGAAGCCGCCGCCGGCGTCAGCGCAGGCACGGCACGCATTTCGGCGAGTAGCGGCGACGTCGCGTCCCGCATCGCCACACAAGCAGCGAGCGTCGAACAAACCGCCGCCAGTATGGAGGAGATCACGTCGACGGTTCAGCAAAATGCGGATCACGCCGCACGCGCCAACGCCGTCGTCGGGAGCGCCGCGGACGCGGCGCTCGGCGGCGGGCAAGCCGTCGAGCGCGTCGTCTCGACCATGAGCGACATCAATCAGGCCTCGCAGAAAATCGCTGACATTACGACCGTGATCGAGGGCATCGCATTCCAAACCAATATCCTTGCGCTCAACGCAGCGGTCGAAGCTGCGCGCGCGGGCGAACACGGCCGAGGGTTCGCCGTCGTGGCGTCCGAGGTTCGCGCGCTCGCGCAACGCAGCGCCGCAGCCGCCAAGGAGATCGCCACTGTAATCGGCGAATCGACATCCACCGTGCAAAACGGCTATCGGATTGCCGCGGAAGCCAGCACGGCGATGCAGGGTATCGTGGCGCGCGTCGATGAAGTGCGCGCGATCATCGGCGACATTGCTGTCGCATCGCGTCAACAGTCGGCCGGCATCGAGCAGGTCAATATCGCCATTACGCAAATCGGTCAGGCCACACAGCAAAACGCGGCGCTCGTCGAAGAAGCCGCCGACGTATCGCGATCGCTCGAAGCCCAGGCGTTCAGCCTCGATGGCGCAGTCTCGGCGTTCAAGCTCACGAGCGACGCCCCGGGCGCTTGAGCTGGCATCCAGTGGGGGCACAGGCCTGGCGCGCCTCATCGGAGGTCGACACGCTGCTCGACGATGCCGCACAGGAGGTTCTGCGCGGCCGGCGGCGAACTCATCGTTCTGCCGGCCGAGCGCATGCCTTCACGCCCAGGCTTGAGCGCCATCTACCGATTTCGTACCTGTGCGTGAGACCGCACGTCACGCAGGTACCACAACGGTCGTCGCAGAAATGAGACACGTCGGACGCGCTCAATTGGGCGCGTCCACCTCACGAGAACCTGTGCATACGGGCCTTTGCCGCGAGCTGCCAGCCGACTTCCTCGTTCCCCCAGCCTTGAGTTCGTCTTACGTCTGAGACGAAATCGCCAGCTTTCTGCCTCGCATCCCTCCTTTTTGCGGCGGGTGCCGCATGGCTGCTGGATGCGCCGCCAATGGCGCAGTGCTTGCTAAAGCAGTCCGCGCATCGGTAGCGGGCAACGATCGGTTCCGTAGAAGAACCATAAGGACCAAGGAAGGGGGATCTCATGGACAAGGCTAACGCGCTGCTAGCGAGGCCTTCAGCGCTCGGGGGAGCGCTGAATCAGGGTGCTCATCGCATTTTCGCGCGCTTGTTTTAAATGCATTCCGCCACACCGGAAGCCGCCACCGAGCCGGCAAGCGAGCCCGCTGCTCGAGGATGGGATGTCCCACCGACCTCCGGAATCGAAAACGATCCGTTGCTCGGCTGTCTCATCGCGCTCGCCCGGCTATTCAACCAGCCAACGAGTGCCGACGCGCTCGTGGCAGGCCTGCCACTGAACGATCAGCACCTGACGCCTGCGCTTTTCATTCGGGCGGCGGCGCGTATCGGCATATCGGCGAAGCTCAACAGACGCCAGCTCGACAGCATTACCGACATGCTATTGCCGGCCGTCCTTCTCTTGCGAGATCAGCAGGCCTGCGTCCTGTTGCGCAGGAACGGCGGCGGCAGTATGCAAGTCGTTCTCCCGGAAACAGGCGACGGCGAACAAGAAATCAGCGTAGCCGATCTGCAGGAACGCTATACAGGCCTCGTTCTCTTCGCGCGCCCTGCTCACCGGTATCACGAGTGCGATCCGGACAGCGCCGTGCCGCGCGCGAGCCACTGGTTCTGGGGCGTGGTGAAGCAGGCATGGCCGATCTACGCGGAAGTGATGATTGCATCGCTGATGGTCAATGTGTTCGCGCTAGCGATGCCGCTTTTCACGATGAACGTCTACGACCGGGTGGTCCCGAACCACACGCATGAGACGTTATGGGCTTTGACGGTCGGCGTCATGGTGGTGATAGTGTTCGATTTGCTCATGCGATCGCTACGCGGCTATTTCATCGACGTGGCCGGCAAGAAAATCGACGTGATTCTTTCCGCCAATCTGTTCGAGAAAGTGCTGGCGATTCAGATGGCCGAGCGACCGCCTTCCGTGGGTGCCTTTGCCTCGAACATTCAGGAGTTCGAAGCAGTAAGGGAATTCCTCACCTCGGCGACCGCCTCCGCGTTGATCGATCTCCCCCTTTGCGTCGTTTTCATCGCAGCGATGTTCTGGGTTGGCGGCGCCCTCGGATGGCTCCCGCTGATCGCCCTGCCGCTCGTCGTGGGATTCGGCCTCGCCGTACAAGGGCCATTGGCCGCGACGGTCGAGGTCAGTCAACGCCACACGGCTCAACGGCAAGCCCTATTGATCGAATCGCTAGTGGGACTCGAGGCCATCAAGATCAACGGCGCCGAAGGCCAAATGCAGTCGTTGTGGGAACAGACGGTCGGCCAGTTAGCCCGTCTTGGCTTGCGCTCGCGCTTTCTTTCGGCGTGCGCAGTCAACTTCGCCGCTTTCACGCAGCAGGCCACCTATCTCATCGTCGTCGTATGCGGTGTCTACTTGATTGCCGACGGCAAGCTCACCACAGGCGGCCTCATTGCCTGCACGATTTTCACCGGTCGCGCATTGTCTCCCATGAGCCAGGTTGCGTCCCTGCTGACCCGCTATCACCAGTCGCGCGGCGCGCTCGCATCGATCCAGCGATTGATGCATCTGCCGGTCGAGCGCCCTGCCGACAAACGGTTCGTGCACCGCCCTGCGCTGCGCGGGAGCATCGAATTCAAGAATGTCCATTTTTCATATCCCCGCCAAACCGGCGCTGCGCTCGAAGGCGTGTCGTTCCGGATTGCTGCCGGAGAACGTGTCGGCATCATCGGCCGGGTCGGCTCGGGAAAGACTACCGTCGAAAAACTGATTCTCGGCCTGTACCCGCCCGCTTCCGGGAATGTGCTTGTCGACGGCGTCGAGTTGCGACAGTTCGATCCTGCACAACTGCGGCGCGGTATCGGCCACGTTCCGCAGGATGTCGTGCTCTTCAACGGCTCCGTGAGAGAAAACATCGTGCTCGGTGCGCCGAGCGCGGACGATGCGGCCGTACTGCGCGCGGCGCGAATTTCCGGGGTGGCGGACTTCGTCGACCGTCTGCCGAACGGATTCGACCTGCCCGTCGGCGAACGAGGCGAAGCATTGTCCGGCGGTCAGCGGCAGGCGATCGCGATCGCGCGCGCCGAGTTGCTCTCGCCGCCCATTCTGGTGCTCGACGAGCCGAGCAGCGCAATGGACAACCGCTCCGAAGAGCTCTTCAAGGCGCGGCTCGCCCCGCAACTCGAAGGGCGTACGCTGGTGCTGATTACGCATCGTGCATCCCTGCTGGCGCTCGTCGACCGGCTGATCGTCATGGATCAGGGACGCGTCATCGCCGATGGGCCCAAGGATCAGGTCTTGGCCGCCCTTGCCGGAAGGAGGCTTCATGTCGCGGCCGGCTGAGCACAACGGCGCGGATTCGTCGACCGTGCACCGCGGCACGCTCGCGGCTCTGGCATATCGCATGAGTGCCGCGCTGCGGCCGCGGCCCGACGATACGGCGTTCATGCGCGAGCGCTGCGCAGCCGTCATGGAAGGGCCGCGCTATTTCACCCACTGGATCCTCTGGGCGACGTTGGCCTTCTTCCTCGCCGCATTGACTTGGGCCGCGTTCGCCAACGTAGACGAGGTCATCGTTGGAGAGGGAAAGGTTATCCCGACACGCCGAATTCAAGTCGTGCAAAACCTCGATGGCGGCATCGTCTCCGAGATCATGGTCCGTGTCGGGCAAGTCGTGCGGAAAGACGAGCCGCTGTTGCGCATCGACGACACACGGTTTGCATCGTCGTACAAAGAGGGAAAAACCAAGGATGCCGCGTTGATCGCGAGGATCGCACGGCTCACTGCGGAAGCGAACGACACGGCGTTTATCGCTCCTCCGCAATTGGAGAAAACGGATCCGTCGCTGCTCAATCAGGAACAATCGCTGTTCGAATCCCGTCAGCGTGAATTGCAAGCGAACCTGGCCGTGCTCAAACAACAGTCGGAGCAACATCGCCAGGAACTGGCGGAGAAGCGTTCGCGCGAGGTGCAACTGCAGCACAGTTACAGCCTCGTCGCCAAGGAACTCGAATTGACGAGCCCACTGGTCCAAAAGGGCGCCGTTTCGGATGTGGAAGTGTTGCGGCTGGAACGCCAGGCCAACGATATGAAGGGCGAGCTGGATGCAACGCGACTCGCCATGCCAAGGCTGGACGCTGCGTGGCGTGAAGCTCGACAAAAGATCGACGAGCTCACCGCGCGCTTCCGGGCGGACGCGATGAAGGAACTGAATGAAACGCGCGCCGAACAAGCGGCCCTGAGCGCAGCCAACGTTGCACTGGAAGACCGTGTCACGCGCACGACCGTGCGGGCGCCCGTGAAAGGCATGATCAAGCAAATCAAAATCAACACCGTGGGCGGTGTCGTTCAGCCGGGCATGGACCTGCTCGAAATCGTGCCGCTCGACGAGACGTTACTGATCGAGGCACGCGTGAAGCCTTCGGACATCGCGTTTTTGCACCCGGGTCAGGACGCAACGGTCAAGCTTTCCGCTTACGACTTTTCCATTTATGGCGGATTTCCCGCGACGGTCGAGGACATCAGCGCCGACACCTTGGTGCCCGAGCGCCCCGGCGAAAAGCCGGAAAGTTACTACCGTGTCCTCGTTCGCACGAAGACGAACAAGCCCAGCGGCCAGCGCGAGCCTGTGCGGATCGTGCCGGGGATGATTGCGACCGTCGATATCCAGACCGGGCGCCGAACTGTACTGCATTACCTGCTCAAGCCCGTGATCAAGACGAAGGAAACTGCGTTACGCGAGCGTTGAGATCAAGCGGATTTCAGTTTTATTCACATACGGCTCGGCGGCATCGCTTCGTCGAGACTGGTTGTGCCAGGCACTAAACAAAACGGGGAAGACTCATGGCTACCATCACCAGCGGAACGACTGTCTCGATCAGCAACACGCCGCAGGCCACCGACGACGTCTATACATCCGCGCAGACAGGGCTGACCGACAACTCGCTCGGCGTTGTCTACCTGAATGTGATGGCCAACGATCTCGGCGGAGCGGCGAAGACACTCTACTCCGTCGATAGCGGTACCGAGACTACGCTGACGCAGGAACAAAGCGCGCTGTTGACTCAGGACACCACGCGCGCGGAAGCCGTCAGTACGGACTACAGTGCGCATGGTGCGCACATCTGGATCACGTCCGACGGAAAAGTCGGATACGATGCCAGCCACATCGACTCTTCCTGGCTTGCAAACAGTTTCAACACGCTGGGTTACGCGCAAGACAGCTTCAACTATGCGATTCGACTCGGCAACGGCACGCTCAGTTGGGCGACGGCCTATGTCGACATTGCGCCGCCGGCGCCTGTCGTGGCATTGGCAAACGACACGGGGAATTCCGCGCACGACTGGATCACCTCGGATGGCACGCTCTCCCTGGGCGGCCTTGCATATGGTGCCACCGTGCAGTACAGCACCGACAATGGCGCGCATTGGAGCAGTAGCTTCACTGCCGTTGGAGGACTGAATTCCGTCGAAGTGCGGCAGGTCGATGTCCTTGGCAATGTTTCGGCAACGTCGACCTGCTCGTTCATGCTCGACACAACGGCCGCGGCGGCTCCTGGGGTAGCCCTGACGACGGACTCGGGCAGCAGCGCATCGGATCACGTGACGAACGTCGGTGCGTTGAGCCTCACCGGTGTTGAAGCGGGCGCGACGGTACAGTACAGCACCGATAACGGCGCTCATTGGACCAGCGGTTTCAGTGCGGTGGAGGGGCTGAATTCTGTCGAGGTGCGGCA
>NZ_DASXWY010000192.1:0-15849 GCF_036503415.1 Trinickia sp. | reverse complement strand
TCAACTGGTTTTTGGCGCCACCTTGCTGCTATCCCAAAACCGGCCAGACCCGCGCTGCACATCGACTTCCCAAGCTCCGCGCCTCGTTGCCGAATGCGCGAAAGGGCGCAATTCTAGGCCCCTTCCGCGCACCTTGCAAGCCCATTCGCGCACCGGCGCTATCGATGCTTGAAGACGGGTTTGCGCTTCTCGACGAACGCCGCCATTCCTTCCTTCTGATCTTCCGTTGCAAAAAGCGAATGGAACAATCGACGCTCGAAACGAACCCCTTCCGCAAGCGTCGTTTCGTAGGCGCGATTCACCGATTCCTTGACCATCATGACGGCCGGCAACGGGAATTCCGCGATGGTCGCCGCAGCCGCGATCGCTTCGTCGAGCAGCGTCGCGGCCGGCAACACCCGCGAGACCAGCCCTGCCCGCTCCGCTTCGGCCGCATCCATGAACCGGGCAGTCAAGCACAAGTCCATCGCTTTCGCCTTGGAGACCGCGCGCGGTAAGCGCTGCGTGCCGCCCGCACCCGGCATCACGCCGAGCTTGATCTCCGGCTGACCGAATTTCGCGCTGTCCGCAGCGAAGACGATGTCGCACATCATCGCGAGCTCGCAGCCGCCACCTAGCGCAAATCCCGCGACCGCCGCAATGATCGGCTTGCGGATCGTGCTGATCGCCTCCCAGTTGCGCGTGATGTAGTCCCCCTTGTACACGTCCATATAGGAGTACTTGGACATCATTCCGATATCGGCCCCCGCAGCGAACGCCTTCTCGCTGCCCGTCAGAACAATGGCTCCGATGCCGTCATCGGCCTCGAAAGCCCTGAGTGCCGTGCCGAGTTCGTCCATCAGCGCATCGTTGAGCGCATTGAGCGCCTTCGGGCGGTTCAACGTTATGAGCCCGACGCGTCCGCGCGTCTCGACCAAGATGTTTTCGTATTCCATTTCACCTCCTATCTTTTTCACCCGGGAATCCCCAAAAAACGCCCGATATCGTCGCGCGAACGATGGTAACATTCGCAAACCAACCGGTCGGTCAATGAATGGCCGAACTGCCTCCTTCAACTTAGGCCCGCTCTGTCTCCGCCATGACACATCCACTTTTTGCGAAGCACGAAGACACGCTGAAGCACGCCCTTGCCGCTATCGAAACGCGCGGCTACTGGAGCCCTTTCGCGGAAATGCCGAGCCCCAGAGTGTACGGGGAAACGAGCAACGCAGAAGGCGAAGCAGCATTCAAAGCCCATCTTCATCGCACGTTCGAGCTCGATCAACCGGCCACCGGTGAGACCGTCGGCGCGGAGGTATCGCCATACGGGTTTGCGCTCGATGTCCAGTATCCGAAGGCGAGTGCCGATACGCTCATCCCGGCAGCAGTTGCCGCTCAAGACGCTTGGCGCCGCGCCGGCCGCGAGGCGTGGATCGGCGTAAGCCTCGAAATTCTCGCGCGGCTCAATCGCGCGAGCTTCGAGATCGCCTATAGCGTCATGCATACCACCGGTCAGGCTTTCATGATGGCCTTTCAGGCCGGCGGCCCACATGCGCAGGATCGGGCGCTGGAAGCCATCGCCTACGCCTGGCACGAGTTGCGCCGCGTACCCACCGAGGCTCACTGGGAAAAGCCGCAGGGCAAAAATCCGCCGCTCGCGATGAAAAAGCACTATGCGATCGCACCGCGGGGCATCGGGCTTGTCCTGGGCTGCTGCACGTTCCCGACCTGGAACGGCTACCCGGGGCTTTTCGCGGATCTCGCGACCGGCAACGCAGTCATCGTCAAACCTCATCCGGGCGCAATCCTTCCGCTGGCGATTACCGTTCGCATCGCGCGCGAAGTGCTGCGCGAGGCCGGCTTCGATCCCAACGTCGCGACGCTGCTCGCCACGGCGCCGAACGACGGCCCGCTGGTCCAGGCCCTCGCGGTACGTCCCGAAATCAAGCTCATCGATTTCACCGGCAGTACGCAAAACGGAACCTGGCTCGAACGTAACGCACACCAGGCGTACGTCTTTACCGAGAAGGCCGGCGTGAACCAGATCGTGATCGACTCAGTCGACGATCTGAAGGCCGCCGTGCGCAATATCGCGTTCTCGCTCGCGCTGTACTCCGGCCAGATGTGCACTGCGCCGCAAAATATCTACGTGCCGCGCGACGGAATCCGGACATCCGAGGGACACCTGAGCTTCGACGACGTCGCACAGGCGCTCGCTTCGGCCGTCCAAAAGCTCGTCGCGGACCCCGCGCGCGCCGTCGAGGTGCTCGGCGCGATCCAGAATGAGGGCGTCGCCCGCCGCATCGATGAAGCGCGCTCGCTCGGACGCGTCCTCGCGGATAGCGTTGCGCTAGAACATCCCGCCTTTCCCGGCGCGCGCATACGCACGCCCCTGCTGGTGCAGCTCGACGCGTCCAGCGACCTCGCCACAGCCCGTAGCGAGTGGTTCGGCCCGGTCTCGTTCGTCATCGCGACCGACTCGACCAGCCATTCTCTGGAGCTCGCCAGCTCGATTGCTCGCGAGCACGGGGCACTCACGCTGTCCGTCTACAGCACCGACGAGGCCGTGATCGATGCGGCACACGAAGCGGCGATCCAGGGGAGAGTCGCACTGTCGATCAATCTGACCGGCGGCGTCTTCGTCAATCAGTCGGCCGCTTTCTCGGATTTTCACGGAACGGGCGGCAACCCTGCAGCCAATGCTGCCCTGACGGATTCGGCGTTCGTTGCCAACCGATTCCGCGTCGTTCAAAGCCGCGTCCATGTTGCGCCGACCAACAGCGCAACGCCAGCTGGCCAAACGGCATAGACCGAACGGTCGAATGGCGCGCCACCGCGCGCGCCACTACGATGATTCGAACTTTCGCCCGCTCCGGTGCGGGCACGTCTTTGCAGCAATAGGAACCAGCGATGCACGATGCCTTCATTTGCGATGCGATTCGCACTCCGTTCGGGCGCTACGGCGGCGCGTTGAAAGACGTCCGGGCCGATGATCTCGCGGCCGTTCCCATCCGAAGCATCGTGGAACGCAATGGTGGCGTCGACTGGCGCGCGCTCGACGATGTCGTCTACGGTTGCGCGAATCAGGCTGGGGAAGACAATCGTAACGTGGCGAGAATGGCAGCGCTGCTGGCGGGTTTGCCGACCGAGGTCCCCGGCGCGACGTTGAACCGTTTATGCGGCTCCGGTATGGATGCGATCGGGACTGCGGCGCGTGCAATCAAAGCGGGCGAAGCCCGACTGATGATCGCCGGCGGCGTGGAAAGCATGACTCGCGCGCCGTTCGTCATGGCAAAAGCCTCCAGTGCATTTTCTCGTCAGGCGGAGATCCACGACACGACGATCGGTTGGCGCTTCGTGAACGCCGCGCTCAAGCGCGAGTACGGGATCGACTCCATGCCGGAAACCGCCGAGAATGTGGCGGCTCAATTCGAGGTGGACCGGGCCGATCAAGACGCGTTCGCGCTGCGCAGCCAGCAAAAAGCCGCGCGTGCCCAACGCGACGGCACGCTCGCCCAGGAAATCGTCCCTGTCGCCATTCCACAAAAGAACGGCGAAACGGTTCATGTGACTCGCGACGAGCATCCGCGAGAAACTTCACTCGAAGCGCTCGCGAAACTGAGGGGAATCGTACGTCCCGATGGCACCGTTACCGCCGGAAATGCATCCGGCGTCAACGATGGCGCCTGTGCGCTCTTGCTCGCCAACGAAGAAGCGGCAAAACAGTACGGCCTGCGCAGGCGCGCACGCATTCTCGGCATGGCGACAGCAGGCGTCGAACCGCGAATCATGGGCATCGGCCCCGCGCCGGCTGTCCAGGCACTACTGGCGCGCATCAACATGACGCTCGAAGCCTTCGATGTCATCGAACTCAACGAAGCGTTCGCCGCACAGGGTCTGGCCGTGCTGCGCCTGCTCGGCCTTGCCGACGACGACCCACGCGTCAATCCGAACGGGGGTGCGATCGCATTGGGGCATCCGCTCGGGGCGTCCGGCGCGAGGCTGGTCACGACCGCGCTCCACCAGTTGGAACGCATATCGGGCAAGTACGCGCTGTGCTGCATGTGCATCGGGGTCGGGCAAGGCATTGCACTTGCCATCGAGCGGATCGAGAACGCGTAAGCACAGCCCAGGAACGTCAGCAACACCGAAAGCCGTTTTGTCGCGCACGCCAGCTCATCGATATCAAGCAGCCAGGAGACAACCGATGCTCAATGAAGCGATTCGCGTCGATCTCGACGCCGCCTCGCAGGTCGCCACTGTGACGCTCCATAGACCGGACAAGCTCAATAGTTTCACTCGAGCGATGCACGCCGAACTGCGCGCGGCGCTCGACAACATTGAATCCTCCGGCGCGCGTGCGCTCATACTGACCGGTGCGGGACGCGGCTTTTGCGCTGGCCAGGATCTCGCCGATCTGAGCTTCGAGCCGGGCGCCATGACGGATCTCGGCGCACTCATCGACGAAAACTTCAATCCGCTCGTGAGGCGTTTACAGAACCTCCCGTTGCCCGTGATCGCGGCAGTCAACGGTATCGCTGCAGGAGCGGGAGCAAATCTGGCACTCGCCTGCGATATCACCCTCGCGGCCCGCTCGAGCAGCTTCGTCCAATCGTTCGTCAAGATTGGCCTCATTCCCGATTCGGGCGGCACCGCGTTGCTGCCACAGCGCATCGGCATGGCGCGGGCACTGGGCCTCGCGCTGACCGGCGACAAGCTGAGCGCCGAAGACGCCGAGCGGTGGGGGCTCATCTGGCAGGTCGTCGATGATCAACAACTTACGGAAACGGCAACGCGCCTGGCCAGCCGGCTTGCCCAGCAGCCCACGCGAGCCATCGCGGCGATCAAGCGCGCGATGCGTGCGAGTACGACGCAAACGCTCGATCGGCAGCTCGATCTCGAGCGTGACTTGCAGCGCGAACTGGGTGCCTCGCGCGACTATGCGGAAGGCGTCGCCGCGTTTATCGAAAAGCGTGCGCCACGTTTCGAGGGACGCTGATATGTCTGAAGCCCGTCCCCCCGCCCATGCCGAAAACCTCCGTGGCGACGAACTCGCGCACGCTGTCGCAGCGGCGATGTATCGGGCCGACGCATGCTCCCGCGCACTCGGCTTCGAGTTGCTCGAGGTACGTGCCGGCTATGCACGAATGCGCGCGACGGTGCGGCCCGACTTTCTCAACGGCCACGATATCTGTCACGGCGGCCTCATTTTCACGCTCGCGGATTCAACTTTCGCGTTCGCCTGCAACTCGTACAACGTGAATACCGTCGCCTCCGGCTGTTCGATCGAATTCCTGCGCCCGGTCCATGGCGGCGATGTGTTGATTGCCGAAGCCATCGAGCAAACGCTGAATGGACGCACCGGAATCTATGACATCCGTGTAACCAATCGCGCCGGCGAAACGGTGGCGATGTTCAGAGGCAAGTCCACTCAAATTCGTGGGAGTGTCATCGCGGGGAGTTGACGTGCAATCTTCCCCAATCGCAAACAGCTGAAACATGACGGGACACACGGCGAACGTGGAACCCGCAACACGGGAGATGGAGACATTCATGGATACCGCTTTGCCGCTCGAACCGATCGAGACCGCCAGCCGTGACGAACTGGCGAACCTGCAGCTCGAACGCCTTAAATGGTCGCTCAAGCACGCCTACGAAAACTCGCCGGTGTATCGACGCAAGTTCGATGAGGCTGGCGTACACCCCGACGAGTTGACCACGCTAGCCGACCTCGCGCGCTTCCCGTTCACGAAGAAGAGCGACCTTCGCGAGAACTATCCGTTCGGCATGTTCGCCGTGCCGCAGGACCGCATCGCGCGTATCCATGCCTCATCGGGTACGACGGGCAAGCCCACGGTCGTCGGGTATACCGCTCGCGACATCGACACCTGGGCCGGCCTCGTGGCGCGCTCGATCCGCGCCGCGGGTGCGCGACGCGGCGATAAAGTCCACGTCAGCTACGGATACGGGCTGTTCACGGGCGGATTGGGCGCTCACTACGGCGCGGAGCGGGCAGGATTGACTGTGATTCCGTTCGGGGGCGGACAGACTGAGAAACAGGTGCAGCTGATTCGTGATTTTCAGCCCGACATCATCATGGTGACGCCAAGCTACATGCTTGCTCTTGCCGACGAATTCGAGCGTCAAGGCCTGGATCCCGCTCAATCGTCGCTGCGCATCGGCATATTTGGCGCGGAGCCATGGACGAACGAAATGCGCCTCGTACTCGAACAGCGCATGGGGATCGATGCGGTGGACATCTACGGGCTTTCCGAAGTCATCGGTCCAGGTGTCGCCTCCGAGTGCGCCGAGACGAAAGACGGCCCGACGATCTGGGAAGACCACTTCTATCCGGAGATCGTCGACCCCGAAACGGGCGCGGTGCTACCGGACGGTGAGTTCGGCGAGCTCGTGTTTACATCGCTGACAAAAGAGGCGTTGCCGATCGTCCGGTATCGGACAGGCGATCTGACGCGCCTCCTGCCGGGTACCGCGCGTACGATGCGGCGCATGGAAAAAATCACGGGCCGCTGCGACGACATGATGATCGTGCGCGGCGTCAACGTGTTTCCCACCCAGATCGAGGAGTTGCTGCTCAAGCAACGCGCACTGGCGCCGCACTACCAGATCGTGCTGACGAAAGACGGCCCGCTCGACCTGATGACGCTGAACGTCGAGCCGTCCCCCGAAGCCGATGGAAACGTCGCGGCACTCGATGCGGCGCGCTCGGCCCTCAGCTACGACATCAAGGCGCTCATCGGCATTTCGGCGTCCGTCAACCTGTTACCCGTTGGCGGCATCGAACGTTCTGTCGGAAAAGCGCGCCGCGTCGTGGATAAGCGCCGGTCCGGCAATTGAAGACCGGGCGACGCGACGACGCGACCTTCGTGCGCTAGGAGTTCGGCAGCAGCAGCCACATGCGTCCGCTCTGCTTCATCTTGCCGGCGAGATCGCCAGCGTCGTCTCCGAGGCCCCAGAAATAATCGGCCCTGACACCGCCTTTGATCGCCGTTCCGACATCCTGCGCGAAAACGAGCCGGTTCATCGGGGCGTTCGTCATCGGCCGCGTGGTCTGCAAGAACACCGCCGTCCCAAGCGGAATGGAGGCAGGATCGACGGCGATCGAGCGCTGCGGCGTAAGCGGCACGCCAAGCGCGCCCACCGGGCCTTTCTCCTGCCCCGCGAGCGCCGGATCAGGCAAGGGCATCTCGCGGAAGAATACGAAACGCGGGTTGGTGTCGAGCAGCGCGTCGAGGCGCGACGGATTTGCGCGCGCCCACGCCTTGATGCCTTGCATCGTCGCCTGCGAAGGCGTCAATTCGCCGTGATCGAGCAGCCACCGGCCGATCGACTTGTAAGGTTGATTATTGCTTCCGCCGAAACCGACCCGCATCACGCTGCCGTCGTCGAGCACAATGCGTCCCGAGCCTTGCACCTGCAGAAAAAACGCTTCGATCGGATCGTCGACCCAGACGAGTTCGTTGCCCGCCAACGCGCCCGAGCGCTCCAGCTCGGCGCGCGGTGGTAGCGCTGCGCCAGGGCGATAAGCTGCGGGCCAACGATAGAGCGGAAACTGATAGGCTCCGCGGCGCACCCGCGAGCCGTGCAGCAGGGGCTCGTAATATCCCGTCACGAGGCCATCGAGGGTGCCGTCGCCGTTCGCGAATTGAAAGGGAGTGAAATAGGTTTCGAAGAAAGTGCGGGTGCTGGCGACATCGAGATCGTCGAGATGCGCTGCTGCTGAACAAGCATTCTTCCAGCGGGGCTCACGCCCGAGGCGTGCGCAATTCTCGCGTAGCGCCTCGGCCGCGCCGATCAGAGAATCGTCCTGCCAACCCGGGACTTGTTGCCACGCAACAGGCGTCAGACGGGCGGTCGCAAGCTGTCCCGAAACGATGGGTGCCGAAGCCGGCGCCGTCGCGCTCGGGCGCACGACGCCGTTGCCGCCGCAAGCGGCCAGCAGCACCGCGCAGGCTGCTGCCACGGCGCGCCCTGCCGCCCTCAGATCGATGCGCATACGTTTGCTCATTGTTCGATGAAGTCTTGTGCCCGGACTTGCCTGGCGATCGTTTCGCCGGGGCCTGGCGCGTTGCACGCCTGGGCGCTCCCGTGCCCCGTCAATGCAGCGTGCGCGGCATCTGGAGCGTGAATTCGGCCACCGGGGCCTCGAAACGCTCCCCGTCCTCCGCCACGCAGAAGTACTCGCCGCGCATTGTGCCGACAGGGGTCGCGATGACGGCCCAGCTCGTATACTCGAACTGCTCGCCGGGCTGCAGCAACGGCTGATGACCGACGACGCCCAATCCCTTGACCTCCTGGACCTGCTCATCGCTGTCGGTAATGATCCAATGGCGTGCGATCAGTTGCGCCGGCACTTGACCGATATTACGAATCGTCAGCGTGTAAGCGAACGCGTACTGACGGTGCTCCGGGTCCGACTGCTCCGGCAGATAACGCGTCTGCGCCGCCACGCTGAATTGATACTGGCTCATCGTGATTCAGGTTCCATCGTTTCGTTCTGATAAGAAGCCGAAACGAGACGCGACGTCACACGACGTTCGCGCTCTGTTTCGGATTGGCATTCTGCGCGATGGCGCCCTCGGCCGCAACCGAGCAATGATCGGCCAGCCACATAGCAACGCGCGGTAAAATGCCCCTTTCCCTGCCGCCGCCCGCCGACAATGAGGATTGACGCGCCATGACGCAATTCCGTATCGCCCCCAGCATTCTGTCGGCTGATTTCGCCCGGCTGGGCGAAGAAGTCAGCCAGGTCGTCGCCGCCGGCGCCGACTGGATTCACTTCGACGTGATGGATAACCATTACGTCCCGAATCTGACCATCGGGCCGCTCGTATGCGAAGCCATCCGCCCGCACGTCCAGGTGCCGATCGACGTGCATTTGATGGTACGCCCCGTTGATCGCATCGTGCCTGATTTCGCGAAAGCCGGTGCGAATCTCATCAGTTTCCACCCGGAAGCGTCCGAGCACATCGATCGTACGCTCTCACTGATCCGCGATCACGGATGCCAGGCCGGCCTCGTGTTCAACCCTGCCACACCGCTCAACTATCTCGACCACGTGATGGACCGCGTGGACCTGGTGCTCATCATGTCGGTGAACCCGGGCTTCGGCGGCCAGTCGTTCATTCCCGAAGCGCTGAACAAGCTGCGCGCCGCGCGCGCGCGCATCGATGCGTACCGCGAGCAGACGGGTCGGCAGATTCATCTCGAAATCGATGGCGGCGTGAAGGTGGACAACATCGCGCAAATTGCGCGCGCGGGCGCCGATACCTTCGTCGCGGGCTCGGCGATCTTCGGCAAACCCGATTATCGCGCGGTCATCGATGAAATGCGCCGTCAACTCGCCACGACGGAGGCGCTCCCGTCATGAGTGCCGCGCTTCCCAATCAAGCGGCGCCGCGCTTCGCGAGCCTGCGCCTGAGAGCCGCCGTCGTCGATCTCGATGGCACGATGGTGGATACCGCGGACGACTTCACCGTCTGCATCAACGGCATGTTGACCGAGATCGGCGCGGCCCTGCCCGTCACGCGCGACGAAGTCGTCGGTTATGTCGGCAAAGGCTCCGAGCATTTGATCCGCAGCGTGCTCGCCGCGCGGTTTTCGCCGCAAGAGACCGAAGCCCGTTTCGAGACGGCGCTGGCCTGCTATCAGACCCACTATGCGCAGATCAATGGACGCCACACTCAGCTCTATCCCGATGTCGAACGCGGTCTCGCCGCGTTGCACGATGCGGGGCTCAAACTGGCCTGCGTGACGAACAAGCCGCGCCGGTTCGCCGTCGCGTTGCTCGAGCAACATGGGCTCGCGAAGTATTTCTCGATCATCTTCGGCGGCGACAGCCTGCCTCGCAAAAAACCGGATCCGGTGCCGATGCTGGCGGCGTGTGCGGCGCTCGGCGTGGCACCGTCCGAGGCAGTGGCGATCGGCGACTCCGAAAACGACGCGCTCGCGGGGCGCGCAGCCGGCATGGCAACGCTCACGGTGCCGTACGGGTACAACCACGGCAAGGCTATACAAACGATAAATTCCGATGGTATAGTCGGCACGTTGCTTGCAGCCGCGACGGCGATCGTCCGCCATCACGCGAATTTAGAGGCAAGCACTCCATCATCGACGACATAGTTATCACCTCATGTTTCTGAGCAAAAAACGGAGTCTGAGCAGCATCGACCGGGGAGCTTGGCCCTGGCGTCGCTGGTCGCACTGACCTCTCCCCGAGGTATGCTGGGCCCGAGGCCCAGTACCGTTTTTGCTTTGCCGCGCAGCCACGCTCCCATTGCCGCATCGCCCGGATCGCTTCGGGCCGAAGTGACTTCCGAGTCGCCGCCCGGGCTCGCGGTCCAACGGTTTGCCGTGCGCTTCGCGCCGCACCCATGCAATGCCGAAGCGCCGCTCATACGAACAGGATCGGAACATGACCGAACTCGAATTCAAGTCCCTTGCAAGCGAGGGCTATAACCGCATCCCGCTGATCGCCGAAGCGCTGGCCGATCTGGAGACTCCGCTTTCGCTCTATCTGAAGCTCGCTCAAGCCGAGCGCGGCGGCGCGAACTCGTTCCTGCTCGAATCCGTTGTCGGCGGCGAGCGGTTCGGTCGGTACTCGTTCATCGGGCTGCCCGCCCGCACGCTCGTGCGCACCATGAGCGGCAAGACGGAAGTCGTGCGTGACGGCGAGGTCGTCGAGACGCACGAGGGCGACCCGTTCGATTTCATCGATCAGTTCCAGGCCCGCTTCAAGGTGGCGCATACGAGCGGTCTGCCGCGCTTTTGCGGGGGATTGGCCGGGTATTTTGGCTACGATGCCGTCCGCTATATCGAAAAGAAGCTGGCGCATTCGGCGCCGCGCGACGATCTCGGCCTTCCGGATATCCAACTGCTGCTGACCGAAGAGCTTGCCGTCATCGACAACCTCGCAGGCAAGCTCTACCTGATCGTCTATGCCGATCCGTCGACGCCGGAAGCGTACACGCGCGGCAAGCAGCGTCTGCGCGAGTTGCGTCACCGTTTGCGCGCGACGGTTCAACCGCCGGTTACAACGCCCAGCGTGCGCACCGATATTTACCGCGAATTCGCGCGCGAGGACTACCTCGCCGCGGTCCGGCGCGCGAAGGAATACATCGCGGCCGGCGAACTCATGCAAGTCCAGGTCGGCCAGCGGCTCATCAAGCCCTACCGCGACAACCCGCTCTCGCTCTACCGGGCGCTGCGTTCGCTGAATCCGTCGCCGTACATGTATTTCTATAACTTCGGCGACTTCCAGGTCATCGGCGCCTCGCCCGAGATCCTCGTTCGGCAGGAAAAGCGCGGCGACGATCGAATCGTGACGATCCGACCGCTCGCCGGAACGCGTCCGCGCGGCAATACGCCCGAGCGCGATGCCGAACTGGCCACGGAGCTTTTGAACGACCCGAAAGAAGTCGCCGAACACGTGATGTTGATCGATCTCGCCCGCAACGATGTGGGCCGCATCGCACAAACGGGCTCGGTGGCCGTGACCGACAAGATGGTCATCGAAAAGTACTCGCACGTGCAGCATATCGTGAGCTCCGTCGAAGGGCGGCTCAAACCCGGCGTGACGAATTTCGACGTTCTACGCGCGACTTTCCCTGCAGGCACGCTCTCGGGAGCACCGAAGGTGCGCTCGATGGAGCTCATCGACGAGCTGGAACCCGTCAAGCGCGGCCTCTATGGCGGCGCGGTGGGCTATCTTTCCTTCACGGGAGAGATGGATCTGGCCATTGCCATCCGGACGGGCATCGTTCACAACGGCAATTTGTACGTGCAGGCCGCTGCAGGCGTAGTTGCCGACTCCGTTCCCGAGTCGGAATGGCAAGAGACGGAAAACAAGGCGCGCGCCGTGTTGCGCGCGGCGGAGCAGGTGCAAGACGGCCTCGATGCCGACTTCTGAGCGGAGAAAGACCATGCTGCTGATGATCGATAACTACGATTCGTTCACCTATAACCTCGTCCAGTACTTCGGCGAGCTCGGCGAAGACGTGCGCACCTACCGCAACGACGAAATCACGCTCGACGAGATCGCGTCACTGAACCCGGACGCCATTTGCCTTTCGCCGGGGCCGAGCAATCCGCAGCATGCGGGCATCACACTCGACGTCCTGCGGCGCTTCTCAGGCGCCAAGCCGATTCTCGGCGT
Source organism: Trinickia sp. (assembly GCF_036503415.1). Classification (GTDB taxonomy): domain Bacteria; phylum Pseudomonadota; class Gammaproteobacteria; order Burkholderiales; family Burkholderiaceae; genus Trinickia. The sequence goes on along the minus strand of NZ_DASXWY010000192.1, from coordinate 3,695 downwards.
CTGCCTCGGACATCAGGCCATCGGCGAAGCATTCGGCGGCCGCGTCGTGCGCGCAAAGACGATCATGCACGGCAAAGTGAGCCGGATCGAGACCGATACCAAGGGCGTATTCGCCGACCTGCCGAAGCATTTCACGGTAACGCGCTATCACTCGCTCGCGATCGAGCGCGATACGCTGCCCGATTGCCTCGAGGTGTCGGCGTGGACCGACGATGGCGAGATCATGGGTGTCCGCCACAAGGAGCTGCTCGTCGAAGGCGTACAGTTTCATCCCGAATCGATCCTTTCCGAGCACGGCCACGCGCTGCTCGAGAACTTCCTCAAGATGGCGCAGGCCGGACGGACGGTCGCCGTCTAGCCGTGTACGACCTCGGAACCCGTTACGCCGGCGAAAACAAGGACGAGATCATGACGATCACCCCGCAAGAAGCGTTGCAGCGCACGATCGAGCACCGCGAAATCTTTCATGACGAAATGCTGCATCTGATGCGGCTCATCATGCGGGGCGATCTGTCGCCCGTCATGGCGGCGGCGATCATCACAGGTCTGCGCGTGAAGAAGGAAACGATCGGCGAAATCGCGGCGGCGGCAACGGTCATGCGCGAGTTCGCGAAGCACGTGGATGTGGTGGACAACTCGAATTTCGTCGATATCGTCGGCACGGGTGGCGACGGCGCGAACACCTTCAATATCTCGACGGCCACCATGTTCGTCGCGGCCGGCGCCGGTGCCAAGGTCGCCAAGCATGGCGGGCGCAGCGTATCGAGCAAGTCGGGCAGTGCCGACGTGCTCGAAGCGCTCGGCGTCAACATCGACCTGCAGCCCGAAGAAGTCGCCGCCTCGATCGAGGAGACCGGCATGGGCTTCATGTTCGCGCCGAACCATCATCCGGCGATGAAAAATATCGCTCCGGTACGACGCGAACTCGGTGTGAGAACGATCTTCAACATTCTCGGCCCGCTCACCAATCCTGCCGGCGCACCGAATCAACTGATGGGCGTCTTCCATCCCGATCTCGTCGGTATCCAGGTCCGCGTCATGCAGCGGCTCGGCGCGAGTCACGTGCTCGTCGTCTATGGCAAGGACGGCATGGACGAAGTCTCGCTCGGTGCGGCCACGCTCGTCGGCGAATTGCGCAACGGCGAAATCCACGAGTACGAGATCCATCCCGAGGACTTCGGCATGCAGATGGTCTCCAACCGGACGCTGAAGGTGAGCGATGCGGCCGAGTCGAAGAAACTGCTGATCGAAGCGCTCGAGAACCGCCCGGGCGTCGCGCGCGAGATCGTCACGCTCAACGCCGGCACCGCCCTATATGCCGCGAACGTTGCCGCCTCGATTGCCGACGGTATTCAGCTTGCCCGCGAAGCGATTGCATCGGGCCGCGCCCGCGCCAAAGTGGACGAACTGGCTCGCTTCACACAGCGCTTTGTGCGCTGAGGCTCGAGCCCGGTACCTGAACGAAGAACACGAAACATTGATATTTGCCATGAGCGATATTCTCGAACGCATCATCGCGGTCAAGCATGAAGAGGTGGCTGCCGCGCAACTGAGCGCCCCTCTCGAAGCGCTGCGGCTCGACGCATCGGCCCGTGACCTGCGCGATTTCGTCGGCGCCTTGCGCGCCAAGCATGCGGCCGGGCAGCCCGCGGTCATCGCCGAAGTGAAAAAGGCAAGCCCCTCGAAAGGCGTGCTGCGCGAGCACTTCGTGCCCGCCGATATCGCGCGTTCGTACGAGCGCGGCGGCGCCGCGTGCCTGTCCGTGCTGACCGACGTGCGCTTTTTTCAGGGCAGCGTCGCCTACCTCGAACAGGCGCGCGCCGCTTGCGAGCTGCCCGTGCTGCGCAAGGACTTCATCGTCGATCCCTATCAGATCGTCGAAGCGCGCGCGATGGGCGCCGACGCCATCCTGTTGATCGCCGCGGCACTGTCGACACCGCAAATGCAGGACCTCGAGGCACTCGCCCATTCGCTGGGCCTCGCGGTGCTCGTCGAAGTGCACGACGAGGCCGAACTCGCCGAGGCGCTGACATTGAAGACGCCGCTCATCGGCATCAACAACCGCAATCTGCGCACGTTCGAGACGTCCATCGACACGACGCTGAATATGCTCGAGAGGGTGCCCGACGACCGCATCGTCGTCACCGAGTCGGGTATCCTCGGGCGCGCGGACGTCGAGCGCATGCGTGAACGTTCGGTCCATACGTTCCTCGTCGGCGAGGCGTTCATGCGCGCCGAAGACCCGGGCGCGGAACTCGCGCGCATGTTCTTCTGATGTATTCCTGCGCCGCGCCGCCCGCGGCCATCCGATCGCTATGGGTATAGAACGCGAAATCAAGCTGGCACTGCCACCCGATCAAGCCTCGGCAGCCGAGCGCTACCTCGTCGAGCAGACCGGAGAGGCTGGCCGCGACCTGCCGCTCGAAAACATCTATTTCGACACGCCCGCGCTCGCGCTGACCCAGGCAAGGATTGCGCTCAGGCTGCGCAAGACGCCGAGTGGCTGGCTGCAGACGCTCAAGGCCGCCGGTACGGCGAGGGAAGGCCTGCATAGCCGCCATGAATGGGAAATGCCCGTGGCCGGTGCCTCGCTCGAAACCGATGTGCTCGCTGAGGTCTGCGACGACGCGCAAGCGCTCGCCGTGTTGCGACGCGCCGAGCCGGAACTCGTCGCACTCTTCCGTACGACGTTCGTCCGGCGTCTGTGGCGCATGGTCGTGGCCGGCGCGGTGATCGAGGCGGCCATCGATCGCGGAGAAGTCACCGCGGAAGTGGACGGCGTTGTCCGCCGTGCCCCCATCAGCGAGATCGAACTCGAACTGATCGACGGCGAGGAATCCGCGCTTGCTTCGTTCGCTGCCAAGCTATCCGCGAACGTGCCGGGCCTCGTGCCCGAGAATGTCAACAAGGCGCAGCGCGGGTACGCTTTGCGAGCGGGCGGCTGATTCGCGATGGCCCGCGCACGCCCCCCCCAGAGTTCGGATTCGGCGCAAGCGTCGCTCTTCGACGTCCCCGCCGCACCGCCCGCGATTTCGCAGCCCGGTCTAAGCGCGCCGCTCGAGGCGCAGTTCGATACGCTACCGACCGAGTGGCGCGAACATCTCAGGCCTTTCCTTGAAAGCGAAGCCTATGGGCCGCTCTGCCGCTTCGTCGACGCTCAACTCGCCTCGGGCAAAACGGTCTATCCAGCTGATGTATTTAGAGCATTACGCCTCACCCGCCCCGACGCCGTCAAAGTTGTGATCGTCGGACAGGACCCTTATCACGGCGACGACGGCGGGCACCCGCAAGCCCACGGACTCGCCTTCTCCGTGCCGGAACCGGTGCGGCCGCCGCCTTCATTGCGCAACATCTTCAAGGAGATCGCGGCCGATCTCAGTTGCGAAATGCCGCGGCGGGGGTGCCTCGACGCATGGGCCAGGCAAGGCGTGCTGCTGTTGAACACGGTGCTGACCGTCGAGCGCGGAAAAGCCGCCAGCCATGCCAAACGCGGCTGGGAGCAATGCACCGATACGCTGATTCATGAGCTCGCGCATCGGCACGAGGGGCTAGTGTTCATGCTGTGGGGCGCCCATGCGCAGGCCAAACGTGCGCTGCTCGACGCGAGACCGCATTGCGTACTCGAAGCGCCGCATCCCTCGCCGCTTTCGGCGCATCGCGGCTTTCTCGGCTGCCGCCACTTTTCGCTTGCGAAC
>NZ_DASXWY010000191.1:0-37430 GCF_036503415.1 Trinickia sp. | reverse complement strand
ATCCAAGCGCGACGCATCGTGCGACGCAATTCATCGAAGACCGAGCTCATGCGTTGGGTCCGCGCTCAAGCGCGGAATTTCTCTTTGAGATAGAGCGCGAGACTGAGATCGTCGGCGACTTGCAGCTTGCGCATGGCGCTGCGCTTGTGCGTGCTGACTGTTTTTTTGCTGCGGCGCAGGCGCTCGGCCGTTTGGGAGACGGAAAGCCCCTCGCCGATATAGCGCAGTACTTCCATCTCGGCCGATGAGAGCGTATCTTCGCGCGGCATGGGCACGATGGCCTCGATTCTCCCGTCGCGCGCGGCAAAGAACTTGCGCGGCGAGCCGACCGCCTCGCGTACCGCATCCGCGATGAGCGGCAATGGCGTGGCCTTTTCGAGAAAGGCGTTGGCACCGGCGCGATGGCAGACGCACTCGGCGTCGGCGCTGCGCGCCGCCGACAGCACGACGATGACGAGCGACGGAGCCAGAACGCGCAGGCGACGGATAAACGCGGCGCCGTCCAGACGGTCGTCGGGCAGATAGAAGTCGACCAAGGCGACGTCGAACGTGTCGGATTCGATCGCGGCAAAGAGCGCATCGGCCGAATAAACGGTCTGTGCGATTTCGAAGTCGGCGTATCCTCGCAAAAACGTCTCGACGCCGAGCGCGACGACTGGATGATCGTCGAGCAGCACGACACGTATTCGATGCTTCGGTCGGGATAACAACAGGATTTTTCTGGACTGCATGCGCTTGTGCCCTCGGCAACTATTTAGTCGATTCGAGCAAACGACCATCGATTCTCAATTGCCCGTCGATCTGGAATGAATGAAAAACTGACTTTTAATATTGCTGGAATATATAGATGACGATGTATGCCAGATGTATTTCGATTTGCATCGTCGAAATTTCTCATTTCCGCGCTGACGCGAAGACGATATTCGCGCCGCATTGGTATCGCACGCCTTTCATCATGCTGATTGGCATGGGCGATCGATTCTAACGGACGGGACTGCACCGGGCAATAGATTTGAGTTATCTCAATATTCCAATCGCAACTACACTTCTCTTCGTCTGATTTTTTTAATTACCAGCCATCTCAATTAGGCTCTGTGATAGGCGATTTGCGGGTTCTCGTACCGAATCTCGATCGATTCGAAATGGGTAATCAAAAAGCCCGCACGAGGCGGGCTTTTCGGGGGAATCGCACTGCAGACCACTGAATCCCTGAGGCTTTTATCGGTGGGACGTTGTCGACGAGCTCGATGAGCATCGGCTCCGCGCATGCACCCGCCGTACGGAAGAGGCTCTCCCCCATTCCCACTAGCCTCCGGCGGAAGTCGCGCTGCATACGCGAAAAAGCCGCGTGGGGCGGCCTGGGCGGCGATGTCTAGCCAGCTTGACGCGCCCGGGCGCTACGAAGTAGACTTGTTAGCATAAATGGGTTGCGACTACGCGGCCGGCGCTAGGCTCCAGGGACTACCTTGGGGCCTTTCGCTTTTCTAGGGGAATACTTTTAAGCCGTTCCCGGCAACGACCGTCCCAGGATTGAAGAATTTCGCCGACAGTACGTCGTAGGCGCGGTTCTGTTGGTCGGGACGGAGGACATGCAGACCGATCGGGCGTGCCATCAAATCGGCCAACTGCAGCCCCTCCGAGTTAGCCTTCTTGTCGCAAATCACAACGTCGAAGTTGAAGGGCTTCTTAGAGCTGTTACCGCCGTCGCAAACTCGTCTAAACGCCAATTCGAGATCGGCGTCCTCTCTTGCACCTCGCGCCTCGCACACCACGTGGGTAAGCGATTCGTGCTGGCCATTGAGGCGCAGAAAATGCCGCACTCGTTCGAGTCCGAACTGAATCCCAATGTGGTACGGATTGTATGGGTTGATGTACTTCTCTTTGTGCTTTCGCTTATCAATAACCACCGCGACGACTGTCATCGGCGTATCGACGATGACCTGCGTCAGCGCGCCCATGAACGCCTCCCGCGGCTCCCTGCTGAGCTGCGAGAAATATCCCCGCTTGCGCCGAATATCGATTTCATGCAGTACCACACAGTCATGCCCGAACGTTTCGAATTTCAGCCTTTTGAGACGCGGCACCACGGTGTCGGCGTAGTCGGCCTTCTTCATGACGCAAAAGCACAGCACGAAAATCGGATATTCAGGATCGATCGACGTCAGGCTGTGGTCCCCGCTTTCATCGACAAAGACAATGTAGTCGCTATTCACGTTCATCCTCGCGCATCGACCGTGCGCCGATGCTTTGATGCTCCAGATAATCCCCACCACCACTGCATCATCCGGCGGCGCTCGCGCAATTGACGAATCGCCCGCGTGCCTGCGTCGACCGCGGCACGATGTGCGGCGACGGCATCTTCATTTTCTCGCCAGGAATGCGCCGTTCCGCCTTGGCCTCGTCGATCTCGCGCCACTCCGCATGCCGCAATTCGCCCGTGCGTACAAATATCAGCGTCATGAATTTTAGCGCCAGGCGCCTCTGCAGGTCGCTGACGTTTCGCCTCGTGCCATGCGCTCGCGATCGCCTCGAAGGAATTCGCCCGGCGCACACCTGTCTCGAGACGGGCTAGGCTTTTTGGTAGACGACGGGAAACGTTGGGATGATATTTGGCCCCCCCACGAGGAATCGAACCTCGATTTCAGGTTTAGAAGACCCGTGTTCTATCCGTTGAACTATGGGGAGGCGAAGCCGTTATTGTACGGCGACGCAAGCGGTGCCTACGTCGGGGGCGAGATTATAACCGAACGGCCGCAGGGCCGCCGTTCACCGTCGGCCGCCCCGCCCGCCCCTTCGCTCAAACCGGCTGCGGATGCGTCAAAAACCAGATCAGGCATGCCGCGCCGGCAAGAACACAATAGACACCGAACGCCGCAAGCCGCCCCCGGCCTTCGAAATACCGCATCAGGAACCGCACGCTCAGATAGGCCGCGATGGCCGTCAAGACACCTCCGAGCACCGCGTCGGCGAGCTGGCCGGGCGCATGAAACAATTTCGGCAGTTCCAACACCCCCGCGGCGAAAATGATCGGCGTGCCGAGCAGGAACGAAAACTCCGCCGCCTTTTCAGCCGTCAGCCCAGCCGCGTTGCCCGCAATCATCGTGAGGCCGCTGCGCGAGAAACCGGGCACGAGCGCCCCGACTTGCGCGAGCCCGACCAAAAACGCCTGGCGATACGTCAGCGCTTCAGGCGGCCTGTGCGCCCGGGCGCGCTGCAGCCGGTCGCCCACCCAGAGCAACAGTCCATTCACGATCAACGCCACCGCCACGATTCTCAGATCGTGAAATACCCGCTCCAGACGCTTTTCGAGCAGCAGACCGACGATTCCCGCAGGAATCGTGCCTATTATGAGCGCCCACATCATGTGCCCTTCGTCGTTGCGGCGTCCGCCCAGCATGGCGAACCAACCCGCGAACAGCGCTACCCAGCGCTTGCGAAAGTACCAAAGCAGCGCGAGCGCCGTGCCGAGGTGCAGCGCAACGAGAAACGGAATCAGCTGCGGCGCGTGTTTATCGATGTGCATGCCCATCAGCGCGGGCGCCAGCAGCGTATGTCCCAAGCTGCTGACGGGAAAAAGTTCGGTGACGCCCTGCAGGACGCTCAGGAAAATCAGAAAGGCAAGTGTCACGCGTTGGTTCCTTTTTTGCTGACAAAACGGTGAAAATAGAGCAACGGGGCCTTCGACCGCCGGGCGCCCGCATGAAGCGCGAGCGATTATGCCCATCGGGTAAGGCCGCGCCAAGCGGCAGCCTCCATTTTTTACGATCAAAATGTGACCAAAAACGTCACGTGTCAGTCATAATCGGCTCGGATAATCGTTGCACCGTAAACGTTTTCATCCCTCAGCTCTACCGGGACGGTACCCACTGCGATGAAACATACCATCAAGGATGTGGCCGCTTACGCCGGCTTCTCGATCGCGACGGTGTCGCGTGCAATCAACGCACCGCACACGGTCAACCGTGTGACATTGGCGAAAATTCGAGAGGCGATCGAGGCACTGCAATTCCGGCCAAGCCCCCTCGGTCGCCAGTTACGCGGCGAGCGCACGCGCCTCGTCGGGATCGTTCTGCCTACGGTCGCGAACCCGGTGTTCGCGCAATGCCTTCAGGGCATCGACGATCTCGCCTCCAGCCAGGGTTACCGGCTCATGCTGATGACCACTCAGTACGACGCCGCGCGCGAGCGCCATGCCATCGAGACGCTGCTCGCGCAGCGCGTGGAAGGGCTCGTACTCACCGTGGCCGACGCGGATACCCACCCGCTGCTCGACGAGCTCGACCGCGACGGCATGCGCTACGTGCTCATGCACAACGACACCGTGAGACGGCCGTCGGTATCGGTCGACAATCGCCGCGCGGCGTTCGACGCTGTCAGCATGCTCATTGAACACGGCCACGAACGCATCGTCATGCTGGCCGGCACCCTCGCCGAGTCGGACCGGGCGCGGCTGCGCTTTCGGGGCTACGAGGAGGCGATGCTGCGTGCCGGACTCACGCCGGCACCGGCGCTCGAAGTCGATTTCAACGCCGACGAGCTCGCGCCATCGGTATTGGCCCATCTGAGCTCGGGGGCGCAGCGCCCCACAGCGCTCTTTTGCAGCAACGACCTGCTCGCGATGGTCGTCATGCGCGGGCTGCGGCGCGCCTCGTTCATGGTGCCGGGCGACATGTCGATCATCGGCTTCGACGGCCTCGCCATCGGCGAGTTGCTCGCGCCGCCGCTCGCAAGCGTTTGCACGCCAAACCGCGACATCGGCAGTACGGCCTGGCGGCGTCTCATGGCCCGCATCGAAGGGGCCGACGACGGCGAATCGCTCTCGCTGCAGCTCCCGCACTCGGTGCGCATGGGCGGAACGATCGGCGCGCTGTCGAGCACCGGCGGCTCCTCCTTGCCGGAGCGACCCGCCGTCTGACCGGGCACATCGAGTACGTTCAGTACATCGAGCGCATCCGTTCCAACGACGCGCTTCGCTTGACACGCGAGGCGCGTGTTTCGTCCTTCCCTCTGTTTGCATGCAAGGAGACCTCACGTGAAATGTCGTCCCGCTTCCGTCCGGGCAAGACTCGCAAGGTTCGCCGTCGCGAGCGCCGCGGCCATCGGCGTTTTCGGACTGTCGTTCGCAGCCACGGCGCAGGCCGAAGAGACCGCGATCTGCTACAACTGCCCTCCCGAATGGGCCGATTGGGCCAGCCAGCTCAAGGCGATCAAGGAAAAGACGGGCATCACCGTGCCGTCGGACAACAAGAACTCGGGCCAGGCGATCGCGCAGCTCATCGCGGAGCAGAAAAGCCCCGTCGCCGATGTCGTCTATCTCGGCGTATCGTCGGCGTTCCAGGCCAAGGACAAGGGCGTCGTGCAGCCCTACAAGCCCGCCCATTGGGACGACATCCCCGCGGGGCTGAAGGATCCGCAAGGCTATTGGTTCGCCATCCACTCGGGCACGCTCGGCTTTTTCGTCAACAAGGATGCGCTCGAAGGCAAGCCGGTGCCGCAATCGTGGGCCGATCTGCTCAAGCCCGAATACAAGGGCATGGTCGGCTATCTGGATCCGTCGAGCGCGTTCGTCGGCTATGCCGGCGCCGTTGCGGTCAATCAGGCGTTGGGCGGCACGCTCGATAACTTCAAGCCGGGCCTGGATTGGTTCGAGAAGCTCAAGAAGAATGCGCCAATCGTGCCCAAGCAAACGGCTTATGCCCGCGTGCTCTCGGGCGAGATTCCGATCCTCATCGACTACGACTTCGACGCTTATCGCGCCGAATACAAGGACCACGCGAACGTGGCTTTCGTGATCCCGAAGGAAGGGACGATCACGGTGCCCTATGTCATGAGTCTCGTCAAAGGTGCGCCGCACGAGGCAAACGGCAAGAAAGTGCTCGACTTCGTCTTGTCCGACGAAGGCCAGCGGCTTTGGGCCAACGCTTACCTGCGCCCGGTACGCGCGAGCGCGATGAGCAAGGAGGCTGCCGCCAAATTCCTGCCGGCCAGTGAATACGCGCGCGCCAAAACGGTCGACTTCGCGAAAATGGCGGAAAAGCAGCAGCAATTCGGTCAGGATTACTTGAAAACGAGATAACGCGCCTGACGCGCACAGGCAATCCGGCACGGGCGCCGCACCGCTCTTCGCGACGCCCGTGCGGCGGTATGGCGCCGCTTCACCGCGGCTTTCGACATGCAAGACATCACTTTCCCTCTGCACTGGCGTATCGCGCTCGTCGCCCCTGCGCTCGCGATCTTCCTTGCTTTCTGGCTGCTGCCAATGGGTGTGCTCGCCCAGGTGAGCGCCAATGGGCACGCCTTTGGAACGTATCGCGCCCTACTCGCCAACCCGCGCTACATGGGCAGTCTCGGCGCAACCGTCGCGCTGTCGGCAGCCGTCACGCTCACTACGCTCGTACTGTCGGTCATCGCTGGCCTGCTGCTCGCGCGCCGCACGTTCGCCGGAAAAGGCACGCTCGTCGCGCTGCTCACCTTTCCGCTCGCGTTTCCGGGTGTCGTCGTGGGCTTCATGGTCATCATGCTGGCCGGCCGTCAAGGGCTCATCGGCGCGCTCACCGAAAAGCTCACGGGCGACAAATGGGTCTTCGCATACTCCATGGCCGGCCTTTTTTGCGGGTATCTCTATTTTTCGATTCCGCGCGTGATCGTCACCGTGATGGCATCGGCGACGAAGCTCGATCCGGCGCTCGAGGAGGCGGCGCGCTCGCTCGGCGCGTCGTCCTGGCAGGTTACGCGCGACGTGGTACTGCCGGGTCTCGCGCCCGGGCTCATCGCCGCCGGCGCGATCTGCTTCGCGACGGCAATGGGCGCGTTCGGCACGGCGTTCACGCTGGCGACAGATATCGACGTACTGCCGATGACGATCTACACCGAATTCACGCTCAACGCGAACATGGTGACGGCGGCCGGGTTATCCATCGTGCTCGGCCTCGTGACATGGCTCGTCCTCGCGCTCGCACGCAGATTGACGGGCTCGACCGTCGCGGCCACCGCGTGAGGCCCGCATGAGCGCACTCGTCGATACGAAAACGGACACGAAGCGCGGCACGCGCGGCACGGCACGACGCATCGGCGCGCGGCATCTGCTCGCGCTCGGCCAATGGGCCGTCACGCTTGCGCTCACGGCCTTTCTCGTGGTGCCCGTCGTCATGTCGATCATGGCCGGCTTGACCGTCAATTACTTTCGGGGCATTTCGAGCGGCTTGACGCTGCGTTGGGTCGCCCAGGTCTGGGCGCAGTATCACGCGTCGGTCTTCCTCTCGCTCGAAGTGGCAGCCGCCACGCTTGTCATCACGCTGCTCACCGGCGTGCCGGCAGCTTATGCGCTCGCCCGCAGCAAAACGCGCGCGGCGCGCATCGTCGAAGAACTGCTCGTCTTGCCCGTCGCGCTGCCCGGACTTGCTTCGGCACTTGCCCTCATCATCGTCTATGGTGGCTATGCGCCGTTTCGCACGAGCGCCGCATTCATCGTCGCGGGCCATGTCGTCTTCACGCTGCCGTTCATGGTGCGCGCCGTCGCGGCGGTCGCCGCGAGCGCCGATCTACGCGTCCTCGAAGAAGGCGCCGCCAGTCTCGGCGCCACGTTCTGGCAGCGCTTCGCAACCATCGTGCTGCCGAACCTGCGCCCGGGGATCGTGGCCGGCGCGCTTGCCGTCGTCACGTTGTCGATCGGCGAATTCAACCTCACGTGGATGCTGCACACGCCCTTGACGAAGACGCTGCCCGTCGGGCTCGCCGACACCTACGCCTCGCTGCGTATCGAAATCGGCAGCGCTTATACGATCGTCTTTTTTCTCATGACGATGCCGTTGCTCGTCGCCATGCAGTGGCTCGGCCTCGATGCGACCGGTCAGCGCGCGCTGCGCGAGCGTGCCGGCGCGCGCCGCTAACCCTCCTCTCGTTCGCCGCGATGAAATTCACTCCGATCCCGATCACGCTGACGCACTGTGCGAAAACGTTTAACCTCACGCGCGTTCTCGAGCCGATCGACCTCACGATCGAGGCTGGCGAGACCGTCGTGCTGCTGGGGCCGTCCGGCTGCGGCAAAACCACGACGCTGCGCATCGTCGCCGGACTCGAAACCCCCGATGCGGGCGGCACGGTCGCGTTCGGTGACGACGACGTCACCCATTTGCCGATCGAGCGCCGGCAAGTCGGCATGGTTTTTCAAAGCTATGCGCTGTTTCCGAATCTCGATGTGCGGGGAAACGTCGGCTACGGGTTGCGCATCGCCAGAACGGAGCCCTCGCTCGCGCGCCGGCGCGTGGACGAACTGCTCGCGATGATGCGGCTCGAAGCGCACGCCGACAAGCCGATCGACAAGCTCTCCGGCGGCCAGCGTCAGCGCGTCGCACTGGCGCGTGCGCTCGCGCGCGAACCACGCGTGTTGTTGCTCGACGAGCCGCTTACGGCACTCGATGCAAAGCTGCGCGACACGTTGCGTCGCGAAATGAATACGCTGCTGCGCAGTCTCGGCGTGACGACGATCTACGTGACGCACGATCAGGCGGAAGCCATGGAACTCGGCGACCGCATCGTCGTCATGAGCGCCGGGCGCATCGAGCAAGTGGGCACGCCGCGCGATATCTACTACCGTCCCGAGACGCGTCACGTCGCGCACTTCGTCGGCACGCTCAACCGGATCGCCGGTCATCGCCACGACGGGCATCTGAACACCCTCGGCGGTTCGATCGTGCTGCCCGCATCGATCGCGAGCGGCGGCGGTGCGCCAGCCGCCGCGACTCATGCGGATGAGGTCGAGCTGTTCTTCCGCCCCGAGGATGCGCGTCTCGTGGCACCCCACCGGGCATCGCTGCGCGGCGTCGTCGAAACGGTTGCATTCCTCGGCGAACGCACCCGCGTGACCGTGACGGGCGCCGCGCCCGATGCGCTCGTGATCGATGCGGGCGGCCGCTTCCCACTCACGCCCGGCGATGCCGTCGGCATCGAACTGAACTCCGACGGGCTCATCGCGCTGCCTTGAGCACGTCGGTACGAATATTTTTTTATCACGGGATTGTCATGCTGCTGGCTCAAATCAGCGATCTACACATCAAACGTCCCGGCGCGCTGGCCTATCGGCGCGTCGATACCGCCGCAGCGCTTGCGCGCACGATCGAGCGGCTCAACGCACTGGCGCCGCGCCCGGAGGCCGTCGTGATCACGGGCGATCTCGTCGACCTCGGCACCGTCGAGGAATATCGGCACCTGCGCTCGCTGCTCGCGCCGCTCGCCATCCCCTACTACCTGCTGATCGGCAATCACGACGAACCCGAGGCGCTGCGCGAGGTCTTCGACGATCACGCCTATCTGCACACGGGGGAGACGTTCTTGCAGTACGCCGTCGATGTCGGTCCGCTGCGGCTTGTCGCGCTCGACTCGAGGACACCCGGCGCAAGCGGCGGCATGCTTGACGAGACACGCCTCGCATGGCTTGAAGCACAGCTCGAAGCGGCGCGTGCGCAGCCCGTTGTCGTCGCTTTACACCATCCGCCGTTCCTCTCGGGTATCGACCACATGGATCGCCAGCGACTCGACCCAACCTCGAGTACCCGGCTCGCCGACATCATTCGCCGCTTCGACAATATCGAGCGTGTGATCTGCGGGCATGTGCATCGGCCGATCGTCACGCGCTTCGCGGGTACGATCGCCATGTCGGTGCCCTCTCCCGCACATCAGGTGGCGCTCGACTTGCGGGAAAACGCACCGTCGGCGTTCCGGCTCGAACCTGCCGCATTCGCACTGCATCAGTACACCCGCGCGGCGGGGCTCGTCTCGCATCACGCGTATATCGACGAGGGCGCGGGTCCCTATCCGTTTTACGAACCGAGCGGCAAGCTCATCGATTGAACCCGCTCGTGTCCGCCTCAGCCGATTCGACCCGCGACGAGCCCGAGCGCCACTATTCGCGCGGGCTGCTCATGCTGCTCGCGACGATTGCCGGCGTGTCGGCCGCGAACATCTACTACAACCAGCCGCTGCTCGACGATTTGCGCGCCAGCTATGCGCAAGAGGCGGCGTGGGTCGGCGCGGTGCCGGCGGCCACTCAGCTCGGTTACGCGGCCGGCATGCTGCTGCTGGCGCCGCTCGGCGACCGCTTCGATCGCCGGCGCCTGATCCTCATGCAGATCGCCGGCCTCATGCTCGCACTCAGCGTGGCCGCGCTCGCACCGACGCTCGCCATCCTGGCTGTCGCGAGCTTCGCGATCGGCGTGCTCGCCACCATCGCGCAACAGGCCGTCCCGTTCGCGGCGGAATTGGCGCCTCCGGCCGAACGGGGTCATGCGGTCGGCACGGTCATGAGCGGCCTTTTGCTGGGTATCTTGCTCGCGCGCACCGCGGCGGGATTCATCGCTCAGTATCTGGGCTGGCGGATGGTCTTCGCGGCTTCGGTAGTCGCGCTGCTGGCGCTGGCTGCCGTGGTCATCGCGCGGTTGCCGAAGAGCCGCCCGACCTCCACGCTGTCTTACGGCAAGCTGCTCGGCTCGATGTGGCATCTTGCGCGCGACCTCCCGGGGCTGCGCGAAGCATCGCTGACGGGCGCCGCGCTCTTCGCTGCATTCAGTGCGTTCTGGTCGGTCCTGACGCTGCTGCTCGCGCGCGCGCCGTTTCATCTCGGCCCGCAGGCCGCGGGTCTTTTCGGCATCGTCGGCGCGGCCGGCGCGCTCGCGGCGCCTGTCGCCGGCCGTTTCGCCGACAAGCGGGGGCCGCGCGCCGTGATTTCGCTTTCGATCGTGCTGGTCGCGCTGTCGTTCGTCGTCTTCGGTCTATCCGCGACGAGCATCGTCGGACTGGTCGTCGGCGTCATCGTGCTCGATATCGGCGTGCAGGCCGCGCAGATTTCGAACCAGGCGCGCATCTATGCGCTCAAAGCCGATGCCCGCAGCCGGGTCAACACCGTGTACATGGTCTGCTATTTCATCGGCGGCGCGACCGGTTCGGCGGCCAGCGCGCTGGCCTGGCGCCGCTTCGGCTGGACCGGCACCTGCGCGGCCGGCTTCGCGTTCGCGCTCGTCGCCGCGGCGCGCCATGTCCCTGGGCGCAAAACCGCCGGCTAGGGCTGCGCGAAGCGGAACCGTCCTCGCGCAGCCGCGCGCGTCACTGGCCTGTCAACGCATTCGTCAATTCGATCGCCGGCTGCGATGTATTGCCGGCCTGCGCGATGAGCAGATGAATCTGCTGGTTCGTCAGCGCGCTGACCGAGGTGTTCGCGGGCACGGTGGTGATCAGCCAGTCCGCATTGTTCCCGAGCGAGAACGGCGCCGACTCGTAGATCGGCGTGCTCGATCCCGCCGTCGTCACGATGGCCATATATGTGCCGCCCGACAGATAGCTCGAATCCTGCCCCGAAGGCGGCACGGCGTTGCCGTACGAGACGCCGGCCATCGTCGGCGACATGCCCACGACGCTCGGAGTCCCGGGCGCGACGATATAGATGTCGAGATTCGACGCGTTTGCCGACGCATTGAACGAACGCACGCGCGCCTTGGAGGACAGCAGGCCCTTGTCGAACGGATCGTCGATCAGGCCTATGCCGTAGCCGCTCGTACTCGGTAGCGCAATGACGGTGTACTCGTGTCCTTTGGCGACGTCGGGGAACGTGCCCGATGCGAGCTGCGGCGACATCGTGCCCGTCGCCGTATAGGCCACGACGGTGCTGCCGGTGTTGACATTCGTGAGATTGGTTACCCCCTTATAGGGAACGTTCGTCTGCCCCGACGGCGCCGTGCCGTTGACGAGCAGATCGAGATTGGGTCCCGCCGGGAATGCGTTGATGAAATGCATCAGCGGATTTTGCAGTCCAAGTTCCTGGCCCACGTCGCCGGAGCCGCCGCCGCACGCCGCCAGCAGGAGCGCCGCGCCAATGCACGCGGCCATGCCTTTGATCACCCTCATGGTTGCACCTCTGAAATGGAACACGCCTGATTTACCGTTTGTTGTGGTGGCACTTTCAGGGAGCAAACGGTATGCCGCTCGGGGCGTGAGCGTCGCGGCATTCAACAGACGAATGCCAGGGCGCCATATCCGGTGCGGACCTTGCGACGTTTAGCGCGGCGAGTCGGACGACGCCCGGGCGCAGGTGCGCGCAGGCAGCCAAGCGCAGGCCTTCGCGCAACGGTGATCGAGATTACCGTGTCAGCTCGCGCGGCGGCGATCGAACCAGAACGAGAGCGCGACGCTCAGCAAAATGGCGATCGTCGCCATCACCGTCCAGCGGGTGACCGGCTCGCCAAGCATCAAGGCCCCGAGCGCCACGGCCACGATCGGGTTCACGTACATGCAACTGCTCGCGACGATGGGACTCGTGTGGCGGATCAGGAAACCATAGGCCACGTATGCGAGCATCGTCGCAATCAGCATGAGATAGACGAAGGCGGCGATCGCCGAAAAACCGGCCTGGACGACGCGCTCGCCGTCGAGCCAGGCCACGGCCGTCGAAATGGCGCCGCCGAGCCCGATCTGCAGCGCAGTGGACATGAAAAGATCGGCCGGCAGCGCGAGCCGGCTGGCCAGGTGCGCACCGCCGGCCCAGGCGAGCGCCGCCATGAGGATGACGATGCTGCCGCTTGCCGGAGCGCTCGATGCGTTGCCGTGGTTGAGTACGACGATGCCGGCAAGCCCGAGCGCAATCGCGGCCCACTCGCCCCGTGCCACGGGCCGCCCCGCAATCGCGGCGATGATCGTGGCAAAAAGCGGCACCGTTGCGATGATGACGGCGGCGGCGCCTGTACTCACGCTCTTCATGCCGAACGTGAGCATCCCACTGGACAGGCCGACGAGCATTGTGCCGACGATGCCCGCATTGCGGACCTCCACGAATGTCGGCCACGCGCTCGCGCGGCGCGCGGCGAACACGAACAGGCCGATGCCGGCAAAAAGATTGCGCAGGCCGGACAGCAAAAGCGGCGGAAACGACTCGAGCGCGACATGCAGCGCGAGATAAGAGGAGCCCCAGGCGAGGTAGACCGCAGCGAGCGCGAGCCCGATGCGCCCGACGCGGGAGCGCGGCAGCCAGCGAAGCAACCTCATCTGGGCGGCCTCGCCCTTCGCATGGGTGACGGCGCGCAAGCCGCGCCGGCAAGCGCGCCGGCCGGCGCACAATGCGCAGGAACGGCTCGGGCCTCGCAGGCTACAGGGAAAGACATAGAGGTGATCAGAGGCGCAACGGCGATTGCGGGCCAGTATCGATTGTGCGGCGAACGGCGGCCATCGAACGCACGCCGAACAGGTCCCCGTATTATGCCCGGTCACGGGTTTCGCGCGCCGCGCCGGCGCTTGGGCACAATGACGCGGGGCGAAGGGCTCGCAGGCACGGATTTCGCCCGGTTGCCAAGCCCGCCGTCCCGTTGTATCTTCTGCGGTGCTAACGCGGGGGTCCTGCGTCGTGTTGTTGCATCCATCGATGCGAGAATGCGCGCGGGTGAGAAACACCCTTTGAACCTGATCTGGATAATGCCAGCGCAGGGAAGCGTACGGGTTTGACCGCGCTGGACCTTCAGACGCCTCGATCACCCGACCTCCCTTCCGTCTCCTGCTCCTGCTTTAGCAACCCTATGCCAGGAGATTTGCATGAACGCCAACCCGAAATTCATCTCAGCGGAAGCACGCGTCGACGCGGCTGCCGTCGCCCCGTTGCCCAACTCGCGCAAGATCTACGTGAACGGTTCGCAGCCGGACATCCGTGTGCCGATGCGCGAAATCACACAGTCGGATACCCCAAGCGCGTTCGGCGGCGAAAAGAACCCGCCGATCTACGTCTACGACACCTCGGGCCCTTATACGGACCCTCAGGCGGAGATCGACATCCGCCAGGGCCTGCCTGCGTTGCGGCAGCGCTGGATCGAGGCGCGCGGCGACACCGAAGCGCTTGCGGGGCTCACGAGCGCGTTCGGGCGCGAGCGCGCAGCCGATCCGGCCACCGCGCAACTACGCTTTCCGGGTCTTCACCGCACGCCTCGCCGCGCGAAGGCAGGCGCCAATGTGACCCAAATGCATTACGCGCGTCGCGGCATCATCACGCCGGAAATGGAGTTCATCGCGATTCGCGAGAATCAGCGGCGCGCCGAGTACCTCGAGAGCTTGCGCGCGAGCGGGCCGACCGGCACGAAGCTCGCCGAGATGATGGGCCGTCAGCACCCGGGCCAGGCATTTGGGGCCGCCGCCTTCGGCGCCGATGCGCCGCGCGAGATCACGGCCGAGTTCGTGCGCGAGGAAGTCGCGCGTGGCCGGGCGATCATTCCCGCCAACATCAACCACCCCGAGAGCGAACCGATGATCATCGGGCGCAACTTCCTCGTGAAGATCAACGCCAATATCGGCAACTCGGCTGTCACTTCCTCGATCGGCGAAGAGGTCGACAAGATGACGTGGGCGATTCGCTGGGGCGGCGATACCGTCATGGATCTCTCGACGGGCAAGCACATTCACGAAACGCGCGAATGGATCCTGCGCAACAGCCCCGTGCCGATCGGCACCGTGCCGATTTACCAGGCACTGGAGAAGGTCAACGGCAAGGCCGAGGACCTGACCTGGGAAATCTTCCGCGACACGCTGATCGAGCAAGCCGAACAAGGGGTCGACTATTTCACGATTCATGCGGGCGTGCTGCTGCGCTATGTGCCGCTCACGGCGAACCGCATGACGGGTATCGTCTCGCGCGGCGGATCGATCATGGCCAAGTGGTGCCTCGCGCATCACAAGGAGAGTTTCCTCTACGAGCATTTCGAAGATATCTGCGAAATCATGAAGGCGTACGATGTGAGCTTCTCGCTCGGCGACGGCTTGCGCCCCGGCTCGGTGTACGACGCCAACGACGAAGCGCAGCTCGGCGAGCTGAAGACGCTCGGCGAACTCACGCAAATCGCCTGGAAGCATGACGTGCAGGTCATGATCGAAGGCCCGGGCCACGTGCCGATGCAGCTCATCAAGGAGAACATGGATCTCCAGCTGCAATGGTGCGACGAGGCGCCGTTCTATACGCTCGGACCGCTGACGACCGATATCGCCCCCGGCTACGATCACATCACGTCGGGCATCGGCGCCGCGATGATCGGCTGGTTCGGCACGGCGATGCTGTGCTACGTGACGCCGAAGGAGCACCTCGGGCTGCCGAACAAGGACGACGTGAAAGAAGGCATCATCACGTACAAGCTCGCGGCACATGCGGCCGATCTGGCGAAGGGTCATCCGGGCGCGCAGGTGCGCGACAACGCGCTCTCGAAGGCGCGCTTCGAGTTTCGCTGGGAAGACCAGTTCAACCTCGGCCTCGATCCCGACAAGGCGCGCGAATTCCACGACGAGACATTGCCGAAGGACTCGGCAAAGGTGGCGCACTTCTGCTCGATGTGCGGCCCGCACTTCTGCTCGATGAAGATCACGCAGGACGTGCGCGAGTTCGCGGCGGCGCAGGGTGTCTCCGAAGAGGCCGCACTGAAAAAAGGCATGGAAGTGAAAGCGGTCGAATTCGTGAAGAGCGGCGCGGAGATCTATCAGCGTCAATAAGGTCCTATCGAGCCGGTCTGCCGGCCGGATAAACGAAGGGGGCGTTCGCGCCCCCTTCGTTTTGCACCCTTCGGCCCCTTTGACCGGCCTCGCCGTCCCGCTGACTCAACCGTACCGCTTGCTGTCTCATTCGCTGTGCCGGGCGCTGGCGCCACCGCCGAGGTAACATGCCCGCTCGTCCTCTTGCCGAAGGCGCCGACGCGCGCTCCATTCGATGAAACCCCGCCATCTCGTGCAGCTTCTGGCCCTCGCCGCCGTCTGGGGCGCGTCGTTCCTGTTCATTCGTGTCGGCGTCGCCGAATTCGGCGTGGCGCCGCTCATGGCCTTGCGCGTCGGGATCGGCGCCCTATTTCTGCTCGGCATGACCGTCGCGCGCGGCGCCCCGCAAGAGGTGCTGCGCGTATTGAGCGCGCGCGCATGGCCGCTGTTCGTCGTGGGCGTGCTCAATTCGGCCGCGCCGTTCTGTCTTTTTGCGTTCGCCGAGCTCACGCTGACCGCCGGCACGACCTCCGTCATCAACGCGACGACGCCGCTTTGGGGCGCGCTCGTCGCCTACGTCTGGCTGCGCGACCGGCTGACCGTCCTGCGTACGCTCGGGATGGCTATCGGTTTTGCGGGCGTCGTGACGCTCGTCTGGGACCAGATCGCTTCGAGTCACGACGCGCTGGGCCCCACGCCGCTCGCGACCGCGCTGGCAGCCGCCGCGGCCATGGGCGCAGCCCTCCTCTACGGCATCGCCGCCAACTACACGAAGCGCCGCCTGACCGGCGTCGATGCGATGGCCATCGCCACGGGCAGCATGGTCGGGTCCACCCTCGCGCTGATCCCGTTCGCCATCGCCACGTGGCCCGCGCACTCCGTCTCGGCAAGCGCCTGGGGCGCCGTGCTGAGCCTCGGCGTCGTTTGCACCGGCGTTGCCTACTTCATCTATTTTCATTTGCTCAACGTGGCGGGTCCCGCCCGTGCCATGACCGTCACGTTCGTCATCCCCGTTTTCGGCATTCTCTGGGGCGCCCTCTTTCTTCACGAAGCGGTCTCGCCAGCGATGCTCGCCGGCTGTGCGATCGTGCTCGTGGGAACGGCCCTCGCCACGGGTGCGGTCAAGCGCATTCCCGGCTTCGGCCGGCGCCCTGCGCAGACCTGAGACCCCGTCGCTCTTTCGCCTGACAAGACCCCGCCGCACCCGCCAAAAGCAATCGCGCGCACGCCCCTAGCACGGGGCCGTTGCGTCGCGCCCCCGCCACAGCCTTGCCGGGCTTGCGTTCGGCACAGCACGCCGAATCCAGCCCGGCCTGCGCAAGTTCCGCGCCACCGTACCCGATCGAACATAACGCGATCCCAGCAGCGACTTACGCTGAACTCCATCGCCTCATGCGTTCGTTTGCTACACTGGGCTCCCTTCATATGATCACGATCAGGCATGGTTCGCACTCCCGCTCTCAGCGCTCCGTGCCTTCACCGCGAAAAAGCGCGCATCACCCGTTCGGCCGGCTCGCACGTCGCCCAAGCGGCGCGAGCGCGCACTCGCGCATCAGCCAGGCGCTCGCCATGGCGTCGAAGCGTGTCATGACGCTAACGGACGTCCTACCCCTTTTGGCCCGGGACGACACGGGCTGGTACATCGATTACCGCGGCATTCGACTGCGCAGCGCGTTCCAGCCGGTCGTCTCGATCACGCACAAACGCGTCGTGGGCTTCGAGGCGCTGTTGCGCGCCACGAACGCAGCCGGAGAGGCGATTGCCCCGGAAACGGTCTTTGCCCGCGCGCCCGGCAAGACCGTCGCCCTCGCACTCGAGCGCCTCACGCGCTGCGTGCATTTCGCCAATTTCGCGGAGGCGGGGCTCGACAAGGGCTGGCTCTTCGTCAATGCGCTGCCGCGCCTTTTCAAGACCGGGTGGCCCTATAGCTCGTACGTCGACGAGCTTTGCGCGCATTTCGGACTGCCTCACTCACGCATCGTCATCGAGTTGCTGGAGGAGCCGGCCGCCGACGAAGCGCATTTCGAGCACACCGTGGAGGCACTGCGCAGACGCGATCTGATGATTGCAATCGACGATTTCGGTACCGGCTTTTCGAACTTTGACCGCATCTGGCGCGTGCGGCCCGATCTCGTCAAGCTCGATCGCTCGCTCGTTGCGCGCATGGCCATGCCGGGCGCCGATCCTCAGTTCGCGACCCAGCTCGTGACGATGCTGCATCGCGCCGGCGCGATGGTGCTGGGCGAAGGCGTCGAAACCGACGAGGAACTGATGACGCTCATGGAGGCCGACGTCGATTTCATCCAGGGTTTCTGGCTCGGGCAGCCCGATACGTCGCCGAGCGTCGCCGCGGCGCAAGCACCGGCGCTCGTCGAAGCGATGTGGGCGCGGTTTCACACGCGCGAGGGCAGCCGGCCGCACGGCGCAATCGACCTGAGGCACTTCGAGCACGCGGTACTCGAGGGCGCGCGAGCCTACGAGCGCGCGGGCAATCTTGCGCTGGCAGCCGATCAGACGTTGGCGCAGCCGTTCGCAAAGCGCGTATTTCTCCTCGACGAGTACGGCAATCAGCATGAACCTTCGATCACGCGCGATCCGGCGCCCGAGAGCGAGCGACTCTCGCCGCTCTTTCCCGACGCCGGTAGCAACTGGTCGCGCCGTGCCTACTTCAAGCGCGCCCTCGCGGCGCCGGGGCGGGTGGCCGTCATGGGTCCTCATTTCTCCCTCACCGACGGCAAGGATTGCTACACGGCAGCCGTCACCGTCGAGTTCGATTCGCGCCGGCTCGTATTCTGCGCGGACTTCCTGCTCGATACATCGATGCCGGAGCCGCCTCGCGGCCAGTAGGCGCGAGAGCTACGCCAATCGTCGCGTCTGCGCTTTCCGCCTTGCGGCCCGCACCTTCAGTTTCAGTCGGTCACGCGTCCACGCCCGGCCTTGATATCGCCCCGGCGCGCCTTGCTGTCGAGCCGCCGCAGCTTCGCCGCGCGCGTCGGTTTCGTGGGAATGCGAGCGCGGGGTGTCAGACTGACCGCCGCAATGAGTTCGTTCAGACGCGCGAGCGCCGCCGTGCGATTCATTTCCTGCGTGCGGTATTCCTGCGCCTTGATGATGACGACGCCTTCGTGCGTGATCCGGTGATCGGCGAGCGCGAGGAGCCTCATCTTGATCGGCTCGGGCAGTGACGAGGCACGAATATCGAACCGCAGGTGGATCGCGCTCGACACCTTGTTGACGTTCTGGCCGCCCGCGCCTTGCGCGCGCACGGCGGTGAGTTCGACCTCGGCAGGCGACACGGAATAGCGAAATGTCATGATGCAACGGTAGCGGGACAGGCGCATCGGCGCAAGCCGTCCATACGGCATAACCCGTCACGAAGACACGGGTGCCAGGGGCTGCCGAACCGTTGCGGCGCATCGCGCATCCCCGCCCTCACCCGTTATCCCTCGTGCGCATCGCTTCGGCCATGCGCGCAGCGAGCCCCGAATCGCGGGCGCCGGCCATCGCGATCGCATCGGCCAGCACCGCGCGCGCGCCGACGAGGCGTACCGACACTCGTGCACGCGTGACCGCCGTATAGACGAGTTCGCGTGACAGCACGCGGTTCGCGGACGCCGGCAGCACGAGCGCGGCCTCGTCGAATTCGGAACCCTGCGATTTATGCACCGTCAGGGCGAACGCGCTGTCGCACGGCGGCAATGCCGCGGGCGATACCGCACGAAAACCGCCGTCGGCCGTGCGGAAGTACACGCGCAGCACGCCGCCCTCGCCGTGCAGCGTCACGCCGATGTCGCCGTTGAAGAGGCCAAGCGCGTAGTCGTTGCGCGCGATCATGATCGGACGGCCGGCGAACCATGCGGCACCCGGCGCGAGCGGCACGCGCGCGGCGCGCCGTACGTGCGCTGCCATCAGCGTATTGAGCGCATCCACCCCGCGGGCGCCCACGCGCGTCGCACAGAGGATGCGATAGGCGTTGAGCGCTTCGAAAAGCGGCTCGGGGTCCGGTTTCGCCTCGTCGAGCGCGTGGCCGAGCGCCGCGATATAGCGCTCGAAACCCTGTGCGAGCCGCTCGACCGTCTGTGCGGCGAGTATCGTTCCGCTATCCTCATCGAGCGTCGCGGCGGCGGGTACCCTGGCGCTCGGGGCCTCGACCGGCGACAGCGACGCAAGCGCCGCGGCGACATCGCCGCGGCGGATCGCCAGCGACAGACGTCCCACGGGAGAATCGAGCCCGAAGCGGTAATTGCGCTCGAGCCAGATAACACAATCGACCAGCGGCGGCCCGTCGGGCGGCAACGCATCATCCGCCTCGCGGACCGCGGCGGACTGAGTCGAGTCAGCCGGCTCCGCTCTTGCAGCGGCGGCATGAATCTCGTAGTCCAGGTACGGGTCCGCGGGAAGCTCCCACGGCGCTGCCCAATCGAGCGCCAACTCGTCGTCCCTCGACAGAAACGCATCGTCGTCGAGCGACCCGGCCGTCTCGTCGGCCTCTGTCGACATCGCCGCGATATCCGCCGCGTGCGGCCCCGTCGCGGGCAGCGCCCGGCCCACTGACACGAGATCCGCCCCGGTCGCGCGAGCGATGCGCGCAATACCCGCCTCGCTGAACGCCGGCGCCGCGCTCAGCTCGGCGAACACCGCGCCCGCCTCGACCGCCGCAAGTTGATCCTTGTCGCCGAGCAATATGAGGCGCGTTTGCGGCGCGAGCGCGTCGAACAACTGCGCGGCCATCGCCACATCGATCATCGACGCCTCGTCGACCACGAGCACATCGCACGGCAACGGGTTGTCGCGGCGATAACGCGGCCGCACACCCTGCCCAACACCGAGCAAACGATGCAGCGTCTGTGCACGCGCGGGCAGCCGCTCGCCGATGCCGGGCGGCAAGCTCGCCGCGCGCGCCGCGAGCGCTTCCTGCATGCGCTGCGCCGCCTTGCCCGTTGGCGCGGCGAGCGCAATCGACAATGTCGGATCCATATCGACGAGACAGGCGAGCATGCCGACGACGGTCGTCGTCTTGCCCGTGCCGGGGCCGCCGCTCACCACCGTCAGGCGGCCCGCGAGCGCCAGCGCGGCCGCCGCGCGCTGCCAGTCGATTTCGTCGCCGCCGGCGGGACCGAAGTAGCGCGTGAGGCTTGCGGCGAGCGCCGATTCGTCGAGCTGGGGATTGGAATGGCGCGCATGCGCCACGATCGAAGCGCCGAGCCTGCGCTCGTAATCGAAGTAGCGGGCGAGATAAAGCCGCCCGGCTCGATCGACGACGAGCGGCCTCAACGCATCGGCCTCGTCGTCGCCATCCGAGACGATACGGCTCGCGGCGAGCGCGGCACGTACTTCGGCAAGCGTGGCGCCGTATCGGTGCGCCAGCCGCGCGAGCGGCAAACACACATGGCCGGCCTGCGTCGCGCGGCTTGCCGCGAATGCGGCGCGACGCGCCCATCTGACGCTCGACGGGTCCGCGCCGAGCCGTTCGGCGAGCGTGCCGATGCGGCGTGCGAAACCGACGGCAAGCGCCGTCGCGAAATCGGCCGGTGCGGCGATCGGGGCGCGCAAGGGCTCGCTCATGCGTTTCCTCCCGCACCGAACAGCGTGTCGAGCGCTTCGATCAGCGCGCGTGCCGGCAAGCGCCGATACACGCCTGCCGGCAACTCCCCGTCATGCCAGCCGGCCCGTACACCGCGCAAGAAGACATAAAGGTAGCCACCGATGTGCACGTCGTAGTCGTAGCCTCGCTTGCGCGTCTTCAGATAGCGATGCAGCGCGACCGTATAGAGCAGCGCCTGCAAATGGTAAGCGTGCGCCGTCATTGCCGCCTCGAGCGAGGCCACACCGTAATCGTCGGGCTCGACACCGAGATGGTTCGATTTCCAATCGATGATCCAGTAACGCCCTTCATGCTCGACGATCATGTCGACGAATCCTTTGACGAAGCCGGTCAGCAAACCGGTTTCGAGCGCCACGTCGGGGTATCCGTGTGCGACGAGCAAGCGCCGCAGCACCGATGGATCGAGCGAGGGACACGCAAAGAGAAACGGCCATTCCACGAAGCGGCGTTCGGCGTCGAGCGATGCGAGGCTCAGGCCCGGCGCGAGCTCCCGGCTCGCCACCTCGGTCAGCATGCGGGCCATCATTGCCGGCATCCGGTGCGCCGTTTGCGCATCGGCCGGCACGGGGCGTTCCGCGAGCGCGCGCTGGATCGCTTGCGGCCAGCTTGCCGGCGCAGCGAAATCGGCCAACTCGAAAAGTCGGTGCAGACACTCGCCGGCCGCCGCGCCGCGCGGAAAATCGAGAATGTCGTCAGCGGCGACAGCAACCGCCGGGCGCGCCACGATCGCCGCAAACGGTTCAGCCGGCTCGGCGTCCGACGCCGCTACCCCGGCATCGAAGGCCGCCGCCTGCGCATCGTGGTCCGGACGCGGCTCGTCTTCGACGGGACCTGGCATGCTGTGCGACACCCCCGACGCGAGCGAGCTGAAGCTCGCGATCCGCCAGGTCTCGTTCACCAACCTCCGGCTCGTGCGAGCCGCGAACCGCTGGCCTTGCGAGCTTTCGCGCTCGAGCGGCGCACGCCCCGCAGGCACCGGCAGCGGTTCCAGTGAAATGGGTCCATGAGCCAGTGCTTCCCACCGTTGAGTCGTGACCGTGTCATCCGGCGGCTCCCGGTACCAATCGTCGAAACTTGCGCATTCGCCATCGCGGGCAACGAACCAATTGAGTACGCTACGACGCGATTCCTTCGTCGAGCGCGACGACAGATAGGGCCCTGCGACGAGGTAGCAACGGTACACCGCGCGGGTCAGCGCGACGTAGATCAGGCGGGCGCGTTCCGCGGCTTCTTCCCGCCGTGCCTCGAGCTCGGCGCGCTCGAGGTCGTCGCCCTCGCAGCCAAAGTGCAGCACCGTAGCCGTACCACCGGCTTGCTCTTCATGGTATTCGCAGGCGTCGGTCAAGCCGCCGCCCGAGGACGGCTGCATCGCACCGTCATTGAGAAACGGGCAGAAGACGAGCGCGTATTCCAGCCCTTTCGACTTGTGGACCGTCACGATCTGCACGAGATCGCGGTCGGATTCCAGCCGCAGTTGCGCATCGTCTCCCCCACCCTGGTCCCGCTGCGCGGCCAGCCAGCGCAATGTCGGCGCAATACCGGGATGCACCGCCGTCTGCGCGGCAACGAGCTCCGCCAGATGATTGACGTCGGTCAGCCGGCGCTCGCCGTCGCGGCCGGCGATGAGCCGCCGGCCAACCCCGAGTTCGCGCATCAGCGTCCGCCACATCGTCGCAAAGCCTCGCTCGTGCCACAGCGATCGATAACGTGCAAAGCGCTCGGCCCAGGCCGTCGCGTCATCGGCATGGGTTGCCGTCGCCGCGTCGGCCAACGCTTCGAGCGAGGCCAGCGCGGCCGCGTCGAGTCCGAACCAGTCGGCTGCCAGCGCCGCACGCAGCCGACGCAGATCGCCCGGCATGTCGATCGCGAGCAGCACACGTTCGAGTTGCGCCGCATCGATCGTCGCGAAAACCGACGCCTGCGCGAGCTCGACGCTGCCGATACCCCACCCGGCCAGCACGCGTTTGACGAGGCTGCCCTGCCGGTGCGTGCGCACGAGAACCGCGATGTCGGCCGGCGCGAGCGGTCTGTCGCCGAGCGTCACCGATCCCTCGCGCGCACCGCGCAAGAGCCGTGCGATCTCGGCCGCGCTCGCCTCGGCCGCCTGCCGTTGCGCGTCGCGCTTGATGAGCGTCGCCTCGCCGGACGGCAGCATCCATAAGCGCAACGCGTCGACCTCGCCCGTGGCGGCACCGTCGACGAACGGCGCACGTTCGCGCGTGCCGGCTCGCACAGGCAGATAGTCGAGCCCGTCGAGCACGAACGCGCGCGGATTCGCGCTGAAGATGCGGTTGCAGGCATCGACGAGCGGCGCCGTGGAGCGCTGATTGACCGCCAGCGTGTAGCGCGAGCTCGCCGCGGCGCGCGCGGCAAGGTAGGTATGCAGATCGGCCGCGCGAAAACTATAGATCGCCTGCTTCGGATCGCCGACCAGAAAGACCGGCGCCGGCCCGCTCGGACCGCGCGCGAAAATTCGCTCGAAGATGGCGAACTGCAGCGGATCGGTATCCTGGAATTCGTCGATCAGTGCGGCCGGATAGCGCGCGCGCAACACCTGCGCCAGCCATGGGTGGGCGACGAGCGCATCGTGCAGATTCGACAGCAGATCGTCGAACGAGACGACGCGCCGCGAGCGCTTGGCCGCGGCGAGCGTGGCCGGCCCCGTCTCGAGCCATTCGGCGACGAGTGCGAGCCAGCGCCGGCGATGGGCTGCCTCGGCGGCATCGACGGCGGCCGCGAGCGCGTCGGCCAGCGCGAAGAACGGATGGGTCGGCGCGACGAACTTGGCCTTCGTCGCTTTCTCGAGCGCGGACGCCGTCAGCTTCAACGCGGCACGCGGTGGCGCCGCATGGCAGTCGCCCTCCACGAAATAGCGAGCCCATGCGTCGAGCGCGGCCGCCACCGCCTCGGGCTTGTGTGTCGTGCGGGAGAGCGCGGCTTGCGCGTCCTCGAGCAGTTGCACGATGCGCTCGCGCTCCCCGCTCCATAGCGTGCATGCCTCGTCGAAGTGGGCTTGCATCCGCCGCTCGTCGGCGTCGGCGGCCGCGTCCGTCGAGGCCGTGGAGCCGCCGAGCGGGCCGAACCGCATGATCGCAAGCGGCTTCTTGAGCCGCCGCGTGAGCTGTGCATCGAGCACCTGTGGACCCGCGCCATGCGCGACGAGCCACGCGGCGAACGCCGGATGCGCCGCGGCGACGGGCTCGACGCGCGTGCGCCAGAACCGGGCCGCCAGTTCGAATCGCAGTCCGGTATCGTCGCCTTCCAGTTCGAGTGCGAACGGCATCGCGGCCGCGAATGGCGCCTCTTGCAATGCGCGCTGGCAAAACGCGTGAATCGTATGGATGGCGGCCTGATCGAAAGTCGATAGCGCGCGCCGAATGCGCCTGCCGGCCTGCTCGAGCGCGGCTGCGTCCGCATCGGCCAACACTGTCTCGAAAAGGCGAGCGACGAACGCGTCGCCGCCCGGTTCGCCCGTTTCGATTGCGCGTGCCAGTTCGGCCAAACGTGTCCGGATGCGCTCGTGCAATTCGGCTGTCGCCGCCTTCGTGAACGTGACGACGAGAATCTGGTCGGCGTTCAAGTCGCGTTCGAGCAAAAGCCGTACATAGAGCGCGCAAATATTCCAGGTCTTCCCGGTACCGGCCGACGCTTCGATTTGATTGATGCCGCTGAGCGGGCACGTGAAGACGTCGAGCTCGGCGGGCGGCGACAAGACGGGAGCGGCTACTACCGATGCGCCGCTCATGCCGCGACTCCTTCGAGGTGCTTCAAGAGCGGCTCGAACACGAGACGCGCGAGTGCGGCGAACGGCTCGTCGAGCGTCAATGCCGTACCGCGCCAGGCGATCTCGAGTGCGGGATCGTCCGATTCTCCGCGTACGCGATCGCTGATCCAGACGCCGAGCGCTTGTGCCTCGCTGCCCGTCATCCTCGCCCACGCGCTCTTCGGAAAGAAGCGCAGCGGCGCGCGGCGCCCCGCGGCAAAGAGGGCCACGAGCGGCGCGAGCATCTCGTGCGGCGCCGCCACGGGCGCGAAGGAAAAGCGCTCGCCGAGGCCTTGCCACGTCGTGCGGCGGGGCCCCTCGGGCTGTGCCGCGCAATACACCAGATGCGCGAGCCACGCGCCGAGGTAATCGCGCGCACCGGGGCGCGCATAACGGTAGAGCACGAGCCCATTGCTCGTCACGTTCTCGAGCACGCCATGCAACTCGAGAGGTCCAGCGTCGCCGAGCCCATGCGCGAGCGCCGCATCGTGCTCGCCGAAAACCGCAACACCGTGGGTGTCGGGCCAGCGCGGCGTCACCTCCACGACGAACGACAAGCGCGCCGCGCCAACGGCCAGTTGCGCGCGCACATCGCCGGCCAGACGTGTCAATGCCGCAAGCTCGCGGTGCTTCATGACGTCTCCCGTGGCGCCCACCGGCAACTCGGGACTCGCCTCGGCGATACGCGTCGCGCGCGCGCGCATGGCGTCGTCGCCGTGTGCGATGAGGCGCGGCAGCAAACGCTCGGCGAGCGCATCGCGGGCCGCGTAATCGAGTTCGAACGGCTCGGTGTCGCCAAGCTCGCCGTCGGCGGCTTCGAGCACGATGCCGAGCCGCTCGCGCAGCAACTCGCGCGCCGGGTGCCGCCAGAACCGCGCGAAGTCGGCGAACGCGATCGGTCCGAGGGACTCGGGCGCCAGCGGCGTAGAGAAGAATGGCCGCACCGGTGCGGCCTCGCCGGCCGCGAGCCGCTCGGCCAGTTGCGCACGCTCGCGATCGTAGGTGAACAAGCCCGTCGCTGGCTCGAAGTATGCCCGCGAGAACGGTTGCAACGGATGCTCGACGATGAATGTATCGCGCGCGGCCTGCGTCTGCGCAGGGGTGGCATCGGCGCCGGCCTGCACGCGCGCCAGATGATCGAGCAGCTCGTCGACGAGCGCGGCCGGCGGCAGCGGCGCGTTATCGCGAATGCTGCGGCCGGTATAGGTGATGACGAACCGCTCGCGCGCCGCCTGCAATAGATCGAGAAACAGATTGCGTTCGTCGGCGCGCCGCTGCCGGTCGCCCAACGCTGGGCGCGCGGCCATCAGGTCGAACTCGTCGGCACGCGAGTGGGAAGGCAGCACGCCGTCGTCCATGCCGATCAGGCAGATGACGCGGTAAGGCAACCCGCGCAGGCTCGTCAGCGACGAAAACGTCACGCCGCCCGCGGGCACGCCACCGTACGCCCCGTCGTCGAGCGCCGCGCTGAGCGCCGCGCGCACGACGTCCGCGGGTATGCGTGCGTCGCCGGCGCTTTCGCGCATCGCATCGAGCGTCGCATCGACGGCATCGCGCACGGCGGCAATCGAATCGGAAAACCCCGGCCCCGCATCGAAAAAGCGCTGCAATGCCTGCTCGAGCAGCGCAGTCCAGGCTTCGCAGCTGCCGGCCTCGGACGCGCGCGCGATGAACTGCTCGATATCGTCGACGAAACGCGCGAGTCGGCCGAGCAACTCCGCTTCGGCACCCGCCGCGCCGGGTACCGGCAACCAGGCATCGACGGGCTCGCCGCCATCCGGCATCGCGTAGCCGAGGAACAACCGCATGAGCGCATCGGCGAACGTATGGCGTTCCGGCGGCACATCGGGATCCGTCGGCATGGCCGGCGCAAGCCCGCGGCGTGCGCCGGCCGCCGCAAGCCAGGCCTGCGCCGTGTCGAGCGCCCCCGCATCGATGCGGTATCGCGCGGCGAGCGCGTCGACGCGTAACCACTCGACGAGCTCCGGCGCCGTCACGTTTCGATCGGCACGCGCCAGCCAATCGAGCAGCACACGCGCGACCGGGTTGGCCTGCGACGCCGGCAGGCCCGTGATGCGATAAGGAATGCGGCGGCGCTCGTCAGCGGGCGCGGTACCGAACACGGCGTCGATGAGCGGTGCGGCGGCGACCAGATCGGGGCACGCAACGAGCACGTCGGCCGGCTCGAGCTCCGCCGAGGCGCCGTTGCCGCCCGGTGTATCGCGACCGGCGTTGAACCAGTCCAGCAGCCGGTCGTGCAGCACCTCGAGCTGGCGCGAGAGACTGTGGCACACGTGCACTTCGATGCCGCGCTCGGGGGGCGGCTCGGACGTCTCCGGCACGAGATCGAGCATGGCATTTTGCAGCTTCGCGAGCCAACTCGCCTGCGGATTCGGGACGAACCGGGTCGCTTCCGCCGATGCCGCGCCTTCGGTCAACTCGTGCAGCAAGTGCAGTTGCGCCTGCGTTTGCCGTCCCCACTCCGCCAGCAGAGGATGGCCGACTTCGTGAAAATCGAGCGTGCCTGCCGCTTCGAGCGCGAACGCCCTGCCTTCGCTCACGATGTCGAACCAGAACTGGCGGCACGGGTTCACTACGTAAAGCCGCACGTCGATCCAGTGCGACAGCTCGCGCAGCAACGCGATATGAAGCGGCGCGATGGTCGGCAGCGCGACCACGCTGACCGAGGCCGGCCAGCGTGCGCGCATGACCGCGTCGAGATCGAGCTTGCGCGCCACTTCCAGAAAACGATGCGCGGGCGGCGATGCCTGCTCGAGCGCGCGAGGGTCGTCCGTGCCGGCAAGCTCGGCCAGCACCGCCCGCCAAAGTGCCGCCTGCCAACCCTCGTCCTCGCGCAACGAGCCGGCCAGGCTGCCCGCGAGGGCAGGCGCGTCGGCATCGAAGATGGACTGGCCGCGCTGCCAACGCGCGAGCCACTCGGGGCGATACGTGAGGTAATGATCGAATAGCGTCGCGACCCGGCGTGCAAGTTCATAGCGCATGGGCTCGTCGGCCCCCGCGAGATATGCCGCAAGCCGTGGCGACGCTCGCCACGCCTGCGCGAGCTTGCCCTCGCGCGCGCCGAAGAGCCGATAACAGCGCCATTGCAACCGCTCCACCGCAAGCGGCGAATGCACGGGCACATCCATCGCGCGGCCGATCTGCATCCATAGCCACTGGGCCAGATAGCTGAAATTGACGTTCGCGCAGATCCCGCGCCGCCTGGCGAGCTCGAGTTCGATATGCCGGCGTACGGCGGCGCTCGGCACGATGAGTTCCTCGCTGGACCAGGGATCGGCCGGCATGGCCGAGAGGTCTTCGCTGAGTGCGTCGACGAGCGTCTCGTAGCGATTGGAATAAAGGAGCTGAAGCATGGACCCCGCGAAGCCGGCGGTACGCGTTTTTCGAACGCGTACGGACAGCGCTTAAAGGCGCGTTTCGGCGCAAAGCATGAGGATAGCAAACGCGAGCGCCGCCTCGCCTCTTTCACCGCAAGCGGGAACCGCGCAGGTACCGTCGCGGCCGTTTCCAGTGGCGGGCGCGCAGCCAAATACGTTAGACTCGACGCGGGCTCAAGCTCCAACGTCCGGTAATCGGCTCATCCGCTGCCAGCTCCCACATCGATGCGATATTCGATAGAAATCAAGAAGTTCCTCTACAGTCAGTATTTCTTCGGTGGACTGCGCATGGCGATCGGCGTCTCGCTGCCCGCCGTGCTTTGCCTGATCGTCTTTCGCAATACCGAGCTCGGCTTCACCATCGCGACGGGTGCGCTCGGGGCCTGCGTCGTCGACATGCCCGGGCCGCTCAAGTACAAGCACAACGAGATGTTGACCTGCAGCGTGCTCGGCTTCGTTGCCGCGCTCGCAACGGGGCTCGCCACGTTCAACGTCTTCGCGCTCGGGGCCACTGTCGCCGCGCTCACGTTCGCGCTATCGCTGACCGTCGCTTATGGCAATCGCTGGCCGCAGATCGGCTTCGCGACGCTTTTCATGATGGTCGTCACGCTCGAAGAGCACTTGAGCCCGCTCGCGGCACTGACCAATGCCGCCTGGATTCTCGCGGGCGGCCTCTGGTACACGTACTGGGCCACCCTCGTGCTGCAATGGCAGGCGTATCGGGTCGAAAAGCAGGCGCTCGCCGAAAGCGTCTTCGCCTGTGCCGAATACCTGCTCGCGCGCGCCGCGTTCTACGATGTCGATGCCGATCTCGACGTCTGCTACAGCAATCTCGTCGAAAAGCAGATCGCGGCCGTCGAACTCCAGGACGCCGCGCGCGCCATCGTGCTGCGCAACCTGCCGAAGCTGCGCCGCGGCAAGCTCGACAGAAGGCGCGTCACGCTTTTCAATCTGTTCATCAACGTCGTCGATCTGCATGAACTCTTCGTCGGCGCGCATACCGACTACCCGCTATTGCGCCGCACTTTCGGCAATGCCGATCTCATGCTGTTCTACCGCGATCTGATCCGCAAAGCGGCGTTCGATCTCGACGAGATCGGCCTTGCCGTACTGCAAAATCGCGTTTCCGAATCGCGCATCAGTGTGAAGGCCGAGCTGCGGGCGATCGAGTACGAACTCGAGTTGCAGCGCAAGGAAGGCCAGGCGCAGCGCAAGGCGGAGGCCTACGCGGCCGCATCGGCTTCGTTCAGGCGCATCTGGAGCGGCATCCGGCTCATCGACAAGATGAAAAAAAGCCTCGCGGACGATTCGCCGACGGTTCGCACCGAACTGCGCCTCGATCCGAGCCTGACGCGTTTTCTCTCCGGCAGGCGCGTACCGCTGCGGCAGATCTTCTCGAACCTGACGATGGCCTCGCCGAGCTTTCGCCATGCCTTGCGCGTGACGCTCGCCGTCGCCCTGGGCTTCGCGCTGGGCCGAGTGCTGCCGCTCACGAACGCCTACTGGATCGTGATGACCACACTGATCATCATGAAGCCCGGCTATTCGCTCACGAAGCAGCGCAATCAGCAGCGTATCGTCGGTACGGCCATCGGCTGCGCGGTCAGCATCGCGCTGATCTTGCTGGTCCACTCGCCGCACGTACTGCTCGCGGTAATGTTTGCGTCGATGGTCATGAGCTACAGCCTGCTGCTTTTCAATTACACGGCGAGCGTCGTATTCACGTCCGCGTACGTGCTGCTGCTCTTTCATCTGCTGGCGCCGGGCAGCCTGCATATCATCGGCGAGCGCGCGATCGATACCGTCGTCGGCTGCGCGTTGGCGATTGCGGCGAGCCGCTTGTTTCCATACTGGGAGTATCGCGACATAGGCAAGCTCGTGACGGAGTTGCTCGCCACTTCGCGTCAACATCTCGAGGCGGCTTGGTGGTGGGGCGGCCAGCCAGGCGAGCCAGCGGGAGCCGCGGCGGCCGGCACGAACGCCGCCGTCGCAGCGGAGCGCGGCGCGCCGGCCGACCGCGATTTTCGTTATCGGCTTGCGCGCAAGAACGCGCACATCGCGTTTGCCAACTTGGCGCAAGCGTTGCGGCGCATGCTGATCGAGCCGGAAGCCCATCGCAAGTTCGTGCCCGAACTCAACGATCTGCTCGTGCAAGCCCATACGCTGGCCGCGCAAATCACGGCAGCCGTGCCGCTCATACGCGGCGTTGCGGACAAGGAATCGGAGCGCCCGCTGGCGCTGCAGCGCACGCTCTCGGTCGTACGGGAAAATCTTGCCAACGCGCATGCGGCCGATGCGCCCAGTGCCGAGCCAGCGGAAACGACGAAGCAGCTCACGCGTGAGCTCGATGCCATGGTGACCGACGCCGAACGCTCGGGCCAGCATGCGAACGATTTCGTGCAGGAACTCAAGATGCTTGCGTTGCAAGCGAAACAGATGCTTGCCGCATCGTTTCTGATCCGCAAGGACGCGCGGACGATTCTGTTGTCGGAAGACTGAAAGCGTTTCGTTCCGCGCGGATTACTGCGAGGCGGGAACCGCGGCGGAGCCTGCGCGTACCGCGGCCGATGCCGGGACATCTTGCGTCGCACGCCGCTCGCGGTCGTACTCGAGTTTGCCCCGTATCGCGTTATAGAAAAGCGTGCCGATCACGATCAGCACGGCGACGACGATCAACACCGCGACGCGCACGGTCGGGTCGAGCTTCTTGCGAGGTTGGTTCACGATCGAATGCCGGAAAAGAATAGGGTTCGCGCAGGCCGGGGCACACCCCCGCCTACGCGGGCCGCATTCTACGCTTTTCAGCAAAAGACGGTGATCCGTATCGCGGCTTTCCCTGCGCTTACGTCCTCGCCCGCTTAGTAGGCCACCGTCGCGAGCTGCCGCGCAAACCGTGCGCCCTCGATTTCGTCGACGAACGCAATGGCGTAGTCCTCGGCCGAAATCGTGCTGTTGCCGTTCTCGTCCGCAATGAGCTTGTCCGTGCCAACCCGGAACGTGCCCTTGCGCTCGCCCGGCGCGATGATGGCCGCCGGTGCGAAAAAGGTCCAGTCGATATCGGTCGCCGTCCGGTAAAACCCGAGCGCGTCGCGATGCGCGAGTGCATAGGCCTTGTACTGCGGGGGAAATCCGTCCGCATCGACGAGCTGCTTGCCAGGCGCCACTTCGAGCGAGCCCGCGCCGCCCACGGCTACGATCCGCTTGATGCCTGCCGCCCGAGCGATCGCCACCAGCGCCCGCGCGGCATCGACAACCTTGCCTGCATCGTCGTGCGGCGGTGCATACGCGCTTGCGATTACGTCGTGGCCCGCAACCGCGGCCGTCATCGCCTGCACATCGAAAACATCGCCCTGACGCGCCGTGATGTGCGCGGCATCCTGCACACGTTCGGGATGTCGCGCAAACGCGCTGACCTCGTGGCCGCGCCGTGCCGCTTCGGCAGCGATTCGC
This sequence comes from Trinickia sp., assembly GCF_036503415.1. GTDB lineage: Bacteria > Pseudomonadota > Gammaproteobacteria > Burkholderiales > Burkholderiaceae > Trinickia. Next base: position 5,734 of record NZ_DASXWY010000191.1, on the reverse strand, counting down.
GAGCCGATCATGCCCGTTGCGCCAAAAAGTGCGATCTTCAGATTCTTTTGCATCTTTGCTCTCCTGATTAGTAACTGCATTGGTTACACATTACCGGAAAAAAACGGCAGGGTGCGATCCCCGCCCGATTCGTGCTTTATCGATGGCCGACTGACGTCGGCTCGACTGCATTACCCCCGCCGCCGTTTTTGTTCTTCCTTTCGGTGCGCCGACAGCACGCCAGCCGTGACATCCGCCAGCGTGCGCGAAGCAAGCGATGCTTCGAGAGCCCGCTCGGCGGCGTCGACGACTTCGACGAGCACCGCTTGAATGTGTCTGCCGACCATGCAGTCGGGATTCGGCGTATCCCGATGCAAGCCGATCAACTTGCCGTCATCGACAGCGCGGTAGACATCGACCAATGCGATGTCCTTCGGCTCGCGAGCGAGCAGCGCACCGCCGCCCGCCCCCAATTGCGCCGTGGTCAGCCCGGCTGCGGCCAGCATGGAAAGCAGGCGCCGGATCAACGCCGGATTCGTGTTCACGCTGCCCGCAATGATCTCCGACGAAAGCGGCACGCCCTCTTGCAGCGACAGCAACGCGAGCACGTGAACGGCGTAAGCGAAACGGCTGCTCGTATTCATTTCCCGCTTTCACTCCCGGTCCGGCGTCCGCGCCCCCAAATAATGTAACCATAATAATTACATTTTCTGTCGCGGGCAAGTACTCGAGGATACGTGCGCTGCTGCCGCCGCTGCGTCGATGAGCCGGAGTACACTTTGCCGTGCTCGTTCCGTCCCAACGTAGGTACCGACAGGAGAAAGCCATGGCAGCGAAGAAGATTCTCTTTTTGACCGGCGATTTTGCAGAGGACTACGAAACGATGGTGCCATTTCAGGCACTGCAAGCCGTCGGGCATACCGTGCACGCCGTATGCCCCGGCAAGAAGGCCGGGGACAAAGTGAAAACGGCGATCCATGACTTCGAAGGCGATCAGACCTATACCGAGAAACCCGGGCATCAGTTCACGCTCAACGCATCGTTCGACGAAATCGATGCGCATGGATACGACGCGCTCGCGATCGCGGGCGGTCGCGCACCCGAGTACTTGCGGCTCGATCGGAAGGTGATATCGCTCGTGCAGCAGTTCGCGAACGATAAAAAGCCGATTGCGGCGATTTGCCACGCGGCGCAACTGCTGGCGGCGGCCGACGTCATTCGGGGCAAGCGCATTTCGGCCTATCCGGCCTGCTCGCCCGAGGTTCGGCTGGCCGGCGGCGAGTACGCCGATATTCCTGTGGATGCGGCCGTCACCGACACGCCGTTCGTCACGGCACCGGCGTGGCCCGCGCATCCCGAATGGTTGAGGCAGTTCCTCGTTTTGCTGGGCACGCGTATCGAGCTGTAAACCCACTCGGCGTTCACAGCGCCCGGCGTTCCACGGGCGACACCGACATTGAGCCCCCGACAACGGGGGCTTTGCTCACACTCCAGCCTCCCCTCCAAAACGACGCGTTCCTGCGCCCGGACGCGGCGCGCTCCAGGCCACTTCATCGCCTGCACACCGGTACCTGCGGCGAAATAACGCGACACCCCGCGCACCCCCGCAAACATCGACGTTCCCGGATGGCGAACGTGCAGACCACCCGCTTACCGACCGACACGAACCTTTACCTAGATCAAAAGGCGACTCTATGATGCCCGTTAACATGTATTTCGAATACATCTTTCAGCCACTGCAAACGGATCGACCCGCAGGCAATGGCATCCCTGCACTTCACCCTCCAGGAGAGAGGATATGCAATCGACACGACGCTTATGGAGATGGTTGGGCCTGGTCTGCCTGCTATCGTTCGCCGCTTTGCTTTGGCTCGGAAAAGAGATCTATCTGGCCGCCCCGCCGATTCCGAGCGCGGTTGTCGATCAGAGCGGTCAAGTGCTGTTCACCGGCGATCAAATCAAGCGCGGCCAGCAAGTATGGCTCGCGGCCGGAGGACAGCAACTCGGCACCGTCTGGGGCCACGGCAGCTACGTGGCGCCCGACTGGTCGGCCGACTGGCTCCATCGCGAAGCGCTGCAGTTGCGCGAGAACTGGGCCAAGCTGCAGTTCGAGCAGCCCTATGCCGCGCTGACGGACGATCGGCAGGGAACGCTCGACGCACGTCTGAAGCGCGAAATGCGCGCGAATCGCTATGACGCTTCGACCGGCCGCCTCACGCTGAGCAACGAGCGCGCGAGCGCCGTGCGCGACGTCGCGGCGCACTACCAAGCGTTGTTCGGCGACGACCCGTCGCTCGATGCGCTACGCGATCAATACGCGATGAATGCCGGTTCCGTCAGACGTGCCGACGATCGGGCGGCGCTTGCCTCGTTCTTCTTCTGGTCGGCCTGGTCGGCCACCACCGATCGCCCCGGACAAACGGGAATCACCTACACGAACAATTGGCCACACGAGCCGCTCGTCGACAACAACCCGACCGTTGCCAACGGCATGTGGTCCGTCGCCAGTGTGATCCTGCTGCTCGCGGGCATCGCCGGCATGATCTGGTACCACTCGGCACATAACGAAGGCGAAGTGTCTTTGGCGGCCCCCGCCAAGGATCCGCTCTTCAACGTCAAACCCACGCCGTCGATGAAGGCAACGAAGAAATACTTCTATGTCGTCATCGGCTTGCTGTTGACGCAAGTCGGCATGGGCGCGATCACCGCCCACTATGCGGTGGAAGGCCACAGCTTCTTCGGGCTGCCGCTTGCAAACGTATTGCCATGGGTCGCGAGCCGCACCATCCATACACAGTTCGGCGTGCTTTGGATCGCCACCGCCTGGCTTGCAACGGGCTTATACATCTCTCCGCTGCTCTCAGGGCACGAACCGAAGCTGCAAAAGCTCGGCGTCGACGTGCTGTTTTACGCGCTGCTCGTGATCGTAGTGGGGTCGACCGTCTGCGGCTGGCTCGGCACGCTACAGCATCGCGGCACCGATTACAGCTTCTGGATCGGCAATCAGGGGCTCGCCTACACGAGCATGGGCCGCGTCTGGCAGATCCTGCTGTTCGTCGGCCTGCTGTTCTGGCTCGTGCTGATGGGACGTGCATTGATGCCCGCGCTGAAGAACCGCGAAACGAACGGGCGCGGACTCATCGGCATGGTGTTCCTGTCGGCGGCTTGCATCGGTGCCTTTTATTCGACTTCGCTCGCCTGGGGCCAACACACGCATTACTCGATGATCGAGTACTGGAGATGGTGGCTCGTGCACCTGTGGGTCGAAGGCTTCTTCGAAGTGTTCGCAACCGCCGTCATCGCGCTGATCTTCTCCAGACTGGGCCTCATCCGCATCGAAACGGCCAACCGCGCCATCGTGCTCGAGACGATCGTATTCCTGTTCGGCGGCATTCTGGGCACCTTGCACCACCTGTACTTCACCGGCGCATCGACGGCCGTCATCGCGGTGGGCTCGGTGTTCTCGGCCTTCGAAGTCGTACCGCTCGCGCTCATCGGCCTCGAAGGGTGGCAAACCTATCGCAAGACGCAGGCCGCACCGTGGGTCCAAACGTACAAGTGGGCGATCCTGTGCTTCGTCGCCGTGGGCGTATGGAACACCGTAGGCGCCGGGCTGCTCGGATTCTCGATCAACCCGCCGATTTCGCTCTACTACGTACAGGGGCTCAACATGACGCCCGCGCACGGCCATGCTGCCCTGTTCGGCGTCTACGGCATGCTGGGCATCGGGCTCATGCTGTTCTGCCTGCGCGGCCTGTCGCCCCGCGAAGCGTGGGACGACACGCTGCTCAAGCCGGCATTCTGGATGCTCAACATTGGCCTGTTCATGATGGTGTTCCTCTCCATCCTGCCCTCGGGCATCTACGAGGCGTGGGCCAGCGTCAGCAAGGGGCTCTGGTATGCGCGCTCACCCGAGATCGTGCACGCACCGATCATGCAGGCGCTCGTGTGGATCCGCGTCCCGGGCGACATCGTCTTCGCTGCCGGCGTGCTCTATTTGGGCTGGTTCGCGCTGCGTCTGCTGCGCCGCGTGCGGCCCGCACATCCGGCCGAGGCAGCCGTCGAACGCGCGGCCCATCGCGTCTGAGACGACGCGAGCACGCGCCCCACGCCCTGACGGCCGGATGCTCGCGTCCGGCCGCCCAACCGTCCCACGCTCAATAAAGCCCCGCGGAGAACGACTATGGAGCCCTTACCGATCCCTACCAGCGCCCCGTCGGCGCGCGAGCAGATTCGCGAGGCGCTGCAGCACGTGATCGATCCGGAGATCGGCGTGAACATCGTCGATCTCGGGCTCGTTTACGACATCGAGCAGCGTACCGAAGGCTGGCGCATCGCGCTCACCATGACTTCGCCCGCCTGCCCGATGGGGCAGTCGATTCTCGACGACGTGCACGCGGTCATCGATGCCGCGTTGCAGGTGGGCACGATCGTCGACATCGATCTCGTCTGGGAGCCGCCGTGGCAGCCCGAGATGATGAGCGACGCCGCTCGCGATACGCTAGGTTGGAGCGACGATTGAAGCATACGTCGCCCGCCGGTACAGCCGAAACCGGCGCCCGTGCAACGTGGGGGCGCGCCGCGCAAACGGGCGTGCGGATTGCGTTCGCAGGCTCCATCGCTGTCGCGTTCGTATGCGGCATTGCAGCCGGTCTCGCTCGCTTCGGCATCGCCCTGCCTCCCCACGCGCTGTCGAGCGCTGCTTGGCACGGTGTGCTCGTCCTGCCCGTCTTCTTCGGCGCAGTCGTCAGTCTCGAGCGCGCAGTCGCGCTCCGGGCAGGCCCGCACCTCTGTGCCCCCGCGTGCGCAGCCGCCGCGGGCCTCGTGCTGCTGGCCGGCGCGCCGCCCGCCTGGGCCCAGGCTCTTCTGGTCATCGCGGCGACGGCCGCGCTTGCGAGCATGGCCGGGTTGCTTCGCCGGCAGCCGGCATTGCATCTTTTCGTGCTCGCGCTCGGCGTGTCGAGCTGGTGGGCAGGCAACGTTCTGTGGCTTGCGACTCAGGCGCCGCTGCGGGCCGTGCCGAATTGGCTGGCGTTTCTCGTCTTGACGATCGCGGCGGAAAGACTCGAGCTCACGCGCATGCGGCGAACCCCACCGCGCGCGCGGGTGACGTTCGTCGCCATCGCCGTCGTCATCTTCCTCTCAGCCGGTGCCTCGCCGTATGCGCCGGAGCCCGCGTTGCGCGCATTCTCCGCAGCGCTGGTCGCACTGGCACTATGGCTGACCCGCCATGACGTCGCGCGCGTTACCGTGCGTCAGCGCGGACTCACGCGTTTTATTGCCGTCTGTCTGTTGTCGGGCTATGGGTGGCTCGCATTGAGCGGGGTGCTCGGCTTGTTCGGTTCATGGGACGCCGGGCATCCGTGGCACGACGCGGCGGTGCATGCGCTCACGCTCGGCTTCGTCATGTCGATGGCGCTCGGGCACGCACCGATCGTCCTGCCGGCGCTCACACGGCTGCGCGTGCGTTATCGCCCTCTCTTCTATCTGCCGCTCGCTGCGTTGCATGCGGCGCTCGCCCTGCGCATCGGCGGCGCGCTCGCGCAGGCATTTGTGCTACACCGCGCCGGCGCAATCGGCAACGCCGCGGCGCTGGCACTGTTCATCGTCGTCATGTTCTCGTCGATGTCACTTCCACTCAGGAGTCCGCAATGACCAATGCCAATCCCAATACGACCTATGCCTTCGATGTGCGCGGCATTGCGAAGCGCTTGCGCCACGCCGCCATTTTCGGGGCGCTCGAAACGCTCGACCA
>NZ_DASXWY010000190.1:0-16148 GCF_036503415.1 Trinickia sp. | reverse complement strand
AGGCCAAAAACGAAAAACCCGCGTCAGCCTTGACTGACGCGGGTTTTAATCTGGTCGGGGCGAGAGGATTTGAACCTCCGACCACCTGCACCCCATGCAGGTACGCTACCAGGCTGCGCTACGCCCCGAAAGCATGAAAGTATAACAGACACTTTCACCGAAAAGAACTACACCTCATCACTAATGACGCAACAACTCGATGACACCGCGCAACTCCTTGCGCAGCCGCTCGATATCGACGGCCGGCGCAGCGCTCGGCGCTGGCTGCGCCGCCGACGCTACATCGGGTCGCGACGCGTCGCTCGGCGCATCGCTGCCCTCTTCCATCACCGCACCGCGCGCATCGAGCCGATTGCGCGCACCATTGATCGTGAAGCCCTGCTCATAGAGCAATTCGCGAATCCGCCGAATCAAAAGGACTTCGTGATGCTGGTAATAGCGCCGATTACCGCGCCGCTTCACCGGACGCAACTGCGTAAACTCCTGCTCCCAATAACGCAGCACATGCGGTTTGACGCCGCACAGTTCGCTGACTTCACCAATCGTGAAGTAGCGCTTCGCCGGAATCGGAGGCAAGACGACTTTTTCGACCGTCGTTGTCATCGTCAGTTAACCGTCGTGGTGAATGGGCGCGACACCGCGCCTTTCGCTCGTCAGCGCGGGAAAGTCGCTTCGACTCCGTTTTCGACGAGCGCCTTGAGCTTTTGACTTGCGTGGAACGTGACGACGCGGCGCGCGGCAATCGGAATTGCCTCGCCTGTCTTCGGGTTACGACCGGGTCGCTGCGGTTTGTCCCGCAGCTGGAAATTGCCGAATCCCGACAGTTTCACGCCATCGCCGCTTTCGAGTGCGTCGCGAATCACGTCGAAGAAAGCCTCGACCATATCCTTCGCCTCACGCTTGTTGAGCCCGACGTTATCGAACAGCAACTCGGCCAGCTCAGCTTTCGTCAGCGTCGGCGTTTCGCTCGAAACGCCCGCGGGCGGGGTCGGAATTTCTCGAATCATGGCGCCACGCTGCGCCGAAAGAAGGGCTTCGAAATCACTCGAGTTCATTTCGTTCATATCTAAAAACAGCGGCCATCCGATGCCAACGCGCAGCGCCGGCATCGTTCCGAAGCTGTTCGCGCTTACCCCCGCAACCGCGCACCGTAGACTCGAGCCAAACGATCCACCAAGGCCTTGACGGCCGCATCCACCGTCTCGTCCTGCAGCGTGCCGCCAGTATCTTGCAGGGTCACGCGGAAGGCAAGGCTTTTCTCGTGCGCAGCCAGGCCACCGGAAGTATTTGATTTTGCACGAAATTCATCGAAGAGCGCAACCCTTTGCACGAATTTTCCGGCACCCTCGCCCAGCGCCTTTTGCATCTCGTCCAGCAGCGCCTGCGTCTCGATCTTCTGATCCACCACCACGGCAATATCGCGCCGCACCGGCGGAAATTTCGATACTTCGGCGGGCACCGGCAACGCGCGCGCCATCACCGCTTCGGCGTCGACCTCGAAAACGATCGGCGCCTGCGGCAAATCGTATTGCCTCATCCAGCGCGGATGCAGCTCGCCGATGAAACCGACTGCGCGACCGTCGAGCTCGATGCGCGCACTGCGTCCCGGATGCAGCGCGGGATGCTCAGCCTTCACGAAGCGTGCAATGCGCGGCGCAAAAAGCGCCTCGACATCGGCCTTGACGTCGAAGAAATCGACCTGGCGTGTCGGGAGACCCCACTGCTCTTCCGCCACGGGCCCATAGGCAAGCGCACCGATACGCTTCGGCTGGATGTACCCTTCGACGGCATATTCGCTGGCCTCCTGCGTCGCATCGCGCAGGAATACGCGCCCGAGTTCGAACACGCGGATACGCTCGGCACGCCGATTGAGGTTGTGGCGAAGCACATTCACGAGGCTGCCGACGAGCGTCGTACGCATCACCGACATCTGGCTCGCAATCGGATTGACGAGCCGCACCGGATTATCGTTGCCGGCGAAATCGCGCTCCCACGATTCGTCGACGAAGCTGAAGTTGATCGTCTCAGAGTAATCGCGGGCGGCCAGTGCGTGGCGAATCGCGTGAATCGAGCGTTGCGTCTCGTTCGTCGCGCGCATTGCGTTGGCCGCCATCGGCGGGCGCGCCGGAATCTTTTCGAAACCGTAAATACGCGCCACCTCCTCGATCAGATCCTCCTCGATCTCGATATCGAAGCGGTACGGCGGCGGCGTGACGGAAAACCGCTCGCCGTCGAACTCGAACGCGAGCCCAAGGCGCTCGAAAATACGAGCCATCTCGTCGGCGGGAACCGGCACGCCGATGATGCGCTGCGCACGCGCCACACGCATCGCGACCGGGGTGCGCTTCGGTACGTTGACCGTTTGATCGTCGACCGGACCGGCCTTGCCGCCGCAAATATCGAGAATCAAACGCGTGATGTATTCGATGTGCTCGACCGTCGTCGAGTAATCGACGCCACGCTCGAAGCGATGGGCCGCGTCGGTCGAGAAGTTGTACCGGCGTGCACGCCCGCGGATACTGTCGGGCCACCAGAACGCCGCCTCGAGATAAATGTTCGTCGTATCGAGCGTGACCGACGTGCGCTCGCCACCCATGATGCCCGCCAGGCTTTCGACTTGCCGATCGTCGGCAATGACACCCACCGTCTCGTCGAGCTCGATCGTATTGCCGTTCAGCAACTCCAGGCTTTCGCCGCGGCGGCCCCAGCGCACTTCGATGCCGCGATGAATCTTGTCGAGATCGAACACGTGCGTCGGCCGGCCGAGCTCGAGCATCACATAGTTCGAGATATCGACGAGCGCCGAAATGCTTCGTTGTCCTGAACGCTCCAGCCGTTCGACCATCCATTGCGGCGTTCTCGCGCGCGCATTCACGCCGCGAATCACACGCCCGGAAAACCGGCCGCACAAATCGGGCGCCGCGATGTTGACCGGCAGCGTCTCGTCGAGTCCGGCCTGCACCGGCTCGATCGCCAGGGGCTTCAGCGGCGCCCCCGTAATGGCCGACGTCTCGCGCGCGACTCCGAAGACCGACAGGCAATCGGCCTTGTTCGGCGTCAGCTTGATTTCGAAAATCGTATCGTCGAGATTCAACGTCTCGCGAATATCCTGCCCCACCGGCGTATCGTCGGGGAGGATCAAAAGGCCGCTGTGGTCTTCCGAGAGTTTGAGCTCGCGCGCGGAGCACAGCATGCCCTGACTTTCGACGCCGCGCAGCTTCGAGAGCTTGATCGCGAACGGCGCGCCGCCCTCCTCGGCCGGCGGCAGTTGTGCGCCCACGAGCGCAACAGGAACCTTGATGCCCGGGGCCACGTTCGGCGCACCGCATACGATGTTGAGCGTCGCGCCGGTGCCTGCATCGACCTGGCAGACGTTGAGCTTATCGGCATCGGGATGCTTGACGACTTCGAGCACACGCCCGACGACGATCTTCGACGTGGGAGGAGCGGCAGGCCGCAGCGATTCGACTTCAAGGCCAGCCATCGTCAGCGCGTGCGACAGCTCTTCGGTCGTCAGTTGCGGATCGACGAACGCGCGAAGCCAGGATTCAGGGAATTGCATGAGTGTCTACGTTCGAATGAATGAGGTCCAGCCGGGGCAATGCCGAGCGCGCGCGGCGTCAGGCAAATTGCCGCAAAAAGCGCAGATCGTTTTCGAAAAAGAGCCGCAAGTCCTGCACGCCGTAGCGCAGCATCGTCAGGCGCTCGAGCCCGCTGCCGAACGCGAAGCCGATATAGCGTTCGGGATCGAGGCCCATGTTGCGGATGACGTTGGGATGCACCTGCCCCGAACCCGAGATCTCGAGCCACTTGCCGGCATTCTTGCCTTCCTCGAACTTCATGTCGATTTCGGCCGAGGGCTCGGTGAACGGAAAGTACGACGGCCGGAACCGCACCGAGATATCGTCGCGCTCGAAAAACTTCCTGAGGAAATCGGTATAGACGCCTTTCAGATCGGCGAAGCTGATGTGCTCGTCGATCCACAGCCCCTCCACCTGATTGAACATCGGCGAGTGCGTCGCGTCGCTGTCGACGCGATACGTGCGTCCGGGCGCGATGACCTTGATCGGCGGCTTGTTGGTGCGCGCATATCGCACCTGCATCGGACTCGTATGCGTGCGCAGCAGCAAGGGGCGCCCCGTTGCATCCGTGCCGTCGATGTAAAACGTGTCCTGCATCGAGCGCGCCGGATGGTTTTCCGGGCTATTCAACGCGGTGAAGTTATACCAGTCCGTCTCGATCTCCGGCCCATCGGCCACATCGAAACCGATCGAGCCGAATATCTGCTCGACCCGTTCCCAGGTGCGCATCACGGGGTGCAGACTCCCCGCGCCGTTGCCGCGGCCGGGCAACGTGACATCGACCGCCTCCGCGGCGAGCCGCTGATTCAACAAGGCCTCGGCCAACGCATCGCGGCGCGCGGACAGCGCGGCTTCGACTTGCTGCTTCGCGACGTTGATACGCGCGCCCTCGGTCTTGCGCAGGTCGGGATCGAGCTTGCCGAGTCCCTTGAGGAGTTCGGTCAGCACACCCGCCTTGCCAAGGAAGCGCGCCTTCTCGTTTTCGAGCGTGACGCCATCGGCGGCTTCGTCAAAGGCCCTTTGCGCCTCGGCAACAATCTGGTCCAGATCCATTGATCCCATCATTTCAACGTCGAGGAAAAATTACGAGAGAAAGCGCTCGACCAACAAAAACGGGGGCTCGGTGAGGAGCCCCCGTTTTTGTCGCGGCGACACCGGCTTTTACCGATACCGCCGCCACGAACCAAGCAGTACTAATTTCGCAATTAGGCTGCGACGGCGGCTTTCACCTGCTTCACGATCGCGGCAAAAGCAGCCTTGTCGAACACGGCCATATCGGCCAGCACCTTGCGGTCGAGTTCGATCGACGCCTTCTTCAGGCCGTTGATGAACACGCTGTACGTCATATCGTGCTGGCGCACCGCCGCGTTGATACGCGTGATCCACAGCGCGCGGAACACACGCTTCTTGTTGCGACGGTCACGGTATGCGTACTGACCTGCACGCATGACCGCTTGCTTCGCAATGCGGAAGACGTTGTTGCGACGGCCGCGATAGCCCTTCGCAAGGTTGATGATCTTCTTGTGTCGGGCACGTGCTGTAACCCCACGTTTGACTCGAGGCATGTTTCGCTCCTATGAGTTGTCGGTTGAGGGTTAAGCGAACGGCAGCATCGCGCGCACCGAGTCCAGATTGGTCTCGTGCACCGCGGTGGAACCGCGCAGATGGCGCTTGTTCTTCGTGGTCTTCTTCGTGAGGATGTGGCGCTTGAAGGCTTGACCGCGCTTGACGGTACCGCCCGGACGCACCACGAAGCGCTTTGCAGCGCTCTTCTTGGTTTTCATCTTAGGCATGACGAACAACTCCATTTATTAGATGGCGATGGGTGTGCGGCCGGCAAAATGCCCCAGATCCGCCCTTCGAAACCCAGTCCACTTGTTTGCGGCGCCCAGCCCGAAACCTCCCGGGCCCGCCGCATTTTCAGGAACGACGCTTCGCGTCGTTCCGAAACCTGCCGGGTACTGCCTGTGCAAAGCCAACTTACCGCGAACGACCGTTCCGTTCGCGGCACGCCGCGTCACTTCTTCTTTTTCGGCGCGAGCACCATGATCATCTGGCGCCCTTCCATTTTCGGCATCTGCTCGACCTGCCCGACCTCGTCGAGGTCGGTGCGCAGGCGCTCGAGCATCCGCATACCGATTTCCTGGTGCGCCATCTCGCGACCGCGGAAACGCAACGTGATCTTCGTCTTGTCGCCGTCCTCGAGGAAGCGTATGAGGTTGCGCAGTTTGACGTTGTAATCACCGTCGTCGGTCCCGGGACGGAATTTCACTTCCTTGACCTGGATGACCTTCTGCTTGAGCTTGGCCTCGTGCTGCTTTTTCGCTTCCTGGTACTTGAATTTGCCGTAGTCCATCAAGCGGCAAACGGGCGGGACCGCCTGGGGTGCGATTTCCACCAGATCCACGTCCTGCTGTTCCGACATGCGGAAAGCATCAGCCAGTTTTACGATGCCGAGCGGTTCGTTGTCGATTCCGACCAGACGCACCTCGGGTGCAGAAATTTCACCGTTGATGCGATGCGACTTATCAGTAGCGATGTTCGGTTCCTCTAAAAATTAAAAAAACGAGCCGCGCTGCCAAGTGGTTACTTGAAGGCCTGGACATCCTGACGCAGGCGCTCAACGAAGGTATCGATCGGCATGACGCCAAGATCCACACCGCCACGGGCACGCACGGCTACCGTTTGGGCATCACGCTCTTTATCGCCGACCACGAGCAGATACGGCACCTTTTCGAGCGTATGCTCGCGTATTTTATAGCTTATTTTCTCGTTGCGCAAATCGGCCTCGATTCTAAGCCCTTGTTTTTGCAACGTTTGGACCAGCGCACTCGCATACTGGGCCTGGCTTTCGGCGATATTCATGACCACTGCCTGGGTCGGCGCGAGCCAGGGCGGCATCGCACCGGCGTGATGCTCGATCAGAATGCCGAGGAAACGCTCCATCGAGCCTACGATGGCCCGATGCAGCATGACCGGCCGCCGGCGGCTGTTGTCCTCGGCGACATATTCGGCGCCCAGGCGCTCCGGCAGCACCATGTCGAGCTGAAGCGTGCCGCACTGCCACGAGCGGCCCAGCGCGTCCTTGATGTGGTACTCGACCTTGGGGCCGTAGAACGCGCCTTCGCCGTCGAGCTCCTCCCACTGCAATCCGCAGGCCGTCAGCGCTTCGCGAAGTCCGGCTTCGGCGCGGTCCCAGATCTCGTCCGTGCCCGCGCGCTGCTCGGGACGCAGCGACAGTTTGATATCGATATGCTCGAAGCCGAAGTCGCGATAGACGCTCATCGCCAGCGTATTGAACTTGATCGACTCGGCGATGAACTGGTCTTCGGTGCAGAAGATGTGTCCATCGTCCTGCACGAAGCCGCGCACGCGCATAAGCCCATGCAGCGCACCCGATGCCTCGTTGCGGTGACATGAGCCGAATTCCGCGTAGCGCAGCGGCAAATCGCGGTACGAGCGCAGGCCGTGCTTGAACACCTGAACGTGCCCGGGACAGTTCATCGGCTTGATCGCGTAGTCGCGCTTTTCCGATTCCGTCGTGAACATATTCTCGCGATAGTTCTGCCAATGGCCCGACGCTTCCCACAGCGAGCGGTCCATGATCATGGGCGTCTTGATCTCGAGATAGTCGTCCGCATTGACGCGGCGGCGCATGTACTGCTCGACCTGCTGCCACAGCGTCCACCCCTTCGGATGCCAGAACACCATCCCGGGCGACTCGTCCTGCAGATGGAACAGGTCGAGCTGACGGCCGAGCTTGCGGTGATCGCGCTTCTCCGCTTCCTCGAGCATGTGCAGATAGGCGTCCTGCTCTTCCTTCTTCGCCCACGCCGTACCGTAGATCCGCTGCAACTGCTCGTTCTTCGAATCGCCGCGCCAATACGCGCCCGCGACCTTCATCAGCTTGAAGACCTTCAGCTTGCCCGTGGACGGCACGTGCGGGCCGCGGCACAAGTCGGTGAAGCCGCCATGCGCGTACAGCTTGATCTCGTCTTCGGCGGGAATCGATTCGATGATCTCGGCCTTGTATTGCTCGCCGATGCTTTTGAAGTACTCGACGGCTTCGTCGCGCGATACCACCCGCCGCGTCACGGGCTCGTCCTTCTTCGCGAGCTCCTGCATGCGCTTTTCGATCTTCTCGAGATCTTCGGGCGTGAATGGCCGCTGATACGCGAAGTCGTAATAAAAACCGTTGTCGATCACCGGCCCGATCGTGACTTGCGCTTCGGGATAGAGATCCTTCACCGCATACGCGAGCAGGTGGGCCGTCGAATGGCGAATGATGTCGAGGCCATCGGGGTCTTTGTCCGTGACGATGGCAAGCGACGCGTCGCGATCGATCAGCGTCGACGTATCGACGAGCTCGCCATCGAGCTTGCCGCCCAACGCGGCCTTGGCAAGCCCCGGACCGATGGAGGCCGCCACTTCGGCAACCGTGACCGGATGCTCGTACTGTCGAACCGAACCGTCTGGCAGGCGTATCGAAACCATTGCGTTCTCTCCGGTTGCCGCGAAGCGCGCGGCATCGTCAGAGGCCGGAGTCAGCACTCGAGCGCCAACTCCGGCCGACAAAAAAAATGCGGCCCCGCTTTCGAGGGGCCGCATTCACTTTCATTAACCGCAGATACTGAAACAGGGCGAAAGAGGTCCTCGACTAGCGTCGCTCCGAAGTTGTTTCGGTCAACGTTCGCGGTGTCATAACCGTATTCGCCTTTGACGCCCGAGGGCGTATTTCGCGCTGCTTGAAAAACCGGCAAACCGGATTTTCGTATTTCGTTGGTAGGCTCGATTGGACTCGAACCAACGACCCCCACCATGTCAAGGTGGTGCTCTAACCAGCTGAGCTACGAGCCTGAAGAAAGAGCGATTATATGGAGTCCCTGAAAACTTGGCAAGCACTTTTATGCTTTCACATGCAAGTGCAGGCCTCGTTCGCAGACCACGCTTCCACGCCGCCCTCCGTGTCCTTCGTCAGCCCTTGCGGGCCGCGCGCACTACGCCGCTCACTTCGCCAAGCAACGTGCACGCACGCTGGACCTGCGCCGCGTTCGACACCTCGACGGTGAACTGCATGAACGCCGCGTTGCGCCGGCTCATCGTCTTCACGCCGACGACATTCATCTTCTCGCGCGCGAACACTTCGGAGATGTCGCGCAAGAGCCCCTGCCGGTCCTGCGCCTCGATCGTCAAATCGACCGGATAGACGGAAGCGCCGCGGCCACCCAGCACATCGGCCGACCACGCAGTCTGCAGCACGCGCTCGGGCGCCCGCGCCGCCATGCGTAAAAACATGGGGCAGTCGTCGCGATGGATCGACACGCCCTTGCCGCGCGTGACGAACCCGCTGATCGCGTCTGGCGGCGCCGGCCGGCAGCATCGTGCAAGCTGCGTGAGCAGCGCGTCGACGCCGACCACCAGCACACCGGCCGATGCGCCATGCGCCACGCTCGAGCCGCTGCCGCGCTTTTCGAATTGCGCGGGCGCCTCGGGTTCCGGTTCGGGCGGCGGCGTGTCGGACAGCGCCTGCTCGATCGCACGCACGCTGAACTCGTCTTTGCCCACCTGCGAAAAAAGCTCTTCCGGCGATTTGAAACCGAGCTTCGCCGCCAGATGATCGAGACTGACCGACGTCTTCCCTTCGCGCTGCAACGTCTTTTCGACGATGGCCCGTCCATTCGCAACGTTCTCTTGCGAGTCGATCGCGTTGAACCAGGCGCGGACCTTCTGACGCGCACGCGCGCTTTGCAGATAGCCCAGCTGCGGGTTGAGCCAGTCGCGCGACGGCCCACCCTCCTTCACCGCAATGATTTCGACCGTCTGTCCGTTCGAAAGCGGCGTATTGAGCGGCACCATCGCGCCGTCCACGCGCGCGCCACGGCAGCGGTGGCCGAGTTCGCTATGCAGGTGGTAGGCGAAATCGACAGGCGTCGCCCCTTGCGGCAGCGCGATCACGCGTGCCTGCGGCGTCATGACGTAGATGTGATCGTCGTCGAGCGTGGCCTGGCGCAGCTGCTCCCAAGGGTTCTCCGGATGCTCGCCCTCGGCGACTTCGTCTTTCCAGGCGAGCAGCTGGCGCAGCCAGGCGATTTTTTCGTCGTACTTCTCGCTCGCGGTGAACTGCCCGCCGTAGCCGCGCACGCCGGCTTCCTTGTAACGCCAATGCGCGGCCACGCCGTATTCGGCGAAGCGGTGCATCTCCTGCGTGCGAATCTGGACTTCGAAGGCACGACCGTCATCGCCGATCACTACGGTATGGAGCGATTTGTAGCCGTTCGGCTTCGGACGAGAGATGTAGTCGTCGAATTCCTTCGGCACGGGCTGCCAGAGGTTGTGGACGATGCCGAGCACCGTGTAGCAGTCCTTGATGTCGGGCACGATGACGCGAAACGCGCGCACGTCGTAGAGCTCCGCGAAATCGAGTGCCTTGCCGCGCATCTTGCGCCAGATGCTGTAGATATGCTTGGGCCGCCCGCTCACTTCGGCCCGGATATGCGCTGCGGCAAGCTCCTGCTGCAGCCGTTCGATCGCACTTGCGACGTAGGTCTCGCGCTCGACCCGCTTTTCGTCGAGCAGCCTGGCGATGCGCTTGTAGGTGTCCGGGTCTTCGAAGCGGAACGCAAGATCCTCGAGTTCCCATTTGAGCTGCCAGATGCCGAGCCGGTTGGCGAGCGGCGCGTAGATGTCGAGCGTTTCTCGCGCGACGTCGACGCCCGGCGAGCGCTTCGCCGCGGCGTAGTATCGCAGCGACTGCACGCGCGACGCGAGCCGGATCAGCACGACGCGGATATCCTGCGCGAACGCGAGCAGCATCTTGCGCAGCGCTTCGATTTGCGCGCGGCGCTCCTCCTGGGCTTCGCGACTCGCGTCGGCCGCTGCGCTTTGCGTCACGCGCAGGCTCACGGTACCGAGCCGCAGCAGCTTGCGCACGTCGCCGACGAGACGGGCGACTTCCTCGCCGAAGCGCTCCGCGATCTTGCGCTCCGGGTCCTCCAGGCGCGGCGTGAGCACAAAGAGCGCCGCCGCCAGCACGGCGGGCGGATCGACATTGAGCTTGCGCACGATCGTCGCCGTTCCCTCGGCGTGATCGGCCAGCAATTCGCCCGTCGGCAAGCGCGCGTCGCCCGCGTGCTCGCGCACGAAGGCAAGCGCCTCCTCGTAGGACGGCAACGCCGCGGCGTCGTTTTCGGCAATCATCGTGAAGCCCACTTTCTCAGGCGAGGCAGCCCTCGCACGCACACCCGCAGGCCGCTCAGCTGTTTTGCTTTTGTGCTGCGACGACGACGATTTCGACGAGGCACTCAGGGTTGGCGAGTTTCGCCTCGACGGTGGCGCGCGGCGGCGTGTTGCCCTGCGCAACCCACTCGTCCCAGACGGCATTCATTGCCGGGAAATGCACCATATCGGCGAGATAGATTTGCACTGACAGCAAGTGCGTCTTGTCGCTGCCCGCCTCCTGGAGCAGGCGATCGATATGGCCCAGCACTTCGCGCGTCTGGCCTGCCGCATCCTGCGCGGTGTCCTCGGCAATCTGCCCGGCCAGATAGACGGTGCCGTTATGAATGGCGATTTCGGAAAGACGCTTGCCGACGTGATGACGAATGACTGCCATTTGAAAAGTCCTGTTCGATGACCGCTCGATCGGTCGTTACGCGCGGCGGCGGTAGGCAACGGCGCTACGCCCAGCCCTTCCCCGAATGCGAGACGCCGCGCGCGAGACCGTTATTATGACGCGTTGCCGTCACCGACGAAGAACTGGCGCGCAATGCCGATCTGTTGCGGGTCGAGAAACGCCGGCGCATGGCCCACGCCCGGAATTTCCACACTCGACACCTGATGTCCGCGCGCCACCATCTGTGCGACGGTCTCGCGCGAGAGCAGATCCGATAACCCCCCGCGCACCACGAGCACCGGACATCTCGCGGCCTCGAACAAGTGCCAGAGCATCGCCTCGCCGGCGGTATTGGCCTCCGGGGTCGAAGCGGTAAACGGCACGGCAATGCCCGGATCGTAGCGGAATTCCCAGGCGCGGTCGTCGCGTTGCCGCAGCAGCGGCGTATTGATCTCGCGCCATTCGTCGAGCGTGAGCGGCCCGAACGAAGCGGCGAGCAGCGCAGCGTGATCGATGCCCTCGTCGAGCGAGGCGAAGCGCACCGGCTGCCCCACGTACGAGCCGATCCGCGCAAGCGCCGCGGGTTCGATATGCGGGCCGACGTCGTTGACGAGCAGCTTGCGCACGGGCGTACCGGTCAAGCCCGCCAACGCCATCCCGATGAGCCCGCCCATCGACGTTCCGAACCAGTCGACGGATTCGACATCGAGTCGCGCGATCAGCGTCGTCATGTCGGCCACATATTGCGGGATGCCGTAGCGGCTCGGCTCCGGCAGCCAATCGGACTGGCCGCGGCCGACGACATCGGGACACACCACGCGGTAAACATCCGAGAGCGCGGTCGCAACGCGGTCGAAATCGCGCCCCGAACGCGTGAGGCCATGCACGCAGACGAGCACGCGCTCGTTCTCGGGGTCGCCCCACTCGGTGTAGGCCATCCGGTGCAAACCGGCAGGGTTTGCGCACTGCACATAGCGCAGGCGCGGACCGGCGGGTTGCGAGGCGTGGGCGGGCGATGCGCTATCGGGCGACGAGCTCATGGAACGACCCTCGAAAAAAAGCCGGGCGCAGCACGGGCCCGGCACATTGCGTCTCGCGCGGACCGCGCGTGCGACGCCGTCAGTGAATGCCGCTTACGTCGAGCGGCGCCCCCGTTTTGGCCTTGATTTCGTCGAGGCTGACGCCGGGGGCAAGTTCGACGAGCTTGAGTCCCTGTTGGGTGACATCGATCACTCCCAGATCCGTGATGATCCGATCGATCACCCCGACGCCGGTGAGCGGCAGCGTGCAGCTCTCGAGGATCTTGTGCTGATCGCCCTTGGCGACATGCTCCATCAAGACCACGACACGTTTCACGCCCGCCACGAGATCCATGGCACCGCCCATTCCCTTGATCATCTTGCCGGGAATCATCCAGTTGGCGAGATCCCCGGTCTTGCTGACCTGCATCGCCCCGAGGATGGCCAAGTTGATGTGACCGCCGCGAATCATCGCGAACGAGTCGGCCGACGAGAAAATCGATGAACCGGGCAACGTCGTGATCGTCTGCTTACCGGCGTTGATCAGATCGGGATCGATCTCGTCCTCGGTCGGCGACGGGCCGATGCCGAGCAGACCGTTTTCCGACTGCAGCCATACTTCGATGCCGGCCGGAACGTAGTTGGCGACGAGCGTAGGCAACCCGATGCCCAGATTCACGTAATAGCCGTCCTGCAGCTCCTGCGCCGCGCGCGCAGCCATCTGTTCGCGAGTCCATGCCATGTCAGTCTCCCTTCGCGCGCACGACGCGTTGTTCGATGCGTTTCTCCGGATGCGCATTGAGCACGATGCGCTGCACGAAAATGCCGGGGGTGTGGATCGCATCGGGATCGAGCGCGCCGACGTCGACGATTTCTTCGACTTCCGCCACGGTGATGCGGCCGGCCATCGCGCACATCGGGTTGAAGTTGCGCGCGGTGCGCCGGAACACGAGGTTGCCGGACTTGTCCGCCTTCCACGCCTTGACGAGCGCCACGTCCGCCGTCAGCGAAGGCTCGAGCACATAGAAGTTTTCGCCGAACTGACGCGTTTCCTTACCCTCGGCAATGATGGTGCCGTATCCGGTGTTCGTGTAGAACGCCGGAATGCCCGCGCCGCCCGCACGCAGCTTTTCGGCGAGCGTACCTTGCGGCGTGAATTCGAGCTCGAGTTCGCCTGCGAGGTACTGGCGCTCGAATTCCTTGTTCTCGCCGACGTAGGAAGAAATCATCTTTTTGATCTGCCGCGTCTCGAGCAGCAGGCCGAGGCCGAAGCCGTCGACGCCGGCATTGTTGCTGATACAGGTAAGGCCCTTCACGCCGGAGTCCCGCAACGCGGCGATGAGCGCCTCTGGAATGCCGCATAGGCCGAAACCGCCCACGGCAAAGGTCTGCCCGTCTTTCACGATGTCTCGGAGTGCGGCGGACGCGCTTGGATAAACCTTGTTCATCTCATTGTCCTTCCACGATTGGAATTGGCGGATACGCAGCCGTGTCGGCATGCGTCGCGCGAAGCCTCGACGCTTGAGCATTCTAGTCGTCCGCGGGCCAATGGTCGATTGGCGGCCGCGTCGACGTGGTGGGCTCTCGCCTGCCTCGCTTCGCGCCTCTCACGATGGGCAAAAGGGTAAGATGGCCGACGCGTGCGGCACAATACGCAAAAATACATAGGTGAAAGGCCCGCCCAGCCTTTCGCGGCAGCACTTCGCAGACCATGCCCCAAATCGACTACAAGACCGCCTTTCAACTCGCCCCGCTCGGACTCGTGCTCTCGCGAGATCGCGTCATCGAAGACTGCAACGACGCCCTGGCGCGAATCTTCCGGTGCGATCGCCAAGCGTTGATCGGCCAATCGTTTCGGGTGCTCTATCCTTCGCCCGATGAATTCGAGCGCATCGGCGAACGCATCGCCCCCATCATGACGGCACAAGGCAGCTACGCCGACGATCGCATCATGAAGCGCGCGGACGGCGAACTGTTCTGGTGCCATGTCACGGGGCGCGCGCTCGAGCGTCATGCGCCGCTCGCGGCCGGGGTCTGGACGTTCGAGGATTTGAGCGCCACGCGACGCGTGGCCGTCGAACTCACGCCGCGCGAGCGGGAAGTCGCGGCGCAGCTGGCGACCGGCAAGACGAGCAAGCAGATCGGCCGCGCGCTCGACATCAGCTCGCGAACCGTCGATATCTACCGTGCGCGGCTCATGCGCAAATACGGGACCGGCAATGCAACAGAGCTGTTGCAGCGGCTACTCGGCCAGTAAGCGCAGCGCCGCTCAGGCCGCCTTTTCGGATGCGTGCCGCTCGATCAGCTCCCGAAGGGGCTCGGGCAGCGGCACCGACTTGCCGGCTGCGTAGTCGATCCAGACGCAACGCGCACTGCCGCGTGCATAGAGGGTCTTCGGGTCGTCGGCGCGCACGAGTTCGAATGTGGTGTCGAAGCTGCTTCGGCCGGGGCGCGCCACTGCCATGCGCCCAATGACGTCGCCCGGATAGTGGAGCTGGCGCAAGAACTCCATGGACGCATTGACGACGACCGGACCTTGGCCGTCCCGCGCATTGCCGACAAGCCCGAGCGCTTCGAACCAGCTGATCCGCACCTGCTCCATGTAGCGGAAAAAGACGGTGTTGTTGACGTGGCCGAAGGCATCCATGTCGCCCCAGCGGATCGGCATCGACATCTCGAACACGGGTTGGTCATCGCTCATCGTCACGTCTTCTTTCAACAAAAATAAAAATGGAGCACAGCGGATGTGGGCACGCGTCTTCGCGGCACGCGTCATGCGATTCGCTTCGTCGCTTACGCCAGCGCGAAACCGTCGTCGGCGGAGATCACCGCGCCGTTGATGAATTGCGACTCGTCCGCTGCAAGCAGCATCAACAGGCCATCGAGGTCCTCCGGCTTGCCGACGCGCTTGCGCGGCAGCATCGACAGCAGCTTTTGCCCGTGATCGGTCGACCAGAGATGATGGTTGATCTCCGTGTCGATGTAGCCGGGGCAGATCGCGTTGACATTGATGCCGTGGCGGCCCCATTCGAGCGCCATGGCACGCGTCATCTGCACGACCGCCGCCTTGCTCATCGAATAGAGTCCGATCTGCGGCAAGACACGCAAACCCGCGACCGATGCAATATTGACGATCCGGTACGGCGGTTTGTGATTGGCCGACGCGGAACGCATGATCATTCGCTTGGCCACTTCCTGCGCCACGAAAAACGCACCGCGCGTATTCGTATCGAATACGTATTCGAAATCCGCCGGCGTGACCTCGGTGAGCTTTTGCGTCGTCGAGACGCCCGAATTGTTCACGAGAATGTCGATCGTGCCCGCCTCGGTCTCCGCATGCGCGACGGCCGAGCGGATGCTCTGATAGTCCGTCACATCGAGCGAAACGACGTGCGCGGCGCCGCCCGACGCCTCGATCTCGGCCCGCAGCTCCTTGAGCCGCTCGACGCGGCGGCTCGCCAACACCACTTTCGCCCCGGCCTGCGACAGCACCAGCGCGAAACGCTTGCCGAGCCCGCTCGAGGCGCCCGTGATCAGCGCAACTTTGCCTTCCAGATTGATCGAACGGCCCATTGTCGATCCCTTTATCGATTAGGTTACGTTTGCGGCGACGCGCACGCGATATCGGCCCGACAACAGAGGGGGCACTCTATCACAAAAATAGAACGGTCGTGCTAATGTTGACTCATTCGGTTGCAGCGCCCTCTTCGTTCGCTGACAATACGAACCCGAAAAAAGCATTCTAACGGCTAAGGAGCCCCAATGACCCCCGAGCGTCTCGTCGAGCAGTACGGCCCGCGCGAATCGATGGAATACGACGTCGTGATCGTGGGCGGCGGCCCCGCGGGACTTTCGGCGGCCATCCGGCTCAAACAGCTCGCGCAGGAAAAAGGCGTCGAGCTTGGCGTATGCGTGCTGGAAAAAGGCTCCGAGATC
>NZ_DASXWY010000189.1:0-15705 GCF_036503415.1 Trinickia sp. | reverse complement strand
TCAGATCAAGGAGCAGATTGCGGAATACGGAATCACGGCCGAAGAACTCGGCTTCTCCGGCAAACGCACGCGCAAAGCTCAATCGGGCGGATTGCCGCCGAAGTACCGCGATCCGAAGACAGGCAAAACATGGAGCGGCCGGGGCCGGGCACCCGCATGGATCGGTAAGCGCCGCGACCGGTTCCTCATTCAGGAATGAGCCTTCAGGCGTTCGCCCTCGTCAGCAGGCAAAGCCATCGGAACGACGAAGGTAGAATTGCTCGGGAGCGGGCGATCGATTGGCGGATGCCTTTTCCCTAAAGATCGATGAAACATAAAGTCATCTACGATACGGATCCAGGCATCGATGACGCGATGGCGCTCGTCTTCGAGGCGCTGCATCCCGACATCGAACTGCTGGGCGTCACGAGCGTCTTCGGTAATGCCGCGATCGAAACGACCACGCGCAATGCGCTCTATCTGACATCGCGTTTCGCGCCGGGCGTGCCCGTCGCCCGCGGCGCGGCGGGGCCGCTCGGAGGCAATGCGCCGACTCCGCTTCCGGCGATACATGGTGACGACGGGCTCGGTAACATCGAGCCGCATTTGCCCGATGGCTGCCGCGCCGATGAGCGCGCTGCGTCCCGGTTCATCGTCGATACGGTGAAAGCCCATCCCGGTGAGGTAACGCTGATTGCCGTTGGGCCGATGACCAACCTCGCGCTCGCGCTCGACGAAGAGCCCGCCTTGGCTTCGCTCGTCAAGCAGGTCATCGTGATGGGCGGCGCGTTCGGCATCGGCGGTGTCATGGGTAACGTGACCCCGGCCGCCGAAGCGAACATGCATGGCGATGCGCAAGCGG
This sequence comes from Trinickia sp., assembly GCF_036503415.1. GTDB lineage: Bacteria > Pseudomonadota > Gammaproteobacteria > Burkholderiales > Burkholderiaceae > Trinickia. The sequence goes on along the minus strand of NZ_DASXWY010000189.1, from coordinate 14,864 downwards.
CGGACCGTGTGTTCGGTGCCGGCTGGCCCATCGTTATCGTTGGGCTCGATGTGACGCAACGCACGGTCATGTCCACGGACTACCTCGCGCACTTGCGCGACACGGGCGGAGAGCCCGGACGTTTCGTATGGGATATCTCGCGGCACTACGAAGTGTTTCATCGCGCAAGCGAAGGAGTCGCCGGCATCTACGTACATGACGCTTTGGCCGTCGCCTATCTGCTCGCTCCACAATACTTTCAAACGCGCAATGGGCCGGTACGGGTGCTGACCGAAGGTATCGCCGCGGGACATACGATCCAAAAACCCGAGGGGATGCCCGTTCCCGCGCCTGACTGGGACGCAAGGCCCGCGTGCACCGTCTGTGTCGATGTGGATAGCGACGCAGTATTGGCGCTTTATCGTCGCACGTTGTGCCCCATCTGAACGCCGCCCATGCCGCTCCCGAAAACACTCACCTTTAGCGCCGCGGCCAACCCCGCGCACGCGCACACGGCCCCGTCTAGCGGGGCTTTCGCGGCACGATCCGCTTCGTTTTTCCTCTGCTCCCGAAAACGCTCACCTTCCGTTGCGGACGACGCCATTGGCTATCGACATTCGCAGCTATCAGGTCGAGCAGTTGTTTCTGCGCCGCGCGCTCAATAGAGTGAATCGGACTTGACGATCGGCGAAAGCGCGCCGAACCGAACAACGACACCGATTGCCGTGCGACCGCCGAGCGCTCAAAGCAAGCGCAAAGCGCTGTCTCTCGACCGCCACGGTAATGGGACAGGAGACAAAGCGCATGGAACGTCTTTTATCGGCCCTTTGCGGCGGATTGCTCTCGCTCGCCCTGGCAATGAGTTCAGTAACGGCGCTGGCCGCACCAGGTCCCGGCGCGCCGATCGACACCCGCAGCGGACCTGGTGGGGCAAAGCTCCCTCCGATGCCGCGCCCGCCCTCGCTCTTGCCGCGCTCGCGCGAAGAGTGGCTTTTCGATCTGGCGCCGTCCGAGCGGTTGCGTCCCGAACTGATGACGCCGGAGATGCGGCGCCGCGCGAGAGCGAAACGGCAGGCGGGGGGCGAGGCGTGCCCATCGATGGACGCGATGGCGGGCCTGCGTGGCGAAGCGCTGGCCGAGCGGGTAGCCACGCTTGCCGACTCGGCCTGTGCGAACGCGTTCTTCGAAGCCACCCGCGAACAGGCCCGGCAGTTGTTCGGCGACGAAAATCTGAGGTCTGTCGCGACGCGTTTCGCAACCGAGGGTGCCGCATATGGGCCCGGCAATCGCGCCCTGTTGAACCTGACGCTCTTTCTAAGGGCTGCTTACTATCTGGCGAACCAGGGAACAGTACCGCCGCTTCCTGCCGATATGACCAGCAGCTTGCGCCCTGTCATCACGCGAGTACTGACGGGCAATGCGATTCTGCTCCCGAACCCGAGCGCTGCGACGAGCGCCGGTGAGCTCATCACGCTCGTCGTCAATATGCACGACGAACCGGCGTACCTGCCGCTCGCTCGGCAATGGGTCACGCGCTTCACGAATAGCGCGCAGTCTCCGGCAATCGCCAGTTCGCTGGACGAGCCCGGTCTCGCCTATGCGTTCACAGCTATTCTCAAAGTGTTTTACTTCGCGCACTATCGTCACGACGCGGCGCAGATCGTTGGAAACGACCCTTCCTATGCGCTCGCGTTATACGGCTTCGTCAAAGCCAATAAGCGCGATTTGCTTGCCGCGCGGCACGCGAGCTACCTGCTCAATCAGGCAGCGAGCGAAGCATTTCGCTTCGCGACCTATCCGAGCCTGCTGCCGACGATCAGACCGCTCATTCAAGACGCGCTGGCCGACTCGACGATGGCGGGGCCGGACCGTCTCGTTTGGCTTGCCGCGGCGCAGGCCGTTCAGGCTTACGACGCCGATCATTGCAGTGTCTATGGCACGTGCGGGTTCGAAGGGCCGCTGGCGGACGCCATTCTCCCGCGGCGTTATCGCTGCGCGAATGGGGCGATTGCACTGCGCACGGCATCGCTGACGCCCAGTGAGGCGGATCAGGCGTGCACCCTCATGCGGAAAGAAGCGCCTCATTTTCATGAAATGTTGCGTACTCATGAGATTCCCGTGGCCGATGATCACAATACGACGCTCGAGGTCGTTGTCTTTTCGGATAATGCAGAGTACGAGAACTATTCACCGGTACTGTTCGGAAACGATACGGATAACGGAGGCGTCTATCTGGAAGGCGACCCCGCGGCACCGAAAAACCAGGCGCGCTTCATCGCGTTCGTGGCAACCTGGTTGAAGCCGCATTTCGAAATATGGAATCTACGGCACGAGTTCGTCCATTACCTGGATGGGCGATTCGACCTCTATGGCGATTTCGAAGCGTCGACGAACGTGCCGACAGTGTGGTACATCGAAGGGCTCGCCGAATACGTCTCGCGCGGCAACGACGACCCGGAATCGATCGAGGCGGCGAAGACGGGGCGCTACCGGCTCAGTGAGATCTTCGCCAACACCTATACGATGGACGACTATGTGAGCCGGGCCTATCGTTGGGGATACATGGCCGTGCGCTTCGTCTTCGAACGGCATCCGGAGGTGTTGTCGACGATCTTGCCGATGTTTCGTAACGGAGACTACGCGGCTTACTGGAGCTATATGTCGGGTTTGCCGTCGCAGCTGGACGGGGAGTTCGCCGTATGGGTGCGCACCGCGACGGCCGACGGCACCTCGGATGACGATTGATCGCGCTCGAGCGCGTTCATGCCGCGGCGACGCGCGCGATATCGGCCTCGACCATCATCTTGCAGAGCGCCTCGAGCGACGTTTGCGCATGCCAGTCGAGCTTCTCGCGTGCTTTGTCGGCGCAGCCGATCAGCAAGTCGACTTCCGCCGGGCGGTAGAACTTCGGATTGACCTCGACGAGCACCTTGCCTGTCGCCACATCGATGCCGCGCTCGGTCTCCTCGCGACCGCCCCATTCAAGTTGATAGCCCGCCGCGGCGAACGCGATGCGCACGAAATCGCGCACGGTCTCGGTGCGCTGGGTCGCGAGCACGTAGGTGTCGGGTTCGTCCACCTGAAGCATGCGCCACATGCCTTCGACGTATTCGCGCGCAAAGCCCCAATCGCGTTTCGCATCGAGGTTGCCGAGCTCCAGCTTATCGAGCTTGCCGGCCTTGATGCGGGCAACGGCATCGGTGATTTTGCGGGTGACGAATTCGAGGCCGCGCAGCGGAGATTCGTGATTGAACAGGATGCCGCAGGCGCCGAAGATGTCGTAGGACTCGCGGTAGTTGATCGTCGTCCAGTGAGCGAACAGCTTGGCGACGCCATAGGGGCTGCGTGGATAAAACGGCGTGCTCTCGACTTGGGGGATGGCTTGGACCTTCCCGAACATTTCCGACGTGGAGGCCTGGTAGTAGCGAATGCTCCTGTCGACGATCCGGATTGCCTCGAGCAGATTGAGCGCGCCGATGCCCGTGACTTCGGCCGTGGTGACCGGCTGATCGAACGAGACGCCGACGAAGCTCTGGGCGGCCAGATTATAGAGCTCGTGGGCGTGCGTGCGTTCGAGCAGCCTGACGTTCGAGCCGAGATCGGTCAGATCGTGTTCCACGAGCGAGAGATTGGGATGTTGCTCGATGCCGAGCTCGGCGATTCGCCAGAAATTGACCGAACTGGTCCGGCGATAGGTGCCGACAACCGAGTAGCCCTTTTCGAGTAGAAGTTGCGCGAGGTAGGCGCCGTCCTGCCCGGTTACGCCGGTGATGATCGCTTTGCGCGCGGGGTTCATCCCGATCATGGAAGTGCTCCTTTTACGTGTAATCCAACGGACGCCGCTTAGTCACGGGCCAGCGCGACAGACGAAAGACCCGACCGGCGCTTTTCGCCGCGCACGAGGCGTTTCTCGAGCAGGAACCAGCTCGCGGTTGCGAACGCGAGCGTGAGCGCCAGCGCCGCGAGCGCGCTGGAATACTTGCCGTAATTGAATTTCCACATCAGGCCGATGAATGTCACATGCACGAGATAAACCGTGTAGCTGATCGTGCCGAGATAGACGAGAACAGGGTGGGAAAGCACCCGCGTGACGATGCCGCGGCTGCGCAGGGCAAGAATCACGACCGACGTGGACAGCACGAGCGTCAGGCTGTAGAGCCCCGCATTCGACAGCGGCCGATTGGAGTCGCGGATGTCGGGATAGTGGAAGTGCAGCCATGCCAGGATGGCGAGCGTACCGGCAAGCATGGCCCATGCGGCCCACCGGAGCTGTTCCGGCAGCTCGGGACGCCTGCGCATCAGTACTGCGAGCAGCGCGCCTGCGCAGAGCAGGTCCATGCGAAACGGCGTAAGAAAATAGATGGGCCAGAACGAGCTGAAGAGGGGTGTGGCGGCCGCGCGCAGAATCGGCGCGACGACAATGCCGGCAGCGGCGACGATGCCGAGCGTGCGCTCGGAGACCAGCAGGACCACGATCGGCCAGACGAGGTAGAACTGTTCCTCGACCGCCAGCGACCACAGCACACCGAATCCCGGGTTGCCCGAATCGCCGAGCGATTGCCCGATATTCGTGGCGAAAAATGCGTACCACCACCACTGCTTGAGCCAGCCGAGGCCGAAGAGCAGCGACGACAAAATCAGCAACAGGATGTACGGCGGCAGAATACGCTTCGCGCGACGTGCGTAAAAATAACCGAAATACGATTGATTGCGCGATTTTCGATCGACCAAAATACCGGTTATCAGGAAACCGCTGAGCACGAAGAAAAGATCGACGCCCATCCATAGGGAAACGCCGAACGCGTGGTTCATGAATACCGCGAGCACGGCGACGGCGCGCACGCCATCGAGCGAGACGATGCGCGCGTGCGGACGGGCGATATCGGTTTGGGGCCGATGAGGCGTGAGCAACTCAGACATGGGTATCCTTGCGAATTCCCTTCGCCGGCGCACATCCCCGGCTTGGGCCAAAAAAGTCCGCCCCATTCTGCGGAAAAAGAAATTGACGAAAAACCACTGATCGTGCAGCGGATGCCTGCCGACCGGAGCGGGGCGGATTCCATTCGAAATAGAGTGCCGCATGGCACGGCGCGCGCCCAATGGGCACGAGAATTTTTTGGAATTATTTGCGCGTTTCCGCCAAATAGTTTGTTCGTACGCTAGCGGTCGGCTCTCTCTCGAATTCAAGGAGGCATTTCGTGCGTGTTCTGTCTCGCGCGGCGCTTTTCGCCGTCGCCCTCGGCATCGGCGCGGTCGCAGGCCTGTCCGCGTATGCGGCGGACGAGGACAACGATAACGTCCTGCCTGCGGTCACGTCATGGATCGGTAACACGTTCGGTTACGGCCACGGCATGTGGACCCAGATCGATATCACGTCGATCGCGGTCTCGCCCGACGGCAAGGTCTACACCAATTCGCCTTGGGACGAAAGCGGCGCCGAGGCGAGTGTCTATCAGAACGGCAAGCAGCTCGAATTCGCGGGCGGCACGCACGGCTGGGGACGCGCGGGCGGCGAGGCGGTGGCCATCAACAGCCGCTATGTCTTCGTGGGCACATCGGTCGGCAACGAGCGCGGCAAGCTCGTTGCCGAGGGCGTCTGGCCGCCAACCGGCGAGCATTGGTTCGGCATTTCGCGGCGGGAGCTCGCGAGCGTCAAGAAGACGGTACCGTTTCGCGCGGTGGCGCGCGCGGATGCGCACGGTCAGCTTGCAGCTGGCTTTCTTCCGGTCAACCGCGTGTCTTCGGGTACCAAAGCGCCGATCTATGGTTTAGCCGCGAGCGAGACGACTGTCTACGCGTCCAATACCACGCGCGACGAAATCGACGTGATCGACGCGGAATCGATGCAGCAAAAAAGCGCGTGGAAAGTTCACGAACCGGGGCGGATTGCCCTCGCGCCGGACGGCACACTGTGGGTGCTGACGGACAGCCTGAGCGGCCCCGCGGCTCGTCTCGCGCATTACACGGCCGACGGCAAGCCGCTCTCGGACAAGGTCGCGTTGCCGCAGGACGCCATTCCCGTCGATATCGCCGTCGACAAGAAAGGGCGCCTCTATGTCGCTGACAACGGTTGGCGTCAACAGGTGCTCATCTTCACGGCATCGCATCCCGGCCAATACGAGCTGACCGATACGTTCGGCGAGCGCTACGGCATCTGGGCCGGCAAGCCGAGCGAGCAGGGGCGGCCGGGGCCGCTGCGATTCAATGGCTTGACCGGCGTCGGTGTCGATGCGGGCGGCAACATCTATGTCTCGATGAACGGAGTGGGCCCGCAACTGGGCTCGACCGGCGCGGGGCTCGGCGCTTCGCTGCAGAGCTACGCGCCCGACGGCAAACTGCGCTGGCAGGTCGATGGGCTGCTTTTCGTGGACGGTGCCTGCATCGATCCGTCTCGTCCCAACAGCGTATTCACGGGCAACAAGCGCTTCGAACTCGACTGGTCGAAGCCGCCCGGGCACGAATGGAAATATGCCGGCTTCCTGTCGAACCGGTTCAAGTATCCCGAAGATACCGTCTTCCATATGGATCAATGGCCCGGTACGCCGATGGCGCGACAGGTAAACGGCAGAACGTTCCTCTATCTGACGGACATGTACGCCGATCACCTGAAGATCTATCGCTTCGATCCGGCGCACGACGGCGAAACGGCGATCCCTTCGGGCTTCATTGCTGGCCGGCCCGGTCCGGTGCACGCAATCACGACTGCGCCGCCGGGCGGCGAATGGATCTGGCGCAATACCAATGGCGACGGCAAATTCAATCCGCAGGAGTTCCAGCGCAATAGCACCGACGAGCATCTAGCGGGGGGCTGGGGCTGGTGGGTCGATGCGAAGGGCGACATCTGGCGCGCGAACGACACGCGTATTCATCGCTTGCGCTTCGGCGGCGTGGACCGCTCGGGCAACCCGATCTACGCGTACGACAAGATGACGACCTACGCGATTCCCGCGCCGTTCAAAGTCGTGAAGCGCGCGGTCTACGATACGAGGACCGATTCGCTCTACGTCACCGGCTATACCGACGACGCCATGCCCAACAGCAACGACGTGCCGAAAGAGATCGGCCGCGTGCTGGCACGCTACGACGGATGGTCGACCGGCAAGCCGGTTCTGCGCTTCAAGACTCAATTGCTGTGGCAGCCGCAGGGCAAGGAGCGCCGCACGCTCGTCAGCGTGACGCAGGAGGGCGACTACGTCTTCGCCGTCGAGTTCATCGGCATCGTGCATGTATTCGATCGCAATACCGGTGCGCAGATCGGTGTCATCAAACCGGGACCCGAAGTAGGTAATGCCTCGGGACACGTGGACGTCGCGAATGCCATCAGCGCGTATAAGCGTGCGAATGGCGAATACGTCGTATTCGTCGAAGAGGACGCACGCGGCAAGGTGCTCATGTACCGCTGGACGCCCGCCGCGGGCCAGAAGAGCCAAGGCGGGAAGAAAGGCGCGAAGGATCAGGCAGCCGGCAACGGCATCGGCGAGGGCTAATGACTGGGCATTCGATGGATAAAGGCATGCTCAAGAATGTCGCGATCAACTTTTTCGGGTTGATCCTGCCGACATTCGTTTCACTGGTGACCGTGCCCAGCTACATCAAGCTGCTCGGTGTCGAACGTTACGGCGTCGTGAGTCTCGTGTGGACGTTCATCGGCTATTTCGGCGTGCTCGATCTCGGCATGAGCATGGCGGCGCAAAACCATATTTCGAAGGCGCGCGCCTCCAACGACGAAGGCCAGAGCGCGCTCGTTTTCTGGAGCGCGTTCTGGCTCAACCTCATCACCGGGATTGCCGGCGGCGTCATCATCTATATCGGCGGTTATCTCTATACCGCGTATTTCACACACCTTGCGCCGCTGATGCGCGCGGAAGTCATACATGCGTTGCCGTGGCTCGCGCTGGCGATTCCGATTGCCAATGTTTCGTGGGTTTGCGCGGGCGCGATCAACGGCGCCGAACGCTTCGGCGTCTTCAATACGAATCAGACGCTCGGTACGTTCCTCTTCCAGTTGATGCCGCTGGGCGCCGCCTGGCTCATCGCGCCCACGCTGCCGAACGTGCTGGCCGCCGCCGTGGTTGCACGTGCGATCGCCGCGCTGCTGCTCGCGCGTGCGAGCATGCGTGTGCTCGATATCAAGCGCGTGATGATGCCGAGTCTCACCGTGGCCAAGGAGCTCTTCCGCTTCGGCGGATGGATGCTTGCGGCAAGCATGGCCATCATGGTCGGCGATACGCTCGATCGTGTATTGCTGGGTGCCGGACTCGGCGCGCGCTACGTGACCTATTACACGGTGCCGCAAAATCTGGTCACGCGACTGAACATGCTGCCGACGGCCTTCGTGCGCACCCTTTTTCCGCGCTTGTCCGCCGTCGAGCGCGACCACGCCGACGAGCTCGTGCGGCAGGCGCTGGAAGTCCTGAACGCGTTGTTCACACCGGTCATGATCGTCGGCATGCTCGCGCTGGGGCCTTTTCTCAATCTGTGGGTAGGCAGCGAGCTCGCTGCCGCATCCGTGAACGTGGGGCACGTGCTCATCATCAGCGTCTGGCTCGTGGGGCAGGCCGGTGTGACGCGTCTTCTCATTCAATCGCAGATCGATCCCGCGCGCGCAGCCTGGATCGGCATCATCGAGCTACCGTTTTTCGCCGGCATTCTGATGCTGGGTATCGCGCATTTCGGTCTGACGGGGGCCGCCGTCGTCGTGGTCGGTCGTTCGCTGCTTGACTATGGCGTGCTCCTTTATCTGTCTCGAATCCGTGCGCGACAGATCCTGTTCGACATGCTCGGACATCTGGCGTTTCTCGTGGTGGCGGGCTACCTCTCGCATGAGGTGACGAATCTGGCCGCGCTCGTCGTATTGGCGGCGGGATTGTGCCTGCTGAACATGGTCTGGTCCATGACGACGTCCCCCTCTCTGCGCAACATGGCGCGCGCGCTGCTGTTGCGAGTCAATGCAAGGAGAAGCGCATGAGCGACGAAACCCTTGCCGCCGCGGAAACTGCCGCATTCGTACCCGCAACACAGCCGCGGCGCCTCACGCCGGCCGTCGTCACATCGCACATTCCGCGCGTTGCGATCGTGCACGATTGGCTCGTCACCTATGCGGGTGCCGAGCGCGTGCTCGAACAGATCATCGCTTGTTTTCCCGATGCCGATCTCTACAGCCTCGTCGATTTTCTCGACGACAGGCGGTTCGTGCGCGGCAAGCATGCGACGACCTCGTTCATCCAACGCATGCCGTTCGCGCGCAAGCGTTATCGGGCCTATCTGCCGTTGATGCCGCTCGCGATCGAGCAGCTCGATCTCAGTGCGTACGACCTCGTCATTTCGAGCTCCCATGCGGTGGCAAAAGGCGTGCTGACCGGGCCCGATCAAATCCATATCAGCTATGTCCATTCGCCGATCCGCTACGCGTGGGATCTGCAACATCAATACCTCGAGCAATCGCATTTGACGCGGGGGCTGCGCTCGGCATTCGCGCGCCTGGTGCTGCATTACATTCGAAATTGGGACATCCGCACGTCGAATTCGGTCGATCATTTCATTTCCAATTCGGAATTCATTGCGCGCCGGATCAAGAAGGTTTATCAGCGCGACGCGCAGGTCATCTTTCCGCCCGTGGACGTCGATGCGTTCGAGCTCAGCGAACAGAAGGACGATTTCTATCTGACCGCATCGCGGCTCGTGCCGTACAAGAAGATCGACATGATCGTCGAAGCGTTTTCGCGCATGCCGGACAAAAAGCTCGTCGTGATCGGCGATGGGCCGCAAATGAGCGTCGTACGTGCGAAGGCCGGCGCGAACGTCGAGGTCATGGGCTTCCAGCCGTTCGACGTGCTTCACGACCACATGCGCCGCGCGAAGGCGTTCGTTTTCGCAGCGGAGGAAGACTTCGGTATCGCTCCGGTCGAAGCCCAGGCGTGCGGCACGCCCGTCATCGCTTATGGCAAGGGCGGGGCGCTCGAAACCGTACGCGATTTGTCGCAAAGCCGGCCCACCGGCATCTTCTTCCACGAACAGACACCGCAGGCCGTGATCGCGGCCGTCGCTGCCTTCGAGCGTGAGCCACGCCGGTTTTCTCCGCGCGAGTGCCGCGCGAATGCCGAACGCTTTTCCGCCTCGAACTTCCGCGATCGCTTCACCGCTGCAGTCGAGGCGATGTGTCCCGGAGCGACACGTCGGGGTGCGGCCGGCATTGCCGGCGCTGCGGTACCTTCAACGAAGATCCTGGCGATCGATCAGACGGGCGTGCTCGGCGGTGCCGAGCTTTCGCTGCTCGAATTCGCGCGGCACAGAAAAGAGAGTGTCGATGTCGTGCTGTTCGACGATGGACCGTTTCGCCGCGCGCTCGCGGATGCCGGCGTGAACGTCGACGTGCTCGATGCCTCACGGCTGCGTGGCATGTCTAAACAAGGCGCGCCGACGCTCCGCTCGCTGACCGGGATCGCCTCGCTCGTACGCGAAACGGTCCGGCGCGCGCGAAACGCCGACGTCATTTATGCCAATACGCAACGCGCGATGGTCGTCGGCGCGATTGCGGGCGTCATTGCGCGCCGTCCCGTCGTCTGGCATCTGCGCGACATCGTCAGCGCCGAGCATTTCGGCCGGATGCAGCGCATGACGATCAAATGGTTCGGCAGGCTCACGCTCGATCACGTCATCGCCAACTCAGCCGCATCGGCTGCGGCGTTCGTGCAACTCGCGAAGGTGCCGCTCGAACGTGTCGACGTCGTATTCAATGGCATATCGGAAGCGCCGTTTCGCAAGCATGACAACACGCCGCAAACGGTGTTGCGCGAACGCCTCGGTCTGCCAGGCGATGCATTTATCGTCGGTTCCTTCAGCCGCCTCGCGCATTGGAAAGGACAGCACGTGCTGCTCGAAGCGGCGTTGCAAGATCCTCAATTGCACGTTGCGCTCGTCGGCGCGCCGCTTTTTGGCGAGGACGCCTACGAAGCGGCGCTCAAGGCTTTCGTCGAAACGCACCACATGGCCTCACGCGTGCATTTTCTCGGGTTTCGCGACGACGTGGCCGCCTGCATGCGTGCCGTCGACGTGATCGCGCATACCTCCATCGCTCCCGAGCCGTTTGGCCGCGTCATCGTCGAAGGCATGCTGGCGAAGCGGCCCGTCGTGGCGATGCGGGCGGGCGGCGTGACGGAGATCATCGACGACGGCATGAACGGCCTGCTGTGCGAGCCTGACAGCGCGGACGCGCTTTCGGCCGCCATCACGCGTTTGCGCACCGATGCGCAATTGCGTGCACGGCTCGTCGACACGGGCTACGACATCGCGCGCCGCAGGTTTGGCACACGCACCTACATCGATGGCGTAAGCCGTATTCTCGCGGCTCACGCCAGGCGGCGTACGGGCTGAGCGGCGCGCGCAATCCACGCTTTGGCTGGCGGCAATCTCTCGCCTTGCCCCGCATATTGCCGGGGCAAGGCCTGCGGCTTCACGCCGCGGCGGGCTGCTCGACGTTGGGCCGGCGTCGCCGGATGCTCGACGACCAGCGCATCGCCGGACGTTCGACACACAGATAAAACAGGCAAGCCGCGCCGATGGCCACAGGCATGAATGCGAACGTCGGCAAGATCGACAATTGCAAGGCCGAGCGGAAGAAAACGGCCTGCAGGCAAATGAAAATCGGCAGATGGATGACGTAAAGCGAATAGCTGAACAGCCCACAGCGCGCGAGCGCGCGCATCAGGAAAGAGCCATTGCCGAGGGGAACAGCTTCATTTTCGGCCGTAAGCGTCGTGCGCATGAGGCATGCGAAAGCGATCGCCCATAACTGGAATGCGATGTACTGGCCGATATAAACGCTGTAATTGAAGATTGCGCAGCCGAGTACTGCGAGGGCCGCTGCGGCCAGACGCCAGCAAAGCGTTTGCCGCCGCGTCAGCGTCAAGTCTGCCGCGGCGACTCGCCTTTCGGCAAGATACGCGCCGAGCGTCCACGAGAACCAATAGGAAGTGAAAAAGTAGATCCATACCGGCTCCAGCAGATAGCCGGATATGACGTTGATTGCCGCGATGACAGCCATGACGGCCGGCATGCCGAAGCGACGCCGCGCGGCGAAAAGCAGCGGATAGACCACGTAGAACTGCACTTCGATCGCAAGCGTCCATAGGGCGCCGTTCGAACCGTAAGGATGCGCAAGCACGCCTTGCAATGAGAGCAGGCTGATCAGGAAAGCCTTGGGGCCGATGGACAGAATCTTGTGATTGACCGGCGGCAGGCTGAGGCTGATCGAATCGAACGCGAGCGTGAGCAGCAACGCCGCGAAGAGGACGGGGTAAATACGCGCGAACCGCCGGGCCCAGAATATCGGAGCGTCGAGGCGATATGCGGGATCGGCGGCCAGCCGGGCGGCAGGATTGCGATGAATGCAGTAGCCGCTGATGACAAAGAAGATCGAGACGCCGGCCGAACCCCAGGCGATCGGCATCGTGAGATAGCCGAGCAGGACGCTCGGCGCGAGCGAGAAGCCCATCGCCTGATGGAAGTGATGCAGCCCGACCCAGGCGACCTGGCGGCAATGGAAATAGGCGACGAGCAGCGCCGCCATGCCGCGCATGGCATCGATGAAGGTCTCTTTCGCGGCTGCCGCGGGCCGCACCGCGTCGATGCGTTGCGTGGGTGCGGCGGCCGGCGCGGTCGCGGAAACCGGGAAAATCGACGAATCGCTCATACAGTGCCCCGACCGATGCGCTCGGAAATAATGACAGATTGTCTTATCACGGAGATATAAAAAGTTCCGAATCCGCGCCTATCGTAGAACGAAAAAAATCGCCGAAAACCGGTTTTTAACAAACGCTCACAACCACCTGCTGTGCCTTGCCCGGCAAGGCCTCGCAAAAAATTTCGCACGGCCGCAGGAGATTATTGTTCGGTTTTTTCGTGTTAACTTGCAGTCACCGACAAATCGCAAATGGAGCCGCATCATGGATTTACATTGGATAGCCGGCGTGGCGGTGCTCTTGATTCTCGTAGCCATTTCCGCTTATCGCGAGGCCCTCGAATCCGACGGGACGATGCGGATCGGCGCGTTCAAGCGCGAGCGACCGGTGCCGCGCGAAGCGGACCAGGCGATGGAACGCGTCTGATCCACGGATGTTACGAATTCCTTCATGGAGCCTTCATACACAACGACTTTCCCAAGAGGGGATGAACGATGTTGAAAGTCACCAAAGCGGTATTTCCTGTGGCAGGTCTCGGCACGCGGTTTCTGCCTGCCACGAAGGCCAGTCCCAAGGAGATGCTGCCGATCGTCGATAAGCCGCTTATTCAGTATGCGGTGGAGGAGGCAATCGACGCGGGTATCACGGAACTGATTTTCGTTACCGGCCGAAGCAAGCGCGCTATCGAGGACCACTTCGATACGTCGTACGAGATCGAGGCGGAGCTCGAGGCGCGCGGCAAAGAGAAGCTGCTCGATCTCGTGCGCAACATCAAGCCGAGCCACGTCGATTGCTTCTATGTGCGTCAGCCGGCCGCGCGCGGACTCGGTCATGCCGTGCTGTGTGCCGAAAAGCTCGTATCCGACAGTCCGTTCGCCGTGATTCTGGCCGACGACCTGCTTCATGGCGAACAGCCTGTCATGAAGCAGATGATCGACGTGTTCAATCACTATCACAGCTCGATCGTCGGGGTAGAGGCGATCGCACGGGAAGACAGCCGGTCTTACGGCGTCGTCGAAGGCCGCGAGTGGGAAGAGGACATCTTCAAGCTGTCAGGCATCGTGGAAAAGCCGTCGCCCGAAGCGGCGCCGTCGAATCTCGGTGTCGTCGGCCGGTACGTCCTGATGCCCAGCATCTTTTCGCATCTGCGGAAAATCGAAACGGGCGCACTCGGCGAGCTGCAACTGACCGACGCGCTGCAGGCGTTGCTCGCCGAAGAGCAGGTGCTGGCCTATCGCTACTACGGCACGCGTTTCGATTGCGGCAGCAAGCTGGGCTATCTGAAAGCGACAGTCGAATTCGCGCTGCGCCATCCCGAGATCGGCGCGCCGTTCGATGCCTATCTGCGCGAACACATCACGCAGATGATTTCCTGACGTCGTTCATCGCCTGAGCCCGCTCGCGGCCAGCGCTTCGCTTTACTCCCCTCTCACCGGTACGCCCTGACGGGCGTACCCTTTACCGCCTCGTGTATTGCCGATCGCACTTCGCATCGATGCGTCATGTGCGTTTCATGCAAGAAGGGGCGGGATTCATTGCATCGAGTCTCTCCTCTAACGCACGCTTGCCACATTGAGACGAATGCGTGTTTCGCGCATAACGTTCTTCATCAAGGCGACACGATTCGTTTTTATCGTGTCCGCCATCCGAGGGCCTGTTCACTACAGATGTGCGCTGTCGAGGTCCCATCGTGGGAGGTTCAATGCCAGAGCGTCGACCCTGCAGAGCATGTGGCCGATGTATTTCGTTCGCGCTTGCACGGGCGGTATGCGTGGGGCTCGTCGTAGCGCTGGCCGGCTGCGGCGACGATCACGGCAGCCGCGCGGACGATGCGCTGTCGCGCGACGCCGAACGCGTGCCCACGTTGCCTGGCGCCAATCCGGCGCCCCACACTGTCGAGCCCTCGAAACCGGTTTTCGCGCAGCGTTTCGGCGTGGGCGGGAGCGCTGTTGCGCCGCCGCCCGCGTCGGGCGCGCTATTGCCGCCAGTCATGCACTCCGCCGACTAGCGGGGGGCGTCAACAGACAGGGTTCGTTCGGCACGGGTTGCCCGCAGCCGACGACGGTTCAGTTTCAAGTAGTCCGCATGTGTTCGTGCGTGTTCGCTTTGGCCTTACCCGTCGACGTGTCCCGCTTGCGCGAGACCGTCTCGTTCCACTTCCGCCCTACGAATCGAAAATGACCTCGACAAGCCGCCGTGACTTCC
>NZ_DASXWY010000188.1:0-2215 GCF_036503415.1 Trinickia sp. | reverse complement strand
TTGGCCGGACGCATCGAGCTTCGGCTGATTCGTCGTGCTGTCCCAATATTGATTGTAGACGCACTGATCCATCATGACGGGAAACAGCCCGCCGGCCGGAAGCGCCGAGGGCGGCGTGATGACCGCGACGGACGTTGCGCTATCGGAGGTGGACGGCATGCCCAGCAGCGCGCCGAGCAAGAGTGTGACGAGTCCGCCGTTGGTACTCGCGTCTCGCGTAACGGTGACCTGCACGGCTGGTTCGGGCATGTGTCCTGAAGGAGCCGGTAGTGTGACCGCGCTGGGCGCAACCAAAGTCGGAGACGACGCGGCGACGTCCCAATAGCCGGTCTTGACCGTTCCGGTCGATAGTTTGACGCCATCCGATATGTTCAATGGGACCGCAGCCGTTGCAGATGCTGCGGCCGCCGTCCAGTTGGGCACACTCGCACCCGTCGTGAGCGCGCCGGCACCGGCAAGCGCTGCTGCATCGGCTGCATTCTGCAATTCGTGGCTGACGGCGAAAAAGCGCGGAACATCGACCGCAAAAGCGCCGAACATCAGCAACAGCGGCAATGTGAACAGGAACCAGAGCGCAGCCGACCCGCGCTCTTTGGCAGGGCGTGGCCACTGGCGCAAGCGGCCGCGACCAGCAGCTAACGGCCCAGTCGCAGCGGAATTGAGTTCGCTCGAGTAAAGGCGCTCATTCACAGTTCATTACCGCCGTGGCTGTTAGCGTGAGAGGACCCGTCAGCGCGCTGAATGCCGAGCCGACCATGAGCCCGTTATACGTGTACTTGATCGTCACTTGGAGTGCGTTGCCGCTGCCGATCGTGGAGCAACTGCCCGACGGAGTGACCGTCGGCGTCGTGGCCGTCCCGCCGCTCACGAGGCTGCCCTGCATGAAGGTTAACGCGATGTTCTGGATCTGAGTCGTTGTATAGGGCGTCGAACGCAGGACCACGCCCTGACGCGCCGCGGCCCCTGCGGCATTCGTAATGATTGCCTTGTCGCAAAGCAGCAGGCTCATGTCGATGATGCCGAGCATCAGCATCAGCAAGA
This sequence comes from Trinickia sp., assembly GCF_036503415.1. Lineage (GTDB taxonomy): Bacteria > Pseudomonadota > Gammaproteobacteria > Burkholderiales > Burkholderiaceae > Trinickia. The sequence goes on along the minus strand of NZ_DASXWY010000188.1, from coordinate 1,174 downwards.
ACGGCAGCATGAGCACGAACTCGAGCGAGACGATGCCGCCCGCGCGTGTGCGGCGATGCCTGCCGAGATGCCGACGCGGTTTCATTGAATGGCTCCGCCCGACGAAATGCCCTCTCCCGGCACCGGTGCCGCGTGCGCGCCGCTGCCGGCTTGTGCCGTCAGTCGTTCGCGCAAGTCCCGGTAGAAACGCAGATTGTCTTCGGCCGATTCGGCCGGCATCTCCGATACGAGAATGCGCTTGGCCGCCTCGCCGTTGCCGAGCAAGCCATAGGCGAGCGCGAGGTTCTGGCGCGCTTGCGGGGGCGCGTCGGCCAGGCTCGCAATATCGAGCAATACGTTCGCGCCGGCTCGCGCTTGGCCCGAGAGCACGAGCGACAACCCAAGGTCCGCCTTGAGGCCCTGAACTTCGGGGTGGCGCTCCAGCGCGGCGCGATAGACAGCCTGCGCCTCTTCATGCCGGCCTAGCAGGTCCAGCGTCGCTCCGAGCCCCTCGGCCGCCACCGCGTTATCGGGATAGGCCGAGGTCAATTTGCGGTAGCGCTGCTCCGCGTCGCCCAGATGCCGCTGGCGTAGCGCGATGCGAGCGAGTCCCAACTGGGTGCGCGGATCGTCGGGGGCCGAAGCCGCGACGCGCGTGTAGAGCACGCTGGCTCGGGCAAGGTCGCCCGTCTGATAGATCGTATCGGCGAGACCCAATTGCGCGGGCCGCGATTGCGGATCGGCCTTCAAAAGCTTTTCGAAGAGGGAGAGCGCCAACTGGGTGTCGCCCGCTCCGAGCGCGCTTTCCGCGATATGCAAATCGGCGTTCGCGTCGGGAATATGGGTGACGGGCATCGGCTGCGGCACCACGTAGTGATTGCTCGCGCAGCCCGCCATGATCAGCGCTGCCGCAATCGACGTGCAGAGCGCCAGCAAGGCGCGATTCGAGCGGGTGGGGCGGGGTGTGGTCATGCCACCTCCAGAAACAAAAACCAAGAACAAAACGGAAACGGCCATTCAATGGTGACGAAATACGGCGACGAGCCGGATTGCGGCCGGGCCGACCGCAATGAGCGCCACGGTCGGCATGATGAACAGCATCATCGGCAGCGTCATCTTGGGCGCGAGCTTCGCGGCCTTTTCTTCGAGCGCGACCATTTGCATCGAGCGCTCTGTACGCGACAGCGTCCGCAGG
>NZ_DASXWY010000187.1:0-2215 GCF_036503415.1 Trinickia sp. | reverse complement strand
TTGGCCGGACGCATCGAGCTTCGGCTGATTCGTCGTGCTGTCCCAATATTGATTGTAGACGCACTGATCCATCATGACGGGAAACAGCCCGCCGGCCGGAAGCGCCGAGGGCGGCGTGATGACCGCGACGGACGTTGCGCTGTCGGATGTGGATGCAGTGCCAAGGAGCGTGCCGAGCAAGAGCTTGACCAGTCCGCCGTTCGTACTCGCGTCTCGCGTGACCGTGACCTGCACGGCTGGTTCAGGCATGTGCCCTGAAGGAGCCGGTAGTATGACCGCACTGGGCGCAACCAAGATAGGGGACGATGCCGCGACGTCCCAGTAACCGGTCTTGATTGTACCGGTCGATAGCTTGACACCGTCCGATCCGTTCAATGGCACCGCGGCCGCGGCAGATGCCGCGGCTGCGGACCAATTGGGGATGCTCGAACCTGTCGTGAGCGCACCGGCACCGGCAAGCGCCGCTGCATCGGCGGCGTTCTGCAATTCGTGGTTGACCGCAAACACACGTGGAACGTCTACCGCAAAAGCACCGAACATCAGCAGCAGTGTCAACGTAAACAGGAACCACAGTGCAGCGGAGCCGCGCGCTTTTGCACGGCTCGACCAGCATCGCAAATTCGTGCGGCAGACTTTCGGCCGCCCGATGCGGGCCGCACTCGCGCGCAAGGTACTCGCTCGTTCACTCACAGTTCATCACCGCCGCGGCCGTTAACGTGACAGGTCCCGTCAGCGCGCTGAACGCCGAGCCGACCACGAGCCCGTTGTACGTGTAATTGATCGTCACTTTCAGCGCATTGCCGCTGCCGATCGTTGAGCAGCTGCCCGACGGTGTGACAGTCGGCGTGGTGGTCGTGCCGCCGCTGACCAGGCTGCCTTGCGTGTAGGTCAAGGCAACGTTCTGGATCTGGGCGATCGTATAAGGCGTCGAGCGCAAGACAACGCCCTGACGCGCCGCAGCGCCTGCGGCACTTGTAATGACTGCCTTGTCGCAAAGCAGCAGGCTCATGTCGATGATGCCGAGCATCACCATCAGCAAGAACGGCAGCATGAGCACGAACTCGAGCGAGACGATGCCGCCGGTGCGTGCGCGACGGTGCCTGCCGAGATGCAAACGCGGTCTCATCGAATCGTTCCGCCCGATGAAACGCCGTCGCCCGGCACCCGTACCGCGTGGGCGCCGCTGCCGGCTTGTGCCGTCAGTCGTTCACGCAAGTCCCGATAGAAACGCAGATTGTCTTCGGCGGATTCGGTCGGCATCTCCGATACGAGAATGCGCTTGGCCGCCTCGCCGTTGCCGAGCAAGCCGTAGGCGAGCGCGAGGTTCTGGCGCGCTTGCGGAGGCGCATCGGCCAGGCTCGCAATATCGAGCAATACGTTCGCGCCGGCTCGCGCCTGGCCCGAGAGCACGAGCGACAACCCAAGGTCCGCCTTGAGGCCCTGAACTTCGGGGTGGCGCTCCAGCGCGGCGCGATAGACGGCCTGCGCCTCTTCATGCCGGCCTAGCAGGTCCAGCGTCGCTCCGAGTCCCTCGGCCGCCACCGCGTTATCGGGATAGGCCGAGGTCAATTTGCGGTAGCGCTGCTCCGCCTCGTCCAGATGCCGTTGGCGCAGCGCGATGCGCGCGAGTCCCAACTGGGTGCGCGGATCGTCGGGGGCCGAAGCCGCGACGCGCGTGTAGAGCACGCTGGCTCGGGCAAGGTCGCCCGTCTGGTAGATCGTATCGGCGAGACCCAATTGCGCGGGCCGCGATTGCGGATCGGCCTTCAAAAGCTTTTCGAAGAGGGAGAGGGCCAACTGAGTGTCGCCTGCTCCGAGCGCGCTTTCGGCGATATGCAGATCGGCGTTCGCGTCGGGAACGTGGCTTACGGGCATCGGCTGCGGCACCACGTAGTGATTGCTCGCGCAGCCCCCCATGAGCATCGCGGCCGCAATCGACATGCAGAGCGCCAGCGAGGCGCGATGCGAAAGAGTGGGGCGGGGTGTGGTCATGCCACCTCCAGAAACAAAAACAAAGGACAAAACAGAAACGATCATTCAATGATGACGAAACACGGCTAAGAGCCGGATCGCCGCCGGGCCGACCGCAATGAGCGCCACGGTCGGCATGATGAACAGCATCATCGGCAGCGTCATCTTGGGCGCGAGCTTCGCGGCCTTTTCTTCGAGCGCGACCATTTGCATCGAGCGCTCTGTACGCGACAGCGTCCGCAGG
>NZ_DASXWY010000186.1:0-6675 GCF_036503415.1 Trinickia sp. | reverse complement strand
CGGTGCCGGTGCAGGCGGTACCGGTGCGGGCGGTGCCGGTGCAGGCGGTGCCGGTGCGGGCGGTGCCGGTGCAGGCGGTGCCGGTGCGGGCGGTGCCGGTGCAGGCGGTGCCGGTGCGGGTGCAGGCGGTGCAGGTGCTGGGGCAGGTGCTGGCGGTGCCGGTGCTGGTGCAGGTGCAGGTGCAGGTGCTGGCGCAGGCGGCCACGGCGGCGGTCACGGTGGTGGCGGCGGCCACGGTGGCGGCGGTCACGGTGGCGGCTCAAGGTAATCGGCTGCATTGTTTTGAGCCGCCCTTTGTGTGCGAGACGCAGATCAGGGCGGCTACCAGAGGGGATTGTCGGTGCCCATCCCTTTTGATTCGATGAGCACCACTGTGACAGAGTTGGGAGCCAATCCGGGCATCGGCAAGGCACGCCCGAATCGAGCGTTGCCGGGACCTCCCGCGGCGCTAGTGCGAGAACCCCGACGCAGTTTCGCTGAGACTCTTCCCTTTAGTCTCAGGGGCAAGCCATTGGGACACCCCGGCCCCGACTGCTGCGATGCCGGCCGCGATCAGGATGGTCGCCGAAGGCCCGAGATTGTTCATCGACCAGGGCATCAGGAACGTGCCGAGCCCGGCCCCGATCCTGCTGAAGGCGGCGGCAAAGCCCGTCCCGATCCCGCGGATTTCAGTCGGGAATACCTCGCCAGGATAGATGCAAGTCAGCGTCCCGCAGCCCGCGTTGAAGAACGAGAACGCGAGGAACAGGCCGAGCACGACCGCCCCGGGCGCGTTCGCCCATATGCCGAGAATCGCGAGGATCACAGTGATGATCCACTGCGGCGGTACCGTCAGAACACGGCGACCCGCCTTGTCGATCATCAGAACCGTGGCAACACTGCCGGCCAACGCAACTGCGGATAGCCCGACCCCTCCGGCGAGCCCCCCGCCGAGGCCGAACTTCTGCAGCACGCTGTCGGCGAATGTGGCGATCGCGAAGTACGGCGTGACGACGCAAAAAAAGAACATCGACACGAACAGCGTGACTCGCCAATACCGGCGGGAGAAGAGCATCCCGAAACCTCCTCCCGAGTGAACGATCTCGTGTTCGACGTCGGCCATGTCGGACGCGCTGTTCATATATCGGCGGGCGACGGAACGGGCCTGCTCGATACGGCTCTTACTCCACAGCCAGCGCGGCGATTCGGGCATGCCGATCCGGCCAAGGAACAAAGCTATCGCAATATACGTGCTGGTGCCGAGGATGTTCCGCCATCCGAGGTGCGTATATCGATCGAGCAGATAACCCACGACGAAGGCGAACATGAAGCCGGCGTACCAGGCGATGAGGGTCAAGCCCATCAGCCGCCCTCGGATACGGGACGGGGAGAATTCCGACAGCAGCGGCCAACCGACGGAATATTCCGCACCGATCGCGATACCCATCAGCAGTCGCACCATCAACAATTGCAGCGGTGACGTGATGAAGAACTGCATGGAGCCGACGAAGAACTGCATGAACGACGCGATCACGAACAAGCCCATGTCGAGCAGGAACAGTGGTTTGCGGCCGAACTTGTCTCCAGCCCATCCGCCCAGCGGCGAACCGATGAGAATCCCGAACAACGCGCCGGCTGCGATCAGCCCCTCCCAGACCGGCGATATGGCGAGCTCCGCGGTCATCTTGCCGGACACCGGGCCGACGATCCCGAGAATATAGCCGTCGAGAAACGTACCGCCGGTCAGAACAATGATCATCCTGATCATGAAGCGTCGTTTGAACGCTGAGGATGTCTCCTCCCCTGGCGCTTCGGCCAGAACAGCAACTCCCTTCTCTAAAGAAGTCATACGTATCTCCTTTTATTACGACATGTACATACCAATTGGGCGGCGCTGCGTCGAGTCTATGGACTGGGTGAGAGTCGAGCTTTCACGCTTACGTCCGCAAATCGGCCGTAAACGACACTTGGCGCGTACGTTCAATGTCGTGTCGGGAGAGGACAAGTGAGCGCTCGCAGCCCATGGAACCGTCCCTTTCACCGGCTCGAATGGTTTCGCGATGGCTGTTCAAGCGTGCGTGGCCTGGCGTTATTCGCAAGCTCACTGGACCGCCGGGTCTCGATTGGCGACAATCCGCAATCGCCGCCCTCCTTCGGAGTCGCCATGAAAATCGCTGCGCTATCCGACATCCACGGCAACCTCGCCGCGCTCGACGCCGTGCTGGCGGATATTCGTTCGGCCGGTGCGGACCTGATCGTCAATCTCGGCGACATTCTCTCCGGTGCGCTTTATCCAAGTGAAACGGCAGACCGGTTGATGCCTCTTAGCCTGCCCACTATCCGGGGCAATCATGAAAGACAGGTACTTGCCCGCGATCGCGCGCGTATGGGTCAATCCGACCAATGGGCGCTCGATTGCCTGCGTCCGGATCAACTGGATTGGATCGACGGCTTGCCCAGCACACTGCCTGTCGGGGAAGACGTGCTCCTGGTCCACGGCACGCCCGAAGACGACTTGACCTATTTCCTGGAAACCGTGACGCCCTCCGGATGCCGGGAAGCGACGCCGGAGGAGATTGAATTGCGAGCGGGGAAGGCGGCTTCGAAGCTGATCCTCTGCGGGCATACCCATTTGCAGCGCGCGCGGACGCTTGACGACGGGCGCTTGATCGTGAATCCGGGCAGTGTCGGCCTTCAGGCTTATGAAGACGATCGACCCTTTCCGCATCGTATGGAAATGGGCTCGCCCCACGCGCGATATGCGTTCGTGACCCGGATTGGATCGGAGTGGACTGTCGAGTTTCGTGCCATTGAATACGACTGGGACGCTGCGTCGGCGACAGCGAAGGCGAACGGTCGCCACGACTGGGCCATCGCTCTTCGCAGCGGTCGGTGCCGAGAAAAACTACTCACGTCGGAACCGGCCAGATACTAGACAATCCGCCTCTTCGACAACTCGGACGCTGAGAATTGAGGTCATGAGCGCGCCGTGGCTGGCAAGCCATCCAACAGCGCTATACTTTCGCGCTTTCGTTGCCTTCCTCAGGCACCAAGGATTACACATGAGCGCATTGCCCCCCTGTCCGAAATGCAATTCCGGGTTCACGTACGAAGATGGTGGCGTCTACATCTGCCCTGAATGCGCGCATGAATGGTCGGCGCAAGCCGCAGCGCCGACCGAAACGGTTGACAGAGTTCATCGCGATTCGACTGGAAATTGCTTGCAAGACGGGGATACCGTCACCGTCATCAAGGACCTGAAACTCAAGGGTTCCGCCGGCGTGATCAAGATGGGAACCAAGGTGAAAAATATCCGTCTGGTAGACAGCGATCATGATATCGACTGCAAGATCGATGGCTTTGGTGCAATGAGCCTCAAATCGGAATTCGTCAAGAAGGTGTGACCAACGCTCATCAAAGCAGTCGCAAGCCGCCGTCGCATTCGATGATGGCTCCCGTCATGAAGGTGTTCTCCATCAGAAACTGGAGCGCGTGCGCGACATCTTCCGCGCGGCCGACGCGTCCCACCGGCAACGTTTCGGCTTGTTGACGGAACAGGTCCGCCTTGACGTCGGCGGGGAATTTGTCCCACCACGCTGTATCGACCACGCCTGGCGAAACGGCGTTGACGCGCAGTGGCGCCAGTTCGCGGGCGAGTGTACCGATCATGCTTTCGAGCGCGCCGTTGATCGCGCCCAGCCCCGCAGTGCCGGGATTGGCGATGCGGCCGGAAATGGCGGTCACGAATGTCAAGCTGCCGTCGCGGCGGAGGGCCGGCAAGCCGGCCTGCGCCGCTTCCAGTTGCGGCCAGAATTTGGCCTCGAAGCCGCGACGCAGGGCGCTCAGATCGAGTTCGCTGAACCGGCCGCCACCTTCACCTCCGGATAGTGTCAGCACCAGGTGATCGATGGGGCCTACACGAGCGAAGAAACGGTCGAGCGCGGCACGGTCGCAGCAGTCCAGCGCTTCGCCGACAACATGTCCCCGTCCTTCGAGGCCGGCGAGCGCCTTGTCAAGTCTTCCCCGATCACGGCCGACTGCCACGACGTTCGCCTCCGCCGCTGCCAGTCGCGACACCATTGCCAGCCCGACGCCCGATGACCCGCCCAGCACGACGACTTTCTGATTTTGCCAGTTCATATCGCTACTCCTGTGAATGAGAGGGGAGCAGGCCGACATGCCATCACATAGCATGTTGCGGCGCTCTCCATGGCGATAGAATGCGTGCCAGACGGATATCAATCAAATCGTTCATTGCGATGACCAACATCATTGAAAATGATTTCAGGCGTTTCGACTTGAACCTGCTGCTCGCCTTTCGCGCACTATTCGAGGAGCGCAGCGTTACGCGCGCCGCGAAGCGGCTGTTCCTCGGCCAGCCGGCGGTGAGCGGGGCACTCAAACGGTTGCGCGAGGCGTTCGGCGACGACCTGTTCGTTCGCACGTCGCGCGGCATCGCGCCTACCCCGCGTGCGCTCGAACTAATGCGGCAGATCGAGCCATTTCTTCAATCGCTGCACCAGGTGCTGACCCAGCCACCCGTGTTCGATCCGGCGAGCGCGCAGCGCGTGTTTCGCATCGGCTTGAGCGATTCGCTGGAAGTACTCATGACGCCGGAGATCATGGATCGTCTGACCGCCATAGCTCCCGGAGTGAAGCTGATCGCGCGCCCCACCGATTCGACGCGCGCGGCGGCGATGCTCGACGAGGGGGAGATCGAACTCGCAGTCGGTGTTTTCCCCGAAAGCGTGCAATGGCAGCGGCGCCGCCGGCTGTTTCAATGGCGCTTCGTGAGCGTCTACAATCCGCGCCTCGTCAAAACACGCAGCAAACGTCTGTCGATGGAGGAATTCCTGCGACATCGGCATGTGCTGACCTCGTTCAGCGCTGGTCTGCACGGCTTTATCGACGAGCGGCTGGAATTAGCCGGACTCAAGCGCGACGTGGTGTTCTCGAGCGCAAATTTCGCCACGAGTCCGTTCATCGTACGGCGCACGCCCGCGATCGCCACGGTGCCGGACTTCATTGGCCGCGTCTGGCGCGACGCCCTTGACCTGGCGATGAGTCCGCTGCCATTCGATGTGCCGGGCTATGAGGTCTCGCTGATGTGGTCCGCGGCGCGCGACCAGGATCCGGGGCTCGCATGGCTAGCCGAGGTGTTTGCGCACGCGTTCGAAGAGAACGGGAAAAGACGGACCCGTCGCCGATAAATGTCTTTTGAGCGCTCACAACACGGCGCTGTCGCCGCTTCGCCAGCGATGGCCGACGACATCTCTCGATCGATATCGTTGCACCATGCAGGCTCGATGACCAGTCAGGCCAGCGGCACGATGTTCTGGTTCATGCGGAAGAAGTTCGTCGGGTCATACCGGGCTTTGACCTGCTGAAGCCGTCGGTAATTGGGACCGTACGCAGCCGCGATCGGTTCGCCCGTCTCATCGTCGTCCAAATAGTTGACGTAGCGACCATCGGCAAAAAAAGGTCGCATCGCCTCGTAGGTTTCGCGAGCCCAGGCGATGCAGGCACCGGTATCCGCCGGCTGCATCCATTGAGCTAGCACGAGGAAGTTGTAGCCTTCGCCCCGGTGCGGGAAGGCCGTCTCGGTAGCACTGACCCGGGTGAGCGCGCCGTGGAAATGTTCGAGGAGCAGCTGGCCCATTGTCGTCGGGCATCGCGCAAAGCAGCTGATCATGGTATCGATCGCAGCGTCGCTCAGCTCTCTGAGAAAGCTGGACTTCCAGTAGTTGAGCGCGCCTTTAGGGTAGCTGGCGTCGAGCATGCCGTTGAGCTGTGAGTAGGGGATCGGCCCAACGGCATCCAGGATGGGAACCCCGAACTGCTTCAAGGGCCGCATGGCCCTTTCGCCGTCTTCCAACGGCCCGCAATGGCAGGTGACCAGCCCGGCCACCTTCGTGCCCGACCCGTCGGGCGCATGCGTCAACGTTGCGAACAGAGTGTGCTCATCAGGCAACGACCGTGTGCTGTCGCGGAAAAACTCGAGCAAGGCTCGCGAGCACTCGATCGGATGGACGATCGGGCCGCCCGTAATGGTCGGCCCAACCGGGTGGAGTTCATACTCGAAGCTCGTGGCGACCCCGAAGTTTCCGCCGCCGCCGCGGAGCGCCCAAAAAAGCTCGGGCTCCTGGTGCTTGCTCGCCCGCAGAACCTTGCCGCCCGCCGTGACGAGATTCACCGCCCGCAGATTATCGAGCGCCAGGCCGTATTTGCCCATCAGCCAGCCCACGCCGCCCCCGAGGGTCAGCCCGGCAATGCCCGTGCTCGAGACCACGCCCCCGGTGACGGCCAGGCCGTGCAACTGCGTCTCGCGATTGAGCTCGCCCCAGGTGACCCCGCCTTGCGCCCAAGCCGTTCTGCTCTCCGCATCGACGTGGATGCCTTTCATCGGCGAAAGATCGATCATTACCCCACCGTCGATCGTCGCCCGTCCCGCCACGTTGTGGCCGCCGCCGCGAATGGCACCCTCGAGGCCGAGCCTGCGGGTGAGATCGAGGGCCTCGACAACGTCGGCTACGCCGCGGCACCTCGCGATCAAGGCGGGCCGCTTATCGACCAGACCGTTGTGGACCCTCCTCGCATCCTCATAGCCGGCGTCCATGGGTTGCAGGAGCTCCCCGCGGAAGGTGCCGGCAAGCTCGGCCGCAGCGTCGGCCAACGATCTGATCGGCAGCATGGTGT
>NZ_DASXWY010000185.1:0-4187 GCF_036503415.1 Trinickia sp. | reverse complement strand
TACAGCGGTTCGTCGATGCGCAGGCACCTGTCTACGAGCAGGTCAGCACTGAGCTGCGCTCGGGCCGCAAACGCACGCACTGGATGTGGTTCGTGTTTCCGCAGATCGCCGGACTGGGTAAGAGCGCCATGGCGCAGCGCTTCGCGATTGCGTCGCTCGATGAAGCTCGCGCATATGTGAACCATCCCGTGCTCGGCCCTCGGCTCAAAGAATGCACGCGATGGGTCAACGAAACAGAGGGCCGCTCGATCGACCAGATCTTCGGCGACCCCGACGATGTCAAATTCCGATCGTCGATGACACTTTTCGCACACGCCACGCCAGACAACGCCGAATTCCTGCAAGCGTTGTCGAAGTATTTCGGCGGCGAATTCGACCCGCTCACGCTCGAACGCCTGGGCCTTGCCCGGCAAGCATGACCCGCGTCGCGATGCAGATCCAGTAGCGGCCGCCTTTTATTTTTCCTACAGTGTAGTTCTCAACTAGATTCAAACCCGATGCGGCCTCGCCGAGCGAATCGCGGCGCACGCCCGGCTGGGCAAAACGTTTTGTCAGGAGCGATTTTCGATGAGACTCACGATTCTGATCAACGGTCCCGACCCCACCGTCAATCACGACTATGCGGTGCTGTGGCTCGACACCAAGGAGCACGTCTGGTCGAGAGAGTCGCATGACGGGATCGACTTGCCCGCCTGGGGGGATATGCGTGACGAGGACGGCGTCACCAAACTCTGTGCGCCTCAGACCTCGACGCCTGTTTGCACGCTGAGCGGACTCCATGTGGACCGCGACGAGCGCGTAGCGGCAGCGCAAGGCGCTGCACAATGGCTGTGCGCAACAAAACCCGCGTCCACGGGGGGCTTATGGCGGCTACAGGCCGTCGAAAAGCGGTCCGTGCTTCCCGAGAACAGCGTCTTCCCGAATTGACGCGACGCAACATCGGCTGAAAAAACTCGCCGCACGGCGAGTTTTTTTCGCTTCCTTACGAGCGGCTCGCCGATCCGCCTTTGCGATCGCGGTGTGCCGCGACGTTATGCGCATAAACTTTTTAAATTTCTATTAAAAGTTCGCGCTATTGCGACGACACCCAGCGAAACGTCAGATTGATGCGCTCGCCCTGCACGGCTGGCGCCTTGGGAACGCGATGCCGCCACTGAGCCTGCGTGCTGCCGCGCATCACGAGAAGGCTGCCGCTCGTCAATTCGAAGGCTCGGACGACGCCCGTCTGGTTGTGCCGCAAATCGAAGCGGCGAGTCGCCCCCAAGCTCACCGATGCGATCACCGGCGTGGCGCCTAGTTCGGGTTCCCGATCGGCATGCCATCCCATACTGTCATTGCCGCTGCGGTAACGATTCAACAGTACACTGTTGAATCGCGCGCCTGTTGTCTCCTCCGCCAGGTCCTTGAGCATCCGTACGGTCGAGGACCAGGGCAGCGGGTCGTTCCGGATCCCGGAATAGACATAGACAGCACCCGGCTCCCCCTGCCACGCGGTCAGCCGGGGCAATAGCTTTACGCCTCCAGGTGTGCCGATCGAGTCCTGTTTCCAGACGACCTCTTCCCTCAAGCGTTCGAGCATGTCCACTGCCGTGGCCGCAGAAAGCCAATCCGGATACCAGTCGACTTCCGGCTCGGGCAACTCGGCCACCCCGGGAAGCATTGGCTGATGCAGACGATTCAAAAGGTCCTCGCTTCAAACGATTTCCGGGCGCGGCGCCGACCGGTCTGGCTTGTCGTTTTCCCACGCTAAGGGCGGACAGAGGCTTCGTCAATATCGGTTCATTCGCGTATGCAACGGCGAGGCGGGGCGCCGTCAAAGCGCCGCGCTCACGCGGTCCGCCGACCGCGGTTATGATTGCTCGCTACACCCCTACCCAACCGTTCCGACTTTTCTTTCGATCATGACAGTGTCCAACGAAGCCCTCGACCAGATGTTCCGTACCGCCCGCACCCATAGCGCCTGGCTGCCGAAGCCGGTGGACGACGCGCTCCTGAAACAGATCGTCGAGTTGACGGTTCTGGGCCCAACGTCCTTCAATTCGAGCCCCGCCCGCTTCGTATTCGTCAAGAGTCCCGAAGCGAAGGAAAAGCTTCGGCCCGCGCTGTCCGAGGCGAACATCGAAAAAACGATGGCGGCTCCGGTGACGGTCATCGCAGCAATGGATATGGCATTTTACGAACACCTGCCGAAGCTTCATCCACATTCCGACGTGCGCGGCTGGTTCGACGGTAACGACGGCATGATCCACTCGACGGCATTTCGCAACGCATCTCTCCAGGGCGCCTACTTGATTATTGCAGCGCGAGCGCTCGGTCTCGATGCCGGGCCGATGTCCGGCTTCCAGCCAGCCAAGGTCGATGAAGCGTTCTTTGCCGGCACGACGATCAAATCGAATTTCCTGATCAATCTGGGCTATGGCGACCACAGCAAGCTGCGCGCGCGCCTTCCGCGCCTCGCCTTCGACGAAATAGCGCGAATCGCCTGAGGCGGCCTGAATACCCGGCGCCGGGTGCGCCGGGGACAGCTTTCACCAACCGGCTCATGCCACAGCGGTGTATCACGGCGCAATCAGCACCGCGAGATAGAAGACGATCGCGCCGATCAACGCTCCGACGAAGCAAAAGCGCTCGCTTTCGGCATCCGTTCCGGAGCGCAGCCAAGCCCCGACGACTCCGAAAAGCCCCGCAATCCCCAGGGCCACGAATACCATCGCCACATCGAACAGGGTCGTGCGCGCGATTTCGAGCAAATCGATGCGGCGCACAAGGTAATACACGCCTAACGCCATCAGGGAGAGCACCACGAGCGGCAGCATGACATGGCTGCCTTCGTACCCGATATGATGCCGCTGGCTCGAGTGTAGATGAAGCCATTTCATCGTCTTCATCATTCTCCTCCCCTGTCGGTAGCGCCCGATGGCGCAGGGCTCGAATCATGAAGTCATTGCATTAGATCGATTAGGAGAACAAACGATCCCGCCAAGTGCGCGATGTGCAACGCACAGCGTCGAAACCGGCTGAAGACGTTCGATCGGCGCCGAGCAGATAATCCGGCAGGTCGGTAGAATGCGCAGCATTCCTGCGGAGGTTGCCCTTTCCATGCGCCGTTCCAGTTTTCTGATTCGAGTAATCGGTATCGGCATCCTGCTGCATATCTACGTTGGTTCCAGACTCATTCCCGAGTGGCCGTTCGGCGCGCCTGTAAAGGCTGCTGCGGTGGTCTGGCTCGTCTTGTCCTGCCTTCTGATACCTCTGGGCGTACTGGCGCGATATTTCGTGCAGCGCCAGCCGCTCGCCGATCGCCTGGCCTGGATCGGACTGCTCGTAATGGGATTTTTTTCCTCGCTGCTTGTCATCACGTTTGCGCGCGATTTGTCGATTGCATCTCTGCTGACGATCGATTCGCTGCTGCCGCGCACCGTCTCGCTCGATCGATGGCGCGTCGATTCGGCAGTGGGCGTGCCTCTGCTGGCAATGATCTCGACGGCGATCGGGTTCATCAATGCACGACGCCGGGCAAAGGTAGCGAACGTCGATATACCGATCGCCGACTTGCCGCCCGAGTTGGATGGGTTAACCATCGTTCAGATCAGCGATATACATGTCGGCCCGACGATCAAACAATCGTACGTCGACGCTATCGTCACCGAAGTGAACCGGCTGCAAGCCGATGTCATCGCTGTAACGGGAGATGTTGTCGACGGCAGCGTGGTGCAGCTCGGCGAGCATACGCGGCCACTCAGCCGTTTAAAGGCCCGCCATGGCGCTTTTCTGGTAACTGGCAACCACGAATATTATTCGGGTGCCGACGAGTGGATCGCCGAGTTCCGACGGCTAGGTCTACGCGTACTGATGAACGAGCATGTTGTGGTCGAGCACAACGGTGCGTCGTTTGTCATGGCAGGCGTCACTGACTACTCGGCCGGCAATTTCGACGACTCGCATCGCAGCGATCCTGCCGGGGCAGTCAGGCACGCGCCCGACGAAGCACGTGTCCGCATACTGCTCGCACACCAGCCGCGGACTGCACTCGCAGCTGTCGAGGCGGGCTATACGTTGCAGCTTTCCGGCCATACCCATGGAGGACAGTTTTTCCCGTGGAACTTCTTCGTCCGATTCCAGCAGCCTTTTACGGCCGGTTTGGCACGAATCGACGATTTATGGATTTACACGAGCCGGGGCACGGG
>NZ_DASXWY010000184.1:0-5039 GCF_036503415.1 Trinickia sp. | reverse complement strand
GGGCGAGCAGGCACACTTACTCCGCTACGGGACCCGATATGTACATACCAGCCGCTTTCAACGAATCCCGGATCGAAAACCTGCACGCCTGCATCGTGCAACATCCGTTTGGCACGCTGATTACGCACGGCAAGAGCGGATTGGACGCCAATCATATTCCGTTCGAGCTGGCGGCCGGCGAAGGCGAGCACGGCGTTTTGCGCGCCCATGTCGCACGAGCCAATCCTGTATGGCAGGACATCGCGGACGGCGACGAGGTGCTCGTGGTCTTCCGCGCCGCGGACGCCTACATTTCGCCCAACTGGTACCCAAGCAAGCACGAGCTCCACAAACAGGTGCCGACCTGGAATTACATCGTCGTCCACGCACACGGCCGGATCCGCGTCCACGACGACGAGCGATACGTACGCGGCGTCGTCGCCAGATTGACCCGAACGCACGAGGCGTCTCTGCCGGAGCCGTGGAAGATGTCGGATGCGCCGAAGGACTATATCGATACGATGCTCAAATCGATCGTCGGCTTGGAAATCGACATCACGCGATTGATCGGCAAGACCAAGCTCGGTCAGAACAAGGAGGCGCGCGATATTCGCGGGGCAGCTGTCGCGCTGAAAGCGCGCGGCGAGACCGCAATTAGCGAGGCGATGTTGGCCGAGGCTGAGAAAAAGGCCTGACATGTCCGCGAACTCATTGCTTTCCGCAGACCTGTTGCTCGCCTATACCGCCTATTTCATCGGCACCGCCAGCCCGGGACCGAGCAACCTGGCGATCATGTCCATCGCGGCCAGCCAAGGAAGAAAGGCGGCGCTGGCGTTCGCGTTCGGCGTCGTTTCCGGATCGATGTTCTGGGCGACGGTCGCGAAACTCGGTATCTCGGCGGCGTTGGTCGCCTATTCGCAATTCATCGTCGCGGTCAAACTCTTTGGCGGGCTGTACCTTCTCTGGTTGGCTTTCAAATCGGGACGCAGCGCGCTCGTACCCGCTGCCGCGACGCTGCGGCAAACGGGGCGGCCGGATACTCCGAGAGGCTTATACATCCGAGGGGCATTACTGCATTTGACGAATCCCAAGGCGGTCCTTGTGTGGGTTTCGATCGTCGCGCTTTCGTCCAGCCGCTCCGGTTCCGCTCATGACGCGGTCATCCCCGGCTGCGCCGTCATCGGATCGCTCGTGTTCAGCGGTTATACATTGCTCTTTTCCATGGATTCGGCGCGCCGGCTCTACATACGAACGCGCCGCGTATTGGAAGGGTGCCTTGCCGTCGCATTCGGCGCGGCAGGTATCAAGCTGCTGGCATGGCCCTCGAGGTGACCGCGATTCTCCCGAGCACGATTGACCGCCAATACATCGAGTGCCCGGGATGCGGCAACATACCCTAACGCGAAGCGTCGCACCCGGAAAGTCGTAAACTGACGCAACCCGAGCTGCGGTGAAGCTCGGTCCGCGATGCTTCAGCCTCAACGCAGGTCCCGTGCCTTTTCCCGAACGAGGGATCGCTCATGACCATCCGCAATCTCGATGCGCTTTTCAAGCCCCGATCGGTCGCGGTGATCGGCGCGTCCTCTCGGCCGGGCAGCCTCGGCGCCATCGTCTGGCAGCGCCTGCTGGCCGGCGGTTTCGCCGGCCCCGTGTGGCCCGTCAATCCGAAATACGACGAGCTCGACGGTCACCCCGTTTTCCGCGATGTGGCCGATCTCCCTGAAGCGCCAAGCGTAGCGTTGCTCTGCACCCCGAGCGCGGTATGGCCGGACATCGTGCACAAGCTCGGCAGCATGGGAGCGCGCGCGGCGATCCTGATCGGCGACGCACGCAGTATCGAAGCATCGGCCGCCGTCGACGATGTACTCGTCGCCGCCCGCCCGCACTTGCTGCGCATCGTAGGGCCGGGCAGTCTTGGCGTCATCACGCCCGCGCTGGGGGCGCAACTGGATGCCGCATCGTGCATCGTCAAGCCGGGCGGCGTGGCCTGGGTGTCGCAATCGAACGCGCTGACGAATGCGGTGCTTGGCTGGGCCGATGCTCGAGGTCTGGGCTTTTCGCATGCGATCGCGCTCGGCGGCGAGGCCGATGTCGATGCGGGCGATGTGCTCGACTACCTGGCCAGCGACGGTGCGACGCGCGCCATCCTGCTGGAGCTTTCGACCGTGCGGGCCGCGCGCAAGTTCATGTCGGCCGCGCGCGCCGCGGCCCGCGGCAAGCCAGTGCTCGTGCTGCGCACAGGCTGCGCCGATTCCGACGATGCACTTTATGCCGCGGCGTTTCGCCGTGCGGGGATGGTGCGCGTCGAAACACTCGACGATCTGCTCGACGAAATCGAAACCCTCGGACTCGGGCGCATTGCGGCAAGTTCGACCGCAACACTGATCGCGGCGGACCGCGGGGTGGCCGCGCTCGCATCCGATGCATTCGCTTCGGCCGGCGCTCAGCTCGCGCGATGGTCCGACGGCGCGAAGCAGGCGCTCGCGTCGGCCTTGCCGCATGTGACGCCGAGCAACCCGGTGCTGCTGGGCGACGATGCGCATGCCGCGGATTTCGGCCGCGCGCTCGATGCGCTTGCGCCGCACGACGATACGGGTGCGGCGTTTATCGTGCACGCCTCGACACATCGCGCACCGGCCGAGGCGGTCGCGCGCGTGCTCATCGAGCGCCAGCGCTTTGCCCATCGCGGCATGCTCGCCTGCTTTTTCGGGGGGCTCGATGCGCCTGCGCGCGATGCGTTGCGCGCGCATGGCATCGCCGTGCATTCGACGCCGCATCGCCTCGCACGCGCGTTTGCAAGACTCGTCGATTACCGGCTCGCCCGCGAGTTGCTGATGCAGACTCCGCAGGGCTTGCCGGCGCACGTGCCGGTAGCGCTTGCGGCGATCCAGGCGCGCGTGCGAGACGCCGTGGCGGCGGGCACGATGACGCTCGACGGCGACGAGGCGGCGCATCTCGTCGCGTGCTTCGGCCTGCGTGTAGCGGCGCATGTCGCGAGCCGGCCGGAATCCGAAGCGACCGCAACGACGGCACGATTGGCACAGGGTGGCGATGCGAAGGAAGGCAAGGGCGAGGGCGGGACCTCCAGCTTCGACGAACGGTTCGAAGACGAAGCGATCGTCGACGTGACGGTCGAACTCGACGACGATGCCGATTTCGGCCCCGTGTTTCGCTTTACGGCGCCTCCGGCGAATGGTGTGCCTGCGCCGTTTTGCACCTATGGTCTGCCGCCGCTCAACCCCGTTCTTGCACGCGAGATCGTCGCGCGCTCGCCGTACGCGGATCGTGTGCCCGTCGAGCCGCTTTTGCAGGCGCTTACCGCGCTTTCGGAGATGGTGTGCGCGGTCGAGCAGATCGCGGGTATGAGTGCGGTGCTGCGTGTCATGCCGGACCGCGTCGTGCTTGTCGCCCCGCGATTGCGGATTGCGAGCTCGCGCGGACGTCTTGCAATCGTGCCCTACCCACGCCATCTGGAAGAGACGCTGGACTGGCAGGGCAAGCGTTTGACGATCCGCCCGATCCGTCCCGAGGATGAAGCGGCACATCGTGCATTGATTGCCGCGATGTCGCCCGACGATTTGCGGCTGCGATTCTTCGGCGCCGTGCGCGGCTTCGATCACTCGCAACTCGCGCGTATGACGCAAATCGACTATGACCGCGAAATGGCCCTCATCGCGGTGGAAATCGATCTAAATGGAGTCGCGCAAACGTTTGGCGTTGCGCGTATTGTCGCCGATCCCGATAACGAATGCGCCGAATTTGCCGTGGCCGTCCGCTCGGATATTAAGGGCAAAGGGCTCGGAACATTACTGCTCGCCCGGATCATCGACTATGCGCGCACTCGCGGCACGCGCTTCGTGACGGGAGAAATCCTGCGCGAAAACGCGCCGATGCTGGCGCTTGCGAGAGCAAACGGCTTCGAGATGCACGCCTCGGACGATCCCTCGGTGATCGCCGTCCGACTCCCGCTTCAGTAGGCATCCGGTTCGTCAGCCGCCGGCAATCGCCTCCGCGGCAATCGGTTCGCACCTGATTCGGCGCAATTCAAGCGCCGCCAAAAAGCCGAAATAACCGACCAGGTAAAGGCTTTACGATCCTTTGCAATTCTTTAAAAACGGTTCCGCTATAGTGCCGAGCGTCAAATACAAACGATGAGAGGACGGGCATATGCGGAATTCAGATTTATATCGGCACGCAACGATTGATCATACGAAATCGCGTGCAATTCGGTCTCCAATCTCCAATGACGCATCGCGCCTGCGCCCTAAGGCGACGACGCTTGCCGTTCTCGGCTACGTCGCGCTGATTCCGGCACTGGCTCACGCGAACTGCACGACTTCGGGCGCGACGACGACGTGCGACACCTCGGCGCCGTCGCCTTGGACGACGACGATCGGAACGGGGCCGACAACCGCGTCCGGCGCTCAGGTGACCGTGGGGCCGAACGCGCAGATCGTCGTGGGCAACACCAGCGCGATCGCGCTGTCGGACAACTCGAATATCGTCGTGCAGTCCGGCGCGCTGGTGCAGAATGCCTCGACGAATACCACCGGCACGTACGGCACGGGCGGCAATACGATCGATCTGCGCAATAACAACACGCTGACCGTCCAACAGGGCGCGACCGTATTGTCCAACGGCACCCAAACGACTGCCGAGGCCGTCAATCCGGAAGGCACCGGCAATACGATCGTCAACAACGGGACGATCCGGGGCATTAACTCCGCGGCTATCTGGTTTCAGAACACCTCGGGTACGAACACGGTCATCAATAACGCGACCGGCGTCATCCAGGCACCCAACAACGTGATGGGAGCGTCCGGCAACGGCGCCGTGGTGTTCACCAATCTCGGCAAGGTGATCGGCAACCTGGTTTTCGCAGGCGGCAACGACACATTGAACCTGTTCTCCGGCTCGAGCGTATCGGGCACGATCAATGGCGGCGGCGGCAGCAACCTGCTGACGCTCAATGGCACCGGCAGCGACACGTTGCCGGCGACGATCACCGGCTTCCAGACGCTGCAGAAAAAGGACAGCGGCACCTGGACGATCACGAATTC
>NZ_DASXWY010000183.1:0-2641 GCF_036503415.1 Trinickia sp. | reverse complement strand
GTAGCCGCGCACACCGCGAAGCGTACCGAAGTAATGATCGAACGAGCGGTTTTCCTGCATCAGGACGACGACGTGCGCGACGTCCTCGATGCTGCGGGTCGTATCGTGGGCGGGAATCGCGAGTGCATTGCGAATGCCCGTCGGCAACAAACCGGCAGCGGCAAATGTACCTGCCGCTTGCGCGGCTGCCCGCATGAAAACGCGGCGGCTGATCGACGTCATGAGCTGGACCCCGCAATTACGAGATGAGCGACGTTATGGACCATCGATCGGTCCATCGCAATGCGCGGCGGCCGTGTTAGAGGAGAGGGACGGGAAAGGGAACGGGGGAAACGTTATTGAGAGAAGGGAGCGGTGACGTTGAACGGAAGGACGGGTCCGCCCCAAGAGCGAACCCGTTCGATCGATCAAGGCGCGCCGAAGGCCGGATCGCTCATGCTGTCGCGGCCGGTTTCGACGTGACCGGAAAGTGCTCGATGAAACGCCGGATCGGTATCGATGCTGACTTTCAAGTCATACCACGCATGAAATGCCCGCAAATCGATATACAGGTCCGCACTTTCTCCACCGGCGACCCTGCGTTTGACGAGGCTCCCATCGTAAGCGTTGACGACGGTAAACACGCAAGCCGCGCTGCCGAAGTTCTTCAAGTGCAGTTCGATGTTTCCGTTCGCCACGTCGTACGACTCGGTGACCTCGGGCATCGCCGTGCCCGCGTTCCAGCCGCTTGCGGCAATCGGCACGGCCGCACCCGCGAAGCGGCGCATCAGCCCATTCGGACCATGCACGGTGTAGTCGTACCGCCCGTCGACGGGCAGCGCCAGTGTATCGGCAACGCGCTTTTTCGCTTCGACGGCGTACGAGCGGGGGGCGTCGAGGCTTTTTGCACGATAGACGAGAAACGCGGCCGCGGCCGAACCGGTATTGATGAACTCGAGGCGAAGCGCGCGCTGCGCCGCTTCGACGCGCGAGTGGACGAACAGCTCGTACGGCAGCGCACGCGCCGGTCGCACGCCCGGTTCCTGATTCGGCTTCGCCTGAACGAGCGGCGGCACCGGTACGTAGTCCGGATGGCGTGCTTTGTCGGGCGGCACATAGCCGGTCGTTGCCGGAAGCGCCGGGAATGCGGCGTTCGGATGAGCGAAATCGAACGCACGCGTGAGGTCCCCGCAGATCGCGCGGCGCCACGGCGTGATGTTGAGTTCACTCAGATTGCGGCTTCCGCCGTTGCCGAACCGGCGCTCGATGAAGCGAATGATCGACGTGTGATCGAACGTCTCCGAGCAGAGCCAGCCGCCCTTCGACCACGGCGAAACAACGAGCATCGGTACCCGCGGCCCCAGACCGTAGGGCCCCGCAGGATTGCCGTCCTTGCCCGGGTAGTACTCGTCGATCGTGTCCACTGTCGAGCGGCCGACGCTCGGCGACCATGGCGCAAACGGCGGCGCGACGTGATCGAAGAAGCCATCGTTTTCGTCGTAGGTGATGAGAAGCGCTGTTTTGCTCCATACCGCCGGGTTCGATGTCAGAACCTGCAACACCTGATCGATATACCAGGCGCCATAATTCGCAGGCCAATTCGGGTGCTCGGAGTACGCCTCGGGAGCAACGATCCACGAGACCTGCGGGAGCTTACCGCCCTGCACGTCGCGCTTCAGAACGTCGAAGTAGTCGCCGCTCACCGCGACATGGGTGCCCGTGCGCGCATTGTCGTAAAGCGGATCGCCCGGCTGAGCATTGCGGTACTGGTTGAAATAGAGCAGCGAGTTGTCGCCGTAGTTGCCTATGAAGGCGTCCTGCGTCCAACCCCACGAGCCTTTCGCGTCGAGGCCCGTCCCGACGTCCTGATAGATCTTCCACGAGATGCCGGCCGTCTGGAGCTTCTCCGGAAACGTCGACCAACCGTAGCCGGCTTCGGCGTTATCGATCACGGGACCGCCACCGCTGCCGTCGTTGCCTACCCAGCCCGTCCACATGTAGTAGCGGTTCGGATCCGTCGGCGTCATGCCCGAGCAGTGATAGGCATCGCAGATCGTGAAGGCATCGGCAAGCTGGTAGTGAAATGGAATGTCTTCACGCGTGAGATAAGCCATCGTCGTCGTACTCTTGGCCGGTACCCACTGATCGTAGCGCCCCCCGTTCCATGCGGCATGCGTCGTCGTCCAGTCGTGCGGCAAGTCTTGCAGGAACTGCATGCCGAGCTCCGGCGCGCTCGGCCGAAACGGCAAGACGTAACCGAGATCCGCCGCAGCCGGCTGGTACCAGACGGGCCGGCCGTTGGGCAACGTGATCGCGCGGCGGTCCCCGTAGCCGCGTACGCCGCGCAGGGTGCCGAAGTAGTGGTCGAACGAGCGGTTTTCCTGCATCAGGATGACGATGTGCTCGATGTCGTCGATGCTGCGCGTCGCATCGTTGGCGGGAATGGCGAGCGCATTGCGGATACCGGCGGGCAATGCACCCATGGCGGCAGCGGCGCCCGCCGCTTGAGCGGCGGCACGCAGGAAGTCACGGCGGCTTGTCGAGGTCATTTTCGATTCGTAGGGCGGAAGTGGAACGAGACGGTCTCGCGCAAGCGGGACACGTCGACGGGTAAGGCCAAAGCGAACACGCACGAACACATGCGGACTACTTGAAACTGAAC
>NZ_DASXWY010000182.1:0-10631 GCF_036503415.1 Trinickia sp. | reverse complement strand
TCAACCACTCGGTGACGTCGAGGCTTCCTCTTTGCGTGCGCTCGAGCACGTCGTAATAGGCTTTGCGTTCGCGCTGAATCTGCGCGGAGAGGCTATAAAAACGCTGAGGACTGCCGTCCGCACGCGCAAGAAGGAGATCGCCGATCGCACGCGCGATTCTCCCGTTCCCGTCGTCGAATGGATGAAGGGTGACGAACCAGAGGTGGCCGAGCCCCGCCTTGATCAGTGCAGGCTCCGGAGTCGCGCCGTTGAGCCAGTCGAGGAAGCACCGGGTTTCATGGTCGAGATGCTCCGCCGGTGGCGCTTCGAAGTGCACGCGTTGCCGGCCGATCGGCCCCGACACCACTTGCATAGGCCCTGTCGCATCGCCGCGCCAACGCGCAACATTGAGTCGTACGAGCCCAGAGTATCCCGTCGGAAAAAGCGCCGCATGCCATTCGAACAGCCTCTCAGGGGTCACCGCTGCCTGACAGTTCAATGTGGCGTCGAGAATCATTTCGACGATCCCGTCCACGTGACGATCCGCTGGCGCAAGCTCGCCGATATCCACGCCGAGATGCCGCGCAATCGACGATTTCACTGACGCAACGTCGAGTCGCTCGCCCTCGATTTCGCTCGTCTTCGTGACATCCTCGGTCAGCGCAGCAAGGCTCGCCTCATCGCGCAACGGGCTGCCAACGTCGGCGAGGCGGCCGAACAACAAGCCCTGAGCACGACTGACCTCGGCGATCAAACCGGTGAGGCTAGCAAGGTCGTATCGCCATTCAGGCCAATCTTCGGCCGCCCAGATGTACATATATTCTCCGCATGATGTGCGGAGAATATATGCCTATTCGCCGCACGAGCAAGCGGAGGGGATCGTGTCAAAGAACGGTAACACCGGCCACGAGCCTCTTCAGTCCTCGCCTACACGCACGACGAGCTTGCCGAAGTTACGGCCCTGCAGCATCCCAATGAATGCGGCAGGCGCGTTCCCCAACCCATCGACGCGGTCCTCGCGCAGCTTGACGCGGCCATCGGACAACCATTCGCTCATCTCTCGGCGAAACGCATCGAAACGCTCGCCGAAGTGGTCGAGGATGATGAAACCTTGCATACGGACCCGCTTTTGCAGAATCGTCGACATGGCAAGCGGCAATCGATCGGGGCCGGACGGCAACGCGTCGTCGTTGTAATGCGCAATCACGCCGCAGACCGGCACGCGCGCGCCGATGTTCAACAACGGCAATACCGCATCGAAAACTTCCCCGCCGACGTTTTCGAAATAAACGTCGATTCCCTCCGGGCACGCCGCCGCCAGACGCTCGGCGAATGCCGGATCGCGACGATCAACGGCGGCGTCGAAGCCGAGTTCTTCCACGAGGTACCGGCACTTGTCGGCGCCACCCGCGATGCCAACGACCTTTGCGCCCCGAAGCTTCGCCAACTGCCCGACGACCGAGCCAACGGCACCCGTGGCCGCCGCCACGACAAGCGTTTCGCCAGCTTTGGGCTGGCCGATATCCGCCAGGCCGACATACGCGGTGAATCCGGGCATGCCCAAACCGCCCAACGACAGCGACGCGTGAGATTCTTGTCCAAGGGGGAGCAAGTCGCTGCCATCGGATAGCGCGTAGTCCTGCCATCCTGAATTGCCGAGCACGAGATCGCCCGCTCGCCACTTCCCATGCTTCGATTCGACGACTCGACTCACGGTGCCGCCCACCATCGTTCCACCAAGCGGGATCGATGGCGCGTAGGCGGGACCGACCTCCTCCATCAAATTGCGCAGGTAAGGATCGAGCGAGAGATAGACGGTACGAAGCAGAACCTCACCATCAGCGGGCTTCGGAATGGCTACCTCTTCGATGAGAAAGTCGCGCGGCGTGGGCAACCCCTGTGGGCGCGCCGCGAGGACCACGCGGCGATTGACGGTATCGGTTTGCGGCATCGGGAACTCCTTCAGTATGCAATCTCGGATTGGCGGGGGCGGCAATGCTTCGAGTACAGCCCGCCATCGAAGTAGACCAGTCGTCTAGGACGCGAGGAAAAAACGGAAAGCGAATACATACGATCGCCCCTCAAGCGTCGTAAGGGACGCCGAGCATCCGGCGCGTGCAGGCCAACGCGGTATCCAGCGGCTTGCGGTCGCGTGTGATCTTGGCCAGCAGACTGGCACCGAGCCAGTTTTGATAGAGCGTCATGGCGGTGCCGGCGGCATCGAGCGATTCAGGCAACGAACGGTCCGTCAAACCCTCCTCCACGCAGCGCGCGAGCCGCGCCGTGATCGTTCGCGTGCCACGTTCGAGTGCCGCCCGCATCGTGTCGGATAGATCGGAGACCTCCGCGCCGAGCTTCACGACCAGACACCGGCTTTGCGCCTCGTCCCCGGTCTGCGAATCGAGCCAGTCGAAGAAATAGGCCATCAACCGCTGCGCCGCCGGACCGGGCTGACCGAGCAACCCATCCATGCGCTGGAGATAATCTTCGAAGTACGCCTCGAGCACCGCCTCGCCGAACGCTTCCTTCGACGAGAAGTAGTGATAAAACGACCCCTTCGGCACCTTCGCCGCAGCCAGCACCTCAGTCAGGCCGACGGCCGTGAAGCCCTTGCTCAGAAATAGAGGATGCGCGACATCGAGAATATGCCGGCGGACATCGGTGGGAGGGGTTGCATGGCTCATGGAACCGTACTGTAGCCAGTATTAGACCGGTCGTCTAGTAACCCTCATACGATAGGGGTCACTGGGCCGGAATGAGAACGGAAACACACAAACCCGACTGCCCGGTCTCATCGGCAAACTCGAGGCGGACTTCCGCCCCGAGGCGCTCGGCAATGGCTTTGACGATGGACAGGCCCAGCCCCGATCCCACTTCATTGCTCCCCAGCGTGCGATAAAAAGGATCGAAAACGCGCGCGCGTTCGTCCGGTGCAATGCCGGGCCCGTTGTCGATCACGCGCAACAGCACATGCGTGGGCGTGCCACGCACCGACAAATCGACCTTCCCGCCTCGCGGCGTATAGCGGATGGCGTTATCGACGAGATTCTTCACGATCGCAATCAAATCGAGCTCGCTTGCTCGCACCAGCGCGTCCTCGGTGCCTTCGACACCGACATCGATCTTTTTGGCGTCGGCAAGCGGCATGATGTCTTCGAGCACGCGACGATAGACGCTCTGCACCGACACCGCCTGTGTCGCCGGCAGCGGCTCCGAAGGCGATTGCGCTCTGGCCAACGTCAGCAGTTGATCGAGCAGGTTTCGTCCGCGCTCGATGCCCTGTCGCAGCGAACGCAATCTCTCCCGGGCCGTCGTCGACATCTCGGCTTCGGCCAGCCGTTCCGCTTGCAGCGAAAGTGCCGTCAAAGGGGAGCGCAGTTCGTGCGCGGCGTCGGCAACGAATCGATGTTGGGCTTCCATCGATTGCGCAACGCGCGTCAAAAGGCGATTGATTGCGACGACGAAGGGCCGGACCTCGACAGGCAGATGGCTCGTTTCGATGGGATGTAACTCCCGCTCGGCCCGCCGATCGATTTCCACCGACAGCGCGGCGATCGGCCGGAACATCTTGCGAACGAGGTCCGCAATCAAAAAGACCAGTATCGGCACGAGAATCAGAAACGGCATCGAAGTCTGCAGGGCGGCATCGCGCGCGATTTCGTCGCGTACATCCGTTTCCTGCGTCACGGCGATTCGCCCGCCGCCGGCCGCTGTTTTGATGAGCACGCGAAACGACTCGCCCTTGATCCGCAGCGTGTGCGCGCCGTCCGCCAAGTCGGCTGGGATCGGCAATCGCGCCTCGGCACCAGCGATGCCGACGCCTTGCTGCCCGGCATCGGCGAGATATTCCACGACGATGCGGGAGTCTTTGTCGTCGCTCGCCACGCTCGCCCCAGCCGGCGACTGAAGGAACGGAACGCCTTGCCGGTCGATGAGCGTCGCGATTTGCCGCAACGTATCGTCTTGCAGCTCATGGGCTTCGTGCAGCGCGGACACGAACGAAAAGATGCCGGCGACCACGGCAACCACGAGAATCGCGAGCGAAAGCGAGAAGGACAGTTTGAGCTGGAGGGACGCGTTCAACCGCCTTTTGAAACCATCCATCCGACGCCCCTGACGTTTTTGATGATGTCGCTGCCGAGCTTGCGCCGCAGTGCGTGAATCAGAAATTCGACGACATTGCTTTCGACTTCTTCTCCCCAACCGTAGATCCGGTCTTCCAGATCGCTGCGTGAAAGGATCGCGCCGGGGCGGATCAGCAGCGCGTGCAGCAGCGCGAATTCGCGATTGGAAAGCTGCACGGGTGCGCAGCCATCGGCGACGGCCTCGCGCGTAACCGGATCGAGCGAGACGCGGCCATTGCTGAGCACGGGAGCCGCGCGGCCGCCCTTTCGCCGCAGCACGGCGCGCATGCGGGCCAGCAGCTCGGCCATTTCGAATGGCTTCAGGACATAGTCGTCGGCGCCGCCGTCGAGTCCGCGCAACCGATCATCGAGCGTGTCCCGGGCCGTGACGATCAGCACCGGCACCGGATTGTCGCGGCCGCGAATGCTCGCCAGCACCTGCAGACCGTCCTTGCCGGGCAAGCCGAGGTCGAGCAGCACGAGGTCGTAATGCTGCGCCTCGAGGGCGGTCAAGGCCGCCTGCCCCGTCTTCACCCAATCCGTCGCGTAGGAAACGTCTTTCAGTGCGTTTTGAACGGCCTCGCCGATCATCGGATCGTCTTCGACCAGCAATACCCGCATTCATCCTCCGTAGCCAATTCCAGCCTGCGTTCAATGCGTCGCCTTCGCCGCTCGTTGCCGGAAGATCAGAATGCCGAGCACGATGAAGCCGAATAGCGCGGCCGAGGCCGAATAACGGCTCATGGCCAGACCGCCCGCGTTGAGCGGTTTGTCGAGAAAATCGCCGACCGCAGCCCCGAGCGGACGCGTCAACACGAACGCCGCC
This sequence comes from Trinickia sp., assembly GCF_036503415.1. GTDB lineage: Bacteria > Pseudomonadota > Gammaproteobacteria > Burkholderiales > Burkholderiaceae > Trinickia. The sequence continues at coordinate 5,702 of NZ_DASXWY010000182.1, read as the reverse complement.
CAGAAAAGTATCGTGCGCGAAATGTTCGACCAATAATAGGCCGCCGCGACCAAAACGAGCAATCCACCGAACACGAGCGCGGCACCGCCGTATCCCAACCCCATGCTGTCGGCCGTCCAATCGCCCAATGCCGTACCCAAGGTCTGGGAGAACATGATCGTCACCCAATAGAAGATCTCGGCTTTGGGTGTGGTGATCGTACTGACAGAGACGGAGCCGAGCGTCCGGTACCAGACAAAGAGCGAGATCAGCAGCAACGCGAGCAGTAGACTCGAGCCGCCCGCATATCCGATGCCCAAGGAGCGATCCGCGAAATCGGCCATCGTCGTGCCGACCGTCGTGGTGGCGATGATCGTCAGCCAGTACAAGAAGGGGTGAAACCCATTTGCACGGATTTGCGCCATGACCGCCACGACGAATATCAACGCGAAAATGGCCGTCCCAATGAGGTATCCCAGGTGCATCGACATCGTCACTGCGTCGCCGCCCGTCTCACCCAGGGTGGTCGCGGCAATCTTGAGGAGCCAGAACCCGAGTGTGACCTCAGGTACCTTCGCCAATGCGTGTTGAGTCGATTTGGTCATCGTAAGGTTCCTTTTGATGCAGTCATTGCCTTGCAGAATATGAAGGGTTGCCGCATGACTCGTGCCTCCGTCGCCGCGGATCTTACCCAGTCCTTATTTGCGCACCCATCCCAACGCAATGAACTTGCTGAAAAGCAAGCCGTGAACGCAGGTGGCCGCCCGAAAAATGTATGGCAAGCATGGCCCTATTGCTCGCCGCGTCAGGCCCACGCTCAACAGCGAGACGATAGCCGCGCCCGCCATATCGAACGGGAAATGGACGCCCACGTAGATGCGCGCCCACGCGATAGGCAAGCCGAGCAACGCGAACAGCATCCCGGCCCGAGGAAAGTTGCCGGGCATGGCGAGCGCGAACGCGACCGACCACCAGAGCGTCAGATGATCGCTGGGGAAGGACGAGTCGGGTGCATGCGCAACCAATGTGTGTCCGAGACCGATTACGAAAGGACGCGGGTGCATCCATGCAAGGCCGATCAGCTGATTGATACAAAGCCCGATCGACGCGGCGACGGTGGCTTCGATCAGCGCCTTACGCGTGCGCTCGCCACCGCGTAACCAGACAATCGCGATCGTTGCGGGGATCAACCAAATAAAATATTCGGCAAAAAACAGCGCCATCGCCATCGATAGCTGGCCAGGGTTGGCCGGCGCATTGAGCCAGAGAAAAAGTGCTCGATTCAGTCCTTCCATCAATTCTCCGTGCGCGCTCGCCGTTTCGTGACGGATCAATCCGTCACGTGGCCAAGCGGAGGGTGGCAACAATAGGGGGAGGATACCGACGAAGACTTAGCTGATACTGAGCAGACCACCGCGGAGTTTCATTTCGGATGGCTTTCGATCGTCGATATGTCGACGACATTATCGCTCAGCGAATACTTTGGACGCGTAGGTGCCGCGCGGCAGCCGAGTGCTCGCGTCCCTTGCTTGGCGCTCGGCCAGCGCCGCGTTCTTTTATTGCCGTGCGTTTTCGATTTGCTCGATGGCGATGCTGACGGCTTTGCGTACCTCAGGATCGCGATCGCCAAGCGCGTGGTGCAGCGCGGGCAGTGAAGCGGCAACGCCCAGCTCGCCCAGTGCAAGCGCGGCTTCCTTGCGCAAGTTGCTGATCGGATGTGCGAGCAGCATCGCAACGGCAGGGGCAGCCTGCCCATCGCGCAATTGTCCTAGCGCGCGAGTCGCGCGTAGCCTGACCTGCCAGTATGCGTCGTCGAGTGCCGTGACGAGCGGTTCGCGCGCCTCTACCACGCCGAGTTTGCCTAGCGTGGTCGCGGCTTCCTCGCGCACCTGCCACGCGTTGTCCGATAGCGCTGCGACGAGCGCCTCGACGATGGAGGCATCGGCTGGCGATGCAAAACCCAGCGCGCCGATAGCCGCGCGGCGCACCTCCGCCTGCGCATCGCGCGCGGCGAGCGCCGCGAGCGATGCGAGTGCGCGCGCATCTTTGAGCCAACCAAGTACCGCGACAGCCTCGAACCGTACCTCGGCTTGTCGCGCGGCGAGCGCCTCCATGGCCGGATCGAACGCATCCGCGAAGCGAAGTTCGCGCAGCCCGCGGAGTACCGCGCGGCGCACGAACGGCTCCGGCCGCATCGCCCAACGGCGCAGCACGTAACCCGAGCTCGGTTGCTTCAATTCGGATAGGCTTTGCGCCGCCTGTGCACGTACCGGCTCGGCGTCGTCGAGCAGGGCTGCGCAGAGCGCCTCGACGACTTCGTCTTGCTCCCATGATGCGAGCACGGCCGCGGCCTCGCGTCGGACTTCGGGCGCCGGGTCGTCGCGCAGCGAAGCGAGGAACACCGGCAAGAGAGCGGCATCTTCGAGATCGGCGAGCTCGAACAGTGCGACACGGCGCACTGCCGGGTCGATATCGGCAAGGCGTGCGAGGTGGGAGGCAGCTTCGGCTGGTAGATCGTGCGCGCTTGCATGGGGTGCAGCCATGGGGCCGGCCTCGCCTGCGTCGATGACCAGGACGTCAGGGTCGCGTACTTCGGTATTCATCGGGTTTTCCTCGTCCGCGCGCAGCGTGCTCGCCCGGTTGCGCGGGGAGCGTCAAAGAGCTGCACTCTCCCGCATTCCAGGGATCTGATCGGTTCGTTACGACAACGTGAAAGGGTCAGTCTAGAGGGGGTTTCGTCGGCGCCCAACGAATCATTTCTGATATGTATTTTCGGCGGAGGCGGGGCGCTGATCCAACCTTTGAGTGGACGGAGGCTGGCGCTTATTCAGGGCAAGTCGATTGAGTTGGGCTTCACTCGGGCAGGAACTCAGGATTCATCGCCTGCTCCATCGTCCACGGGCAGGCTTCGGGGAACACAACAAGGTTCGTTTCTTCGATCGCTTTGGTCACTGCATCAGACCAAGTCTTACGGATCCAATGCTCATCAAGCAACGAGCCCTTCAAGCTCGGCGTCTCCTCAACGTGTTCCATTATGGCCCGACGCTGCTCCTTGATCGTACGCCGCCAGCTCGATCCCCGCCGATCCGGCTGGTATTGCCACTTGAGCAGGTGCGTGAGGAGCACAGCCATACGACTCGCCAATTCGCGTTGTTCGCTCTTACCCACGTCCTCGATTTCCTCCGCGATGTGTTCGATGTCCAGCTCCGAGAACTTGCCCGCGCGCAACAACGCGGCCTGTTCATTAGCCCATGCCACCACGTCCTTCTCGTAGCTCGTTCCCATTTTTTGGCCCCTAAGCACAGTCACGCATGGTGCCATTTTAATCACTCCCATAAGCTTGTCCCATTCCTTTGCCTCGTCCTCGGCTCGTGCCTCGGCGTCGAGTGCACACAGCATCGGCCACCATCGGGGGGGCTAATCGACCGGTTTCAGTGTCCCATGCGTGGGCGCCGCCGGATGCTTAGCCGAATGGCTATTCGCCAGCGCCCGGATGCTCGCACGCGGATAGACATTTGCTGCTTGATGTGCCAGTGCTTTCACATCGCTTAGGGTGACCCGCGTCGGCCTCGTTTTCCAGCGTGCGCCACCATCGCGCCGGCACAGTGGGCGGCTACCGATACCAATCGGCTGGGCCTCAAAGCTATGCGCGCGGCTGAGTAGCATCGTCTGCTTTGTGCTGAGTGCAGATGCGGTACTGCCGTGAGTTTTTTTTGCCCAGACGCGGTTTTCGGCCCTCCGCGGCATCGGCGAAGGTAGTTAAAGAACGATGGCGTGCAAACGCCGACGGGCCGACGTATCGGCCTAGCGAGGAATCGATGGAAGGGAGAGAGAACCGCCGAAGGGCGGCTAAGAAGGAGGCGGACTAGGCCGTACGTGATTAAGCCAATTGTTCTCAGTTTCATTTTGCGCAGCCATCGCCGCGCCCTGAACGTTGGCACCTAGCGCACCGGCGACCAATGTACTCACCATCGTCATGAGCGCAGTTTCCAGCGGCGCAGGGATGTTGCCGTTCGTATCGATGTCGGGTTCAGCAGTGCCCCGGTTGCTCCGCCAATGGCCCCATATCCAGCACCCGAGGCAACCTCTGATCGCAACGGCCCGCCGTCGCCTAGACGCGGTTCGGCCCGGAGGATTTTTTGCCCGGATGCGGTTTTCGGCCCACCGAGGCACGAGCAAAGGAAGTTAAAGAACGATGGGGCGCAAACGCCGATGGGCCGATTGTATCGGCCCATCGGGATAGTAAGAAGGGATGGGGAGTGCCGCAGAAGCGGGGCTAAGGAGGAAGCACCGTCGCAAGCCCGCCGGGCCAAGACGGCGCAGCAGGACCTTACAGCAGGGCTTCCAAGCCCTTGCGATCAACCAGGTCGAGCAGTTTCAGCGAAGGACCGTTCGGATGCTTTTGCCCCTGCTCCCATTTCTGTACCGTCGAGATGCTCGTGTTCAGGCACGCCGCGAACACTGCCTGACTCGCTTTGGCGCGCTGGCGCAGTCGCCGAATCTGCGCCGCGCTGTATTGCTTGATCGGTGGCAGACACAACGCGTCGAACTCTCGCGTCGTCACCGAATCCATCAGCCCGATCTCGTGCAGGTCTTGCGCCGTCTCATGCAGCGTCTTCAACAGTCTGTCACCCATCGCTTTCCACCTCATATAGCTTGCCTGTGCTCAGCGCTTCACGCAGCTCCCGAGCATCGTAGCCCAGTAGCTGCGACGCCAGCCGTTTCAACGTCTCCAGCTCTTTGTCGCTCACGTTGGACCGCTCGTTTTTCGCAAAGCCGAAAACGAAGTCCCACTCGCAACGCCAGCAGCGTACGCACTCCGCCGCTTTTACCTCGTCCGCCAATGCCCACTCGCTTCTTGAACACATGACCGCCCAGGTTCGCATCAATCAGCCCTCGGCTTATCTCATCCATTGCCACGAGCAACGCCGCATCGCTCACACCTTCCTTGTCGGCCCAACGCGCAAACACCCTGGTCTTGAAGACCCGCATACCGCTCCTTTTTCTTGCCGAACATTATAGCACTGCGTGCTATAGCTCATCACCGACCTCGCTAGCCGCCTCCTCATCGAGTGCGGCCAGTAAATCTACCGCCGTGGGCCCTTCGTCCTCGAGACCAATCCGAACTTGCGCCTTCGCCGTAGGCTTCTTTCAAACGGCCCGGTCTCGCCTCCGGCTGCCCCCGTTCGCCGAGCACAGCCCCCCGGCCACAGCCTTATGGGACAGGCTCGTCGTCCGCGTCCGCCGCCGCATCCGCCGCACCGCTCACCGATGCGATTTCCGCCGAGATCTCCGGTTGCATCGCGATCGCAGCGGCCACCGCGACCACGATCATCGCCAACTGCTCGACCCCGAAGCTTCCGCCTTCCTTCACGAAATCCGTATGCAGATGGTCGGTCAACGTCATCTGCGTGAAGTTGCTCCCCAACTGCTGCTGCAACGCAGCCGTTAGTTGCTGCGTGCCCGCGCTATCGACCGTGCCGTCCGCGTCGAGCTTTTGCAGCGCCCCGCCAATCTGGCTCAGCGTCTGCACGTTCAGGTCCATGTTCGCCGCGCTCATGAACCCGCCCGGCTGCACTACTGTGCCCGTCGTGTTCTGATAGCCCGCGTCCTGGATGTAACTCCAAATCTGTCCGACGTTGACCTGATTGGCCTGATTCGTCAGCGTCGGCGTATTGACCGTCAGCGTATTGGAGGCGCTGATCGTCCCCGTATTCAGAATG
>NZ_DASXWY010000181.1:0-5716 GCF_036503415.1 Trinickia sp. | reverse complement strand
CCGAGCTTCATGAGGCTCGGATCGCCTCGCATGAACGAGGAAGGGTTCGCATCGAAAATCGCTTTCGACGCGCGAGACAACACGGCGCGATCGTGCGATTGCGTGACGGCAATGGCAACGTCGTTCAGCGATTGCCCGGGCTTCACCGTAACCTGGGTCGCGGACTCGGCACCCGGGACGGATGCCGCCGCGGCTGCGCTCGCCGAATCGGCTGCGAAGGCCCGCGGCGACGCGAAGACCGTCGTGGCGACCGCAATCGCGAACACCGTGGCAGTGGCGATGCCAACGGCCGCGCCGCGCGCGTACGGCGCATCGGCATCAGTCCGCAACACAGGCGCGCGAGAGGTCGAACGTGCTGTCATGTGGTTGTTCCGCGCATCGCGGCGCGGCCATGAATGTCGTTTGGAAAGGGACAATATCTGATACGGCAGCTTTGCATGGGTTGGAACATGTGCTCTGCATGAGGCCATGGGTGCTCGAAGCACCTGCCGCACTTCCTCCGGGCCGACAGGAGAAGCGCTCACCGCCATCGGCAAAAAAAAAGCGCCGCGACCGGCGCGACGCCTTTACAGTCCTACGCCGCAAACGCGTAGTTTACGTTAGGAAGCGCGGCAAGACCACCGCGCCAGCCTGCGATGACGCTTCACTTGTCGAGCAAAATCCGCAGCATGCGGCGCAGCGGCTCCGCGGCGCCCCAGAGCAACTGATCGCCCACCGTGAATGCCGATAGATATTCGCCGCCCATCGCCAGCTTGCGCAGCCGCCCGACCGGCACCGAAAGCGTGCCCGTGACCACGGCCGGCGACAGTTCGCGCATCGACGCTTCGCGCTCGTTCGGCACGACCTTCACCCAATCGTTGGCGGACGCGAGGATGCCGTCGATCTCGTCGAGCGGGACGTCCTTCTTGAGCTTGATCGTCAGCGCCTGCGAATGGCACCGCATCGCACCGATACGCACGCAAAGACCGTCGACAGGAATCGAGCCCGGCTGTCCCATCGCGGGCTTGCCCAGAATCTTGTTCGTCTCGGCGCCGCCCTTCCATTCTTCCTTGGACATGCCGTTGCCGAGGTCCTTGTCGATCCACGGGATCAGCGAGCCGGCAAGCGGCACGCCGAAGTGGTCGGTCGGCATGGCGTCGCTCGTCATCGCCGCCAGCACGCTGCGGTCGATATCGAGAATGGCCGACGACGGATCGGCCAGCGCATCCTTGGCCGCGCCATGCAGCGTGCCCATTTGCGCGAGCAGCTCACGCATGTTCTGCGCGCCGGCACCCGATGCGGCCTGATAGGTCATGGCCGTCATCCAGTCGACGAGATTTTCGCGGAAGAGGCCGCCCAGCGCCATCAGCATCAGGCTGACGGTGCAGTTGCCGCCGATGAAGTTTTTCGTGCCCTTGACGAGCGCATCCTTGATGACGTCGAGGTTCACGGGATCGAGAATGATGACGGCATCGTCTTTCATCCGCAGTGACGATGCGGCATCGATCCAGTATCCGTTCCAGCCCGCCGCCCGCAGCTTCGGAAAGACCTCGTTCGTGTAGTCGCCGCCCTGGCACGTGATGACGACATCGCACTTTTTCAGCTCATCGATATTCGTCGCGTCTTTGAGCCGGGTCTCGTTCCTGGCGAACGCCGGCGCTTTGCCGCCCGCGTTGCTCGTGCTGAAAAAAACGGGCTCGATCAGCTCGAAATCGCCCTCTTGCTGCATACGCTGCATCAGGACGCTGCCGACCATACCGCGCCAACCTACGAGACCTACGTTCATGATTATCCCTTCGAATGGACGCTTCCCCGCAACCTTGCCCGGCGTGACCGCGCGGGGAAGACGGGCGGGCACGGCGGACGATCAGCTTTTCGTGATCGTTTTGGGGGTAATCGTTTTGATCGAAATGATGCCGGCCACGCCAATGGCGCCGGCAATGGCGAATCCCTGCGCACCGAGCGTTGCGCCAACGAGCGTTGCTATCGAGGGGATAGAGGGGATTCGCAGCATCGCGACAGTCTACACGAAAACGTCCTTACAATGCCGCGCGCACCGCATCGCCCATCTCGGCCGTGCCGACCTGGCGGCAGCCCGGTGTAGCGATGTCGCCCGTCCGGTATCCGGCTTCGAGCACCTTTTGCACCGCCTTTTCGATGCGCTCGGCTTGCTCCGCCTTGTTCAGCGAATAGCGCAGCATCATCGCGGCCGACAGAATCGTGGCGAGCGGATTGGCCACGCCCTTGCCCGCGATATCGGGCGCCGAACCATGCGAGGGCTCGTAAAGACCCTTGTTGTTCTTGTCGAGCGAAGCCGACGGCAGCATGCCGATCGATCCCGTCAGCATCGCCGCTTCGTCCGAGAGGATGTCGCCGAACATGTTGCCCGTGACGATCACATCGAACGACTTCGGCGCCTTGACGAGCTGCATCGCCGCATTGTCGACGTACATATGCGAAAGCTCCACGTCGGGGTACGCCTTGGCGACCTCGATCATGACTTCCTTCCAGAGCTGCGACGTTTCGAGCACGTTCGCCTTGTCCACCGAAGTCAGCCGCTTGCCGCGCTTTTGCGCCGCCTGGAACGCCACATGCGCGATGCGGCGCACTTCGGGCTCGGAGTAGCGCATCGTGTCGAAGCCTTCGCGCTCCCCTTCGAATGCACCGTCGGGTGCCGGGCGAATGCCGCGCGGCGCGCCGAAATAGATGTCGCCGTTGAGCTCGCGCACGATGAGGATGTCGAGCCCCGAGACGATCTCGGGCTTGAGCGACGATGCGCCGGTCAGCTGGGGATAGCAGATCGCCGGACGGAAGTTGGCAAAGAGCTGCAGATGCTTGCGCAGACCGAGAATGGCCTGCTCGGGACGCAATGCGCGTTCGAGCGAATCGTATTTCCAATCGCCGACGGCGCCGAACAGGATGGCATCCGCCTCCTTCGCGAGCGCAAGTGTGGACTCGGGCAGCGGGTGGCCATGTGCCTCGTAGCCGGCGCCGCCGACGGGCGCCTCCTCGAGTTCGAACGACTCGCCGAGCGCGCCGAGCACTTTGACCGCTTCCTTGACGATTTCCGGACCGATGCCGTCACCGGGCAGCACTGCAATCTTCATGCATCCTTCCTGTGTACGTGATGTTGGGTTGTCTGAGGGACTGCCGCAGCCACTTGAACCGCGGGCCCCGAGGGAAGTTCAGCCGACGATCCGGTGAGCGAGCCACGGCTGCTTTGCCAGCCGCTCCGCCTCGAACGCGCGGATCTTGTCGGCCTGCCGCAGCGTCAGCCCGATGTCGTCGAGGCCGTTCAATAAGCAGTACTTACGAAACGCGTCGACTTCGAACGAATATTCGCGGCCGTCCGGCGTGCGAACGCATTGCGCAGCGAGATCGATCGTTAGTTGATAGCCGTTGAACGCATACGTCTCGTTGAACAGGTGATCGACCTGCTGCTCCGTCAGGACGATCGGAAGCAGACCGTTCTTGAAGCAGTTGTTGAAGAAGATATCGGCAAAACTCGGTGCGATCAGCGCACGAAAGCCGTACTGCTCCAACGCCCAGGGCGCGTGTTCGCGCGAGCTGCCGCAGCCGAAATTCTTGCGTGCGAGCAGAACCGACGCGCCTTGATAGCGCGGCTGATTGAGCACGAAATCGGGGTTGAGCGGGCGGCGCGAATTGTCCTGTCCCGGCTCGCCGTGGTCGAGATAGCGCCACTCGTCGAACAGATTCGGACCGAAGCCCGCGCGCTTGATCGACTTCAAAAACTGCTTCGGCATGATCGCGTCCGTATCGACGTTTTCACGATCGAGGGGAGCGACGATGCCCGTATGTACGATGAACTTATCCATGTTCAGTTGCTCCGCCTCAGCCCAGCTTGCGAATATCGACGAAATGTCCCTCGATGGCCGCGGCAGCCGCCATCGCCGGGCTCACGAGATGGGTGCGGCCGCCCGCGCCCTGCCGCCCTTCGAAATTGCGATTCGACGTGGAGGCGCAGCGCTCGCCCGGCTCCAGCCTGTCGGCGTTCATCGCGAGGCACATCGAACAGCCCGGCTCGCGCCACTCGAAACCTGCTTCCCGGAACACCTTGTCGAGCCCTTCGCGCTCGGCTTGCGCCTTCACGAGACCCGAGCCCGGGACGACCATCGCGAGCCGGATATTGGACGCCACCTTGCGGCCGAGTTTCTTCACGACATACGCCGCGGCACGCAGATCTTCGATGCGCGCGTTCGTGCACGAGCCGATGAAGATCTTGTCGAGCTTGATCGATTCCATCGGCACGTTCGGCTCGAGCGCCATATATTGCAGCGCCCGTTCCATCGCCGCGCGTTTGACGGGGTCTTTCTCGCGCTCGGGATCGGGCACGCGCGAATCGATCGGCGTGACCATTTCGGGCGAGGTGCCCCACGTGACTTGCGGCACGATCTGAGTCGCATCGAGTTCGACCACGCGATCGAACACGGCACCCGGGTCCGATGTGAACGTGCGCCAGTACTCGACGGCGACGTCCCATTCGGCGCCCTGCGGCGAGAACGGGCGGCCTTTCAGGTAGTCGATCGTCGTGTCGTCCACGGCGACCATGCCGGCGCGTGCGCCCGCTTCGATCGCCATATTGCAGACGGTCATGCGGCCTTCCATCGAGAGTGCGCGAATGGTCGAGCCGCCGAATTCGATGGCATAGCCGGTGCCGCCCGCGGTACCGATCTTGCCGATGATCGCGAGCACGATGTCTTTCGCCGTACAGCCGCGCGGCAGTTGCCCCTCGACTTTGACGAGCATGTTCTTGCTCTTTTTCTGCAGCAGCGTTTGCGTGGCAAGCACGTGCTCCACTTCCGACGTGCCGATGCCGTGCGCAAGCGCGCCGAATGCGCCGTGCGTCGACGTGTGCGAATCTCCGCAGACGATCGTCATGCCCGGCAGCGTCGCGCCTTGTTCGGGCCCGATGATATGAACGATGCCCTGACGCAGGTCGTTCATCTTGAACTGGGTGATGCCGAAGGCGTCGCAGTTGGCGTCGAGCGTATCGACTTGCAGCTTCGAAACCGGATCGGCAATGCCGTGGCTGCGGTCCGTGGTCGGCACGTTGTGGTCCGACACCGCCAGGTTCGCGCTGACGCGCCAGACGGGACGCTCGGCCAGCTTGAGGCCTTCGAACGCTTGCGGGCTCGTGACTTCATGCAGCAGTTGGCGATCGATGTAAAGCAGGGTGGTGCCGTCTTCTTCGGTGTGAACGACGTGCGAATCCCAGAGCTTGTCGTAAAGAGTCTTTGGCATGGTGTGCGGGGGAAGTGAATCGAATCACGGGCGTTTCGGTTCGGTCGATTATGCCACGCAGACCGCTCGCGGGGTACTGGATGGATGAAAAAAGTGATAAAAAACAGTGGGTTATGGTGGTAGTCGCGGTACCTGGATCGCTACTACCATGTCCGCGGGGCCCGGCGCCGGACTGGCGCTTCGCGGCACCAGGACGTCCAATTTGACTAGTACTTTCGGTCGACCTCCGCCGCTCCCCCAGCGACGGTAACATGAGGCCCTCGTGGAGCCCGTACCGTTGCCAAGCGACAGAAGTGCCTCGTCGTAGCAGGGATACGCGCGCATCGTCATTTGTTTTGGGGAGTTTCGGTCGTATGCAAAAAACGGTTTGGCTTTCCTATGATCTCGGTGTCAAAGGCGATTACGCCAATCTGTATCGGTGGCTAGACAACGTAAAGGCCATGGAATGCGGCGATAGCGTCGCCTATTTCAAGGT
>NZ_DASXWY010000180.1:0-86380 GCF_036503415.1 Trinickia sp. | reverse complement strand
GCCTGACGCAACCGTTGCGGCAACGGATGAAACGGCCGTTCGGCACGAGCCCGCGCCCCTGGCAGGACGATCAGCAAAAACAAAAAGACAACGTTGACAGATGCCCAAGGCGAAGAGCTCATCGCCGAAAAAGCGGCGCCATAACCCATCTGGGCCATCGAAAACAACCATCGCGCAAGAAGGACGAGCCCGATCGCGCGCAGCGCAAAGACCGTCCCGGCGCCTGGCGCCGGGTTCTCCCGCGAACGGTTCGGTCTCGTCAACTCATCCTCCTCTGAACGGACGGCACAGGGTCTGTCTCATGGCTGCCACGCGCTGTGGCAGCGCCATTATAGGAAGCCGCGCGGCACATGCCCGAAATGCTGTGGCAGCGCAGCACCGGCCGCGCGATCTTTCGCGCATAAAACAAACGCCCCACCTGCCGCGGGGGCAGACGGGGCGTGGCACACCGGCACTCGGGCCCCGGCGCCGATCGCGCCAGCGACCCGGCACGGCCCGGCCCGGCACTCAACCGGCCGCGACTTCGCGCAGAACGGCGCGGCGCTTGCGGTGCAAGAGAGTCTCGTACGACGCGATGTAGTTCTGCGCCATCACCTTCGACGTAAAGCGCTGCTCGAAAGCCTTGCGTACCGTTTCGCGGGGCAGCGTATGCAGGCGGTTGACGGCAGCAACAGCCGACAGCTCGTCCTCGACCACGAACCCCGACACGCCGTTTTCGATGACTTCGGGTACCGAGCCGCGCTTGAACGCGATCACAGGCGTGCCGCAAGCCATCGATTCGATCATGACGAGCCCAAACGGCTCCGGCCAGTCGATCGGGAACAGGAGCGCATGCGCGCCGCCGAGGAACTCGGCCTTTTCCGCCTCGCTGATTTCGCCGATGTATTCGACGTGCGGCAACGACATCAACGGCTTGATCTGCTCTTCGTAGTAAGCGCGGTCCGCCTTGTCGAGCTTCGCCGCGATCTTGATCGGCATGCCCGCCTTTTCGGCGATGCGGATTGCCGTATCGACACGCTTTTCGGGCGAGATCCGCCCGAGGAACGCCAGATAGCTCGGCTTGACGTCGGTGCGGGGCGTCAGCAGGTTCTCGGGCAGCCCGTGATAGACCGTGGACAGCCAGTGCGCCTGCGGCAGCGGCGTACGCTGGTTATCGGAGATCGACACCACCGGCACGTCGTTGAACGTATTGAAGATCGGCTGCAGTTCCGGCAGATCGAGGCGGCCATGCAACGTCGTCAGGTGCGGCGTGGGCTGGCGCGAGAACAGCGAGAACGGGTAATAGTCGATATGGAAATGCAGCACGTCGAAATCCTGCGCCCGGCGGTGCACTTCCTCGAGCAGCAGCATATGCGGAGCCATCGTGTCGCGGATCGACGGGTCGAGCCGCAGTGCCTGCGGCCAGAACGCCTCGAGCTTCGCCGATGTCTGGGAATCGCCGCTCGCGAACAGCGTCACATCGTGCCCGAGCTCGACCAGCGCTTCAGTCAAATAAGACACCACGCGTTCCGTCCCGCCATACAGTTTCGGGGGAACCGCCTCATGCAAAGGAGCGATTTGAGCGATCCGCATAGTGATGAACTCCTAATAAAAATTCAGGCAAAAAAGACTGCTGTTTCTTGGAAGCGAATCGCCCGCTTGGCGACGCGAACGGCCCGGCTATTGCCGCTGACCCGCTGCGCTCATTTCTCGTTCAGACTTGCGGTGGTTCGCCTGATTGTGATCTTCCTTCTGGAAGCAATCACGGAGCCCGTTTCCGGGCGAGCTGGCCGATGGGCCGGCACGCCGCGAGCGCGAAGCTCTGGACGAGTTAACGCACCGCCTGCATAACCGTTGACCGGGTCGGCAGGAATTTCTAGGGGCTAACCCGTAGCGCGATTATCCTGCCGCTGCACTGCAGCACCGTAAAGGCTTTCAGAAATTTTACATTGTTACAATCAAGAAACACTCTGTCAATCCCGCTGTGCCAAGCGTCGCCTACACTGGGCGTCTGTGTCCTGCCGAATCCCGTTTCGGGGCGTTGATGCGCCCTTGCCGGCCATGCGCGGTCGTCCACGCGCCGCATTGGCCCGCGCTGCTGCATGCGAAGCGGGCAGTCCCTCGGCGATCCGGTAATCTTGACCGATTCCGGCGCCGTTTGAGTCGTGTCTCCGTAGCGGACGTCGCCGCACGTGGCGGTCCCGACAAGCCCGGCATGAGCCGTGCAACGCCTCGTTGTGCGTTGTGCTCATCCAACGCTTGCATCGAGGCGCCCGTCCGAACCACCCATGATTACGCGGATGTTTACAATGGCGGCTTGCCAAACCATCTCGATATTGGCTCGCGGTGCGCCATCCGCAGACTATCCTTTTCATGACTTCATCCGTTTTGCGTACACCGCACGAACAATTGGAACATTTGACCGTCGCCGAGCGTAACGCCCGCGATGCGAAGCTTTCGAGCTACGCGGATCGGCCCCTCGCCTTCCTGATGAGTTACATCCGCCGTCACCCGTTCGCGCACGCGATCGTGCTGACGAGTGTGTTCGCGGCCGTCAGCTGCGCGCTCGCCTCGCAATATGCGATCAAACATCTGATCGACGTGCTGGCGGCCGGCCGGAATCATCCGGGGGCGCTGTGGGGCGCATTCGCGATTCTCGTAGGGCTGATTGCCGCCGACAATCTGCTCTGGCGCATCGGCGGCTGGGTGGCGGCGCACGTGTTCGTGAACGTGACCGGCGACTTGCGGCGCGATCTGTTCCAGTACCTGAGCGGCCATTCGCCCACTTACTACGCCGAACGGCAGCCCGGCACGCTCGCGAGCCGCATCACGGCGACGTCGAACGCGGTCTATACGTCCGAAAACACGATGGCGTGGAACGTATTGCCTCCTTGCATCGCCGTGCTCGGTGCGATCGTGATGATCGTCACCGTCAACCCGATCATGGCGCTCAGCCTGATGCTCTGTTCGGCCATTCTGTCCGTCGTGCTGTTCAAGCTCGCGGGACGCGGCTCATCGAGGCATCATCAGTTCGCGGCCAAGGCCGCGGCAGTCGACGGCGAACTCGTCGATGTCATCGGCAACATGGGCCTCGTGCGCGCCTTCGGTATGACGCTGCGCGAGCAAAAACGCTTCGGCGCCACCGTACAAGCCGAAATGGCCGCCCGTCAGGAATCGTTGCTCTACCTCGAACGGCTGCGGCTGCTGCATGCGGGCGTCACCGCGCTGCTCTCGGCCGGCCTGCTCGGCTGGGCGCTTTGGCTCTGGAATCAGGGCCGCGCCACCTCGGGCGACATCGTGCTCGTGAGTTCGCTCGGTTTCACGATTCTGCACGGCACGCGCGATCTGGCCGTCGCGCTCGTCGACGTGACGCAGCACATTGCGCGGCTGGCCGAAGCCGTCAAAACGCTTTTGGAGCCGCATGGCATGCCCGATCGAGAGGATGCGGTGCCATTGCGCACGACCGGCGGCAGTGTCGACTTCGAAGGGGTGACGTTTGCCTACCCGCGGCGGCGTCCGATTCTCGACCACTTCGATCTGCATATCGCGGCAGGCCAGCGCGTGGGGTTGGTCGGCAAGTCGGGCGCCGGCAAATCGACGGTGCTCGCGCTATTGCAGCGCTTTTACGAGACACAGGGCGGGTCGATCGAGATCGACGGGCAGGACATCGGTTCCGTCACGCAGGAAAGCCTGCGTCATGCGATTGCACTCGTGCCGCAAGACATTGCGCTGTTTCACAGAACCGTCTACGAAAACATCGCCTACGGTCGCCCCGACGCCACGCCCGATGAAGTCCGCGCGGCCGCGCGCGAAGCGCGCTGCACCGACTTCATCGAGTCGATGCCCGACGGCTTCGACACGATCGTCGGCGATCGCGGCGTCAAGCTGTCCGGCGGTCAGCGGCAACGGATTGCGATCGCACGCGCCATCCTCAAAAACGCACCGATCCTGCTGCTCGACGAAGCCACTTCGGCACTCGACAGTGCCTCCGAAGAAGCGATTCAACAAGCCCTGGACCGGCTCATGGTCGGGCGCACGGTGATTGCGATCGCGCACCGGCTTTCGACGCTGCAGAACTTCGACCGGATCATCGTGATGAGTGCCGGCAAGGTTATCGACGACGGCTCGCCCGAAGAACTGCGCAACCGCCCCGGCATCTATCGCGACCTGCTGGCGAAGCAGCACGGCAAAGGCGTGGTGCTGCATCCGGGCGGACGCAAAGTCGGCGAGCACGTTGCATAGCGCATCGATGCGCCGGCCTGCTGAGCCTGAACAGGAACGCAAGCCGGCTACCGGCTCAGTTCAGGCCACCACCGCCTTGCGCGCCGCTCGCGCTCGCACGGCCCGTGGCTTGTCGGCCGCACCCCGGTTGAGATCGCGCAGAAAATTGTCGCGCCAGATGGAGACATTGTTGTCGCGCAACTGGGCGATCATGTCGCGATAGCGCGCACGGCGCTCCGCGAGCGGCATGGCGAGCGCCTCGCCGAGCGCGTCGGCCATCCCATCCACATCGATCGGATTGACGATCAGCGCGGCGGTGAGCTCTTGCGCGGCGCCGGCGAACTGCGACAGAACCAGCACACCCGGATCGTCGGGGTCTTGCGCCGAAACGTATTCCTTCGCCACCAGATTCATCCCATCGCGCAGCGGCGTCACATAGCCGACATGCGACTGGCGAAAGAGCGCCGCGAGCACCTGGCGTTCATATTGCCGATGGATGTAGCGGATCGGCGTCCAATCGAACTCCGCGAAACGCCCGTTGATTCGGCCCGACTCCGCTTCGAGCCGCAGGCGAATGTCCTGATAGGCGTGCATATCGGCCCGCGTCGGCGGGGCGATCTGCACGAACGACACCCGGTTGCGAAATGCCGGCGAGCGATCGAGCAGGCGCTCGAATGCGCGAAACCGTTCGACGAGACCTTTCGAATAATCGAGCCGGTCGACGCTCATGATCAGTTGTCGATCGTGCAGCGTGGCTTTCATCGTGCGCACCGGTTTGCCGCGCGATCCAGCCTTCGCCAATTGCGCGATTTCATCGGGATAGACGCCGATTGGATAGGCAGCCGCGCGCAGCGACCGGCCGAAGGCGCGGATCGATGCCGGCTGTGTGCCGTCCGTGTCGTCCACCTGCCCTGCGGCTTCGTGCACGATGTAGTCGCAAAACGCACGCAGATCGGGCCGGGTCTGAAAGCCGAGCAGATCGAATGCGCACAGGGCTTTGACGAGATCCCGATGAGGCGGCACCGACAGCAGGACCTGCGCCGCGGGAAACGGGATATGCAGGAAAAAGCCGATGCGGTTCTTCACGCCCGCCTCGCGCAACGCTTCGGCGAACGGAATCAGGTGATAGTCGTGCACCCAGATGACATCGTCGTCGCGCAACAGCGGTACGAGGTGCCCCGCAAGCCAGGCATTCACGCGCCGATAGCCTTCGAACTCGTGACGATCGTAATGCACGAGGTCCGCGCGATAGTGGAACGCGGGCCATAGCGTCGCATTCGAAAACCCGCGGTAGTACTGATCGTAATCGCGCCTTGCAAGCCCGACGGTGGCAAACGTGACGGGCCCGTGTTCGACGAGCTGGATCTGCGGCTGCCCCGACGACAGCACTTCGCCGCTCCAGCCGAACCACATGCCGCCGGTCTCCTTGAGCGCGTCGTAGACGCCGACGGCGAGACCGCCGGCGGCCGGGCCGCCCTCGGAAATCGGCGCGACGCGGTTCGAAACGATGATCAGGCGACTCATGAATTGCCGCGTGAAGCTGCTACCAGCGAAGCGAGCCACGCCCGAAATGCGTCGACCGACTCGATTCGCGCGCGCGCCGACGTGTCGCCCTCGCCCACCTTGATCGACAGACCGCCGCGCGCGTTCACGACGGCGAAGCCTTTTTCGTCGGTGAGATCGTCGCCGGCGAACAGGGGCATGCGCCCTGCGAAAGGCGGCTCGTCGAGAAACGCGGCGAGCGCACGGCCTTTGTCGACGTTCTTCGGCTTGATCTCGTAGACCATCTTGCCCGGCTGCAGGACATAGGCATCGGCGTACTCGCCCACGAGACGCTCCGCTGCCTCGCGCGCGACAGGCTCGGCAAGCGGCGCGTTGCGGTAGTGCAGCGCGAGCGACGCGCCCTTGATTTCGAGCAGCATGCCGGGATGTTGGGTCACGAGTTCCGCGAGCGCGCGCTCCATGCGCACGAGGCGTGCATCGTCGAAGCCGAGGCGCATGACGTCGCCCGCCGCATCGCGCCGTTCGGCGCCATGCAGCCCGGCCACCGGCAAATCGAACATGCCGAGAAAGCCGTCGATACTGTCGATTCCCCGCCCCGAGACAACAGCCACGGCGCCCCGCGAGAGGTACCGGAGTTCGGCGAGCGTATCGAGCAGCGTGGGCGGAACGATCACGCCGTCAGGCGTGGAAGCGAGATCGACGAGCGTGCCGTCGAAATCGAAGAAAAACGCGGTCTCGGTAGGAGACAGGAAAGCCGGTAACGATTGCATCAGCAGAGTTCGTAAAGCGGCCCGGGGGATGCCCGAACCCGAAAAGTAGAGGCATCTTACCGCGCCTTGCCGGCGATTTCGAGAAAATGGGTCGCAAGACTGCCCGGCAATGCGTCCGTTCGATGACCGCTCGGTGAAACAGATGGCTCGGCATTTTTCTGCGACAAATTGTCTCGACGCGCCCCGTCGCGGCTTCGCCGCCTGCAGCGGCACGGCTTTTGCGCTATAGTCGCAGGCGCTTCACGCCTTGCGTCGAACGCGCTTGCGACGGTGCTCGGCCTTCGCCCGCCTGCATTTCTCGAGCCTCGGATGCCGCCCCATTCCCCTGCCGCCGGTTCGCCTTTAGAGGCACAGCCCTCATCGCTTTCTCCCGTGCAATCGCGAAATCGGTCGCTGCGTCGCGCAGTGCGGCTCGCGGCGACCGCGATGCTTGCCCTGCTCATGGCGGCGTGCTCCGAGCGCGGGGCGCCGTGGCAGTTGACGAATGTCAGCGGGCACTTGCCCGATCTGCAATTCTCACTGACCGGCGACGACGGCAAGCCCATCGACGCATCGGCCTTCAAGGGACAGACGACGCTCGTTTATTTCGGTTACACGCACTGCCCCGATGTCTGCCCCGAGACGATGGCGCGTCTGATGCAGGTCCTGGCCAAACTTCCGTCCAAGGACGCTGGACAGGTCCGCATTCTTTTCATCTCCGTCGATCCGGCCCGCGATACGCCGCAGTTGCTGCGCGAATACGTCGACGCGTTCGATGCGCAACACGCGCGCGGTCTGACAGGAAGCGACCGGCAGATCGAATCGCTTGCAAGGCGCTATCGTGTCGCTTACCAGATGGAGAAACGCGACCCGAAGGGCAATTACGAGGTCACGCACAGCTCGGCCGTCTATATTTTCGATGCGCAAGGCCATGCCCGGCTGCTCGCCACCGACCACGACTCGCCGGACGCGATCGCGCACGACCTGCGCCGCATCGTGGAAGGCGATGCTTGATATTTCCGACCTGCTCAGGAGCTCAATGGCCATGAACCGACGAACGACAACGCTGCGTTCCATTCGCGCTGCCGCTTTGGGGATATCGCTCGCTTTCACTCTTGCAACGGTGGCGGAGGCAGCCGAAACCGTGCATGCCTCCAACGCCTGGGTGCGGTGGTTGCCGAACAAGCTGCCGGCGGCCGGCTATGTGACGCTGACGAATAGCGGCGATAAACCCGTCGACCTCGATCTGGACCACGTGACGAGCCCCGATTACGGCAGCGTCATGCTTCATCAGACGGTGTCGAACGGATCGACGTCGCAAATGGAAATGGTCGAGAAAGCAACCGTTCCCGCACACGGTGTATTGAAGATCGCACCGGGCGGCTATCACTTCATGCTCGAGGAGGCCAAGCGCAAGATCGCGCCCGGCGATACGGTGCATTTGCGCATGAAGTTCTCCGACGGCACGACGCTCGACACACCTTTCGCCGTGAAGTCGCCTGGACAGGCTCAGTAAGCGGGACGCCGGACATTCAACTCTGCACACGATGAATCTGTTGTACTGGCTCGAACCCTGGGAGCCGTCGCCGACGGTCGTGGTCGCCATCCTCTGTGCGGCGGTACTGTTTTTGCGTGGCGCACGGCGCGCGCACGTTTCGGTTGCGCGGCGCATCGCGTTCTGGTTCGGGCTCGTTGCGCTCTATGTCGCGCTGCATACGCGACTCGACTATTACTTTGAGCATGAGTTTTTCATGCACCGGTTACAGCATCTCGTGCTGCATCACCTCGGGCCGTTCTTCATTGCATGGTCGTATCCGGGCGCGGCACTACGTGCGGGCATTCCGTTTCGCTGGCGTCAGCGCTTCGTCAATCCAGCGATGGGCACGAAGCCGATGCGCGCGGTGCTCGATACCGTATTTCATCCGGTTGTCGCAGTCGTGCTTTTCGTGGGCCTGATCTATTTCTGGCTCTTTTCGCCGATTCATTTCAAAGCCATGCTCGACTGGCGGCTTTACCGAATCATGAATTGGAGCATGGTCATCGACGGGTTGCTCTTCTGGTGGCTCGTGCTCGATCCACGGCCCGCGCCGCCCGCACGCCTTGCCGCGGGACGGCGCCTCATCATCGTCATCGCGGCAATCCCGCCGCAAATCGTGCTCGGCGCACTGATCTTCTTCACGCCGCATGAGCTGTATCCGATTTACTCGATTTGCGGCCGCGCATTCACATGGCTGAGCCCAATCCGCGATCAACAGATCGGCGGCTTGCTGCTTTGGATCCCGGGTTCGATGATGAGCGTGTTCGGCGCGCTGATTGCGCTGCGCCATTGGATGCGTTTGTCGGCCCGTGCGCGGCTCATCGAAGAGCGCGCAGGTGGACACGTGAAGTCGCCACCGCAGAGCGTGCCCCGCTTTGAGCCCGGAGGCTAGGCGGAACGCATCCAGATGTGAGGGATGCCGTCTTCATCGTGGATATCCGATGACGGTTTAAAACCGAAGGCACCGTAAAACGCTTGCAGATGCGCCTGTGCATGAAGGCTGATGGCGATACCGGGCCACTGCGCGGCGATATGCGTTCGTGCGCGTTCGAGCATGGCACTGCCGAGTCCGATGCCGCGAAATCCTGCCGTGGTCAGCACACGGCCGATGCGGACATCGGGTTCGTTTTCGTCGGGCAGCAATACGCGAAGGTAGCCGGCCAGCTCGCCGTTGGCCGCATAGGCGAGCAAATGCCAGGCGTCTTTGTCGAGGCCGTCGACATCGCCATAGGCACAGTTTTGCTCGACGACGAAAACTTCGTTGCGCGCGGCGAGCAAGTCATAGACTTCCGCCGGCGTGAGGTCAGAGAAAAACTTCCAACGCCATTCGAGGGCTTCCAGCGTCGTAGGGAATCGAGCGGTCATGGGGTGGCAATCGCTGCAAATCGTCTTCGGTATTTCGCGATTATGCGGTGAGCCGCAACCGAAAGCCACCCCGGCAGGCGGGCGGATTCGGCAGCGCAATACAGGCGCGGCCCACCGCCGCCCTTCAAGGTCAGTCTTCGGGCTCGTCGTCCGTATACTCGACTACGAAACGGTGAAGCCACTCGCGGAAGCTCCGAGCGACTAGCGTTCGCTGGTCATCGTCGTGCCAGACCCGGATGACTTGTCCCACAGTGCCACCCTCCGCCGGATCGAAATCGAGACACAGATGGTCTCCCGCACCATTCGACGTAAACGGAATCCATTTGAGGTTGTACCAATCGTCTTTGATGCCATCGTCCGGCTCGGCACTGCAATCCTCAAAGTCACCGCTCACGACGAGCTTGTGCCAAACCTTCCATGCGTTCAGCATGTCCCGGCCGGATAGCAGACTATCGCCGTCGAAGAAATCGCCGGCGGTCCTCGGTTGTCCATTATGGATTTTGAGGCTCTCGATGAAGTCCTCCGGCAGCTCGATGCCGAGTGCTGCTTCGAGCGACCGTATGTCCTCGTCGCCTGCTCCGGCGTTCAACCCGCCCGGAATCTCTTCGGGGTGGTCCGCAAGCCACGGATCGAGGCGAGACCAGGACTCGGAAACCGTCAAAGACGGACGTACGATTTCTTGTTCCACTTGCTTTTCCTCCTGTGTGGGTAGCGGCTCTTCGATTAGAGAGGGCAACGCATGATTGGCTAGGCCCGGCTGCCGCGTGGCATCGAGCCGGAGAAAATGAATGCGACTGCCAGCGAGAAGGCGCGTCGCACCTGCAGGGATCGCCGCGATGAGTTCTGCTTCGATAAACGGTGTAATGAGGTGAGGCCGTTGATCGGAAAGCGGATCGATCAGCGGCTCGCCACGTGGGCCCCAAACAATGCGCGCCCATAGCATCGCGTTCAGTTTCGGATCGCGTTCGACATCACGAGCCAGTTCACCGATTTCCCAATGCGGGCCAGCGGATTCGACGAACCCGTAGGGAAACTTATGAGGGGTTTCGACGAACTCGTATAAATCCAGGATGCGCCGCACTACTGTGTGCATCAGAATCGCAACCGTCCCTGGGTGGCCGGGTAGGTTGACGAGGGTTGCTCGGTCGGCGTGATAGATATGCCACTGCTCCTTGAGCCGGCCGAACTCGTTGTGGAAGTCGATTTTCTCAGTCCACGCGGGGGAACGAGCTTCGCTCAACCCGAAATCGACGATTTCCCCTCGGGTCTGCTTGAGGTCGAGCTTGCTTCCGCTCCACCCCCCAAACCCCTGCATAGCGTTCAGCCCAAGGCGTACATGTGGCTCGCCCGCGAGCATGCCACTGCCAATAATGAGGTCACACCGCGTCGCAAGTTCTCTGATGCGCTGCTGAAACGCTAGTTCGGCGTCCACGGTAGAACTTCCTTCGGGAATCGTCCTTGGACGAGGCGCGATAAACTCGACCGTCGCTACATCATGGCCCCATTGTCTAAGCAAACAACACATGTACGCGGCGCATGAGTCGGGGATCTGCCAACACTGGCGGATCGCTTCGGGAGCACAGCGCTCGTAGCTCGACACCACAACGCCGATGCGCGGCCGTTTCGCAACTTTGAGCGAGCGAACCCCGGCCGCTATCAGAAGGGCTTGGCGCTCGGCGGTGATTCGCTGTCCTTTCCCGAGCAAGGTCGCGCCCGCTGAAAATTCGCTGCCGCGCGCGATGATATTCGCGCCCACGGGTGGGGGTTCTCTCAGCCAAACCTGGCCAAAGCCTCTGCCCGTCGGAGGCTTATTTTCTTGGAGTGAAACGACGGTATCCGCGTTTTCCGGTAGTGGGCTATGGGCGTGGACTTCGATTACCTCGTTGGGTAGGAGCGAGCGGATTAGCGGTTTATCGGAGCGCCGTTCGAGGCTCCAATTCGCCCGATCGAGTTCAAATACCACAGGGCGCCGCAATGTGGCCGCACTGCCGTCACAGGCCCGCATCGCGTATCCGCGGCAGGCCGCGATCGGCCAGCGAGGTATGTCCTCCGGCGCCTGGATAGCTTCAGCGGTGACCCGCAGGTACGCATCCTCGATAGCAATGGTCTCTGCTTGGAGTCCCCGGGAAATAGCTCGACGGCAAGCATCGTAAGCGCGTTCGAGCCATGCGGGAAATGAAGAAGTTTCCGCCATAATCAGCCTCGTGTGCCTTATGGGTTGTTGAGGTCACACTCGTCTGGCGCCGTTCCCTTCGTTCCAAACCATCCCACTATCAACCAACGACACAAGACTGACTTTCCCACGGCCCTCTCCTCTCACTGTGGATGCGCAGCGGATGCCACGCAAGGAGAGGACGGTAGTCCGCGTTACCTGCCTGCCACTTCGACCGATCTCACATTCGGACCAAGCGAAGCAACGGCATGCAACAGGCATATCGGCGAATAAAAGGGACGCCCAAAAAATCAAAAAGCCCCTACGTCACCGTCGGGGCTTCGGGTTAGTCGACTAGCGAATCGGAATTACGCCGGCCAGGGGAAAACCTTAATCGATACAATCCATGCGTTTTCACCCATTCTTCTGCGCATCGAGCCACGCCTGGAACATCAGCACCGTCCAAAGCGGATGCTGCCAATTCATCCGCCCGCTCAAATGCTGCTGCCACATCCGGTCCACCCGCGTGGCATCGAGAAACCCTTCATCACGCAATCGCGCGGGATCGAGCAGCGCCTGCGCCCAGTCGCGCAACGAACCGCGCAACCATTCGCCTACAGGCGCGCAAAAACCCTGCTTCGGCCGATCGATGATCTCGCGCGGCACATAGCGGTACAGCAACTGACGTAGCAGCCATTTCGGCTTGTCTTCGGGTATGCGCATCGAAAGCGGAAGGCTCCAGACGAACCCGACGACGCGATGGTCGAGAAACGGCATGCGCGTCTCGAGGCTCACCGCCATTGCCGCACGATCCACCTTCGCCAGAATGTCATCGGGCAGATAAGTGAGCGCATCGACCGCCATCACCTGCTCGGCAAATTCCAGATCGACGGACCATGCCTCGGGCGTATCGACACGCGTCGGCAGCTCGCGCCCCGAGAGCGCAAGGCGTTCGGGATGATGAACCGACGACAACAGAAGCCGATAAAGATCGGTCCTGCTCTGTGCACCCATCACGTTCGCGAGCTTGTGCAGACGCTCACCGATGCGCGTCCCGTCTCGCGCACCCGGGGACCAGGCACCCTGAAACAGCGCCGCGAACTGATCCGCATGATCGGGCCGAAGCGAATAAAGCGCCGATGCGATCCGTTTGCGCATGCCGGACGGCACGCGCCGCAGGCGGCTCCAGAGGCGCGGCGTCAGGAAATAACGCGTGTAACCGCCGAATAGTTCGTCGCCCCCGTCGCCCGAGAGCGCAACCTTCACATGCTCGCGCGTGGTCTGCGCCACCACGTAAGTAGGAATCTGCGAGGCATCCGCAAACGGTTCGTCGTATATCGTCGGCAACTTGGGCACGAGTTCCAGCGCTCGGGCAGCCGTCACGACGATCTCCGTGTGCTCCGTGCCGAGATGACGTGCAACCGCTTTCGCATGAACGGCTTCGTCGTAGGTCGCATCGTCGAAGCCAACCGTAAACGTGCGCACCGGCTTGGCGGACTGCGCCTGCATCAGCGCAACGATAGCCGACGAATCGACCCCGCCCGACAGGAACGCTCCGAGCGGCGCGTCCGCCATCATCTGGCCATGCACCGCGTCGCGCAACAATCGGTCGAGCTCGTCGACGGCGGCTTCGGGACTGCCTTCGAACGGATAGGCCCGGCCTCGGCCGATCACCTGTTCGAGCGTCCAGTAGCGCCGCGGCGCCGGCCAGACCTCCGGCAGTTCGAGCTGGACATAGCTGCCGGCCGGCAACTTGCGCACATTCTCGTAAATCGTGTGCGGCGCCGGCACGCATGCGTAACGCAAATAGAGGCAAAGCGCATCGCGATCGATCGCGCGGGCGTCGAAGCCGGGATAAGTCCGTAGCGCCTTGAGCTCGGAGGCGAACACGATGCCGTCACCGACACGCGCATAGTAAAGCGGCTTCTCGCCAACCCGGTCGCGGGCCAGCGTCATCACGCGCGATTGACGGTTCCACAGCGCAAGCGCGAACATGCCGACCGCGCGCTCGAGCGTGCGGTCGACTCCCCACGCAACGAATGCCGCCAGCAAGATCTCCGTATCGGAGTGGCCGCGCCATGCGGGCGCGCGCCCTTCGGCTTCGAGCGCATCGCGCAGCTCGCGACAGTTATAGATTTCGCCGTTGAACGTCATGACGAAACGGCCGCATTCCGACACCATCGGCTGTCGGCCGTGCTCGGACA
Organism: Trinickia sp.; assembly: GCF_036503415.1. Lineage (GTDB taxonomy): Bacteria > Pseudomonadota > Gammaproteobacteria > Burkholderiales > Burkholderiaceae > Trinickia. Next base: position 72,670 of record NZ_DASXWY010000180.1, on the reverse strand, counting down.
GATCGACGATAGCCAATCGGCGATGACCGAGCGCGACGCCTGCGGCCGGGTCGAACCAGGCGCCTGCGTCGTCGGGGCCGCGATGCGCGACGCTATCGGTCATCCGGGAGAGTGTCGCTCGAGCCGTGTCGTGCTCGGACGCCGTTCGGGTCCAGAAACCGGCGATTCCGCACATATCTGCAATCCGTTCGAGTAGTCGGGCGTGGCGCTCGCCTGATGGACAGGCGCCTGTTCGACGACCCATGTTACGGAGAAAATATTCACGAATAATGCCGGGGGCAGATTCGGAATTTTTTACATTCCCTCGATCCAATCCCATCGGTGCACGGGCAGGCGCGAATGCCGGCGGTCCCCGCAGGACGAAAAAATTTCGTCAAAAAAGAAAACTACGAAAAGAAGCAGTACTTTCGTCTGCACAAAGTACGGTGACCCGTGCAAAAAAGAATCCGCACTGGGTGAATCAACCCGTCGTGGCGAGGTCGATCCGGTTGCGCCCGGCGTTTTTTGCCCGATACATGGCCGCGTCGGCCGCCTCGACGAGTGCCTCGGGAGACGACGCGCCCCCCTGCCCTGCGACCGCGCAGCCGGCGCTGATCGTAATGTAGCCCCGCGATGTCGGCGCATGGAGGCTCAGCGACATGACGGCCTCGCGTGCCCGCTCCGCGATGTCGGAAGCCCCACGCAAGTCGGTGTCGGGGAGAACGATCGCGAATTCTTCGCCGCCATAGCGCGCGACGAAATCGGTCGGTCGCCTGACGACGCCCACGAGCGCTTTGGCCACCGCGGCCAGGCACGCATCGCCCTTCAGATGACCGAACGCATCGTTGTAGAGCTTGAATTGGTCGATGTCGATCATGATGATCGATAGGGGTGCGCGCATGCGTTCGGCGTAGTCGAACGCCCTCCGATATTGCTCATCGAAATAGCTGCGGTTATAGATTCCCGTCAGTCCATCGCGCGCCGATGTTTGCAGCAAAGCGGCATGCGCATCGAAGAGTCGCCGATAAAGCAGACTGACTTCCCATACGAGCAGGCAGACCAGCACTCCTGGCGCGAACATACTGAATACCCGCGCGACATACCAGCCCACGCTGAACCGGGTTGCAGTCAATAGATTCAGACTGGTGTCGACGAAGCAGGCCAGCACGGCGATCCACAACCATTGATCGAGCACCGTGCGCAGACGGCCGGCGAGCAGAACGACGACGATCGCAACGATATTGAGCAACCACGTTACACGGGCGGTCGTACCGATTGCGAACAGGTTGCCGTTGTCTGCCGCATGAAGCGGTGAAGGCAAGTCGAAGTAAATTGCGAACGCGCCAAGCGCCGCGCCGACAGCAATCGGTCCCGCGATCAGTAACCACGCCCACACGCCAATAGCGCTGGCTGGGATCGACACTCGCCTGAATCGATGGCGCGCCATCACAGCCAGGATCACGAAGAACGGAAATCCACCGTGCCAGAAAACCCATATCCATAACGAACTGCGCGGACCTGCGCCGAGCAGCCCGGTCGGCGCGAATACACCGGGGAACGTCAGCAGTTGCAATGCCACCGTTAGCGCTGTGAAAGCATAGGCACCGCCGAGCGCGCCCATGACGGGCTGCCGCGTTGCGGTGAAGCGGGCGGCAAGTAAATACGTGGCAATACCCGAGGTGGTGAACACGGTCAACGCGCACATCGGCATGAAAGGCGCGATGATGGGAAGCGCCACGCGCGCATGGGTGGCCGATGTTGAGAAGACCAGCAGGACGATCAACGCAGTGACGCCCAAGAATGCCGTCTGTTTGCGCGTGGCGTTTTGCGTCAGGAAGCTTTCCATGCCGGTGTTTTATCGTTTTTGGGGGCGCTCAGGAGTCGATACCTGGTCTCGCAATTGTTTCGATGCGCTTGCAGCCGCGAATCGCCGTCACACGACGGAAAGTTGCCGTGATTTTGCGCCTTTTCTTCTGCGCAATACAAGTTGCTGCGTTGCATCACGCGGGCCGCCCGGCATCACTTTCTGACGTGCGCCAGTTCAGGAGCAACCTTCTGGAGTTCGTTCGTCAAGATGCCACCGGTGTAGCCGCTCGGCAGCCGGCGAACATCGGCAACCGTATCGAGACCGGTCGAAAATTCACCACCGAAGTAAGGCCCGATGACGAAAACAGCGCTTCCAGCACCCGTCATACGGTCGAGAAAGCGATTTGGCCAGCCCCAAAGCCACGGAGCGACATTGATTGGCACAAAGACGATGCTGTTGCGACACGCCGGAGGAGCTAACCCCGTCCAGCCATATGCAACGTAGGACATGAGACAGCTCTTGAGTGTGCTGCGAGACATCGCTTTCACTCGAGGCATCTCCGCTCGAAAGGTGGCAATGGGAGCGTCTCCGCCATAGACCATCAGGCGCTCAGACGCTTCGATGAATTGCTCACGAAGAACTGCCGCGAGCAGACGTCCTTCGTTCGGGTCGTTGCTCTTGATGTTGATCAGGAATCGTCCCTTCGGGAACGTTGTCAGCACTTCGTTCAGCGAGGGCATCAGACCCACCGCTTTGCCGCGAAAAGGAAACGTACGCCCGCCATCGGCCGTATATCCATAGCCGACATCGAGCGTTCGCAGATAGGCCATCGATTGCTCCCGAGTTACGCCGTGGCCATTCGTGCGGCAATCGAGGGTCCAGTCGTGAAAGACAGCGAACTGCCCGTCCGTCGTCGGATGCACGTCGAGTTCGACAATATCCGCCCCGGCCGCAAAGCTGGCCCGCATCGACGCGATCGTATTCTCGAGATAGGAATGCGTCGGCGGACGCATGCGGGTCGCCGTGCACGTATCGTTTTCGAGATCGGCTCTATCGAAGTCCTGCGACATTCCACGATGTGCGAGCAGTGTTGGCCTCCCGGACATGCCTTTCGCAAAAAAGGTAGAGTTGTTCGCAAAAACAAAGGCGATCCATATCGCTGATGCACCGACGATCCATGGCCATAATTTGCGCATTGGCAGACGCTCATTGGTGTGAAGGGGTGAAGGGGCTAAGGGGAGAGTGCTTGGGCGGCATGCTATGCCACGCTATGGATGACGACTTGGAAAAACGCGACAGAACACAGCCCTGCGAGCACCCGCCTCTTCCCAGGGGGATACTCGATCCTGCCGGCGCGTCAGCACGCATACGGATTTGGCGGTATACGCCGTCGATCCGCTTTCGACCCTTCGTCGACCATCATTGGATCGCCGAATGGGATTTGCTTGGCTCAGCGGCTACGCCCCAGCGCATCATTCCATCTCCGAACGCGCATTTGTTGGTGCTACGGGGAGAGACTGCTTTGTTTGGAGTTGTGCCCGGTCTGGAGGAGCGCATGTTGGGCGGGCGAGGACGAGCCTATGGGATGAGGTTTCGTGTAGGTGGGCTGCGCCCTTTCCTCCGCCACCCTGTCGCGTCTCTTACGGGGAGAAAGGTCTCCCCGGCTATGTTGATCGGCTGCGCAGAGTCTGCGCTCGAAAGCAGCATTCTGACGCCAGACTCACACGAGAGCATGATCAGCGCGGCTGAAAGCCTGCTCGATCCGTCACTTCCTGCTCCAGATCGAAACGTCGATTTCGTTTGCTCGATCGTCGCGGAAATCCGTCGCGAAGGCGGCGCGGCGCGGGTCGAGACACTCGCCGAGGCGTTCGGCATGAGCCTGCGCGCAATGCAGCGGCTCTTCCGTGAATACGTCGGAGTATCCCCCAAATGGGTGATCCAACGTTACAGGCTGCAAGATGCGGCGTATCGCCTCGCGTCGGACCGCAGCACGCAACTTGCCGGGCTGGCCACCGAGTTGGGATACTTCGATCAGGCCCATCTGACCAAGGATTTTTGTCGAGCCTTCGGGATTTCACCCGCGCAATATCAACGCAAGCAAGTGTCGACGCGGACGTCGACCATCGATCGTTCAAGCCATTTGTGAGGTACTTGCCAAGCCGATAATGGCAGGTACGAGGCGCAGGATCGCGAATATCGCCGCAGCGATCTCATCGATTTGACGACAAAGACGGAAATAAAATGACAGACATACAATCGACTGCAGTTCTGGAGATACTACGATCGGTTTCACAGCGTTATCGCGATACCGCTCGAGCGCATATCGCATCCGAAAAAACGAACGACGGATACACGACAGATCTTGACCTTTGGATAGATAAACACCTGGCAGTAGAGCTTAAAAACATCTTGGACATAGACTACATTAGCGAAGAATCGATCGAAGAAGTCACGTCCGCCAACGCTTCGGAAGAAGATTTTTGGCTCGTCGACCCGCTCGACGGCACAATGAACGCGATAATAGGCTTCCCATATTTCAGTACCTCGATCAGCCTCGTTTCAAATAATCGCATTCAATACGCTTTTGTGGTCAATTTACCAAACGGCGACATTTATCACGCCAAACGAGGAAACGGCTTGATGAAAAATGGCGCACCAGTTCACCGAGCCACCCGCACAAATAAAACCATTTTCTCTACTGGCTTTGCTCACGATCGGCGCTTACACGAGCGACAATTGGATACGATGTCTACTCTATTGCGCTATGTGGATGACTTTAGGCGTTTGGCATCGCCTTGCCTGGATTTATGCCTGGTCGCCGAAGGCATTTTAAGTGGCTGCGCTGAGTACTTGAAAAGCTGGGATTTAGCCGCAGGCACGTTGTTTCTGGATGAAGTCGGAGTCCCGCACAATCACAGCGGTTTGTTTTATTTACCGTCCCTGCGCGATCAGTTCGAGTTTGTGGCCGCCGACAGGTCGCTGATGCCTTTGATATTAGAGGCGCTGGACAGCCAGCAATGAAACGGGAGCCAAGTCAGGCGACGGAGGACACGTCAGTTCCCCAGAGGAATCTGTCGCAGAAAAAAAGCCCTGACGGATCAGGGCTTTTTTTCTGTCTGGAGGCGCGAGCCGGAGTCGAACCGGCCTACACGGCTTTGCAGGCCGCTGCATAACCGCTTTGCTATCGCGCCGTAAGCGGACTCACCGGACGTCGCGGCCTGCCAGGCTACAACGAACCGCGAATGACTAAACAAAAAGGGAAGCTCAGCTTCCCCTATCCACCTGGAGCGGGAGACGAGTCTCGAACTCGCGACCTCAACCTTGGCAAGGTTGCGCTCTACCAACTGAGCTACTCCCGCTTTGACCTGCATGTTCAATGCTGCCCGGCAATTTGCCTCGCCGCCGCAACATCTTCGCGAAACTGGAGCGGGAGACGAGTCTCGAACTCGCGACCTCAACCTTGGCAAGGTTGCGCTCTACCAACTGAGCTACTCCCGCAGTGCGCCTCCCCGGCTGACGATCGACTCGCCTGGCTCAGCGCATCGCGCTCAAAGGCTTGTCACCGGAGAAGCGAGATTATGTATAACCTGCTGAATCGTGTCAACACCTTTGTCGCCGCCGCGGCACCGCATGCGGCTCACAGACGCGTCTCGCGCGCCGCGCGCAAAAAGCTGTCGAGCAGCGGCGTGCAATCGAGCAGCTCCGGGCCGCCCGCGCGATGGAATTCGGGGTGCCATTGCACGCCCATCACGAACGGCGCCCGCCGATAGCGCACCGCCTCGATCAGCCCGTCCCCAGCCGAGACCGCCTCCACGTTCAAGTCGCGGCCCAGCGTCTTCACGGCCTGATGGTGGATCGAATTGACCAGCGCCTCGCGGCGCCCCGGGAACATATTGACCAGGGTCGAGCCATCCGGGAACCGGACCGAGTGCCGATGCTGATCGTAACGCTCATTGACATGGACGCCCGCTGTCGGCACTTCGGTCGCGATGTCCTGATAGAGCGAGCCGCCAAACGCGACATTGATGAGTTGGCACCCGCGGCAAATTCCGAGCACCGGCTTGCCCGATTCGATGAATTCGTGCAGCAGTTCGAGCTCGTACATGTCGCGCACGCGATCGCCCGGCCATTCGGCCAATGTTTCCGTGGCGGCATACGTCTGCGGCGAGACATCGGCGCCGCCCTGCAGCAACAGGCCGTCGAGATGCTTGGCGTAATCGCGCAGGCGGATGTTGCTCGGATGAAGCATGCCTTGATGGCCGACCGTCGGAATCATGAAGACCATCACATCGCGCGACATCACCCAGTGCGCCACCGATTCCTCGAGATATTGCAGCGTTTTGCCCCGCAACCCGATCGCCCCCGGCTCGGGGTGAAAGATCCGTGCCGACACGCCGATGCGCAGCGTGCGTTGGGTGATCCGCTGCCCCGCCCGGTCGAAAAAGAGTCGCGCGCGCGCCGCGATCGTCCGGCCGAAGACCGTCCACGCCGAGTCGTTGTACTTCAGATAGGCAGGTCTGGACACGGTCCCGGCGGCGCCCGGGGGCGGCGGGCGCGGGACATCGAAGTCGGGCGGCGCACCGAATCCCGGCGGCGGCGCCCCTCCTCCCGGCGATCGTTCGGCCTCGTGCGCGGCGCTCTCCTGTGCCGACGTCTCGCGCGCCGCCGACGCCCGCGCTTCGGCGGCTTCAGCCGCCGCGCCCGATTGCGGGGGCGCCGCTTCGGGGGTAACGGCCACCGTCGAAGCACTCCCGGGCGTATCGGTCGACGCACGCGCCGCTGCTTCGGCAGCGGTACCGCTCGCTCCCGCGCCGCCGGCCGGGGCCAGCGGCGGCGGTGCGTCGGGTCCGCCCGGGGACGCCGCTCCCGCCGTCGTGCCCGACGGCTCGGACGTATGCGGTGCGGCAAAAGAATCGCTGGAGGAGTGGACTGGAGTGTCTGGACCGGCGTGGCCGGCGTTCGGTGGCGTTTTTTCGCTCATGACGATGGGACAGGCGCGCGCGTCGCACGCACAGCGATGAAAGAGCACCCATTATCCGCCACCGTGCAAAGTCGCGGCAATCGTGGCGGATCGATGCGGGCCGGCGGCCCCGCGACGCCCGCCGTGCGACCCGGTTGTTTCGCTCAGGCTCGCCTGCCTGCGCATGCCGCATGCCACCGCTACAATGCCTACAGCATGCTGTGCGCTATGCCCCCATCCGACTCGACACCGTCACCCCATGGCCACCGAATTCGCTCCCTTCCCTCCGCTCGCCCGCCTCGCCGACGATCTCTCAACCGGTAAAACGACGAGCCGCGTGCTCGTCGAAACCGCGCTCGAGCGCATTGGCGATCCGGCGGGTCAAGGCTCGACCGTCTTCATGCAGGCGGATGCCGAAGCGGCACGTGCCGCCGCGGACGCGCACGATCGCCTGCGGGCCGCCGGGACCGTACTGTCCCCGCTCGCGGGCATCCCGGTCTCGATCAAGGATCTGTTCGACGTGAAGGGCCAGGTCACGCGCGCGAGCTCCCGCGTGCTGGCCGACGCGCCGCCGGCTCGAGCCGACGCTCCCGTCGTGGCGCGTTTGCGCAACGCCGGCGCCGTGCTCATCGGCCGCACGAACATGTCCGAATTCGCGTTTTCGGGCTTGGGCCTCAATCCGCACTACGGCACGCCGCTCTCGCCGTACCGTCGGGGCGAGCCGGGCGAGGCCCGCATCGCGGGCGGCTCGTCGTCGGGCGCAGGGGCGTCGGTCGCCGACGGCATGGCCGCCGTCGCGCTCAGCACGGACACTGGCGGCTCGATCCGCATCCCGGCCGCATTTTGCGGTCTGACCGGGTTCAAGCCGACCGCAAGCCGTATTCCGCGCGAAGGTGCCGTGCCGTTATCCACCACGCTCGATTCGTTCGGGCCGATAGGCGTATCCGTGGCCTGCTGTGCGCTCGTCGATCGCATCCTCGCCGGTCTCGAGCCGCGCGTTCCCGCTCGGCGCCCGCTCGAAGGCGTGCGTCTCGGGGTGCTGACCCACTACGTCACCGACGATGTCGAGCCGAGCGTCGCTCAAGCGCTCGACACAGCGCTCAAGCACCTGGAAGCGGCCGGCGCGATCCTCTCCGATGTCCATTTCGCACCGCTCGAGCGCCTGCCCGAGATCAACCGTTTCGGCTTTTCGGCGATGGAGGCCTACGCCTGGCATCGCGGGCACATCGCCACGCAGCGCGAGCGCTACGATCCGCGCGTGCTCGCGCGGATTCTCAAAGGGGAAAGCGCCCGGGCGACGGATTACCTCGATCTCATCGCCGAGCGCGCAGCGCTCATGAAAGCCGCGGAAGAAACCCTTTGGCAGCACTTCGATGCGATCGTCGCGCCGACTGTGCCGATCGCGCCGCCCCGTGTCGCAGACTGTGATCGCGACGATGCAACGTATGCGCGCATCAACGCGCTGGTACTGCGTAACCCGAGCACGTTCAACGTCCTGGACGCCTGCGCCGTTTCGCTGCCGTGCCACGCACGCGGGGACGCGCCCGTGGGGCTGATGCTCGCCGCGGGACCGCATCGCGACGACGCGCTCCTCGGCGTGGCGCTCGCGGTCGAACGCGTGCTCGACTCGATTCGCTGAGCCGGTTCAGGGCGTGCGGATCGTCACGCACGCTCGATGCCACTGGCTGCGGCAATTCACACTAAAATGCAGCGATTTGCCCCTCGGAGCCCACGCTTCATGAACGACCTCCTGTCCCTGCGCCGCGAACGCCGCCTACTCGTGCTGCTCGGTCTCGTCTCGCTGAGCCTCGTCGGCGGCGCGCTTTATCTGCAGTTCGCGAAGGGCGAAGATCCCTGCCCACTTTGCATCATTCAGCGCTATTTCTTCATCCTGATCGCAATTCTGGCGTTCGCCGGCGCAACGCGCGGCGGCTGGCAAGGCGTTCGCGTGTTCGAAACACTGATTGCGGTCGTCGCCGCCGCGGGCGTCGGCACCGCCGTGCGTCACCTCTTCATCCAGCTCCATCCCGGCTTCAGCTGCGGATTCGATGCACTGCAGCCCGTCGTCGACGCCCTGCCGCCCGCCCATTGGCTGCCGAGCGTGTTCAAGGTCGCGGGCCTGTGCGAAACGGTTTACCCGCCCATTCTCGGTCTTCTGCTGCCCGGGTGGGCGCTCGTCGCCTTCGTGCTGACGTTCCTCGCCGTGGCCGCCAGTCTCTGGCGTCGGCGCGCCAAGGGTCGTCTGCATGCGGTCTGAGCGCTGAGCGCGCCGACACACGCGGCCGGCTCACGCCCCCCGCCGTCTTCGCGGTGCAACACGGCGATGGCTTGCAACTTCCACGCGTGCCGCGCATCGTAGAGCCGTAATTATGCTGGCGCTGATAGCGACCATCAGCGCCGGACGATCTTCGCCGCATATTGCGGTGCTATCTTGTGCTCTGGATGGCGATCCACGTGCGCGAGCCGGCCGTTGCCGGTACGAAGCGTAACGCGCGCCTGATCCGCAACTCCAGGATTCGGCCATGACCACGCATCCCATCCGCTTTTACTACCGCGGCGCGATTCACGAAGTGCACGACGCCCCGGCCACCCGCACCGTGCTTCAGCACTTGCGCGAAGACCTCCAGTGCACGGGCACCAAGGAGGGCTGCGCCGAGGGTGACTGCGGCGCGTGCACGGTGGTCGTCGGCGAACTCGACGCCCGCGGCGCGCTCGCGCTCAAGGCCGTCAACGCCTGCATTCAATTCCTGCCCACGCTCGATTCGCGCGCCCTTTTCACGGTCGAAGACCTGCGCCGCCCGGATGGCACGCTGCATCCCGTGCAGCGCGCGCTCGTCGATTGCCATGCATCGCAATGCGGTTTTTGTACGCCGGGCTTTGCCATGTCGATGTGGGCGCTCTACGAAAACCGGCAAGGAGAAAGCCAGGCGCCCTCGCGCGATGAAATCGCGACCGCGCTGTCCGGCAATCTGTGCCGCTGCACCGGGTACCGGCCGATCGTCGAGGCCGCACAGGCCATGTTCGACGGCGGGCGCCATGCGCGCACCGCGCTCGATCGCGCGCCCGTCGTCGCGGCGCTGCGCGCATTGCGCCGCGACGAAACGTTCGAATACGCGAGCCGCGAAACGCACACTGCAGACTCCGGCACGACGACATTTCGCGCGCCGGTGACGCTCGACGCATTCGCGGCCCTGCGCGCGGCACACCCCCAGGCATGCGTGCTCGCGGGCAGCACGGACGTCGGGCTCTGGGTGACGAAGCAAATGCGCGGCCTCGGCGATCTGCTCTATATCGGCAACGTCGAGGAACTGAAGCGCATCGAGCGCGACGCATCGATGCTCACCATCGGCGCCGCCGCCTCGCTCGAGGACGCCTACGCCGCGCTCGTCGGCGAGTACCCCGCGCTCGCCGAGCTGGCACGGCGCTTCGCGTCGCTGCCGATACGCAATGCGGGCACGCTCGGCGGCAACGTCGCGAACGGCTCGCCCATCGGCGATTCGATGCCGGCTTTGATCGCGCTCGGCGCGCAGGTCGTGTTGCGGCGGGACAAGGCTTCCCGCACGCTTGCGCTCGACGCGTTCTATCTCGGCTATCAGAAGACGGCACTCGAGCCGGGCGAATTCCTCGCCGCCGTTCGTGTACCGCTCCCGCGGGCCCAGCTGCGATTTCGTACGTACAAGGTGTCGAAGCGCTACGATCAGGATATCTCGGCGGTATGCGGCGCATTCGCACTCGAAATCGACAACGGAAAAATCGTCTCGGCGCGTATCGCCTTCGGCGGCATGGCCGCGACCCCACAGCGTGCGGCCAGTGCCGAAGCCGCGCTCGTCGGCGAGGTGTGGGACGAGGCGAGCGCGCAACGCGCCATGAATGCGCTCGAACAGGACTTCGTGCCGCTCACCGATATGCGCGCATCGAATACCTACCGTATGACCGTCGCCCGTAATCTGCTCTGGCGCTTTCATCTCGAAACGCGCGACGAGGCGCCGTTGGCAGCAAGCGAGGTCGAAGCGTTCTCGTTCGAGCCCACCGCCCGACCGGCCAAGGAGATGCGATGAATCTGATGACCGAAGCATCCGCCGAACGCATGGGGACGGCTTCCCAGCCGAGCGCCGCGATCGGCGTGGCGCGCCCGCACGAATCGGCCGAATTGCATGTGAGCGGCGAAGCCGCCTACACCGACGATCTGCCGGAGTTCGCCGGCACGCTCCATGTCGCGCTCGGCTTATCGCGCCACGCGCATGCGCACATCGTCTCGCTCGATCTCGAAACCGTGAGGGCTGCCCCGGGCGTGGTCGCGGTATTGACGGCGGCCGATATCCCCGGCGAAAACAACTGTGGCCCGGTCCTTCACGACGATCCGATCCTTGCCGAGGGCACCGTCTCCTATCTCGGGCAACCCGTTTTTGCCGTGATCGCGACGAGCCGCGACCTCGCGCGGCAAGCCGCGGCGCTCGCCAAAAGCGGCGACATCGTGCGCTACGAACCGCTGGAGGCCGTGCTGACCGCGCAAGCGGCCCGCGATCGCCAGCAGTACGTGCTGCCTCCGCTGCATCTCGTGCGAGGCGATCCCGCGGCCAGGATTGCCGCCGCACCGCACCGGTTGACAGGCGAGTTCGAAGTCGGCGGACAGGAACAGTTCTATCTCGAAGGGCAAATCGCCTATGCCGTTCCGAAGGAAGGCGCCGGCATGCTCGTCTATAGCTCGACGCAGCATCCGAGCGAAATGCAGCAGGTCGTCGCGCATATGCTCGGCTGGCCCGCGCATCGCGTCCTGTGCGAATGCCGGCGCATGGGCGGGGGCTTTGGCGGGAAGGAGTCGCAGTCGGCCGTGTTCGTCTGTATTGCCGCGCTCGCCGCTTCAAAGCTCAAGCGGCCCGTCAAACTACGCGCAGACCGCGACGACGATTTTCTGATAACGGGCAAGCGCCACGACGCCGTCTACCGATACGAGGTTGGCTTCGATAGCGAAGGCCGCATCGCGGGCGCGCGCGTCGAAATTGCATTGCGCGCCGGCTATTCGGCGGATCTCTCGGGAGCCGTCGCCACGCGCGCGGTCTGTCACGTCGACAACGCCTACTATTTGTCCGATGTCGAAATCGCGGCGCTGGCCTGCAAGACGAACACGCAATCGAATACCGCGTTTCGCGGCTTCGGGGGGCCGCAAGGCGCGCTCGTGACCGAAGTCATGATCGACGATATCGCGCGCGCGCTCGGGCGGGACCCGCTCGATGTCCGTCTGGCCAATTTCTACGGCATCGGCGAGCGGGACGTCACGCCGTACGGCCAACGCGTCGACGACAACATCCTTGCTCCGCTGACTGCGCAACTGCTCGAATCGAGCGACTATCGCGAGCGCCGCGCGGCGCTCGCGGCATTCAACGAAGCGAGCCCCGTGCTCAAACGCGGCATTGCGATCACGCCGGTCAAGTTCGGCATCTCGTTCAACGTGCCGTTCCTCAATCAGGCCGGCGCGCTCGTGCACGTCTATCGGGACGGCTCCGTACTCGTCAATCACGGCGGCACGGAGATGGGCCAGGGCCTCAATACGAAAGTGGCACAAGTCGTCGCGCATGTGCTGGGGCTGCCGCTCGAGCAGGTGCGCGTGACGGCGACGGACACGTCGAAAGTCGCCAATACGTCGGCCACGGCGGCTTCGACCGGCAGCGACCTGAACGGCAAGGCCGCCGAAGCGGCTGCGCAAACCATCCGCGCGCGCTTGGCCGAAATGGCGGCGCGGCTGCTCGGCGGCCAGCCGGGCGATGCGATCTTCGCCAACGGCTGCGTATCGCTCGATGGTGCATCGTTGCCCTTCGCGCAGTTGGTAAACGAGGCCTACCTCGCCCGCGTGCAACTCTGGTCGGACGGTTTTTACGCCACCCCGAAAGTGCATTGGGATGCGAAAACGCTGACGGGGCACCCGTTCTACTACTTTGCGTACGGTGCCGCGGTATCGGAAGTGGTCGTCGACACCCTGACCGGCGAATGGAAGCTCCTGCGTGCCGATTTGCTGCACGATGCGGGCCGATCGATCAACCCGGCGATCGATCTCGGGCAGGTCGAAGGGGGATTCATCCAGGGCATGGGCTGGCTGACGACCGAAGAACTCTGGTGGAACGCTGATGGACGGCTCATGACCCACGCCCCGTCGACCTATAAAATCCCCGCGATCAGCGATACGCCGGCCGCGTTTCACGTCGCCCTTTATCGGAACGAAAACGTGGAGCCGACCGTATTCCGTTCGAAGGCCGTCGGCGAGCCGCCACTGCTGCTCGCCTTCTCGGTTTTTCTGGCCATCCGCGACGCCGTCGCCGCGGCCGCCCCGCACGCGCGCTCGGCCCCGCCGCTGCGCGCGCCGGCGACGCCCGAAGCGATCCTCGCGGCCATCTGCGCGTTGGGTCGCACAGCAAGCACTGCCTGAAGAGGATCGTCTCCGCATGCAAACATGGTTGTCCGACCTTCAGCATCTGCTCGCACATGGCGACGCCGTGGTGCTCGTCACCGTCGCGCGCGTGGAGGGATCGGCCCCGCGCGAAGCCGGCACGAAGATGATCGTGACACGCGACACCGCGCGCCATACGATCGGCGGCGGACATCTCGAATGGCGGGCGATCGAGATCGCCCGCGAGGTTCTGCGCGACGGCACGCGCGTGCCGCACATGCGCAGGCTCGAACGTCTTGCGCTCGGACCGAGCCTCGGCCAATGCTGTGGCGGTGCAGTGATGCTGGCGTTCGAACGCCTCGATGTAGGCGATCTCGGCTGGGTGGCGACGCTCGCCAAGCGCCTCGCGGCGGGAAAAGCGAGTGTGCGCAGCGTGTCGTTCGGTCCATCGCCCGACAGCGTGCTCCTTTCCGATGCGCAACCCGGCTGCGACATGCCGGACTGCCTGCTCTGGGACGGCACCGGGTTCGATGAAGGCAACGCGCTCCTGACCGAGACGATCGTGGCGCGCGAGTTTCCGGTGGTGCTGTTCGGCGCCGGACATGTCGGTGCCGCGCTGGTCCGGATCCTCGCGACGCTGCCGTGCCGCGTGCGCTGGGTCGACGAGCGCGATGCCCAATTCGAACAGCACCTCGTACCGGTCTCGCCGCTAGATCTGCCGAACGTGACGATCGACGCAAACGATGCGCCGGACGAAGCCGTCGACGAAGCCGAGCCCGCGAGCTATTTCATCGTAATGACGCACAATCACGCGCGCGACCTTGCGCTGGCCGAGCGCATCCTCAGACGCGGCGATTTCGCATTTTTCGGCATGATCGGCTCGCTGACGAAGCGCCGGCAATTCGAACATCGGCTCGCTGCGCGCGGCATCGACCCCGCTCTCATCGCGCGCATGCACTGCCCGATCGGGGTTTCCGGCATCGCCGACAAATCGCCGGAGGCCATTGCGATTTCGGCGGCGGCCCAATTGCTGCAAGCCGTCGAAAGCGTGCGAACGCGGCGTGCGCCGCGCGCCGCACCGTCGCCTCCCTCTTCCCCGTTGTCTTCAACGATCGACCATGACCCCGACATTCGCTGAAAAAATCGCCGGTGCGCCGAAGGCCGAGCTCCATATCCATATCGAAGGATCGCTCGAGCCCGAGCTGATCTTCAAGCTTGCCGAACGCAACGGCGTTGCGCTCGCTTACCCGTCGATCGAAGCGCTGCGCGCCGCCTATGCGTTCACCGATCTGCAGTCGTTCCTCGACATCTACTACGCCGGCGCGAGCGTGTTGCTCACCGAAGACGACTTCTACGACATGACCGCGGCCTATGTCGAGCGCGCACTCGCCGATGGCGTGGTGCATACCGAGATATTCTTCGATCCGCAAACGCATACCGAGCGCGGCGTGCCGATCGAAACGGTGGTCGCGGGCATCGAGCGGGCGCTGGCCGAGGGCGAGCGTCGCGGCTTATCCAGCAAGCTGATTCTCTGCTTCTTACGACATCTGTCCGAAGACGATGCGCTCGCCACCTACTCGGCCGCGCTGCCGCTCTTCGATACCTACGCGCACCGGTTGATCGGCGTCGGTCTCGATTCGTCGGAGCGCGGCCATCCGCCCTCCAAATTCGAACGCGTTTTCGCGCAGGCACGCAAGCGAGGTCTGAAGCTCGTCGCGCATGCGGGCGAGGAAGGCCCGCCTTCGTACATTTACGAAGCACTCGATCTGCTGTTGGTCGATCGCATCGATCACGGTGTGCGCAGCATCGAAGACCCCGCGCTCGTGACGCGGCTTGCCGATACCCGCGTTGCACTGACCGTCTGCCCGCTGTCGAATCTGAAGCTGCGCGTATTCGACGACATGAAACGGCACACCTTGAAAGCACTGCTCGATCGCGGTGTGGCCGTGACGATCAACTCGGACGATCCGGCCTACTTCGGCGGCTACGTCAATGCGAACTACCTGGCAGCGGTCGAAGCGCTCGGACTGACCGACCGCGACGTGTACACACTCATTCGCAACAGCTTCGAAGCCTCCTTCGTCACGCCACGCGAGCTCGACGCGTTCATTGCAAAGCTCGACGCATATTGGAAGCCGTAGACGTGCGCGCCGCACCGATGCGGCGCCGTTTTTCAGTTTCAGCACAGGAACATTTCCGACCATGAGCCCAATCGACAAGCACGGTGTGGGACGCACCGCCTATCGCGCCATGCTGCTCGGCTTCGCCGGCGATCCAGCCGAATCCGACGATGCGGCCCGCTTCGAAGAAGACGGACTGCTCATCGTCGAAGCGGGGCATGTGGTCGCAAAAGGCAGCTACGCCGCGCTTGCAGACCAATTGACGCCCGACACGCAGTTGCGCGACCTCACCGGCAAGCTGATCGTACCGGGCTTCATCGATACGCACGTGCACTACCCGCAGACGGACATGATCGCCTCACCGGCGTCCGGCCTTCTCCCCTGGCTCGAGCACTACACGTTCCCGACGGAACGGCGTTTTTCCGACGCGGCATCGGCGCGGGAAACCGCGGACTTTTTCCTCGAGGAGCTGCTCGCTTGCGGCACGACGACCGCGCTCGTCTACTGCACCGTGCACAAGGAATCGGTCGACGCATTCTTCGCCGCGAGCGAAGCGCGGCAGTTGCGCATGATCGCGGGCAAGGTGTTGATGGACCGCAATTGCCCCGAATTCCTGCGCGACACCGCGCAATCGGGCTATGACGACAGCGCTGAGCTGATCGCGCGCTGGCACGGCAAAGGGCGGCAGCTCTACGCGCTCACTCCGCGTTTCGCGCCGACATCGACGCCCGAGCAGCTGCAAGCATGCGGCGCGCTCGCGCAAGCCCATCCGGACGTATTCGTTCAGACGCACGTCGCCGAGAACGTCGACGAGATCAAGTGGGTGGCCGCGCTCTACCCGGGTTATCGCAGTTATCTCGATGTCTACGATCGCCATGGACTGCTGCGCCGCCGTGCGATTTATGGGCACTGCATTCATTTCGACGATCGCGATCGGGCTCGCATGGCCGAGAGCGGAGCCGTCGCTTCGCATTGCCCGACATCGAATCTCTTTCTCGGCAGCGGTCTGTTCGATATTGCCAAGGCAGGCGCGCATGGCATGGCGGTGACGCTCGGCACCGACGTGGGCGGGGGCACCGCTTTCTCCATGCTGCGGACGATGAACGAAGCGCATAAAGTCGCGCGTCTGAGCGGGCATCACCTCAGCGCGACGCGCATGTTCTGGCTCGCCACGGCCGGTGCCGCGCAGGCTCTCGATCTGGACGGGACCATCGGCACGCTGGCGCCGCAGACCGAAGCCGATTTCATCGTGCTCGATCCGCAGGCCACACCGCTGCTCGAGCGGCGTATGCAGCGTGCCGAGTCGCTCGAGGAACGACTGTTCGCGTTCGCCTTGCTCGGCGACGATCGCGCAGTATTCGAGACCTATGTGGCAGGCCGATGCGTACATCGCCGCGACGACGATGCGCGCCGCCGACGCGCGCTCGCCGCCCACTGAACGCCGGCGCGACGCGAGGCTGCCCGGCCGCCCGGTTCCGCGGCCCAGCGCCGCGCCTGTGTTAGAATCCGTCCCTCATTGGGGAGTAGCCGCCCCGCCGCTTCGCGCCGGTTCACCGGTCATGCCGAGCGCGGCGGGGGCATCCGTCAACAGACTTGGCCTACGGCCATGGCGGATGCAGCCTCGGGCCTGGCGAGACCGATGACCCGCACGCGCGCCGTTTATGGGCCCGGTGTCGCCGCGGGTCGTCGCTCGTACACATCTCGGCCCGGGAAGAACCAACAACGTGGACCAAGCCTTTCTGATCTCGACCGGCGCCGTCGCGCTCGCTGAAATCGGCGACAAGACTCAATTGCTCTCCCTAGTCCTTGCGGCCCGCTACCGCAAGCCCATTCCGATCATGCTCGGCGTGCTCGTCGCTACGCTGGCCAACCATGCGGGCGCCGGCGCAATCGGGAATTGGCTCGGCGCGCTCGTCACGCCGACGGTCATGCGTTGGGCATTGACGATCTCGTTCATCGCCATGGGCATCTGGGTGCTGATACCCGACAAGCTCGATGCAAACGAGGCAAACGTCGCGCGCGGCCGGCTTGGCGTCTTCGGCGCCACCCTCGTCACGTTCTTTCTGGCTGAAATGGGCGACAAGACGCAGATCGCGACCGTCGCGCTGGCCGCACGATTTCACGACTTCATCGGCGTGGTGGCCGGCACCACCCTCGGCATGATGCTGGCCAACGTGCCGGCCATCCTGCTCGGCGAGCGCTTCGCTCACCGTCTGCCGACACGCACCGTGCATGTGATCGCAGCCGTCCTGTTCATCGTGCTCGGGGTGCTCGGGCTGGTGCGCGGAACGGTTTGACGGGCGCGGACGGCCGCGGCGAAAGCAGGCGGCCGTGACGATGCTATTGCGCCGCCGGGACGGATGCTGCAGCAGGAGCGCGGCCTGTTGCCGGCGGTGCGACCGGCACCTCGTTCGACGCCGCGCCGCCATGCGAATCGACGGGTATGCGCACCGTGCGCACGACCCCGTTGCCGAGCGGGAAATCGGCCAACGCGCTGCGGGCAAGATAAGGCATGGCCTGCACTAGCGAGGGCTCATCGTTCGTTGTGCGCGCGGTGACGTTGTAGACTTCCCGGCCTGTCGAGCGCTCGGTGATCCGCACGCCCAGCGTATGCGTGTAGACCGGATAGGTTTGGCTCACATAATCCGGCGGGAACCCGCCAAAGGGCCCAAACGGGCCCATGGGCCGCCAGAACGGGCCCGGCCAGGGGTTCCCATAGTAGACCGGCTGCGTGACAGTCATCGCGCCGGCATCGGTCTTGTAACCGAGTCCCACGAGATAATGTGCGTCGGTACGCGGTACACGCCGGAACGCATAACGATCGAGCTCGGAGGCAACGAGTTGCTCGTAGGTCGCTTGCTCGAGGCTGTTTTGCTGCGCCGGGGTGCGGTCGAATGAATAAGTCCGCGTTGCGTCGCTGCCGCTCCATTCCGAAAAAGCCGTGACCTGCGAGCTCACGTAGGTCGTACACCCCGCCAACGTCAATGCCGACACGGCGCAGACCGGCGCGACCGCACGTCTTACCTGTTGCCACTTCGCCTTCATATCTTCCTCTGTTTTGCTACGGGGCCTGCCTTCACCCCGGGCCTCGTCGCGATGATACGCCGAGCCTGCAGCGCCGCGCCGGCCGGCTTTGTACAATGGATGACGACCTCGCCGCTGATGCGCGAGCCCAAACGGTCCATTTTCCCGATCCGCCATGTCCGATACCGCCAATTCCGCTGTGATCCGCCGGGCCGACTATACGCCGCCGGCTTTTCTCATCGACTCGGTTGCGCTCGAGTTCGATCTCGTTGCCGAACGCACGATCGTCAAGAACACGATGCGGGTGCGACGCAACCCCGGCGCCGCGCATGCTGCACGCCTGGAACTCATGGGCGAAGCGTTGGAACTTCTCTCGGTCTCGCTCGACGGCACGTCTTCCGCGGAGCATCGCGTCCACGAGCACGGCCTGGTGCTCGACGCCGTACCCGACACGTTCGAGCTGACGATAGTGAGCGCGTGCAAGCCGGCCGAGAATACGACGCTCTCCGGCCTTTACGTCTCGAGCGGCAACTTTTTCACCCAATGCGAGGCCGAAGGTTTTCGGCGCATCACCTACTTTCTCGATCGCCCCGACGTCATGGCCACCTACACGGTGACGCTGCGCGCGGACAAAACCGCCTATCCGGTCCTGCTCTCGAACGGCAATCTCGTCGACACGGGCGATTTGCCGGACGGACGCCACTTCGCCAAATGGCAGGACCCGTTCAAGAAGCCGAGCTACCTTTTCGCGCTGGTCGCCGGCAAACTCGTCGCGCTCGAAGAGCGAATCCGCACCGGCTCCGGCAAGGAAAAACTGCTGCAGGTCTGGGTCGAGCCGCATGATCTCGACAAGACGCGACACGCCATGGATTCGCTCGTCAACGCGATTCGGTGGGACGAAGCGCGCTTCGGCCTCGAGCTCGATCTCGACCGCTTCATGATCGTCGCCGTCAGCGATTTCAACATGGGCGCCATGGAAAACAAAGGCCTGAACATCTTCAACACGAAGTATGTCCTGGCCAACCCCGAAACCGCCACCGATACCGATTTCGCCAACATCGAGGCCGTGGTCGGCCACGAGTATTTCCATAACTGGACAGGCAATCGCGTCACCTGCCGCGACTGGTTCCAATTGAGCCTGAAGGAAGGGCTTACCGTCTTTCGCGATCAGGAGTTCTCGGCCGATATGCAAGGCGGCGCGACCGACGAAACGGCGCGCGCCGTGAAACGCATCGAGGATGTACGCGTGCTGCGGCAGATGCAATTCGCGGAAGACGCGGGCCCCATGGCGCATCCGGTGCGCCCCGAGAGCTACGTCGAAATCAACAACTTCTATACGATGACCGTCTACGAGAAAGGCGCCGAAGTCGTGCGCATGTATCAGACGCTCTTCGGGCGCGACGGTTTTCGCCGCGGTATGGATCTCTACTTCAAGCGGCATGACGGGCAAGCCGTCACGTGCGACGATTTCCGCCATGCGCTGGCCGATGCGAACGGGCGCGATCTGGCGCAATTCGAGCGCTGGTACAGCCAGGCCGGCACGCCGCGTGTCGGCGTGCGGACAGCGTACGATGAAAAAACCAAGCGCTTCACGATCACGCTCTCGCAACGGTATGCGGACGCGGCGCCCGCTGCGCGCGAAACACAACAAGGCCCGCTCCTGATTCCGTTTGCGATGGGTCTCATCGGCCGCAACGGCGCCGATCTGCCGCTCCGTCTCGAAGGGGAGCCCGCTGCGGCCGGGACGACGCGTGTGCTGGAGCTGACGGAGAACGAAGCGCAGTTCACGTTCGTCGATGTGGCCGAAGCGCCCTTGCCTTCCCTGCTGCGCAACTTTTCGGCACCGGTGATCGTCGAGTACGACTACACCCATGACGAATTGGCGTTTTTGCTCGCGCACGACAGCGATCCATTCAATCGATGGGAGGCTGGCCAGCGCCTCGCCACGCGCGAGCTGCTGGCGTTGGCCGCGCGCGCGGCAGCCGACGAGCCGCTCACGCTCGACGATTCCGTTGTCGCGGCATTCGCGCGTGTGCTGACCGACAAGACGATCTCACCCGCGTTTCGCGAGCTCGCGCTCGTGCTGCCCTCGGAGTCGTACCTTGCCGAGCAGATGGCCGAGTCCGACCCGTCGGCGGTGCACCGCGCGCGGCAATTCGTGCGCAAGCGCCTCGCCACGGCGCTGCGCGACCAGTGGCTGAGCCTCTACGAAAATCATGTGACGCCGGACCCGTACGAGCCGACGGCGCAAGCCGCGGGCCATCGCGCCCTCAAGAATCTCGCGCTGGCCTACCTTGCCGAGCTCGACGACCCGTCCGACGCCGTGCGGCTCGCGAATGCGCAGTACGACGCCGCCGACAACATGACCGATCGTGCGGCCGCGCTCGCGACGCTCATCGCCGCGGGTGCCGCGACGAATACGCCGATCGCGGAGCGTGCGCTCGAAGACTTCTATCGCAGGTTCGAGCGCGAGCCGCTCGTCATCGACAAGTGGTTCTCGATGCAGGCCACGCAGCGCGGTAGCGAGAAGCGGCCCGTGATCGAGATCGTGCGCAAGCTCATGAGTCATCCGGCGTTCACCTTGCGCAATCCGAACCGAGCGCGTTCGTTGATCTTCAGCTTCTGCTCGGGCAATCCCGCGCAGTTCCATGCGGCCGACGGCTCGGGCTACGCGTTCTGGGCGGAACAGGTCGTGGCGCTCGATGCGCTCAATCCCCAGGTGGCCGCGCGCCTCGCACGCTCGCTGGAACTCTGGCGTCGCTACACGCCGGCGTTGCGCGAGCGCATGCGCGAGGCGCTGCAGCAAGTGGCTGCGAAGGCTTCGTCACGCGACGTACGCGAGATCGTCGAGAAAGCGTTGGCTTGATGCCGTGGAGCGCCGTTTGGTGGCGCTTCGCGACCCAACGAACGGGCACGCACGTGCCCGTTTTTTTCGTGCCGACCGTGCGCCTGCCTACAAAAACTCGCGGCCATCGGCGTCGCGGCGGGTAAAATCCACGGCATCCCCTGGCTTTCGGAGTACCGCAATGTCTCTGCAACGACGCACTACCCTCACGAAATTTCTGATCGAGCAACAACGCGAAACCAACAAGCTGCCGGCCGACTTGCGTCTTTTGATCGAAGTCGTCGCGCGCGCTTGCAAGCTCATCAGCTATCACGTCAGCAAAGGGGCTTTGGGGGAAGCGCTCGGTACGGCGGGCAGCGAAAACGTTCAAGGCGAGGTCCAGAAAAAGCTCGACATCCTGTCGAACGAAATTCTCCTCGACGCGAACGAATGGGGCGGCAACCTTGCCGCGATGGCGTCCGAGGAAATGGAAAAGCTGTTTCCGATTCCGGCCAACTATCCGCGCGGAGAATATCTGCTCGTGTTCGACCCGCTGGACGGTTCATCGAACATCGACGTCAACGTATCGATCGGTACTATTTTTTCGGTGCTGCGCTGCCCTGACGGGCAAGTCGCGACCGAGCAATCGTTCCTTCAGCCCGGCACGCAGCAGGTCGCGGCAGGCTACGCGGTCTATGGACCGCAAACCATGCTCGTATTGACGACCGGCGATGGCGTGAATGGCTTCACGCTCGACCGCGAACTCGGTTCGTGGGTGCTCACGCATGCCAACTTGCGCATTCCGGAAGACACGCGGGAATTCGCGATCAACGCCTCGAACGCTCGCCACTGGTATCCGCCAGTACAGCGATATGTCGACGAGCTGCTGGCCGGCAAGACGGGCGTGCGTCAGGCCGATTTCAACATGCGCTGGGTCGCATCGATGGTTGCCGATGTGCATCGGATCTTGCATCGCGGCGGCATCTTCATGTACCCGGCGGACAAGCGGACCCCGGACAAACCGGGCAAGCTGCGGCTCATGTACGAGGCGAATCCGATGTCGTTCATCGTCGAGCAGGCCGGCGGCGCGGCGACGAACGGGCACGAGCGCATTCTCGATGTGCAGCCCGAGAGCCTGCATGAGCGTATCGCGGTGTTCCTCGGTTCGAAGAACGAGGTCGAGCGCGTCACGGGCTACCATCGCGAAGAAAAAAGTTAAGATGGGGGCTTGCTATCCGGCGCGACATGTCTCTATAATCGCGTTTCTCCTGATGCCGGAATAGCTCAGACGGTAGAGCAGCGCATTCGTAATGCGAAGGTCGGGGGTTCGATTCCTCTTTCCGGCACCATAAGATTCAAACAAAAAGCCCAGTCTCGCGACTGGGCTTTTTGCTTTTTTGGTGGCCATTCTCGCGGCAGCACGCACCGCACCCGGTACACACCGCGGGCGCGCGCCGGCAACCCAACTCAAATGTCGAAGAAGACCGTCTCGCGTCCACCGTCGGGCGTGTCTTGCAAGCGAATGTCGAAGGTATAGACGGCTTTGCCGTCCCGCTCGCTGCGCTCGGCGATGAGCGTCTTGCGGCGCACATCCCATTCAATGCCGCCAAGCACCGGATCGCGCAGATTGGCTTCGGCTTCGTCGCTGAAATAAAGCCGCGTATGCAAACCGAGATTGATGCCGCGCGCGAACAACACCAGGAGAATATGCGGCGCTTGCCGCGTGCCGCTGCGCCCGAGCACCGCGCCGGGCTTGATCGTCTCGAATCGATACACGCCCGTTTCGAAATCGGCGCCCGTGCGTCCCCACCCGCGAAACGACGGATCGATCGGCAGGTCCTGCCGGTCCGCCGGATGAGCGTAACGCCCGGCCGCATTGGCTTGCCAGATTTCGATCAACACGTCGCGCACGAGCGACCCGGAGCCGTCGTAGACACGTCCTTCGATGTCGATGCGCTCGCCTCGTGTCTCGCTCGTGACCAGCACATTGCCGAAGTTGTTTTCGAAGATATCGAAACCGGCCTGCTTCGGCGCAAGACCGATGTGCACATACGGCCCCCCGGTCTGCGATGCGGTTTCGTTCAAATGGAACGGAGCAAACGGTGTCAGCGCCATCACTTCACTCCCGGCAAAGACTGTTCGAAGTAGGTAGCGCGGCGTCCGCGCAGCGTGATGTCGAAGCGGTAGCACCGGCTGTCGAGTGGGACGTGGTTCGCCGGATCGAGCGCCGCAATGAGACCGCGGATCTGCTCCTCGCTCGGGATCGTCTTCAGGATCGGACATTGGGCAATGAGCGGGTCGCCCTCGAAGTACATCTGAGTCACCAGCCGCTGTGCCCACCCATCGCCGCTCAGCGAATAGTGGACATGCGAGGGACGCCAATCGTTGATGCGATTGCGCCACGGGTACGGTCCCGGCTTGATCGTCCGGTAGACATAGTGGCCATCGGCATCGGTCAGCATCCGCCCGCAGCCGCCGAAATTCGGATCGATCGGCGCGAGATACTTGTCGTTCTTGTGGCGGTAACGGCCGCCCGCGTTGGCCTGCCAGACCTCCACCAGCGCATTCCTGACCGGCCGGCCGAACTCGTCGCGCACAAAGCCGTGGACGATGATGCGCTCGCCAATGGGCAACCCCTCCTTCGCGAAGTTCAGGATGAGATCGTTGTCGAGCGGCCCCAACTCGTCGGCGCGGAACACCGGCCCTGTCGTCTCGGATAGCGTGCTTTGCGTCGAAATCAACGCGTTGCGCGGCGAGCGCAATATGCTCGTCTTGTAGCCAGGCGCGTAGGCCGGCGGGTGCTGCGCCGTGTCGCGCTGGGCGAACTCGCCAAAGGCGCCAAAGTCCTCAGCGGCCGATGTCTGCATGAACCGTCTCCCAAAATGCTTTCGAATGACATTGGGCTCGCCGCGCGGTGAACGAGCGGGTGCCTGAGTCGTTAATGTATGTTTCCCGAAACTTGAGGTAAATTGACTTGTTTGCCGATTTTTCATAACCTGGGGTGATGGAAAACCGCCTTCGCCTTCGCCACATCACCTGCTTTCTGGCCGTTGCCCAGGAGCGCAATCTCGGCCGCGCGGCGGAGCGGCTCCACTTGAGCCAGCCGGCGATCTCCAAAACGCTCGCGGAACTCGAAGCGCTGGCGGGCGCCCAGCTCGTCGAACGAGGACGCCACGGAGCCCGGTTGACTCCAGCGGGCGAGCACTTCTTACGCTATGCACTCGACGTCGGTCAGGCGCTCGATTCGGCCGGCGCCGCGTTGAGCGGTTCGGCCATGCCATCGGCCGCCGCGCTCGAAATCGGCGCACTGCCGACTGTCGCCAGCGGTGTCATGCCCGATGCACTGATTCGATTCAAAGAGGTTCGCCCCCATGCCGGCGTCCGGTTGCGCACCGGCACGAATGCGTTGTTGCTCTCCGCACTGAAGGCTGGCGAACTCGACTTCGTGCTCGGGCGCATGGCCGAACCCTCAGCCATGCAAGGGCTCTCGTTCGAGTTTCTGTATGCCGAACCGCTCGTGATGGCCGTTCGGCCGAGCCATCCCTTGCTCGAGCAAAGCGCCGTTTCGCTGACCGCGGTGCTGGACTATCCACTCATCGTCGCGCCGCAGACAACGGTGCCGCGCCTGAACACCGACGCCTACTTCGATGCCCACGCGCTGCGTGTGCCGCCCGAGTCCATCGAAACGCTGTCGGTTTCAGTCGCTCGCCTCATCGCACGGCGCTCGAACGCGGTTTGGGTGACGCCGGCGCGCGCCGCACACGACGACCTGCAAGGCGGTTCGCTCGTCGCGCTGCCGCTGCCGATGGCCGGGGCCGAAGAACCGGTGGGCATCGTGCGCCGCAGCGCGGGCACAACGAGCGAGCTCGCACAAGCGTTCGCCGAGATCTTGCGCACACTTGCACGGAGCGAACCGGGCAAGCGGCGAAAGCGGCCAGGCGATCGCGTTTCTTGACCCGCTGCGGCCTCACGCATACCATGCGTCGATTATTGTTCGTTAAATGACACTTTGTTCGGTGATCGAACAAACGACTGTACCATCATGCTCGAATTCGACGGACGACTGACCGACCGCCTGAGCTCCACCGAGGCGCTCATCGCAATCTTTTCGCCGCGCGCGACGATCCAGCGCATGCTCGATGTGGAGGCGGCATTGGCCCGGGCCCTCGCATCGGCCGGCGTCATTCCGGGCGATGCGTCCGGGCCCATCGAGGCCGCGTGCCGCGCGGAGTGCATCGATGCCGACGCGCTGACGCACGCCGCCGCACGGGCGGGCAATCTCGCTATTCCGCTCGTGAAGCAACTGACCGCGGCGGTCGCCGAGCAGGCTCCCGAAGCGGCGAAATACGTGCATTGGGGCGCCACGAGTCAGGACATCATCGATACGGGCATGGTGCTGCAGTTGCGCGACGCGCTGAATTCGATCGACGCGCAAATCGCGTCGCTCGACGACGTCCTGGCCGGCCTGGCCGAGCGACATCGCGCCACGTCAATGGTGGGTCGCACCTGGCTGCAGCAGGCGCTGCCGATCACGCTCGGCATGAAGTTCGCGCAATGGCTCGATACGCTCGAGCGCCATCGGGCGCGCGTGACACACCTGCGCCAAAGCGCGCTCGTGCTGCAATTCGGCGGCGCGGCCGGCACGCTCGCGAGCCTCGGCGAGCGCGCCGATGCCGTGACGCAGGCGCTTGCCAGCGCGTTGGCCCTGGCGGTACCGGTGCTGCCGTGGCACACGCAGCGCGATCGCATCGCGGAGATCGCGACGACGCTCGGACTGATCACGGGTACGCTCGGCAAGATTGCTCGCGATGTATCGCTTCAGATGCAGACCGAAATCGGCGAGCTTGCCGAACCGTCGGGCGCGGGCAAAGGCGGTTCGTCGACGATGCCGCACAAGCGCAATCCGGTCGGCTGCGCCGCTGTTCTGAGCGCCGCCGTGCGCGTACCGGGGCTTGTCGCGACGGTGCTCGCCGCCATGGTTCAGGAACACGAACGCGCCCTGGGCGGCTGGCAGGCCGAATGGGAGGCCCTGCCCGAGATCGCCCGGCTCTGCGGCGGAGCGCTCGCGCACGTCGACGAGATCGCGCGCGGGCTCGAAGTCGACACCGGGCGGCTTGCCGCCAACCTCGGTTCGACTCACGGCCTCATCCTCGCGGAAGCGGTCATGCTCGCGCTCGGCGAATCGATGGGACGTCAACCGGCGCATCGCCTCGTCGAACATGCGTCGCAACGGGCCGTTGCAAGCGGACGCAATCTGCGCGACGTGCTGGCCGAGGATACCGAGGTGACGAGCCGCTTGGACGCGGCTCGCCTCGATGCACTCTTCGATCCGGCCAACTACGCGGGGCGCGCGCACGCGTTCGTCGACGCGGTGCTTGCAGCGTTTCGCGAATCGCGGGCCGAAGAAGCCGCCAGAACCAATCGAGATCAGGAGTCCGACTAAATGAACGACCAGGAACGCTACGACGCAGGCATGGAAGTGCGCCGCGCCGTGCTCGGCGATGCGCACGTCGATCGATCGCTCGCCAAGCAAAACGAATTGACGAGCGAATTCCAAGCGCTCATCACGCGCTACGCATGGGGCGAGATCTGGACGCGCCCGGGCTTGCCGCGCCATACGCGCAGTCTGTTGACCATTGCGATGATGGTGGCGCTCAATCGCGGCGAGGAACTCGCGCTGCATTTGCGCGCGGCGAAGAACAACGGCGTGACGCGAGACGAAATCAAGGAAGTGCTGTTGCAGACGGCCATTTATTGCGGCGTGCCGGCGGCCAATTCCGCGTTTCATCTCGCCGATCGGATCTTCGCTGACGAAACCGACGCCGCCGGTGGCTCATGAGCGTTCCAGCCGTCATTGCCCAGCCGAATCTCCGCGCGCCGTAGGCGAGTGCAAGCGTTTTTCCCGCAGCAAGTCGATGAAAACGCGCAGTTTGAGCGGCATATGCACGCGGCTCGATGTATAGAGGCAAAAGCCGTCGAAGGTAGGACACCAATCGTCGAGCACGCGGACGAGGCGGCCGTCGGCCAGTTCCGGTGCGACATAGTCCTCGATGACGTGCAAGAGGCCGATGCCGTCCACGGCCGCGCGCACCATGGTGCGCAAATCGTTGGTGACGAAACTGCCCGGCGTATCCACTTCGAAAACCCGCGTTGGATCGGCGGGCGGTGCGAACTCCCATCGATAGATCCCGCGGCTCGTCGCAAAACGATAGTGCAGACAGTCATGCCGCATGAGGTCATCCGGTACCGCGGGTACCGCATAACGCTCGAAATAGGCCGGGGAGCCGGCCACGGCGATCCGCAGCGGTCCGGATAACGGAATCGCAACCATATCGCGGGCCAGCATTTCGCCGAGTCTGATCCCCGCGTCGAACCCCTCCCCGACGAGATCCGTCAGTCCGTCATCGAGCATCATATCCACCGTGACGTGCGGGTAGCGCCGCTTGAATTCAGCTAGATGCGGCAGTACGAGCAGCTCGCTCGCCACGCGCGGCAGGTTGATCCGTAACGTACCGGCGGGATGGCCCCGTTGCGCATCGAGCGCATCGAAGGCGGCGTCGAGCATCGAAAGCGCCGGGCGGACCCGCTCGAGAAAGTCCGCGCCGGCCTCCGTCAGCGCAACCCGGCGGGTCGTGCGATTGAAGAGCCGCACGCCGAGCTGCGCTTCGAGTGCCCGGACGGACTGCGAAAGCGCGGACGCCGAGACCCCGCTCTCCAGTGCTGCGCGCGTGAAGCTCTCATGGCGCGCGACGCTCGCAAAAGCCACCAGCGCGGGAAGTCGGGCTGGGTCCATATCGATCCTTTTATTAAGCAGCGCTTCAAAATGCTTGCAGAATAGCGGCCTTTTTCCAAGGGATCAACGCAGGCACGATACGGCCATCGACATACTTCACCAACAAGGAGAACTGCCATGACGATGGACCGCTATACGCTGCTCGGCCGCTCGGGGCTGCGCGTTTCGCCGATTTCCCTCGGCACGATGACGTTCGGTACCGAATGGAACTGGGGCACCGAGGAAGCAACCGCGCGTCGCCTTTTCGATATTTACGTGAATGCCGGCGGCAACTTCATCGATACCGCGGACCTTTATACCGAAGGCACCAGCGAACGTTGGCTGGGCAAATTCGTCGCCGAAAGCGGGTTGCGCGACAAAATCGTCCTCGCGACGAAATACAGTTATAACGCTCAGGCCGGCAACCCGAACGCCGGGGGCAACCATCGCAAGAATCTGATGCGTGCGCTCGATGCGTCGCTCGCGCGGCTCGGCACCGACTACATCGACCTCTATTACGTGCACACGTGGGACCGCATGACGCCCGTGGACGAGGTGATGCGCACACTGGACGATGCCGTCCGGGCGGGCAAGATTCGCTACGTCGGGCTCTCCGACACCCCCGCGTGGTTCGCGGCGCGCGCGCAGACGCTGGCGCAATGGAGAGGCTTCGAGCCCGTCGCGGCCATGCAGCTCGAGTACTCCCTGATCGAGCGCAACGCGGAAAACGAGTTCGCCGATCTGGCCGTCGAATTCGGCATGGGGCTGGTTCCCTGGAGTCCGCTCGCCATGGGTCTGTTGTCGGGCAAATATCGGCCATCGGAGGGTGCATCGGGCGCCGGGCGCCTTCAGACCGTGAGCGAGCAAACGGCGGGGCGCATGCCGCCCGGTTTCGACAAGCTGACGCCGCGCAACTTCCGAATCGTCGCCGAGCTCGAGGCGGTGGCCGCCGAAGCCGGCCGCCCGATGGCCCAGGTTGCGCTGAACTGGCTGCACGACAAGCGCGGAGTCTCGAGCATCATCGTTGGAGCGACGAAACCCGAGCAGCTCGAGGATTCGCTTGCATCGCTCGATTTCACGCTCGCGCCCGAGCTTGCCGCGCGTCTCGATGCCGTGTCGCAACCCGACCGGCCGTTCCCCTACTACATGTTCGCGGACGGTCACCAGGCGCGCATCCACGGCCATGTGGAAGTCGCCAGCAAGCCTCGGCGCTACGACGAGCCCGTCATCGTGCCCGCGCCTTCGCCATCGGTCTAACGAGGATCCATGCCGCTGCCGTGTGCGTCGGGGCACTGAGCCATCGCTGCCCGTCGGGCAAGCTGTACCCGATGGCTGCCCGGCGCGCAGGCAGTGTGCGACAGGATTCGACTCGTTGATTACCCTGAATCGCTCTTCAAAGCAGGCGCACGTGTGCCGTTAATGCAACAAATCGTTAAAAAGCGATTCGGCGCTGGCACCGATCGACGGACGCGTCAGATAATCGCTTTGTATCAGGAGAGAGATCATGGAAGCGAAGCCCACCCACATTCCGCCCCCCGACAAAATCGCAAGCCCGGATCCGGAGCCGGTGGGCGTCGAATTTCTGGGTGCCGAGCTCCCGGAACATGTTCGCGCGTTCTTCGACGAACAACGCAGATCCTTCGAATCGAAGTGAGCGGACACCGCTCGGAAGCTGCTTTGCATCGCGCGGTCGTCCGCGCGTCATGAGTCTGCGCGCGCGCAGTGCTCGCCTCCACATGCGTGCCGCTATGGCGGCACCGCGCTGTCATCCCGCTGCCGCCGACCGTCCGCCGTGCCGGCGGTCGTGCGGCGTTCCTTGCCGGCCCGGCCGGCTGACTGCCTGAACCTTACCCCCATGAAACGTCCACTGAGTGCTGCAGCGCTCGGCGCCATCGCGTTATGCGCCGCCTTGTCCGTCATGCCCCGTCACGCGCGGGCCGAGGGCGACGATACCCCGCTCATCAACCTCGTCGCGCTGGCCTCGAAACGGCTTGCCCTGGCCGTACCCGTCGCCCAATGGAAATGGGCAAACGGTCGGGCGATCACGGATCCGCCGCGCGAAGCGGCACTGCTGGCCGACGTGGACAAGCGCGCACGCGCGGCAGGTGTCGATCCCGCCTTCGCTCACGCCTTCTTTCAGGATCAGATTGAAGCCAGCAAGCAAATTCAGACTGCGCTGTTCGACCGATGGAAGACAACGAAGCCGCCCGAGGGGCCCGCGCCCGACCTGGCCGCCACTACCCGCCCCGCGCTCGATCAGCTGACGCAGGCGCTGATTCCCGCGCTCGCGCGCGCTCAACCGCTGCGCGACAGCGCCGATTGCCCGACGAGGCTCAAGCGCAGCGTCGAGAACTGGAAAGCCATGACGCACTATGAATCGGGCGAGACCGCTGCGCTGACGACCGCGCTGGCGCACGTCTGCTCGTCCGGTGGAATGGGCGGCACCGGCTGAAACCGGGCGCGGCGCGTTCAGATAGGCGCCGCTTCGGACGCCGTCATGGTGACGGCCGATCCCGGCGCGAGCTGCATTACGCGCAAGCCGCGCTCGAGATGCGTTCGCAAAATGCGATACGTCGATGACTCGAACGTGCATCGAGCGCAATCCACGGCGAGCGCGCTCGCGTGCTCGACACTCGGCGCCGCGCCGAGGTAGCACCAGCGATCGACGACGTGGAAGACGGGAACGGCGCCATCCGCTCCATGCTCCACGACCGCAATCGCTCCGCTGAACGGCCAGGGCGCATCGCTTGCCTCGCCACGTGCGGCGCGTGGCTGCCGGTTGTACCGGGGCTGCAGCGTGGCGATCCATTGCGCTTCGGCCAGCAGCGCGCCCAGCTCCCCTCCCGTATCGCGCCACTCGACCCGCCGAACCTCGGCTGCGAGACGCAACTCGCGCGCCGAACGGCGTTCTCCAACGAGATGGGCGCGGATACGCTGACGCAGCCTGACGCTGCGGCCAACGAAGAGCGCGGTACCCGCTTCGTCGTAAAAAGCGTAGACGCCGCAGCCGACCGGTGCGGTATCGAGCAGATCTTCGGTGATATCGCCGGCAATGCGATAGCGGCGCATCGTTCGCTCGACCTGCTCGCGCAACACATCGAGCGGCCATAACCCGTGCAGCGTATGCCAGAACTGCCAGAGCAAGTCCGCATCGGCGAGCGCTCGATGACGCGCGATCGGCACCAGCGCGTGCCGGGCGATCAGCGCATCCAGCCCGTGCCGTTTCTCGGACGGATTCAACGCGCGCGAGAGGCGCACGGTGCATAGAACGTCGGGATTGAACGCGAGACCGACGCGCTGGAACTCGCTTCGCAGGAATCCCCGATCGAAACTGGCGTTGTGCGCGATGAAAAGCCTGCCGTCGAGCCGTCGATGGAGCTCGGAGGCGATCTCATCGAAGCTCGGAGCTTCGCGCACCATCTCGTTGGTAATGCCGGTGAGCTGCTGAATGAACGGGGGAATGGCCTGCCCGGGATTGACGAGCGTGCTCCAGCGCGAAATTCCGTGGGGCCCCGCTTCGACGACGCCGATCTCGGTAATCCGATGATCCGCGAGCGATCCGCCGGTCGTTTCCAAGTCGACGAATACGATCGGGGCATCGACAGCCGATTCAGGCAAAGGAGAAGATGACATGAACAAAAACGCTCGGGGGGCAACAATAACCGAAGTATGCACCACCCGAGCGCCGGCTACCGAACGCGGCCGGGCGCCTTGGCCCGGGCCCGCAGCGTCAGATCGGACGAATGTTCGCCGCCTGCTTGCCTTTCGGTCCGGTTTTCACCTCGAATGTCACGCGTTGATTTTCTTTGAGTGATTTAAAACCATCGGCCTGGATTTCGGAGAAATGCGCAAACAAATCCTCACCGCCCTTATCAGCCGTAATAAAGCCAAAACCTTTAGCATCGTTAAACCATTTGACGATACCAGTTTCCTGAGTACTCATAGTACTGATTCCCTCGAGATTTTTAATAGACGGGCAGCGCCCTCCACCGAAACCCCCTTGTGGACGACACGCCACAGTCTCTCCGTCTGCGACTCGTCGCCAGGTCAATCCGGCGCTGCTTTTATAAAGGGAAGCGAGAGCCCTCGTCAAGATTTTTTTCATTAACTGAACGGCCGCGCGATGCTATACGCATCAAGCGCAAATAAATGCATTAACCCCCGTCAAGATTGCCGGCAGCATCGCAATAACGGGGATCAACCCGGCAAAATATACCGCAGTTGCAACAAAATATTTCCGATGTAAGTATTTATCCGAGTTGTCCGCGATCCACCGGCGCCGGATGATTGAATCAGATTATTAGCTGTGGAGACCATCATGCAATTGCAACGCCTCAAACGCCTGTTCTCCCGGCTCATGCATGCGCCCTTCGCACGCCAGCCTCTAGCGTCCGTAGCGTCCGGCGTCGCTCCTGGGAGCGGCTTCGATCCTTTCTGGCACGGCGACCACTGGCAGAACTTGCTCGCCTCGCCTATGGATGCACGTCACTATGTCGTCGAAGACTGGGCGCCTGCGTTCGATGAGTCGTCAGCCGGAGCCTGGGAGAAAGACGGCGATACCGCCCGGCGGCGTCGTCGCCATTGAATAAAAAAAAGCGCGGCCAGCGGCCGCGCCGTCAAGCTCGGAGACCTTTTTCTCTACGAAAAAGAGCCCTCAGTGTAAGGCCCCGCGGACGCGACAATCGACAACATAATCCGCAACCATCTCTTCCTCGTTACGCAATAATCAGTTGAAACGCGCGTCTGTTTCCACGAACAGACGCGGACTGATTTGTATCGCAAACGCAACAAGCGAAAGCTCGGCATATCTCCATCACAGCGGCAATCCTTCGTGAAAGCCTTGCGTGGCAAGCGATTGCGCGGGACTTGTTGGCCATTGCGCATCGCAAAATACTTTATTGCGCGAACTGAAATGGCAGTCTGCGGGGGGTGCTCATTTACACTCAGCCGGGTTGGAAGACAAAGCGCCTAATGGTGGTGGGCGCGCTTGCACGCAAATGCCTCTCGCTGTCGGTGGCATGACTGTCTTCCGAAAGCTGCAAAAAATTTCCCGTTCTGGAGTGATAAAGATGAAGAAGACTCTTCTGGTCGGCGCCCTCACCGGCGTATTTGCAACGATGGCGCATGCGCAAAGCAGCGTCACGCTGTACGGCCTGATCGACGCAGGCATCACCTACACGAACAACCAGCGCGGCCACAGCAACTGGCAAGAGACGAGCGGTAGCGTGAACGGCAGCCGCTGGGGGCTGCGAGGCGCCGAAGACCTCGGCGGCGGTTTGAAGGCCATCTTCACGTTGGAAAACGGCTTCAACATCAACAACGGTACGTTGGGGCAACAAAGCCGCATGTTCGGCCGTCAAGCCTATGTCGGCTTGTCGAGCGCCGATTACGGTACGGTCACTCTCGGTCGTCAGTATGACGACGTGGTGCAGTACCTCGGGCCGCTGTCGCTGACGGGTACGCAATACGGCGGTACCGGATTTGCCCACCCGTTCGATAACGACAACCTCGACAATTCGTTCCGGGTGAACAACTCGGTGCACTACCAGAGCGCCAACTACGGCGGCTTCAAGCTCGGCGCAATGTATGGTTTCTCGAACGCCGCGGGCGGCTTCGCGAACAACCGTGAGTACAGCGTCGGCGCATCGTACAACTTCGGCGGCTTCAACTTCGCCGCGGCGTACTTGCAGTTGAACAACGGTCTGAACTCGGCCACCGCGCTCGGCGCCGCGAACACGGGCGGTGCAGTGACGGATTCGCCGTTCGCCGGAACGCGTCAGCGTGTCTGGGGTGCCGGCGCGAACTACACGTTCGGCCCGGCAACGGCCGGTGTCGTGTTTACGCAGTCGCGCGTCAACAATGCGACGAGCATCGCCAACGCCAACCCGGTAACTTCCGGCTCGCTGGCGTTCGCTGCGCCGACGGGTCTGCGCTTCAACAACTATGAAATCAATGGTCGTTATGCGCTGACGCCTGCATTGAGCCTCGCGGGACAGTACACGTTCACCGACGGCAAGGTCGGCAGCACGGATCCGAAATGGCACACGTTCGGCCTGCAAGCCGATTACATGCTGTCAAAGCGTACCGACGTTTATCTGCAGGGCGAATATCAGCACATCAAGGCCGATGGCTCTGGCCTGACGGCTTTCATCAACGGCTTGGCTCCGTCGTCCACGCACAACCAGGTTGCCGTGACCGCCGGCCTGCGTCACCGCTTCTAATACGCATCGAAAAACGGTTGTATGCCTCGAAGGCGCCGCTTGCGGCGCCTTTTTTTCGTCGGCGAATCGCGAGCGGCCGGCATGAAGCGACGGTCAAGCCGCCATCGGGCGCTCAAGCGCTCGCTGGCGGATAACGGACATCGAGAACATCGATCTGCTCCGGCCCCGCCGGCGTGTGCAGCGTGACGACATCGCCGATACGTGCCTTGAGCAAGGCGCGCGCGATCGGCGAAATCCAGCTGACGTGTCCGCAGTCGAGATCGACCTCGTCGATGCCCACGATGGTGACCGTATGCGTCTCGCCATCGACACCCGCGTAATCGACGGTCGCGCCGAAAAAGACTTGATCGACGTTCTCCTGCCTGCTGCTGTCGACGACCTCGGCCAAATCGAGCCGTTTGGTCAAAAAACGGATGCGCCGATCGATCTCGCGCAAGCGGCGCTTGCCATAGATGTAGTCGCCGTTCTCCGAACGATCGCCATTCGAGGCGGCCCATGACACGAGTTTCACGACCTCGGGCCGATCTTCGTCGATCAGATGCAACAACTCGTCGCGCAGGCGTTTATGCCCTGCTGGCGTGATGTAGTTCTTGGTTCCTGGCGGGATCTCGGGCTGCGCGACGTCGAGATCGTCATCGCCGTCCTCGCCCGATTCTTTGACAAAAGCTTTGTTCATGATGAAACCACTGCGTCGATTCGATGAGTCTTCAAGACTACACGATAACCCCGGGCGCAACGCCTCGCAGCTCTTCCATTTTTCCAGGGTCGTGCTATACTTTCGCTTCTGCGTGCGGCTGTAGCTCAGTTGGATAGAGTACTTGGCTACGAACCAAGGGGTCGTGGGTTCGAATCCTGCCAGCCGCACCAATTACGAAGGGCCTTCCGAACGGAAGGCCCTTTGTTTTTGTCGACCTGTCCGGCGCTCGGCCGTCAGTAGTCGGCCCGCTCCCGCTCGATGCGCATACCGCCGTCGTGCCGGTGATGCCCCTCCTCGCTCGGCCGCTCGCGCGCAATGCGCATGACGTCGGGGTTCGTCCGCACGCGTCGCATGACGTTCGCAAGGTGAACCCGATCGCTGACCTGGATGACGAAGCGCAGCACCGTCGACTCCTGGGACAAATCCTCGTCCATCGCAATATGGACGATGTTCGCGTCGGCCGACGTGATGTCCGCCGCCACGCGCGCGAACACGCCCTTGGTGTTCTTGACGAGGACCTTGACGGCAACGTCGAACAGGCGCCCGGGCTGCGGCGCCCAGGCCACATCGATCCAGCGCGCGGGATCGCGCCGATGGATCCGCTGAGCGACCCGGCAATCGGTCGTATGAATGGCCATGCCGAGACCGATGCCGATGTAACCCATGATGTCGTCGCCCGGTATCGGCCGGCAGCACGCCGAAAGCTGTACGGACATTCCCTCGGTGCCAGTGATGACGACCGGCGGCGCATGGGGCGCCGTAGAGTGCTCTGTACGCGGATGGTCGTCGTCGGCATCTCGCCCACTGACGAGCACTTCGATGCGCTTGGCCATGACCGCGGCAACACGCCGGCCCAAGCCTATATCGGCGAAGATTTCCTGACGGTTTTTGTTGCCCGTCCATTGAACGAGCTTTTCCCAGATTTCGGGTTCGACCTCCGCCAACGACAGACCGTAGCCTTTGAGGCCCTGATCGACGAGCCGCTCGCCCAGTTGCACCGACTCGTTCAGCCGCATCGTCTTCAGATAGTGACGAATCGCCGAACGTGCCTTGCCGGTGCGCACGAACCCGAGCCACGCGGGGTTCGGCTTCGAGTACGGCGCCGTGATCACTTCGACGATATCGCCGCTCTTGAGCTCCGTGCGCAGCGGCAGCAGCTCGTTGTTGATCTTGACGGCCACGCACTGATTGCCGAGGTCGCTGTGGATCGAATAGGCGAAGTCGAGCGCCGTGGCGCCGCGCGGCAATGCCATGATTTTCGATTTCGGCGTGAATACGTAGACGGCGTCCGGGAACAGATCGATCTTGACGTGCTCGAGGAACTCGCTCGAATCGCCTGCCTCGCTCTGGATGTCCAATAGCGACTTCAACCATTGGTGTGCGCGCTTTTGCACATCGTTGAGATCGGCGCCACCATTCTTGTACAGCCAATGTGCCGCGACGCCCGCCTCTGCGATCTCGTGCATCTTGCGCGTGCGCACCTGGAATTCGATCGGCGCGCCGAACGGTCCGACGAGCGTCGTATGCAACGACTGATAGCCGTTGACCTTCGGGATCGCGATGTAATCCTTGAACTTGCCCGGCACGGGCTTATAGAGCGCATGCAGCGCCCCGATGCAGGTATAGCATTCGAGCGCACTGCCGACGACGACGCGAAAACCATAGACGTCCAGCACCTGCGAAAACGAGAGCTGCTTGTCGCGCATCTTCTTGTAGATGCTGAAGATCGTCTTCTCGCGCCCCGTCACTTCCGCATCGATATGTGCGTCGCCGATGGCGCGCTGCACCGACTCCAGAATCTTGCCGACGACTTCGCGCCGGTTGCCCCGCGCCGCCTTGACCGCTTTCTCGAGGGTCGCGTAGCGATTCGGATTGAAGTTCGCAAAGCTCAGATCCTGCAGCTCGCGATAAGTATTGTTCAGGCCCAGCCGATGCGCGATCGGGGCATAGATGTCGAGCGTTTCGCGTGCCACACGCCGGCGCTTCTCGGGCGGAACGGCGCCGAGCGTACGCATGTTGTGCAGGCGGTCGGCGAGCTTGACCAGAATCACCCGCACGTCCCGCGCCATCGCAAGCAGCATCTTGCGGAAGTTTTCCGCCTGCGCTTCCTCGCGATTGCGGAACTCCATCTTGTCGAGTTTCGACAACCCGTCGACGAGCTCCGCCACCTTCGCTCCGAACCGCTCGGCGAGTTCGGCCTTCGTCACGCCCTGGTCTTCCATGACGTCGTGCAACAGCGCGGCCATGATCGATTGCGCGTCGAGCTTCCAGCCGGCACAGGTTTCCGCGACGGCGACGGGATGCGTGATATACGGCTCGCCGCTTTGGCGATACTGGCCCAGATGCGCTTCGTCGCTGAAATGGAACGCGGCCTTGACCTCCTTGATCTCCTCCGGGCTCAAGTAGCCGGCGAGCATCGAGGTGAGCTTGGCGATGGAAACGACGTCGTGCTTGCGGGGCTGCTCGGGCGTGGCTGTCGGCCCGAACAGATGGCGGAACGATTGTTCCAGAACCGCGTCGATGTATTTGCGCGCGGCACCCGGCGCTTC
This sequence comes from Trinickia sp., assembly GCF_036503415.1. Classification (GTDB taxonomy): domain Bacteria; phylum Pseudomonadota; class Gammaproteobacteria; order Burkholderiales; family Burkholderiaceae; genus Trinickia. Next base: position 35,335 of record NZ_DASXWY010000180.1, on the reverse strand, counting down.
GGTCTCGTGTTCCGGGTTGACGGCCTCGGCAGCAGTGGAGGCGGACGATGGGATGTTGCTCATATTCGCCTCCGTATCGGTGGTTGCCGGGTCAGTTGAGCGCGTTTGGCTCGATAGACTGCGCGAAGTCGCGGCGACGGATACTGCCGCCGCGCTTCACGAACTCGATGCTCAGACGGGTACCTTCTTCAACATCTCGAGACCGACCTGGCCTGCAGCGATCTCGCGCAGCGCGACAACGGTGGGTTTGTCGCGGCTCTCGATCTTGGGCGTGTGACCCTGGGCCAACTGGCGGGCGCGATAAGTCGCGGCGAGCGCCAGCTCGAATCGATTCGGGATTTGCTTCAGGCAGTCTTCGACGGTAATGCGGGCCATGTTCGGAAATTCCTTCTTGATATGCTGCTTATTCTACCTTATGTATGCAGCCGTCCACCGTCACTCGGCGGCCGGCAGATGGATGCCGAGCTCGATGAAGAGCTCGCTGTTGCGGGCGTACTGCGAATCGAAACGCAGCCGCGTCGCGGCAACGATACATCGCAACTCGGCCAGGGCCCGATCGAAATGCTCGTTGATGAGCACGTACTGAGCATCCGATGCGTGCGCCATCTCGCTGCCGGCCGCAAGTAGCCTGCGCGTGATGACGTTCGGCTCGTCCTGGCCTCGCTTCTTGAGACGGACCTCGAGCGCCTCGAGCGACGGGGGCAGGATGAATATCTCGACCGCGTTGCGGAACTGCTTTTTCACCTGCTGCGCGCCCTGCCAATCGATTTCGAGCAGCACGTCATGGCCGCTTTTCATCTGTTCCTCGATCCACACGCGCGAAGTCGCATAGTAATTGCCGTGCACTTCGGCGCTCTCGAGAAACTCGCCGGCCGCGTGACGGGCCAGAAAGTCGTCGACCGTCGTGAAGTGGTAGTGCTGCCCGTCCTGTTCGCCAGGCCGCGGCTTTCTCGTCGTGTATGAAATCGATAGACGAATGGCTGCGTCGTCGGCCAGCAGCGCGTTCACGAGCGTCGATTTGCCGGCCCCCGATGGGGCGACGACCATGAAAAGGTTGCCGGGATACACCCCGGCGTAGGGATTGCGCGGAGCGCCGCTTTTGCGCGCGCCGCCTGCGGACGTAGCGTCGATCATCGGTGGTTCACTCCAGGTTCTGGACTTGCTCGCGCATCTGCTCGATCAGCAGCTTGAGCGTCATCGACGCGTCGGCAAGCTCCTTCGCAGCCGCCTTCGAGCCCAGCGTGTTGGCCTCGCGGTTCAGTTCCTGCATCATGAAATCGAGCCGCTTGCCGACCTTGCCGCCCTTCTCGATCACATGACGCGTCTCGTTCAAATGCGCGGTGAGGCGCGACAACTCTTCGGCGATATCGATCCGGATACCGTACATCGTCACTTCCTGACGGATGCGCTCGGCGATCTCTTCGCGCGAGACGATCGTTGCGACCCCGTCGGGCGCTGCGAGCCCCAGCGCCTCTTGCAAGCGCTCGACGATCTTTTGCTGATGCTTGCCGATGAGCTCCGGCACGAGCGGCGAGATGCGCTGCAAGATCGCCTCCATCTCGGTCACGTTGCCGAGCAACATCGCACCGAGCTGCGCACCCTCGCGGCCGCGGACATCGATGAGTTCGGCGATCGCCTGCTTGCCGCAAGCGAGCACGGCGTCGCGCAGCGCCTCCGCCGATGCGCCGCTTTCCGCGAGCACACCGGGCCAGCGCAAGATCTCGCCCGTGCGCATGCGCTCGACGCCGGGAAAGGCATCGGTGACGGCCTGCTCGAGCTTGGCGAGTTGCTGCAGCACCTCGGCGTTCAGCGCACCGACGCTCGGCGTCTGCTCGCTGCGCTGCACGTTGATGCGGATGTCGACCTTGCCGCGGGAGAGCTTGCTCATGAGCAATTCGCGCAGCGTCGGCTCGCACGCGCGCACCTCTTCGGGCATACGGAAATTGAGGTCCAGAAAACGCGAATTCACGGTGCGCAGTTCGACCGATACGCTCATGCCCGCCGAAATGCCCGGCACCGCAATTTCGCGCGTAGCGCTCGCGTAGCCTGTCATGCTGTAGATCATCGTCCGTCTCGCGTTTGGGGCCGTTGCCGGCCGGTGGTTCGAGGCGCCCGTCGCGCCAATGAGGCGTCGCGCAGGCGAAAGGGGCATTATCCCATTTTTGCGCCCGGCGCCTGCTCCGAGCGCCGCTCGCAGGGCGTGGCAAGGCAGCTCGGGGCGGCACGCGCGATGCGGCGCCTCCGGAACGGTAAAATCACGGTTTCCCTCCTCATACCTTTGCCCACCATGACCGATCTCGTTGAACGCCCGAGCGGGCGCCGTGCCGATGCACTGCGCGACGTGCACATCACGCGCCATTACACGAAGCATGCGGAAGGGTCCGTGCTCGTCGAATTCGGCGATACCAAGGTCATCTGTACGGCAAGCGTGCTCGAGCGCGTGCCCGAGTTTCTGCGCGATCGCGGCCAGGGCTGGCTCACCGCCGAATACGGCATGCTGCCTCGCGCCACGCACACGCGCAGCGATCGCGAAGCCGCGCGCGGCAAGCAGACGGGGCGCACACAGGAGATTCAGCGGCTCATCGGCCGCGCGCTGCGATCGGTGTTCGACCTCGAGCGGCTCGGTCAGCGCACGCTGCACGTCGATTGCGACGTCATCCAGGCCGACGGCGGCACGCGTACGGCCAGCATCACCGGTGCGTTCGTCGCCGCGCACGACGCGGTGTCGAAGCTTCTCGCGGCAGGACGCATCGAAAGCTCGCCGATTCTCGACTATGTGGCGGCTATTTCGGTCGGCATCTACGAGGGGCTGCCGCTGCTGGACCTCGATTATCGGGAAGATTCGCGCTGCGATACCGATATGAATGTCGTCATGACCGGCGACGGCGGATTCGTCGAAGTCCAGGGTACGGCCGAGGGAACCCCTTTTTCGCGCGACGAAATGAATGCACTGCTCGATCTGGCCCAATCCGGCATCGAACAGTTGATCGCCAAGCAAAAGGCAGCGTTGGAGGTTGCAGGTGACTGATCGCGCAAGCGAATCCTCGCGCACCATGCCGGGCAGTGTCGCCCGTTCGCTCGGGCGCGTCGTGGTTGCGTCGAACAACGCCGGCAAGCTGCGCGAATTCGCCGCGTTGCTGGGCGATGCGGGCATTGCGCTCGTCGCGCAAGGCGAGCTCGGCGTCCCGGAGGCCGACGAGCCGCATCCGACCTTTATCGAGAATGCCCTGGCGAAGGCGCGCCATGCCGCGACATTGACCGGCATGCCCGCGCTTGCAGACGACTCCGGCTTGTGTGTCCATGCGCTGGGCGGCGCACCCGGCGTGCATTCGGCGCGGTTCGCACTCGATGCGGGCGGCGAAAAAAGCGACGCAGCCAATAACGCGCGGCTCGTCGCCGAGCTCCAGGGCGTGCAGGACCGGCGGGCCTACTACTACTGCGTGCTCGTACTGATGCGACATGCTGACGATCCGGAGCCGCTCGTGGCCGAGGGCCGCTGGCATGGCGAAATCATCGACACGCCGCGCGGCAGCAACGGCTTCGGTTACGACCCGCACTTCTTCGTGCCGGCGCTTGCGGCCAGCGCGGCGCAGCTCGATCCCATCGCCAAGAACGCACATAGCCATCGCGCGCTGGCGCTGCGTGCGCTCGTCGCCCGGCTCGCTGGGGAGACGCAATGACTACCCCCGAGTACGATCGGCATCGCGTCGTTCAAGCGTTCGTCGCGCCTGGGAAGATTGCGCTGAGCTCGCTGCCGCCGCTGGCGCTCTATGTCCACTTCCCCTGGTGTGTGCGCAAGTGCCCGTATTGCGATTTCAATTCGCATGAATGGAAAGGCGAACGCTTTCCCGAAAACGATTATCTCGATGCGCTGCGTGCCGATCTCGAGCAAGCGCTGCCCCTCGTCTGGGGACGGCAGGTGCACACCGTCTTCATTGGCGGCGGGACACCAAGCCTGCTGTCGGCAAGCGGGCTGGACCGGCTGTTATCGGATGTGCGCGCGCTGCTGCCGCTCGATGCGGACGCCGAGATCACGATGGAGGCCAATCCCGGCACGTTCGAAGCCGAGAAGTTCGCGCAATTTCGCGCAAGCGGCATCAACCGCCTGTCCGTCGGCATTCAGAGCTTCAACGAGCGGCACTTGAAGGCGCTGGGCCGGATTCACGACAGCGGCGACGCGCATCGGGCAGTGGAAATTGCCGCGCGGCATTTCGAGAACTTCAACCTCGATCTGATGTTCGCACTTCCGCAACAGACACTCGACGAATGCCGTGCCGACGTGGAGCGCGCGCTTTCGTTCGACCCGCCCCATCTCTCGCTCTATCACCTGACGCTCGAGCCGAATACGCTCTTCGCGAAGTACCCGCCGGCGCTGCCCGATGACGACGCCTCGGCGGACATGCAGGACTGGATCCATGAGCGCACGGCGGCGGCCGGATACGAACGCTATGAGGTGTCGGCCTATGCCAAGCCGCATCGACAGTGCAAGCACAACCTCAACTACTGGCGTTTCGGCGACTATCTGGGCATCGGGGCCGGTGCGCATTCCAAGCTGTCGTTCGCCCATCGGATCGTTCGTCAGGCGCGTTACAAACACCCGGCCACCTTCATCGAAAAGGCACGCGCCGGCTCGCCCGTCGAGGAGGAACGCGAGGTAGGGCCACACGATCTGCCGTTCGAATTCATGTTGAACGCGTTGAGGCTGACCGAAGGTTTTCCCGTGCATCGGTTCATCGAGCGAACGGGGCTCGCGATCACGGCAATCGAGCCCGCGCTGCGCGAAGCCGAGCAGCGCGGCTTGATCGCACGCGACCATGAACGGATTGCGCCCACGCCGCTCGGGCAGCGGTTTCTCAACGATCTGCAGGCGCTGTTCTTGAACGAGCGCGCCTGACGATTGTTGGGGGGCATCCTAATTGCTCGCATCGATTCCGGGATGCTACGCAAACCGGTCATGAACGCCCAGAAACGCCGCCCACCGCCCACGGCTGCCGATGCCGAGCCCCAAGCTCGACCCGAGGTCGAGCCGGAACAGCAGCCGCGCACGCTTGACGCGTGCCGCCGCTGTGCACTTTGGGAGCGTGCCACGCAGGGCGTGCCGGGCGCCGGGGCGCGGCATGCGCCGATCATGATGGTCGGAGAACAACCGGGCGACAGCGAGGATAAAGCCGGCAAACCTTTCGTCGGACCTGCCGGGCAGTTGCTCGATGACGCGATGCACGAAGCTGGCGTCGTCCGCAAGGACGTTTTCATCACGAATGCGGTGAAGCATTTCAAATGGGAGCCGCGCGGTAAGCGGCGGCTGCATAAAACGCCTGCGCAACGCGAAATCGAGGCATGCCGCTATTGGCTGGACCAGGAATTGGAGGAAGTCGCGCCGAAGGTCGTGATCGCGCTCGGCAGCACGGCGCTCAAGGCGCTGCTGCAGGACCCACATGCCCGGTTGCAGGAGCACTTCGACAAAGTGATCGAGCATGGTGGACGCGCCATTCTGGCGACATGGCATCCGTCGTACGCGTTGCGCGCACCGGATCGCGAGACGCGTCAACGTGCGCTCGCGCATATCGTCGAGACGCTGAGCAAGGCCGGGGCGCTGGCGCACGGTAAGCGCTCGGGCACGGAGTAAGCGGATCTTGCGACGCGGGGGAAGCGGGCTGCGCGGGATGCAGGGCGCCGTCGGCATTGCAGCAGGCCGACTGTTTCGCGGTACAATCGCTCCCCTCGGAGGGCTGGCAGAGCGGTTGAATGCACCGGTCTTGAAAACCGGCAAGGCTTTACGGCCTTCGTGGGTTCGAATCCCACGCCCTCCGCCAGAACGCCCCTCCGAAACAATCTTGGACAATTCGGTTAAATCGCCAATTCCCTTGCTGCATAAGGCTCACAAAGAAGAATCCAAAATCGAAATAGTCCGGAGTCGTTGCGAATAGTCCGGTTTAGTCGCGAAGTTTTGGGGGGTCGGTAGGTGGGTAGGCTGTTGGTGCGGTCACGCCCTGGCACTTGCCACTGTTTTCTCCGCCGAACTCATCGGAGCCCCGCTAGGCGGCATTTAGGCCATTCCGTATCACTCACGCGGGGCGCGATCGCCCGCGCTGCTCGTCTCTCATCTCGCTCAGCCGCGCGGCGGGCGCTATGTATCTGGGGCATAGGGACGTGAACGCGCCTCAGGATTTGATATGCTTTCGCCCACCAATAAAAAGACGATCGAGGGCACAAGTCAATGGCAGCGAACTGCACATTCGTTCTGAACGGCCAGCCTATCAGCAAGCTGACTTGCGATGGGCTCACCTTTCCAGCTTTCTCCGGCGACGTCGGACACGAGAATAGGGCCGCCGATACGGCATTGGCAAAGGCGGGGCCGATTCCGAAGGGGCGCTACTACATCATCGCGCGGGAGAGCGGCGGGCGCCTTGGCTGGCTGTGGGATCCCATCAAGGACGAGTTCAGCAACTCACACCGCAATGAGTGGTTCTCGCTACACCCGGTGACACAGCCGATGGCCGATTGGGTCATCGTGAGTGGCGTACGCAGAAATAACTTCCGCCTCCATCCCGCGGGCCGTCAGCGTCTCAGTGAAGGCTGTATTACCCTCACGGACCAATCGCGTTTTAATCAGCTCCGTACCTACCTCCTCTCACTTCCGCCCAGCTATATTCCGGGCACAAAAGCGCGTTACTACGGCGTCGTGGAGGTGAAATGAAATATGTGCTGCGCACGGCGATGGTAGCGGCGTTGACATACCTGTACTTGAAGCTGATCTATAGCTGGCAGTGGGTCGACGATGTTCGCAAGAGCGCCGGCGGCCAAAAGGTCTACTTCTTCCTCGCGGACCTCTTCAATGTGCGCGGAGCCGATGAAGGGGAAACTCTGTTGCTGCTCTTCTATTTTTTTGTCTCGTTGGCGGCCGCATGCATCACTGTCTGGACGATCTACCGATTCATCGTCCGACCGTTACGCGAGGGGCGACGCCGAAAGGCTTCTTAGTCGCGGGTTCTCAAGCGAGCGGTAGGCTGTGGTTGCATGCCAGGCTGGTCGGTTTGCAGCCGACCAGTTCGGCGAGTTCGTTTCGCGTCAGGTAACGACTCATGATGTAGGGGAAGCGAATTCTTTTACCGCCGTACTCTGATGGAGAGTTCGAAACAGCGGCCTTTCGGCTCTCGGTCAAGTTGTATGCGATTCGCGTAGTTCCGGCGGATAAGCGAAGAGCGGGAAGACTTGCCCCCATCGGCGCTGCCACATCGCTGCGGCGGCAAATTTCGCGCCCCATTCGATGTGAGAACAGGCTTGCCGTATCGCGCGTTCGCCGCTGCCGCCGAAGCTCGAGCAGTGATGTGCTGCAAATTCGAAGGCGAGATAGCCTGGGGAGGATTTCGCCCGGAGTCGGGTACGTGACTTCGCGTGCCATGATGATTCTCCAGTCAATGGTAATCGACGATCTCGACCTCGAATGCGTTGCCACCCTCGAACCGGAAGCACACGCGCCATTGGTCGTTGATGCGGATGCTGTACTGGCCGGCGCGATCGCCTCTGAGCGGCTCCAGCCGATTGGAGAACCAGTAGGCACCGGCAATGTACAGCGGACACGCCCTCCGCCAGAACGCCCCCCTACTTCACCGCCACCCACCGCCCCTTGGCATCGAGGCTGGCGTACGGTTCGAACTTGCCATCGCGCACCGTCACCGCCATGAACGGCGCCTTCGCTCGATCGCCCTTCTGATCGAACTCGATTTCGCCCGTCGCACCGTTGTAGCGCTTCAGTCTGTGCAACGCCGCCGCGATGTCCTCCGGTTTGATCGAGTTCGCGTTCTCGATGGCCTGTGCCGTAACCCCGATCGCGTCGTACTCGTAAACCGAATACGGACCGGGCGCGCGCTGGTAGGCGGCTTCGTACGCCTTCACAAAACCCCGTGCGCGGGACTGCGGGAACAACTGCGGTAACGGCGACGTCGTCACGATCATCCCCTCCACCGCCGCTCCCCCCTTTTCGATCAACGACGGGTCCGCGGTGCCGTTGCCCATGAAGTATCTGATCGATGGCGTCAGCTCGCGCCGGTTTTTCGCCAGCACGGCAGCGTCGTTGTAATACCCCGTGAAGTACAGGACATCCGCCTTGGAATCGGTCGCCCCCTTGATCACGCTGCGATAGTCCGGCTGTCCTGGTGTAATCGCACGGTCGTAGACCACCTCGACACCCGCTTGCTTGAGCGCCGCGATCGTGCTTTGCGCGAGCCCCTGCGAATACGTGGACCCGTCGTTGAGGACCGCTGCGCGCGTCGCATGCAGTACGTCTCTCATGAACTGTGCGGCGAAGCCTCCCTGCGCGTCGGTTCGCCCTATCGTGCGAAAGACGTCGTTCCAACCGTGATCGGTGAGTTGCGGAAACGTAGAGGCATCGAGCACGTAGGGAATATGCCGGTCGTGCAACACGCGCAGCTCGGGCAGCGCAGCGCTCGAGCAATAACCGCCTGCGACTGCGACGACACCCGCCGCAACGAGCTGGGTCGCCGCCTTCGCCGCTCCGTCGGGATTGCAGGCATCGTCTTGCGGTACGAGTTCGAGCTTCCTGCCAAGTGCGCCGCCGGCGGCATTGATCTGCTCGATGGCGAGCCTGCCGCCATCGACGATGTCGACACCCGCCCGCTCGTAGCTTCCGGACAGCGGCGCGGGCACACCGATCTTGATCGTTTCTTGCGCTTGCACATCACGGGGCGCGAACGCGAACGGCAGTACGGTCCACACCGCGAGCATGACCGCTGCCATGCGGCGCGCAGCGACTGATGCAGACCGCGGCGCGCCAGTCTCGCGGAAAACACCCGGCTGGCTTCCATCCCTCATCTTGCGGCTCCTCCGTTACAGCAGGCGACCAGCGTCGCTGCGTAACGGAGATATCGGCTGCGCCGGGCAAAAGGTTCAACCGTTTATCAGCATGGAATCGTTTCCTCGGGAAAACGCTGACATCGGCCCCGTGTCGCTTCAGCTCAAACTCGGCGAACGCTCGTGCCCCGAGATGCCGGCCACCGGCCAATGCGGGGCCCGATCTCCCCTGGGCAAATTGCGGCTATGCAAAACAAGGCGTGGAGGCCAACCGATCCACCTCGATCAATCCGAGCTTGACCGCCATCATCATTGCGGCGCTTCGCGAATGCACGTCCATTTTTCTTTTGATGTTATGGATGTGATAGTTGATCGTTGCCTGCGACCGATCCAGTATCTTTGAAATCTCCCACGTCGATTTTCCGAGTGCGAGCCATTTTAGGCACTCCGTTTCGCAGGGCGTCAGCTTCGGCACCGATGAACTCATTCCTTCACGCGCAAAGCGCAGGCCCGTCTCGTAAGCGATATCCCGAATCAATCCCAGTTTCGGCATATGCACCACCACGTCGCGCCTCGCTTCCTCCGATTTCCGGCTCGTGGCGAAGCACAACATACCCACTTCCTGTTTTGGCCCATGAATCGGAAACGTTACGCCCCACCGCATGCCGAATCCGCTCGCCTGTTCGTACAGAATCTGCTCTTCGGGCTCGACAAAACGCTCGCTGCCCCAAACGAGCGGTGTGAGCTTCGACTGGCAATAGCGCACGATGGGGTCGATGCGCACGTAGTGCTTCTGTTCGTATATCTTTCGCCACACCGCCGAATGATTGCCGCGATAAAACGCACTTTCGAACGGCATGGTGTTTCTTATCGACAAAGCGAATATCGTGTATTCGAAATCATGCCGCCGGCCAATTTCAGATAGTTCATCGAACCACGTGTCCGAATCTGCGGCATCAAGGAGCGCTGCACCCATTTCATATCGAAACATTTTTCCCTCGGCCTCATTCAAGTTCCAGATTCACAGAGATGAATCTCGCAACCCCGCCTGCCGAACGATACTGGATGGAAACTTGAAATTCAAACGAACTTGAGCCCGTTAATCTTAGTATTTGAGAAAATCAGCGGCCGTCGCAAATTGTTCGTTATAAATCCACACCCAATCCACATAGTGGGTTTTCGGAGAAAATCGCCCGGAAAAACCGCTGCAGCCAATCTATGCGAATCGCTTCGAAACCTCTCAACCTCACGGAGCCCGCTGGCCGATCGCACCGCTTCTTCCTAAGCTCCAATTCAGCCATGGCAGCGCCGTGCCTTAGACGAAGGAGCCGTCCCCATGCATTCATTCAGGCAGTCGCTCGGAATCCTGCTCGCAGTGGCGCTGATCGCCGCGTGCCCGGCACCCGTCGCGGCCAACGAGGGGAATGCCTCGTCGCCAGTCGATTTCACGCTCGCGCTCGGCACGCCGCAGCGCGACGCCGCCGAACGCTCGCTCGCCGCGTTGGCTGAACATGCGATGGACAACGACGATAGTCGCTCGCTCAGCCGCATTTTCTCGATGGATTCGCCGGGCGCCGTGCGCGATGCCGCGATCGGCTACGGCTTCGAGATTTATCTGATCGATGCGGCTTCGCTGCTTGCGGGCAACAGCATCGACAAGAGCCTGCGCCGTACCGGAGTCTGGCGATTCCTGGTGCTGATCGGCGACCGGCCAGTCGGCCTCGCGACGGTCGCGCGTGTGCACGGCCAGTGGAAAACGGTGCAGATGGGCGGCGCGGGCCTCGCCGCAGACATCTCACGCGCCGTGAGCGACTATCTCCGCGACCCTTCGGCCCCACGACTGCGCTTCATACGCAGCGAGCAAGGGCTGGCGGATTTCATCGAAGTCGTCGCGCACGGCGAACCGGCATACCTGCCGTTGCTGAGTGCGCAAGAACTCGCGTTTTCGTCGAGACCGGATTTAGCCGCTGGCGCGAGCCCTGTCGCCGCCACGAAGCGCGAGGCGCTGAGCGAACACCGGATCATCGACGCGCTGCGTGCGAGTATCCGGCGCGGGATGAGCGATCCACGCTTCAGCCATTGAGGAGTTCCATCATGAAGACTACTCCGGCGGCGTATCTCATCGCGAGCGCAGCGGCCTTCATAGCGCCGCAGATGGCAGCGCAGGCGGCAAGCGTTCAACTCGATGTTCCCCTCGTGCAGCAAATACACAGCGAGTGGTGTTGGAGCGCGGACGCGGACGCAGTGCTGGCTTACCGCGGCGTCACGACATCGCAATGCCGAATCGCCAACTGGGTCGACTCGGTCGGCTATGCATGCGGAGCGTATCCGTTTTATTGGAACGATCGAGCGAATTCCGGAAACTACCTGGCCGGTACGACCGGTATCGAAGGCATCCTTTGGTGGCTGGGGCGGCGCGCATCGCGCTATTACGGCAGCCCGCTTTCCTATGGTGCGACGCGTTCGGCCGTTCAGCGCGGCAACCCTGTGATCGCGCTCTGGTCCTGGCCCGGCGGAGGCGGCCATTTCATCGTCATCGACGGTTTCGACGATGCTTCGCAAACGCTTTACTTCATGAACCCCTGGCCGGGCGAAGGTGCCGGTTATGGCGACTACGACTGGATGAGATATGGGCAGGGCGACATGGGGCTTCACACCTGGGTGGAGTCGCTGATCGCATACTAGGGCCTGTTCACGCTAATTACAGGCTTGCGAACGTGCCTTGCCGGCCGCAGGACAAGGAGAGAGGAGGCGCAATAGCCGTAGCTATTGCAACGACGAACGACGCCGTAATGCGGCCGGCAAGGCACGTTCCCCTGGTTGTAGGAATCCTTCGTGGGGCTGGCCACCAGAAGGGCCGATCGCCGCGTCATGCTCCTTGTGAATACGTCGAGTATTCCCTTCGTCCCATTCCTTGCGCTCGGCCCTTCTGGTGGCCAGCGCAAGCCTGTAATTAGCGTGAACAGGCCCTAGGATTCGATCGCTTCGAAACGAACATCCGCACAGTTCGCGCTCGTTCGCATGCGCACACAAAATCGCGCGAACCCGGATGCGCAATGGCGGCCGGTAGCCTACTCTTTTCTTATCCCGTTGCCCCCGCTCAGCCGAGCATCCATCGATAGCCGCACCTCGCCATGATCGCCATTTTTCGCCGCCTTCCCGCGCCGCGCGTCCGTGGGCATTGGCGCTTTCCAGCTTTGGGCGCGCTGGCTCTCGCGAGCGCCTGCACATTCACGCCGCCTCAGCGGCCGTCCGCGCTGACGGCCCCGCCGCCGGCCGCAGTCAACAGTGCGACGCTCGATCAGTACCGCAAGCTGGTCGCCGAGCGTATCGTCGAGCGCAATCCTTCCTATGTGCAAAAACGCCCGCCGCAAGCGATGCTGCGCTCGCTCGTCGTCGTTGCGATGAAGGTCGATCGCGATGGCAAGCTGGTCTCGTCGTCGGTCTATCGCACCAACGGCGACGACGAAGCGGAAGCCACGGCGCTGGCCTCGCTACGCCGCGCCGCCCCGCTGCCACCGCCTCCGCCCAAGCTGCTCAACGCACTCGGTCAACTCGAAATGTTCGAGGATTGGCTCTTCAACGACGACGGTAAGTTCCAACTGCGCACACTTGCCGCGCCGCAGGCCCAGGCGTTCGACTGAAACGCTCGCACCGTGCATCCGCCGACGCCAAGGTCGGCGGACTCGCTATAATCCAGACCGCATTGCATCGCACCGCTGGCCGCGTCGCACCGCTTGGCGGCCAATGCGTCGAGCAACGCAGCGATTCCCGATCGATCCACAACAACGGACCCCGCCTGCGTTCGGCGCGGTTTCGCGCGCGGGCCTCGCATCGCGCGTCACGACCACGGAGACTCCTATGCCGGCTTCGCCGTCATCCCCCGCGATGGCTACCTCATCCGACGCAGACAACGCGACGAGCCGCTCGCGCATCGTATTCGCGAGTTTCATCGGTACTGCGATCGAGTTCTACGATTTCTACGTCTACGCCACCGCGGCCGCGCTCGTGATCGGCCCGGTATTCTTCCCGCACAGCTCGCCCACGGCTCAGGCGCTCTCGGCGTTCGTCACGTTCGGCCTCGCTTTCATCGCGCGGCCGGTCGGCTCGATGCTGTTCGGGCATTTCGGAGACCGCATCGGCCGCAAATCGACACTCGTTGCGTCGCTGCTCGTCATGGGCGTATCGACGACATTGATCGGTTTCGTGCCCGGCTACGATTCGATCGGCGGCCTGGCACCGGTGCTGCTCTGCATCCTGCGTCTCGGGCAGGGAATCGGTCTAGGCGGCGAATGGGGCGGCGCCGCGTTGCTCGCCACGGAGTACGCGCCGGCAGGTCGCCGCGGCTGGTTCGGCATGTTCCCGCAACTCGGACCGTCCGTCGGCTTTCTGGCATCGAACGGACTTTTCTTCGGATTGGCGCTCACGTTGTCGGACGAGCAGTTTCGCAGCTGGGGCTGGCGCGTGCCGTTCCTGCTGAGCGCCGTGCTCGTCGCGCTCGGGCTTTACGTCCGGTTGAAAATCGCCGAGACCCCGGCCTTTCGCGCGGCAATCGAGCGGCGCGAACGCGTACGCGTGCCGCTCGTCACGCTGTTCGCACGCCACGGCGGGCCAACGCTGCTCGGGGCGTTGGCGATGGTCGTCTGCTATACGCTCTTTTATATCTCCACCGTCTTCACGCTCTCGTATGGCGTCGGGACGCTGCATTTTTCACGGCAAAGCTTCCTCGGGCTGCTATGCCTCGCCGTCGTTTTCATGGCGCTCGCGACGCCGCTCGCGGCATGGGCCAGCGACAGATTCGGCCGCCGGCCCGTCCTCATAGCCGGTATCGCGGCCGCCATCGCCTCGGGCTTTACGATGGCACCGCTCGTCGGAAGCGGATCGCCGCCGCTCGTCGCGCTCTTTCTCATCATCGAGCTGTTTCTGATGGGCATCACGTTTGCGCCGATGGGTGCGCTGTTGCCCGAGCTCTTTCCTACGAGCGTGCGTTACACCGGCGCAGGGGTGTCGTACAACCTCGGCGGGATTCTCGGCGCATCGGTCGCGCCGTATATCGCGCAGATGCTCGCGGCCCGCGGCGGCCTCGCGTGGGTCGGCGCTTATGTCTCGATCGCCGCCGCCGTCAGCCTCGTCGCCGTCCTCGCAATGCGCGAGACACGCGGTATTGCGCTGAACTGAGCGTTTCCTTTACGCACGGGGCGGGCCGCGCCGAGCCGCCGGCCCGGCTCCTACTCGCGCTCGCGGGAGCGGGCCGGAAGCCATGCCATCGCTGCCGGCGCGCTGACCGGACGCTTGCGAGCCTTCAACGCGCTTGCAGCGTGTCCGAGCGACACGAGTAGAACAACGGCTGACGCGTCACCGAGCAGACGCGTCGGCCAGTCCGTCCAGATATCGCTCGTCTGCACACGTGCGAGCGCCAACGCCGCGTCGATCGACATCGAGACCACCGTGCCGCCCACGAAGCAGATGAGGCCTTGTTTGCCGATCGTCACCACGCTCGGCAAGCGATCGGCCAGCTTGCGCAACCATCCTAGCCGCACTGCTTGTGCGCACAGCCAGGCAATCGAGAGGAAGCTGACGATGCGAACGCTCGCGAGATTCTGTTTCATGAAGCCCGGCGACGGATGCGCATCGATGCAGAGCTTGACGAAGGCAAAGGTCAGGGCCACGACGAAGGCGGCCCGCGTTACCCGCTTTCCCGTCACCGTGGCCAGCGTCTCGGCCGATACCGGGTGTATCCGTGCGAGGATGCCGAACATGAACATCAGTTGCCAGGCAAACGGATTGAAAGGCCAGCTCCCGTCGCCCGCCGCCGGCAGCAAAGCGCCGAGCCATGGCGCGACGAGCCAGAGGGCGAGACTGGACGTCAGCACGGCCGCCGGAGCGCGGCGCGTAAGCGGCACGATGAGCGGCACAACCAGCGCGAACAGCACATACATCGGCAATACGGCCGATAGATAAGGCTGACGACGAAAGAGCGCAACGTCCGCCAGCGTCTGCAACGGATGGCGCGCGAAGACGGGCCAGCTCGTATCGGCCATCGCCGCTTGCGCGCAGGGCACGCGGGTCAACAACGCACCGCCGACCAGCATCAGCGCCGCGGTCAGCAAGTAAGCCCGATAGATTTCTCCGGCCCGCTTGAAAAAGCGTCGGCGGGCGCCGGTTTCGCCGTTGCTGGAAGCCACCGCGCCATAGGCCGCCGCGGAAGCATAACCGCCTAGAAATACGAATACTTCGGCGGCATCGCAATACGCGTAGCTATGCAGCATCGCGTGTTGCAATATCCCCCTCGAGATGTGATCGAGCGCGATGACGATCAACACCGCACCGCGCAAAAAATCCACTTCGACCGAACGTCCCGCAGTCCCACTCATTGGATCCCCTCGAACGAATCGGACGGCGGCAACCGGGCAATGCTATCGGCGCCCCGCCTCGACCCTCGTTTCCTGACGAACAAATGCGATGGACAACCTGTTCCCTCGTCCGTTCCTCGTCGAGCCGATGCCGTTCATGAAAAGCAGGGTTCGCGCCTGCGCGGGTTGTGCGCCGCGCAACGATGCGTGGATTCAACGATCGTAATAACGGCCATGATAGCCGCCATGGTAGTAGCCGGGATAGTAACCTCCGGCCGGTACCACGACACATCCCGCCAATGTCGCGGCCAGCAGCGCCCCCGCGACCCAAGTCAGTATCGAGCGTTTCATTTCGTCTTCTCCCCTCAAGCGCGTGCATGCGGCGCATATCGAACATCGGAACGTCGAATCGTTGCGGCCAATTCGACGGATGAGTCGATTGGACAGCAGCACGCGATGCCGCAGCGTTGCAATTTGTAAGCAGCCGATGCGGACGTATTACAGAACATCGGCATCGCGCGTGGAACACGGTGCGTACGCTGGCGGCATGGGTGCCGCCGTGAACGAACGGGCACAGATTTAACAGGCTTGTAATGAGCGCAGCGCCCAATCCTGCAAGCACATCGCCTCGATTCTTGCGAGGCGTGACAGACGATGGCTCGCTATAATCGCCACTTTGGCCGCCCACTCCCCCATGCTCCGGACCAAGCTCGCCCGATCCCCCGGTCTCGTCCGCTACACGCGGCACCTATGGCGCCGCTATGGGATTTTCTGGCTAGGCGCGATTGCGGTCGGATTGCTCGCCGTTTTCTACGCGCGGCTGATCGACTGGGGCTACAGCACCTTCCAGGCGATGCAGCATCGCCACGCATGGCTGCCGCTGATCGTCACGCCAGCCGTCGGCGCGGCGTGCGTCTGGGCCACGCGACGCTTTTTCCGAGGCGCGGAAGGCAGCGGCATCCCGCAGGTCATCGCCACGCTCGAAGAAGGCCCGTCCAGGCTCGGGCCGCGCATGCTCGCCATGCGCATTCTCGTCGGCAAAGTCGCTGTCTCCTTTCTCGCGATCCTCGGCGGTTTTACGATCGGACGAGAAGGGCCGACGGTGCAGGTTGGTGCAACGCTGATGTACAACCTGCGCCGTTTCTATCCGCGCTCGAATGCCCTCATCGAGCGTCAGCTCGTGCTCGCCGGTGCGGCCGCGGGCCTCTCCGCGGCCTTCAATACGCCGCTGGCCGGCATCGTGTTCGCCATCGAGGAGTTGACGCGCAGCTTCGAAGCACGCGCGAGCGGCGTGCTGATCACGGCCATCATCGTGGCCGGCGTGATCGCGCTGGGCATGAATGGGAATTACACCTACTTCGGCACGATCCAGCTCGGCTCGCATTTCCCCGATCTGCTCGCGCTCGCCGTTGTCATCACTGCGCTGGTAACCGGGCTTGCGGGCGGTTTTTTTGCGTGGCTCCTGCTGCACACCTCGCGCTGGCAGCCCGCCGCGTTGCAGCGGTTGCATCGCGAGCAGCCGGTACTGTTCGGCGCGCTGTGCGGACTCGTGGTTGCGGTCGTGGGCATCGTCTCGGGCGGCACGACATTCGGCAGCGGCTACGCCGAGGCGCGCGGCCTGCTCGACGGACGCGAACAATTGTCGGCGTTTTATCCGTTCCTCAAGCTGATCTCGATGGTCGGCTCGTATTTGCCCGGCATACCGGGCGGCATCTTTGCACCGTCGCTATCGATCGGTGCCGGCTTCGGCAACCTGCTGCACATGGTGTTCACGAACATGCAGTTGCCGATGCTGATTGCGCTCGCGATGGTGGGCTATCTGGCAGCGGTGACGCAGTCACCGATTACGTCTTTCGTCATCGTGATGGAGATGATCAACGGTCATGCGCTCGTGATCTCGTTGATGGCGACCGCACTGATCTCCAGCCGTGTGTCGCGGCTCATTGCGCCGCCGCTCTACGAGTCGCTTTCACACCGTTATCTGACGCCGGCGGCACCACCCGCGGCCGCGCCCGAATCGCCCAAGACGCTCGAACCGCTTTTCGAAGACGAGGAGCCGCCGGCAAAGCCGGCTGACGAGCGAAGCAGTTGATCGACAACCGCGCAAAAACCGGGGAGATGAGCAAGCCACGCAAGTTGCGCAGCGGCGACGGCGATGCGGACGTCAGACGCCCGCATCTCGTTCAAGTCTGAGGAATTTCGATTTTGACTTCGAGGACTTCGAGATCGTCTTGCCGTTCGAGGCTCACGCGGATATCGTCGTCCGAAATTTTGACGTACTTCGAAATGACCGCGACGAGCTCCCGCTGCAGCGCCGGCAGATAATCGGCCGGCGCGTGCCCACCGCCGCGTTCGTGAGCAATGATGAGTTGCAGTCGCTCTTTCGCGACCGCCGCGGACTTCTTCTTTTCGCCGAGCAAAAAGGAAAGTATCGACATGGCGTGCTCCGCTTACTTGCCGAAGAGGCGCTGCAAAAGCCCCGGCTTCTGATAATCGGTAAAGCGCAACGCCTTGTCCTCGCCCAGAAAGCGCGCAACGATATCCTTGTACGACTCGGCCACGTCGGTGCCGTCCATATGCACGGCCGGCAAGCCCTGGTTCGAGGCGTGCAGCACCGCCTCCGATTCGGGCACCACGCCGATCAGTTCGATACGCAGGATCTCCTGGATATCGGACAGCGAAAGCATTTCTCCTTCGCTCACACGCTTCGGGTTGTAGCGCGTGATGAGCAGATGTTCCTTGATCGGCTCCTTGCCCTCGATGGCGCGCTTCGTCTTCGAGGAAAGGATGCCGAGAATGCGGTCGGAATCGCGCACCGACGACACTTCGGGATTCGTCACGACCAGCGCCTCATCGGCAAAATGCATGGCGAGCAACGCACCCGATTCGATACCGGCCGGAGAGTCGCAGACGATGTAGTCGAAGCCCATGCCGCTCAGATCGTTGATGACCTTCTCCACACCTTCGAGCGTGAGCGCATCCTTGTCGCGCGTTTGCGACGCAGGCAGGACGAAGAGGTTGTCGCACTTCTTGTCCTTGATGAGCGCCTGGTTGAGGTTCGACTCGCCCTGGATCACGTTGATGAAGTCGTACACGACGCGGCGCTCGCAGCCCATGATGAGGTCGAGATTGCGCAGCCCGACGTCGAAGTCGATCACGGCCGTCTTGAAGCCCCTCAGTGCGAGGCCCGACGCGAAGCTCGCGCTCGTCGTGGTCTTGCCCACGCCGCCCTTGCCCGAAGTCACCACAACGATTTTTGCCATTTCCCCTTACCCTGTGTTCGTCAATTGAGTCGATGAGGCTTGCGCGATGCGTATCGCGCATCTCACGTGAGCCGCAGCGGCTCGATGATCAGTCGTTCGTCGGCAAGCCGGATTTGCACCGACTTGCCCAATAATTCGGCCGGCAACGGGTTTTCCGACGTCCGATAGATGCCTGCGATCGAAATCAGTTCCGGTTCGAGACACGTGCAGAAAATCCGCGCGTCGTGATTGCCGTGGACGCCGGCGAGTGCGCGCCCGCGTAGCGGCGCGTAAATATGGATGTTGCCTTCGGCGATCACTTCCGCGCCGTAGCTCACGAGCCCGAGCACGATGAGGTCGCCCTTCGCATAGATTTGCTGCCCCGAGCGCAGCGGTTTATCGATGACGAGCGCCGACGCAGCGACCTGCGGCACCGGCGCAACGACGTCCGCGGGCTGCGGCGCGGCGGCGCTTGCGTGCTCGCCCTTCTGAGGCGCTGCGCGCCTGTCGCGCGCTTCGAGCAAAGGCAGCCCGCCGCGAGCGGCCCACTCGGTCTGATGTGGCGCGGCAACGACGCCGAGCGCGCGCATTCTGACTTCGCCCAGCAGTGCCGTCAGCTCGTCGACCGGCACGCGCTCGTCATCGGCAAGGCGCCGTACATCGATGGCGACGACATCGCCCGCGAAGAATTCGGGAGTCGCCTCGAAGCGCCGCGTGAGCTCGCTCTTCAGCGCACCGAGGTCGGTCGTCTTGACGACGAACAAGAGCGTATCGACCGAGCCGCTGCGTAGTTCGAAGAATGGCGATTTATTCAGCGACATAGCATTGAGGCAAAAAATTTTGCGTATTTTACAGGGGTCCGCGCGTGCGGCGACGATTTTTCCGATATGAGGAATGGCTGCGGTGGCCGGAATGGCCCGTCAGCGAACGGTGCGCAACCCGTCAGAGCCGATTCCGAAGGAGATGACGCAGGAGGCAGGATGGGGCGCACTCAGCGCTTGACGTGCCGCACCAGCAGCGTTTCCCACGCTTCCGGTTGACGTGGCATGCGTGCGTGGTCGCCCGTCGGCCCGAAGCCGAGGCGCTCGTAGAACCGCATCGCGTTGCGGTTGATGTCGGTCACCCACGCGTGGATTTCGTCGGCGCCGCGCTCGGCGAGCCATTCGCTCGCCGTATTGACCAGCAGCTCTCCACCGCGCAAATGGCGCACGGCCGGCGCGACCCATAGCGCGCAGACGAACGCCTTGTGCCCGTCGTCGAAGTAAGCGCCGATCAGCCCCGCCGGGTAACCTTCCGTGTAGAGAATGAAAGACGTGGAGATGTCGGATCCGGCATGGCGGGCGGCGATCGCTTCGAACGTTTCCGTCTGTTCGTGGAGCGCCTCCTCCAGCGTCTGCCCGAACGCGTAGGGCGCTTCGCGTAATGCAGCGGTGCGCAATTCGCGCAGTGTTGGGCCCTGGTCGGCAGCAATACGGCGAACTGTCAGCGATGAACTCATGAATATCCGATGGGCGGAAGAAATGCTGGTGCGTAGCTTCGCCCTAACCGGCGAGCGAGTCAAATAGTCGTCGCGGAAAAGCACGCTGAGAGTCTTGCAAGACCCGGAACACGCGCATCTATAGCACGTAAGCACACTGAAAGAAAGCTCTCGCGTTGGCACTACGAAACGTCAGGCGTGCCGATCGTCGCCACGGGCGAGCGTCACGACCGCGCCGTATCTTGCGGCCGCAAGAGGCGCCAAGCCATCGCGGCGAGCACGGCGACGGCCAATAGCAACGCGCCCCAGAGCACGTATCGGCGCCCTGAGTCCGCATTGCCGGCGGCTCGCCGCGCTTCATCCTCGTCGACCGGCAGCGGCGCGCCCAGATGTGCCGGCTTGACACCCGCCCCGCCCTCGCCCCCCACGAGGATGTCGTCGCGCGGCTCGGCGGCCCCGGCAACGCGCGCATTGCCGACGCCAAGCGAGAACGGTCCGGCGCCGCGAGCGACGAACGTGAGCCGTGCCGGTTGCCAGCCCACTGCGGCGCTCGGCATGCCGTTGCCCAGTCCGCCGTTGCGCATGTCGACGACGATTCGCCATTGACCATCCGTATCCGGCGCGAATTCCAAAGGCGGATTGCGCGCCTCGCCGTGTTGCGCGACGCGAAAAAGCAGCGCGTGCGCAATCTCGCGCCACGGCACATCGCCGTTCGGGCGCGAGTAGACGGTGGCTTGCGCCACCGTATTCAGTTGCGGCACATCGATTCTGAGGCGGTCGACCGGGTAGGCGCCGCCCGTTTCGAACAGGTATTCGCCCGCAGCTTTGCCCGCACGGGCGACGAGGCCCTCGCGCCATTGGCGGGCGCCATCGGATGGGCGGGCTTCATCGGGATAAAGCTCGACGTCGACCGATGCAATCTCCGGGCCGCCGCCAAGCCACCGAAGCCGCAAATAGCGCTCTGTCTGCCCGAGGTTATCGAGCGCGATGCGTTCCTGCGCAAGACGCTCGCCGTTGTGATTGGCCTCGAGGATCGAGGCATCGGCCACCGCACGCCAGCTTTGCAGATCGGCGCTGGCATCGACATGCACGCGTCCTTGGTAGCTGTCCTCCCGCACATGGATGACAAGCGCGCCCACGTGCTGCGCGGCAGAACCGATATCGAGCAGGTCCGCATCGCGCGCGCCCGCGTTCGGTGCGGCCGTCGTGAGGCGCAGTGTCCCATCCTGTGCGATGGACACGCCGGCCGTTGCGGCGGGCGCATTCGCAGCGGCGGTCGGCAACGGAAACCAGTTGACCGGACGCAGCGTCGGCGCCTGATGGGCCACGGGCGCATCGAGCGAATAAGGCACGGGCTCGCCTGCGCCATTGAGCACACGCACGTCTCCGAGATCGGATCGACGGCTCGCGGCATAAACGGCCGGTGGCACGGCAAGCACGTAGTACGGCGCGCTGCCGTCCAGTTCGAGCGCAAAGCGATGCATGAACGGCGTTGGCGCAGCTTGCGCCGCAACCGGCAGCCCAATGGCGAACGCCGCGAGAACCGCCGCGCCGCAGCCTGCAACGAAACGCTTCAGGTGAGGTTCCCTCCCGTTGTTTCGTGCTCCGAAACTTTCGGCGGCAGCGGCGAAAAGTAGCCGATCAACAGCAGCATCACGCCGATCCCGATGAACGACACGATGCGCTCGAGCCCCTGAATGTGCGACAAGTCGAACACGAACAGCTTCAAGACGGTCAAGGCGAGCAGGCCGGCCGCTACGAACCAGACCGCGCGTGCGCCCTTGTGCGTGGCCCAGATGGTCATGGCAAGCGCGCTCACCGCCCAGAGGATCGAGACGCAGGCTTGCGCCAACGTGGAGCGCGCCATTTCGCCGAGGCTGTACGGCAGACCGATCCAATGATGAAGCGCGCGCAACAGCAACGCGTTGAGCCAGAGAAATCCCGTGGCCAGTGTCGCGTAAGCGAACACGCGGGACGGTAACGCAAAACCGAATGTCGACGCGCGCCGCAGCCATGCCGCCATCGCAACGAACACGAGCATCTGCGCGACATCGAGTGGATTGAGTAGCGGCAGCCACAGCAACGGCGCCGCGCTGCCATCGCTTTGCAAACTGGCGAGGGTCCATACCCAGAGCAGTGCGGCAAGCGGCCCGGCCGCCCACAGCTGATAGGCACGCGCGAATCGCCCGATGGGCCAACGCAAGCGTGTCCCGACGGTCGACACGAGTAAAACCGCCATGCCGACGCCGTATGCCCACGCGCTCCAACTCCAGGCACCCTCGGGCACGTACGTGCGCAAACGCCAATACGCTTGCTGGGCGAGCACACAGCAGAGCACCCAGAACATCACCGTATGCAGCGCATCCGCAGTCCGGCCAGGCGCATCGCTTTGCTCGCGCCATAGCAGCAGATATCCGAACACGAATGCGGCCGGCCACGCAATTGCCCCGAGACCCGTGAGCGGCGCCTCGTTCAAGCCCAGCGCGGCGAGCGAAAGCCACGCCAGTACCGGCGCGAGCGCCAGTGCGGGCCATCGCGCCGCAGGCCATGCAAGCGCGTGGCGAAGCGCATGCGCGAACCAGGCTGTCAGCACGGCAAAGAGTATCGAGGCATCGATAGCGAAACGCTGTGGCGCCCCGACGGCATGCATTTGCGCGTAGGCCGCGATCTCGTCCGCTCCGCCGCCGATCCACCAGAGAAGCCCCCAGATCGCCGCCGCGAGGCCCAGTTGCCCGGTCCACGGACGCCACGCGCGCCCTTCGTCGCGCCCATGCAGTTGCCAACCGGTGAAAACGCCGCCCGCTGCAATCAGCAATGTCGCCAGATAGGCGCCGTTCAGCACCGGCGTAGCGGGTGCGCTCGCGAAAAGCTGACTCACGAAAAATGCGCCGGCTGCCGCGAGCTGCATGAGGAGCCCGAAAGCAAGCGGCAAGTAGCGCCGTTGACGCACGCCGAGCCAGGTGACGGCGGCGCCTTCGACCGCCCAGGCCGCGCTCGTCGTCGGTCCGCTGAACGCGAGTGGAATAGCGAGCGTCGCGAAGACGACGCCAATGGCCGCCGCGGACTGAAACAGCAACGCCAATCGCTCGCGCCGACGCGCGAGCCACGCGGCTACGCTCAGGTAGAAAGCGCCCAGTGCCACCGCGCTCCAGGCAAGGCCGAATGGAATGTGCCTCATCAGCGCAGCCTGCAAACCGAGCGCGACGATGGGGGTGCCGAATACGAGCGTGCCGTCGACGTAATGCTGGATCGCGAGTTCGCGGCGCATCGCATAAAGCAGTGCGATGCCGACGTACATCAGAAAGAAGAGGATCAGAAACGGCTCGGTGCTCGCGAGCAATTCAGGCCGGTACGACGTCACTCCCCAGGCTGTGCCGATGGCGAAAGTGAACGTAAAGCCGAGTAAATTGAGTGGACGCCAGGCCTTGAACCAGGCGATGGCGAAGATGCCGGCATCGAGCAGTGCGTAATAACTGAACAGAACGACGTGACTGCCGCCACCTGTCGAAATCAGCACCGGCGCCAGGAAGCCGCCCGCACTCGCGAGAAACGCAAGCGCGGGCGCGTCCTGGCGTACCGCCAGAAACACACCCAGGGCACAAATGACGACCATCAATGGGAACGCCGCACTGGCGGGCAGCAGCCCGTACAGCTTGGTCGCCGCAAACACCGTCAGGTACAGCACACCGATACCGCCGCCTTGCAGTACGAGGCCATAAGCACCGCGCCGCGGGCCGATACGCCAGCCCAGTACGAGCAGCACGACGGCGCCGAGCGCGACACCCGCGAGGCGGAACTCAACTGGCAGCATCGCGTTGTCGGCCGCATATTTGAGCAGGAACGCCACGCCGAAAAAGAGGACGATGATGCCCACCCGCACTACCGTGTTACCGCCGACGAGCCAATCGCGCGCCGCTCGCACCGCACGCTCGAAGATCGTCGGTGCGATCGGTGCGATCGGTGCGGTCGGAACGGTCTGCTCGTTGCGCTCGCCGGGCATGGGCACGGACATCGCCGCGGTTCCGGGCTGAACTTCGCTTGCGTCGTCACGGGAGGCCGGCGGCGTGCCGGAATCGGAGGGCCCGACAGGCGCTACTGTCGTCTGCGCGGCGACAGCGTCGCCGGGGAGCGGCTGCGCGATGGGAGACACCTGAGGGGGTTGCGCCTCGGGCGAATGCAGCCGCGCGAGTTCCTGCGTCAATGCGGCGACCTGGCGTTCGAGCTGCTCGACGCGCGCAGCGAGCGTCGTCGAACCGTCGAAAGCCTTTTCCGCGCCCGCGTCAGCGGTTGTTTGAGCCGGCGATGCCCGGCGGAGCCACACGCCGAACATGAAGCCGGCCAGCGCTCCCACTATCGCCCCGCTCACATCGGAGGCACCGAGAAGCCGCGCCATCGCCGAGCCGATCACCAGGCCCACCACCCCAAAGATCCAGCGCATGTGTTCCTCTTTTTGTCTTTTCATCGCAACGGCAACGGCCAGCGTGCGCAATGTGCGCGACGCGAGCAACGTGAGCAACGCGAGCGACGTCCGATATGGCAGGAGAACGATGTGTAGGCTATCACATGCATTTTCGCGTGCCCCCGTTGGTGTGGCATGCCTCGTTTGCGACACTACGGCCGATCGGCTACGATCGGAGCCCTAGTCACGCGCCCGCTTTGCACTGCATTGAAAGGTCACTGAGGATATGAAGAAGCATCTATCGATCGTTTCCGCGGCGCACATTGCCGCCGCCGCACTGACGCTTGCCGCCGCCTCGCTCGCGTTCGCTCACGCCAGGCCGACTCGTCAGGAGCCCGCCGCCGGCGCCACTATCCCGGCGACGATCAACAAAGTTGCCATCGATTTCGACGACCGTCTCGAACCGGCGTTCAGTTCGATCGATGTGACCAATGCACAAGGCAAGTCCGTCGTCAGCGGCAAGTCGGCTGTCGATGCGGCGAACCCGAAGCACATGTCGGTTTCGGTCGGCACACTCGCGCCCGGCAAGTACACCGTGGTGTGGGTCGCCGTTGCCGCGGACGGGCATCGCACACAGGGGCGGTATACGTTTTCGGTGAAGTAACTGCCGAGCATGCGATCGTCTTCGGCATCACGATAGTCGCCACGGAAGGCGATCGCATCGTCAAGCGCCACCCTCGCGCACAAATACGGCCGCAAGCCACTTCAACGCTCGCCACGCAAAACTTTGACGCGCCGCGCCGATCGTCGCGGTGCCGACGATCTCGCGCGGCCACGCCTCGTTCCCGGGGCACGCGCCGATCCGTACGCGATAGGTGGCCGCGAGCGGCACGAGCTGATGCGTGCCCGGCTGCGACTGCACAGGCAGCGGCCCACCGTACACGCTTGCCAGCGAGGGCACATCGAGCGCGGCAAGATTGACGCGATCGACGGCCGTTACGCGGCAGTGCAGCGCACCCCGTTCGGGCAGCGACGCAACGAATGTCACCGGCTCGCCGGACGCGATGCGCGCCGCATCGTCTTCACCGACGAACGCCTCGCCCTTCACCCCCATCGGCCCGACGACGTCGAACAGATGCTCGCCGCGCGGCAGCCAGGTACCGGGCGCGAGCGCGTCATCGGTTTGCACGACACCTTCGAACGGCGCACGCAGCGTGAGTTGCGCGACTTGCGCCGAGAGCCCCGCCACCGTTTCGCGGGCAGCGTCCCAGCGCCGCCGCAGCGCGACACCCTGTTCGAGTAGCCGCGTATCGAACGACTGCTGCTCGACCTGCCAGCGCAACAACGCTTCGTCGGCTCGTGCTGCTTGCAGTCGATGCGTCAGATCGGGCGAGCTCAGCACGGCAAGTACGTCACCCGCATGTACGCGCTGACCGTCGCGGGCGATCGGTGCCTCGCCGCTCGCGTAAGCCGCCTCGGGAGCGTAGAGGCCTTGCGCGCGCTGCGGCCCCAGCACGGCCGGCGCGCCCACACCGCCGTGCCAGGGCAGCACGACAAGCGCAAACAGGATCGCGCCGAGGGCCGCGCTACGCCGGGTCTGCCGGCACCAACGCAGCGCCGAACGGCGATGCCAGCAGGCGATGACTTCGCGCACGATCGGCCGTGCGATGAACCAGCCGAATTCGACGCAAAACAGGATCAAGCCCAGCGCCTTGAAAAAAGCGTGATAGACGATGAGTGCAATCGAAAAGAAGACGACGAGCCGATAGAGCCAGGTCGCGAACGAGAACGCGATCAAAAAGCGTCTGCGGCGTGCTGCGCACGGCTCGGGCTGGGGATCGCCAAAACCGAACAGCTGCTCGCGCATCCACCAGCGGCCGAACGCAAACGCGCGATCGTGCAGATTCGGCATGTCGAGCCAATCGGACAGCAGAAAATAGCCGTCGAAGCGCATGAACGGGCTCGCGTTGATCGTCAACGTGCCGATCCAGGTCGTCGTTGCGAGCAGGAATGCGCCCGCGCGCAACGGGCCATCGGGCAACAGGCTCCAGGCCAGCGTGGCGAATGCGGCCAATGCAAGCTCGGTCACCATCCCGGCAGCACCAATGCGCAAGCGTTCGGCGCGCCCCGGCACCTTCCAGGCTTCGGTGGTATCGGTATAGAGCACTGGCACCATGACGAGCAGCGCGACGCCCATCGTCGGCACGCGGCAACCGTAGCGATGCGCCGTGAACGCATGGCCGAACTCGTGCAGCACCTTGGCACAGCCCAGTGCGAGAGCGATCGCGGCAAGCCCGCGTAGATCGGCGTAGCCGTGGAAGGTGTGGACGAATTCGTCCCAGCGTCGCGACACGAGCACGAGCCCGATCAGCGCCGCAACCGCGACGCCGATCCAGAACGCGGGGCGGTAGGCGAGTTCGGCGTAACGCGCGAAGCGCCGCAGAAAAGGCATCGGCCGCCACAGTGGCACGCGAACCATCAAATAATGCTTGAGCAGCCACATGGCGTGCGACAGCTTGCCCGCCGCGGCTGCGCTCGCGAGCCGTCCCGTGTCGGCCGCGCTCGTCGCGACGAGCAGATTCTGATGAAGCAGCGTCCGTACGAGCGACTCGAAGTCCTCCATCGTCAGGTTCAACGTCGTCTCGGCGTTGACCGAAGCGACGATCGCCCTTGCATCGTCGAGCGGCCAGCGCGAGAGCATCTCGAACGCGGGCCACCCGATCTGGAAGAAACGATTCGCCGCCGGATCGTGGAGCATCCACGTCGGGGCGCCGTCCGGCGTCGCGGCGCCGGGCGTGAGACTCAGTTCTTGGCGAAGGGATGGAAGGCGGGGCATCGAAGCTACGTCATTTCACAAGGCGTGGTCATGGACCGACCTACCAGCCGAACCACTGCCGGGCCGATGCGAGCGGGCGGCGCAGCAGATAGTAGGCGAGCGGCACCCATCGACCATGAATGCGCGCGGTACCCATCGTGCCGAGCGGCGGCTTGGCAGCATCGACGAACGTTGCCTTCACACGGTAGGCGACCACGCCGTCGGGTGTCGGCTCGGCGCGATACGCCACCGTATCGATGCGGGCATCGTAGGACGCGAGCGGCGAGCTCTTCGGATAAAGCGTGACGGTCGCGCCAGGTACGACATCGACGTTGTCGGCAACGGGCACATAGGCGGTCAACTCAACATGGACCGGATCGGCGAGCAGCATCACCTTCTCCCCGATCGATACCGCCTTGCCGTTCCAATCGTTCGGATCGGAGAACACCGCGACGCCGCCGCGTGGCGCATTCACGCGCACGCGCGCGAGCTCGCGCGCCGTATAGTCGAGTTCGACCGCGCTCTGATCGAGTTTGCCTTTGCGCAACGCCATGTCGAGCCGGTCTTTATCGTCGGTGACGGCCAGTTGCGCGGTCTGCCGGTATTCCTCCTGCGCTGTGGCGTAGTTTTTGTTTGCAAGCGCATAGCGCGAAGCGAGTGTCGTCGAGTCGAGTGCGAAGAGCGGCGCGCCCGCCTCGACGCGCTGATTCGGCTGCGCGAAGAGCTTGTCGATGACGCCGTCGAGCGGCGCGCGCACGACGAACGGATCCTTCGGCGTGACTTCGGCCGGCGCGAGCACCGTCAGCGGCACGGGTATGACGAGCGCAACGGCGACGGCTGCAAACAGCCGGCGTCGATGTTTGCCGGCGCGCAGGGCGAGTTTCGTGCGCTGCAGCCAGGAAGCGCGTGGCGAAAATGCCGCGAGGGCGTGCGACCAAACGCGCGCGAGCTCGGCTAGCAGCGCTTCGTCGAGCTGCGTCCACGGCTCGTCGCGCGCAAAGAGGACACCGCCGAGCGAGCGGCCGGTGCGATCGAAAAGCGGCACCCATAGAGCATGTGCCGGCCACCAGGCGTCCCATTCGGCAGCGAGCGGCTCCGGCAGGCTGTCCGCAACAAAGGCATAGGGCCAATCGAGGGCCGGCTGATCGCCGGCACCCGCCCCCTCGCGCGCGTCCGCCTGCTGCGATGCCGATGACGCGTCCGCTTGCGTCGAATGACGTTTTTCAAGCTCGCGACACACTTGGCCGAGCCATTGCACATAGGGTGCGCCGGGATCGCTCTGCGGCAGCCCCGAGACCGCTGCGACCGCACCCGGAAGCGGCGCCGGCGCCCGCCACCACGCCGCTTGACGATAAGGGACGAGCGAAAGGGACTCATTGACGATGACGAAGCCGAGCGTCTCCTCGCTCGGTGCTTGCCGGGCGCGTGCTGACAACTGCCATAGCAGCGCGAGCGCGTCCGCCTGGATCCGCAAGGGGGCGTTCATGACGGCTAGCGGCTCGCGCCGGCGAAGCTCGCCCACCCGCTCATACCGGGCAGGAGCTCGGATGCGTGCCCGGACAATGCGGCCGTCACATCGATGGTCTGCGTGACGGGATCGACGCGCGCGCCGATGCGAGCGACCGTGGCCGGATACACCTTGCCGACCTCATCGACCTTGACCGTCAGCGGATGGCCCGGCTTGAGCCAGGCGAGCCATTTCGACGGGACGATCATCTTGAGCTCCAGGTGGCTCGTGTCGACGATCGTCATCAGTGCTTTGCCGGGCTGCGCAAACTGCTGCGCCGAAGCGCTGCGCTTGACGACGCGCCCGTCGAACGGCGCCGCAATGGCGCACTTGCGCACCGTCGCCTGCATGTAGGCCACCTCGGCCGCGCTCGCTTTCGCCTTTGCCGCGGCTTGCTCGACGTCGATCTGGCCGATCGAATGGAGCTGCGACAGCCGATCGTTGACGCGCTTCAACTCCACGGCGGCGTCGGACTCGGCTTGCGCCTTGTGCAGTTGAGCCGCGTACAGCGAGCAATCGAGCGACACGAGCGTCTGGCCCACGCGGAACGCATCGCCATCGCGAAACGGCATCGAGGCGATCTTCGCGCTGATTTCGCTCGACACTTCGACCTCGTCGCGCGCAACGAGCTGAATACGGATGCGTCCGTCGTCCTCGGCATGCGCGACGGGCACACCCGAGGATCCCGACGCCGCCGGGGCCGGGGTCCCCGATTGCACCCCTGCAGCCCAACCACCCTGAACCGCCATCATCAATACCGCACCGCCAAGCCCTGCCCTGCCCCATCGCTTCATTGCGCCGTAACTCCGTTCGCGTGGCCGAACTCGGCCCATCGCGCTTGCTCCTTGTCGAGCGATTGCTCGATCGATTTCAGATCGCCATTGCGCGTGTCGGCCGGAACCGGGTCGAGTCCGAGCGTCGCAAGCAGTTGGCCATAGGCGCTTTCGAGCTCGCCGTAGCTTTGATAGAGGCGCAGCTCCGAGATCATGGCCGAAGTGGCCGCGCGAATCTCCTCGAGCTTGCCTTGCGCATTCGCCACCGTCGCGTTGTGCGTGTGCTGCAGGATCTGGCCATCCACGTCGTTGAGCTGCTTGTACAAATCGAACTGTCGCTGCTTGGCGCCGAGCTCGGCGTTCGCGACGTGAACTTGCGTGAGCACGGCCATCGACAGCGCGAGCCGCTGCGCATGCGCGACGTCGCGCTGGGCACGGGCCATGCCGCGGATGTTCTTCGCGTTGAGCAGATTCAGCAGATTCCAGCTCACATTGATACCGGCCGCACGCCATGCGTGATAGGCGAGCAAGCTGTTGCTGTCGTAATGGCCGCCCAACTGCACCTCGATGCCGGGCAACAGTTTGGCGATTGCCTTATGCGTCTCGTTGATGCTGATGCGCTCGTTGTAGCCGGCTTCGACGAGTTCTGGCCGGCGCTCGAGCGCCGTCTCTTCCATGCGGTCCATCGGCATCTCGAAGCTAGGCACCGTGAAATCCGCCGGCGGCGCGAGCGTGAAATCAGTGCCGGGCGCAATGTTCATCAACGAGGCGAGCCGCGGCTTGGCTTCCTCGAGCTGATCGCGCACGGCTTCGAGCTGGCGCATGATATCGAGCAGCGCATGTTGATAAGCGAGCGTGTCGAGCGGCGAGCGCAAGCCCTCGCTCTGCGATTGCCGCGATTCGTCGAGCGCGTGCTTCGCTTGCTCGAGCAGCGGGCCAATGCGGCTCTCCAGACGCTGCGCGCCCGTCGCCTCCCAATAGGCCTCGCGCACCTGCTGCATCATCAGTTGCACCACCTTGCGCCGGCGCTGCTCCACGACGAGCACGCGATCGGCCTGCTCTTTGGCCTCGAAGTAGCTCACCCCGAAATCGAGCAAATTCCACGAAAACGTGAGATCGGCCGTGCGAATGTCCCGGTCGGTCGAGTAGGACGACTCCAACGATTGTTCGCCCGTGGCGAGCGACACGGATCGCGAGGCGAGCGGATGATTGCGCGACGTGTAGCCGGCAGCCGCGGTCAAACGCGGCAGCATGTCGAAACTGGCGACGTCGAGCTGCTTTTGCGCAAGCGCCTCTTCCATCATCTTCAAGCGATGATCGAGGTTGTAGCGGATCGCACGCGCCATGGCCTCGTCGAGCGTAACAGGCCCGGCGAGCGGCGGCTGCTCCGCGAACATCGCCGTGCGGTCGGCACGCGCGCTCTGGGCGCGTTCGGCGTCCGTGAAGGGCGTCGGGTGGATGGCGCAGCCCGACAGCCACATCGCGGCCAGCGAAACGGCAATCAGCGAAGGGCGCAGGATACGCGTGGAGGCCGTTGCCCACGCAACGGAGGATTCAGTAGTGGACGACGGCATCGCTATGGCACAGGTCGATTGATATCTCATTGGTCTTGGAGGATGACGTAACTCATATGCGACGCGTCGCGCCGCCGGGATGCGAAACATGCAGCGCAGCGCGCGCCTGGGCGAACTGCTGATCGAGCGACGGCTTGCCGAGCGGTCTCGCCGCGCGCGCGACCGAGGGCTCGGCCGGCGCGCGGCTCGTGTGCCCTTGCGGCGATGGATGCACTGCGCCGTGCTTGTCCTGTCCATGCTGCTGATCGTGCTGATTGCGCTCATCGTGCGAGCTGCCATGCTTGTCGTGCGGCGCGAGCACGATCTGGCGGCGCGTTTCACGACCCGATGCGTCGCGCGTCTGAACGACGATATGGACGTCTTCCGCACCGGGAGGGAGTTTGCCCCGCAATACGCCGCTTGCCGCGTCGTAATGGATCCAGCCTGGCAGCGAACGGCCGTTGGCAAGCCGGACCGTGACGTCGGAGCCGCCGTGCATCGCCTCGGAAGGCGGCAACAGCGTCGCGACTTCGATCGAGAACGGGTCGTTCGGCCCCATTGCAAACGAGACGTCGGGAAGCGGCACGGGCGCCTCGACGGTACCGACCGCAATTGCCGCATCGAGCGCCGCCGCGTCGAAGCGGGACACCGAGGCACGATCGAGCGGCTGCATGTTGCGCGGCGCGCTCGGATCGGAGAACGTCATTGTCGGCACGATCGGTACCGAGCCCACGGGCAGCGGCTCATCGAACTCGTCGAGCACGTCGGGCGCGCCGGTGCGATCGGAGCCCGTAAACAACGGCGGCTGCGCTGCTGCCGGCGACTCGATGACCGCCGGCGGCGTCGGGAAGATCGGTACGATGCCCGTCTGGCCCCTGACGATCGTGATCGTATTCGATGCCACGGCACTCGTCTTCACGCCGTCGCTGACGGTGAACGCCACGGTGCGGCTACCGCTCGCGCCCGACTTCGCATCCGAGTAGGTGACCGATTGCAGTGCGGCCTGCCATTGCGCGAGCGATGCGGTGCCGCCGGCCGAGGTCAACGTCAGCACACCTGTAGCGGCGTTGTAGCTTGCGGCGATGTTGCCCGTTGCCGCGCTGCCGGTGAACGCAAGCGTATCGTTCGCCGCATCGAAGCCCCCGTTGATCGCCACTTGCGCCGAGCTCAACGTAGCGTTCGGATCGCGGTCGCTGATGGTCACTTGCGGCGCGATCGCGACCGGCGTCGAATGCGCCCCTAGCGATGTGAACGTTACGCTTCCGCCGACGGACAGAAGCGGTGTCTGATCGGTGTCGATCACCGTGACGCTACGCGTTTGCGCCGCGCTCACGGCGCCGTTTCCATCGGTCACCGTGAAACTGATGACGCGTGTCGTGGTGTCGGGCACGACCGCCGTATCGGTGTACGTGATCGATGCAAGTGCCGTTCGCCATTGCGCCAGCGAGGCCGTGGCGCCCGCCGACGTCAGCGTCAGCACGCCGGTACTCGCGTTATAGCTGGACGCGATATTGCCCATCGTCGCGTTGTCGTTGGCGAACGCCAGCACGTCCTCGCCGGCGTGGAATCCGCCCGCGATCGCCACGCTCGCGGACGATGCCGTCGTACTGCTCGCATCGGTCAGCGTGAGGCCCGGCGAAACCACGATCGGCGTCGACGTGGCATTGTCGGCTGCCACGAATGAACCGGACCCCGCATCGGGCGTGATGTGCGGCTGATCGAGCACGACGAGCGTTGCGCTTGCAGCCGCGCTCGTCTTCGAGCCGTCGCTCGTGGCGAACGAAATCGTGCGATTGCCGAAGTGCATCCCGCTCGTCGAGAACGTCACGGCGCTCAGCGCATTCGCCCATTGCGCGTCGGTGGCGGTGGCGCCGGCCGAGCTCAGCGTCAGCACGCCTGTCGCCGAATCGTAGGTCGCCGCAATGTTGCCGAACGACGGGGCGTTGCTGTTCGTAAAGGTGAGGATGTCCTCGCCGCCATGGAAGTTGCCGGTGACCGACACCGTTGCCGACGATTGTGTCGGATTGTCGAGATCGGTCACGCTCACGGTCGAGTTGACGATGGTGGCGGATGTGCCCACCACGTAGCTCGTCGTGCCGCCCGCTGCCGTGACGACTGGCGTTTGATCCGTGTCGGCCACGGTCACCGTGCGCGTCGCGGTGTTGCTCGTCACGGCACTGGTATCCACCGCGGTAAAGCTGATCGTGCGCGTGGCAGTGTTCGGCGTGACCGCCGTGTCCGTATAGGTCACCGAATCGAGGGCCGCCTGCCATTGCGCCAGCGTAGCCGTCGCACCGGCGGAGTTCAGCGTCAAAACGCCCGTCGCCGCGCTGTAGGATGCGGCAATGTTGCCGTACGTCGTCGAACTGGTGTTGATGAACGCGAGGGCGTCCTCGCCGCTATGGAAGTTGCCCGTGATTGCAACGGTGGCCGAGGCCAGCGTCGATGCACCACCGTCGGTCACGCTCAACCCCGAATCGATCGCCACGGGCGTCGATGTCGCATTGTCGCCCGCCACGAACGATGCCGAACCCGGATCGGTCGTGATCGTCGGCGGCCCGAGTACGGCGACCGTATCGGTTGCCACCGCGCTCGTCTTCGTACCGTCGCTCACCGCGAATCCAATCGTGCGATTGCCGGGCGTGATACTCGATCCTGCGGAGAACGTCACGGCGCTCAATGCGTGGGACCACTGTGCATCGCTCGACGTCGCGCCCGCCGACGTCAGCGTCAGCACGCCTGTCGCGGAATTGTAGGACCCGACGATGTTGCCGAAAGTCGACGAATTCGTGTTGACGAACGTCAGCGTATCGCCGAAATGGAAGCCCGTCGTGATCGATACGGTGCCGTCCGATTGCGTCGTGTTGTCCTGATCGCTGACCGTGATGCCGCCGTCGATCGTTGCGGCCGACGTACCGGCGATGTAGTTGGTCGTGCCGCCGGTCGCCGAGACGATCGGCGTTTGATCCGTGTCGGTCACGGTCACCGTGCGCGTTGCCGTATTGCTCGTGACGGCGCCCGTGTCGACGGCCGTGAAGCTGATCGTGCGCGTCGTGTTGTCGGGTGTGACGGCCGTGTCGGTATAAGTCACCGCCTCGAGCGCCGCCTGCCATTGGGCAAGCGTCGCCGATGCGCCCAAAGAATTCAGCGTCAGCACCCCCGTCGCGGTGTTGTAGGAGCCGGCAATGTTGCCGAATGTCGTCGCACTCGTGTTCGTGAATCCGAGCCGGTCTTCGATGCTGTGGAATCCACCGGTGATCGCGACGGTAGCCGACGCCAAAGTCGGCGACGCGCCATCGGTCAGCGTCAGCCCGGAATCGATCGCCACGGGCGTCGAGCTCGCGTTGTCGCCGGCCACGAAAGACGCCGAACCCGAATCGGTCGCAATCGTCGGTGGGCCGAGCACGGCCACGGTGTCCGTACGTGCCGCGCTGGTTTTGACGCCGTCGTTCACAGCGAAGGAAACCGTGCGATTGCCCGGCGTGGCGCTCGCACTCGCTGAGAACGTCACCGCGCTCAATGCATGGCCCCATTGGTCGTCGCTCGCCGCAGCGCCCGATGAAGTCAGCGTCAACACACCCGTCGCCGCGTTGTACGAGCCGGCGATATTGCCGAATGCCGCCGAGTCCGTATTGACGAACGTCAGCGTGTCGCCACTATGGAAACCGCTCGTGACCGAGACCGTCCCCGACGATTGCGTCATATTGTCGCGATCGGTCACCGAGATGCCGCCGTCGATCGTCGCGGCCGACGTGCCGCCCACATAATTCGTTGTCCCTCCCGTCGTCGTGACGATCGGTGTTTGATCCGTGTCGGCGACAGTCACGGTGCGCGTCGCGGTAGCGCTCGTATTGCCCGCGCCGTCGACCGCCGTGAAGCTCACGGTGCGCGTCACGGTATCCGGCGTCACGGCGGTGTCCGTGTAGGTGATCGATTGCAATGCGCTCTGCCATTGCGCAAGCGTTGCGCTCGCGCTGGCCGAGTTCAGCGTCAGTACACCCGTTGCCGCGTTGTACGAGCCCGTGATGTTGCCCATCGTCGCGCCGTCGTTCGTGAACGCCAGTACATCCTGGCCGCTATGGAAGCCGCCCGTGATCGCCACCGTTGTCGAAGCCAGCGTCGTTGCGCTGCCGTCCGTCACCGTCAGACCTGCGTCGATCACTACCGGCGTCGATGCCGTGTTGTCACCGGACACGAACGAAGCCGAGCCCGAATCGGTCGTGATCGCCGGCGGCGCCGTCATGCTCATCGTGTCCGTTACTTGTGTGCTGTTCTTCGTTCCATCGTTCACCTGGAACAAGATCGTGCGATTGCCGTACGTCGTGCTGGTGCTCGAGAACGTCACCGAGCTCAACGCACTGGCCCATTGCGCATCCGTGGCGGTGCTGCCGAGGGAGGTCAGTAA
>NZ_DASXWY010000179.1:0-14045 GCF_036503415.1 Trinickia sp. | reverse complement strand
TGCGCGCGTGATCGTCGTCGATCACCTGGGCGGCGAGGCGTATTGGCCGTACGGCATCGAGCGGCTCGTCGAACTGGCCCGGCGCCGCAAGCAAGTGCTCGTCATGTTCTCGGGCGATTTGCAGGAGGACGAGAACCTCGTCGCGAAAAGTACCGCCGATGCCGCGTTCACGCGGCTGCTCTGGCGTTACCTGCGCGAGGGCGGCCCCGGCAACGCGCAGGCGTTCCTGCGCGCGATCGGCTGGCATGCGTTCGGGTGGGGAGGCGAGCCGCCGCCGCCCGCCGCATTGCCGGCCGCGTCGCTCTATCATCCTTCGCACGACACGCCGAGCATTGCCGAATGGCAGGCGCGTTGGCGAGCGGGGGCGCCCGTCGTCGCCATCCTCTTTTATCGGGCGCATTTGCAGGCAGCCAACACGGCGGTGTTCGATGCATTGATCGAGGCGCTCGAGGCCCTGCAATTGAACCCCTTACCGATCGCGGTGACCTCCTTGAAGGATGAGGTGAGCCGCGATGTGGTCGGGCGGCTTTGCGAGCAACACGATGCCGCACTCGTGTTGAATACGACGGCGTTTGCAGCCTCCACCATCGACGATCCCGAACCGATGGCAATCGCCGGCGATGCGCCCGTCATGCAGGTCATCCTGAGCGGCAGCAATCGCGACGACTGGCTCAAGGACAATCAAGGACTGCATGCACGCGATATCGCGATGCATGTCGCACTGCCCGAGGTCGACGGTCGGATCATCACGCGCGCGGTCAGCTTCAAGGGGCTCGCGTATCGCTGTCCGCATACCGAAGTGGATGTCGTGCGCTATCAGCCCGACGCCGGGCGCGTTGCGTTCGTCGCCGAGCTGAGCCGCCGTTGGTGCCGGTTGCGCGGTATCGACAATGCAGAGAAAAAGCTTGCGCTCGTGATGGCCAACTATCCGACGAGCGAAGGCCGTATCGGCAATGGCGTGGGGCTCGATACGCCGGCTTCGGTGGTCTCCATCCTGTCGATGCTGCGCGACGAGGGCTACGCTCTGGCCGCGTTGCCGGAAAACGGCGATGCGCTCATGCACACGCTCACGCAAGGTGTGACGAACGAGCCTGCTGTCCGGGACTTGCGTCCTGCGCTGCAGAGCTTTGCGCTCGAGGACTACCTGGCGTGCCTGGCGGCGTTGCCGGCCGAGGTGCGCGAGGCGTTGAATACGCGGTGGGGGCCGCCCGAGCATGACCCGACGATCCGGCGAGGGCGCTTCATGATCGCGGGATGGCGGTGCGGGAATGTCTTCGTCGGCATTCAGCCCGCGAGAACGCGCGAAGCCGGCGATTATGCGAGCTACCACGATGCAGAGCTCGTTCCGCCGCATGCGTATCTGGCGTTCTATTTCTGGTTGCGCGAGCGTTTCGGCATCGACGCCATCGTCCATGTCGGCAAGCATGGCAATCTCGAATGGCTGCCGGGCAAGAGCGTGGCGTTGAGCAATACATGCTGGCCCGATCTCGTGCTTGGGCCGATGCCGCATCTTTATCCGTTCATCGTCAACGATCCGGGCGAGGGCGCGCAGGCGAAACGGCGTGCACAGGCCGTGATCGTCGATCATCTGATGCCGCCGCTCACGCGCGCCGAAAGCTATGGACCGCTGCAGGACCTCGAGCGGCAAGTCGACGAGTACTACGACGCGTTGATGGTCGATGCGCGGCGCGCAAAGCTGCTGCGTCGGACGATTCTCGCGACCATCGTCGAACACCGGTTGCATGAGGAACTGAGCATGGCCGAGCCGCGCGGCCAGGACGATGAAGACGCGCTGCTCACGCGCGTCGACACGTGGCTGTGCGAACTCAAAGAGGCGCAGATTCGCGACGGTCTGCATACGTTCGGATATTCGCCGCGAGGGCAGCAACGACGCGATACGCTGCTGGCGCTCGGACGCTTTCCCGTGGGCGATGGCCGCGGGGCCAATGCCGGTTTGATCGACGCGCTCGCGCGGGATCTCGGCGTCGCGGATTCATTCGATCCGTTGAGCGCGGAATGGTCCACGCCCTGGACCGGGCCGCGGCCGACGCTGCTCGCTCGGGCGAGCGATGCGCCATGGCGTCACAACGGCGATACCCGAGAGCGGCTCGAACTGCTGGCCGCCGCGCTGTTGAACGGAACGATCGAGCCGGAGGGCAGCCCCGCGGCGTCGGAACCGCTCGCGCAGATCACTTCGCTCGCGGTTCGGGCGGTCTCTTCGGGCGAACTACCGCTCAGTGCACGGGTGCTCGAGCGTCTTTGCGACGACGTGCTGCCGCGTCTCGATGCGTGCGGCCCATCGGAACTCGGGAACCTCAAGCGCGGGCTCGAAGGCCGGTTCGTTCCGCCCGGGCCGAGCGGTTCGCCCTCTCGAGGGCGGCCCGATGTGCTGCCGACAGGCCGCAACTTCTATTCGGTCGATACGCGCGCGATTCCCACGCAGTCGGCGTGGGCGCTCGGACTGAAATCGGCGCGGCAGATGATCGAGCGTCATCTGCAAGACCATGGCGATTATCCGCGTGCGATCGGTCTTTCCGTCTGGGGCACCGCGACGATGCGCACGGGCGGCGACGACATCGCTCAAGCCTTCGCGCTGATCGGCGTGCGTCCGAAATGGGCGCCGGGGAGCCACCGTGTGACCGACTTCGAGATTTTGCCGGCAGGCGTACTCGAGCGTCCGCGCATCGACGTCACGCTGCGCGTGTCGGGCTTTTTTCGCGATGCGTTTCCGAACGTCATGCATCTGTTCGATGCGGCCGTGCAAGCCGTGGCCGAACTCGATGACGAACCCGAGGACGTCAATCCGATACGCGCACGCGTGCTGCGCGAACGCGACGCATGGATCGCTCGCGGCGTCGATGCGGCCGAGGCCCGCGAGCGCGCGGGCTGGCGCGTATTCGGTGCAAGACCGGGTGCTTATGGAACGGGCCTGCAGAGCATGATCGATACGGCGCAATGGCAAAGCGATGCCGATCTGGCCGATGCCTATCGCGAATGGGGCGGCTACGTCTATACGCAAAAGCGTTCGGGCGACGCAGCGCGCGGTGCGTTCGCGACACGGCTCGCTGCGATCGATGTCGTGCTCCACAATCAGGACAACCGCGAGCACGATCTGCTCGATTCGAACGACTACTATCAGTTCCAAGGGGGAATGGCGGTGGCCGTGCGCCATTTCGCCGGCGCGCAGCCGAGCCTTTATCACGCCGACCACAGCAATCCGTCGATGCCGCGCGTGCGGCCGCTCAGCGAGGAGATCGCGCGCGTCATCCGTTCGCGCGTCGTCAATCCGAAATGGATCGAGGGCATCAAGCGCCACGGCTACAAGGGCGCGGCCGAAATGGCGGCGACCGTGGATTACCTGTTCGGCTACGATGCGACGGCCCGCGTCGTCGCGGATCACCAATACGCGCTCGTTTCCGATGCGTATCTGAACGATGCCGGTACGCGCGAGTTCATGCGGCAACACAACCCGCACGCGCTTCACGCCATCTGCGCGCGGCTGCTCGAGGCGATCGGGCGCGGCTTATGGCAAGAACCGGGTGTCCATCGAGCAAGGATCGAGGCCCATCTGCTCGCGAGCGAGCAGCACATCGAAGGATTGTCCCAATGAATGCGTCGCTCCGTTCTCCGATGCCGAACCCTTACCCTTTTGCCGCGCTGATCGGACAGCAGCCGTTGCAGGAAGCGCTGTTGCTTGCCGCGGTCGATCCTGGCATCGGCGGCGTGCTCGTGAGCGGGCCGCGCGGCACGGCGAAATCGACGGCCGCCCGCGCGCTGGCCGAACTGCTGCCGACAGGCCGATTCGTAACCTTGCCGCTCGGTGCCAGCGAGGAGCGGCTCATCGGCACGCTCGATCTCGACGAAGTATTGCGCGGCGGTTCGGTCCGCTTTTCCCCGGGGCTGCTCGCGCAGGCGCACGAAGGCGTGCTTTATGTCGATGAAGTCAACTTGCTGGCCGATGCGCTCGTGGATGCGCTGCTCGATGCGGCCGCAAGCGGGATGAACGTCGTCGAACGGGATGGCGTGTCGCACTCCCACGAGGCGCGCTTCGTCCTTGTCGGCACGATGAATCCCGAAGAAGGCGAACTGCGGCCGCAATTGCTCGATCGTTTCGGCCTCATGGTGGCGCTCGATAACTGCTTCGATTCCGATGTGCGGCAGCGAATCGTCAAGGCGAGGCTCGCGTTCGATGCGGACCCGGATGCATTTCGCGAGCGCTATCGCGGCGATCAGGCGGCACTCGCGCGTCGTGTCGGCGAAGCGCGTGCCGCGCTCGCGCGCTTCGAATTCGACGATGCCGTTCATGCGGCGGTCAGCGAACGTTGCGTGGACGCGGCGGTCGACGGGATGCGCGCCGACCTCGTCATGCTGCGCGCGGCGCGTGCGCTCGCGGCACTCGAACAAGCGGCCGAGGTGACGGTGCAACACGTTGCGCGCGTGGCCGATTCAGTGCTGCGGCATAGGCAGCGGGAACGCGCAGCGCCCGAGCAGGCGGCTCCGAACGATATGCCGCGTGGACACGGTGCGGCGCAAGGTTCGGATCGATCGACTGGAGCCGATCGACAGGATAACGATCACCGTCAGGATGCGACCGGCGATTCGGACGATTTCGGCTATCTTCCGCCGGAGACGACCGGGATGATTGGCGTCAAAAGTGTAGTGCCGTTCGCCGTAAAAAAACGCTGAGCCATCGAAAAGGCGCCACCGCGCATCTGCGCAACGGTTTTCGATGGCTCGAGGGCGCCGGTTTTGCTTCGCGTCGCGCGACGATGCCGCAAGGCGGCACGCGTGTAGCGTGGCCACAGACGCTCGCGCACAAGCGCCACATGCCTTTGCGGGCGGCGCACCTTCGCTTCGCAAGGAACGAATCGACGGGTGGCGTGCTGCACTGTTTCGTGCTCGATTGCTCCGCGTCGATGCTGCGCAACGAACAGCTCGCGCTGGCGAAAGGAATGCTCGTTGCCTGCTTCGACCGCGCGGCGGCAGCAGGGGCCGAAGTGGCGCTGATCTGCTTCGGCGGTACGCGTGCCGACCTGCGCTTCGGGCCCGCCGTGCCGCGCTGGTGGAACGAGCGATGGCTGGCGCCGGTGGCCGGCGGCGGTGCGACGCCGCTCGGCCACGGCATGGCGACGGCTGCGCGGTTGCTCGACAATCGACGCCGGCGCAAACCAGGGCAGCAACGCGTGCTCTGGCTGATCACCGACGGTCGGACCGAGGAGCGCGCCGCGAGACCGCCGGCAGCGGACGACATCGTGCTCGTCGACTGCGAGCGCGCGATACCGGCGCTCGGACGCTGTGCCGAGTTGGCGCGCGCATGGAATGCGGCTTACACACGGCCCGAAGACCTGATCGTTCAAACGTGAGAGCGCGTGCGAGCGCGTTTCAGTCTTCGTACCAGCGAGGCGTATAGATCCATTCGCCTCCATCGCTCCGAGGCACGGCACGCGTCATCGTCGATCCGACGATGACGGTCGTGCGCATATCGACTTGTTCACTGCGTAATTCACCGAGCGTCGTCGTGACGAGTGCCGCGCCGGGGCGGCCCACATCGCGTCCCAGCACGACGCGCGTATCGGGCCGGCGGCAACTGCGCACGATCTCCAGGGCTTTGTCGAGTTGCCACGGACGAGCCCGCGAGATCGGGTTGTACATCGCGATGACGAGATCGGCTTCGACCGCGTGGCGCAGGCGGTTTTCGATGACTCGCCACGGTTTGAGGTTGTCGGAAAGGGAGAGGACGCAGAAGTCGTGACCGAGCGGTGCGCCCGCTTGCGCCGCGGTGGCCATCGCGGCCGAGATGCCCGGCACGATGCGAATCTCGACGGTGGCCCAGCGCGGATCGTCGGCACCGTCCAGCGCCTCCATGACGGCTGCCGCCATCGCAAAGACACCCGGGTCGCCCGACGAGACGATCGCGACGCGTCGCCCCGCGCTCGCGAGTTCGAACGCATGGCGGGCGCGTTGCAATTCCTCGCGGTTATCGCTGCCATGCACGCGTTGGTGAGTGCCGAAGGGACCCGCCAGCCGGAGATAGGTCTCGTAGCCCAGAATGTCGGTGGCTTCGGCAAGCGCCGCACGGGCCGCGGGTGCCATCAGCTCGGCGCAGCCGGGGCCGAGCCCGATCACGTCGACTCGGCCGCGTGCCTGACCGAGTGAGCCGACATCGATCGGCTCGGCGCCGACGGCGAGCGCGATACCGTTCGTGTGCGTCAGCTGCTCGTGTTGAATCCGCAGGGCGGTGTG
The DNA here is from genome assembly GCF_036503415.1 of Trinickia sp. Taxonomy (GTDB): domain Bacteria; phylum Pseudomonadota; class Gammaproteobacteria; order Burkholderiales; family Burkholderiaceae; genus Trinickia. The sequence goes on along the minus strand of NZ_DASXWY010000179.1, from coordinate 7,802 downwards.
CAGCAGTTGTAATGCGCGCTCAGCCGAAGCGATTCCACTGCCGGCTTCGTCGTTGTTCGCGCAACGATCTTGTGCGATACCGATGCGCCCGGGCCCGGTATCGATGAAACGCAACGGGACATTGAATTCAATCGCCGCTTGCTCGAGCGCCGTTTCGCCGATCCTATCGATGGGTGCGAGCAGCGCCGCCAACGACACGGGAGCGAGCCCGTTTGCCTCCATTGCTTCGCGAACGCGCTCGGCGGCTGTTTCCGCTGGGCCGTCGATGGCTGCGACGACGGCATGCGGATGGATGACGAGATCGCTTCCGCCCGATTCGACGATACGCGGCGTGACGCGAACGGCATGTCGTGCCGACTCGTCCTTCGGGAGCTGGGCAGCATCGAGCCAGGGCGCGTCGCCGTCGATACGCACGCTTGCGCCGGCGAGCAGATCGGACACGAAGCGCTTGCCTTCATCGAGGCTGGCCAGTGTGTAGCCGCTCGGTGGATTTAGCAAACACGTGCCGAAACGCAGTTCGCCGCTCGTGGTGATGGCCGGTGCCACATCGAGCGCCCGAGCGATTTCGCGCGCCAATACGTTGACGCCTGCCAGGCCGCCAAGCAGCGGCACGACGGCGCTGCCATCCTCCGCGACGGCCAACACCGGCGGCTCGACGCCCTTGTTGGCGAGCATCGGCGCGATGCAGCGAATGACGATGCCCGCGGCGCACAGCGCGACGATAGGCGTACCGGTCGAATAGAGTTCGCGCAGGTGCGCAGCGAGTTCGCTGTAGGCCACGTCGCCTGTGGCACGACCTTGCAGTGCGTGAATTGCTGCGCCCGGCAACGCTGCTTGTAGACGGCGTGCCGTCGGTAATGCACTGGGCCCGAGCACGACGATTGCGGGCGGCGTCGAGGTCAACCCTGCCATTTTTCCCCCGGTACGACGAGCAGCGAAAAATAAGGCGACGCCATCGGATCGACTTCCGCGAGCGGCACGATGCGCTGATTGGCCATCGTCGCGCGCTCGACATACAGGGCGCGCGCGGCCAGTCCGAGTTCTTCGAGCACGCGCCGCACTTTGTCGAAGTTGCGGCCCAGCTTCATGATGACGGCCGCATCGGCATCGGCCAACCGGCGCCGCAGTTCCTCCTCGGATAGCACGCCGGACAGCACGGAGAGACTCTGATTGCGATAGACGAGCGGCGCGCCGAGCACCGCCGCGCCGCCCAGCATCGAGCAGACACCCGGCACGACTTCGACGTCGAAACGCGGCGCGAGGCGATCGTGCAGATACATGTACGAGCCGTAGAAGAACGGATCGCCCTCGCAAATGACGGCCACGTCGCGGCCCGCATCGAGATGGCTCGCGACGATGGCGGCGGCCGTGTCGTAGAAATCGGCGATGATCGCTTCGTATGAAAGCGGCGGCGGGAGTGTTTCCGTCGTGACGGGATAGACGAGCGGTTCGCGCCGTTGCGAATCTCGCAGATACCCTTCGACGATCCCGAACGCATTGCCCTTTTTTCCTTTGGCGACGAAATACGCGACGACAGGCACCGCTTCGATGAGGCGCAGCGCTTTGAGCGTCAGAAGCTCCGGGTCGCCGGGGCCCACGCCAATCCCGTAAAGCCGTCCTCGCTGGGCCATTACTCGATCTCCGAAGCCAGTGCGTTGACCGCTGCCGCTACCATCGCGCTGCCGCCGCGCCGGCCGGCGACAGCGACAAACGGCACGCCGCGACTGTCGGCCGCCAGCATCGCCTTCGATTCGGCCGCGCCGACGAAGCCCACGGGAAAGCCGAGAATGAGCGCGGGCCGGGGCGCTCCTGCATCGAGCATTTCGAGCAGACGAAAGAGGGCCGTCGGCGCATTGCCGATCGCGACGATGCTGCCGGCGAGGTGCGGGCGCCACAATTCGAGCGCGGCTGCGGAGCGCGTATTGCCGGTCTCGCTCGCCAGCACCGGCACGGCCGGGTCGTCGAGTGTGCAGATGACGGCGTTCGCTGCCGGTAGCCGCGCGAGCGTGATGCCATTGGCGACCATGCGCGCGTCGCAGAGAATCGGTGCGCCGTGCGCGAGTGCCGCCCGCCCGGCGGTGCCCGCGCCCGCGGAAAACCGCAAGTCGTCGACGATATCGACCATCCCGCATGCATGAATCACGCGCACAGCGAGTTTTTCGAGGTCGGCCGGGATGCGCGAAAGATCGGCTTCCGCCCGTATCGTCGCGAATGATTCGCGGTAAATGGCTTGGCCGTCGCGAAGGTAGTCAAGCATGGGGATCGGATCTCCGTGCTGCCGTGCCAAGCGCGACGGCAGCTTCTTCGATGGTGAGATGGGTGGCGATGCGGCGTCCGAACCGCCGCGCGGCAAGCGCGTCGTCGGTCGATGAGGCGATGCGCGCGCTGCGTGCGGGTTCGTTTTCGCCGTCGAGATCGGGAGGCACCGAACGCCGGTACAGATCGTAGCGGCCCCGTTCGACTGCCAGCAGCGTATAGGGCGCGCAATGAGCCGCGGCGCATGACCGGACGCAGCCGCTCAAATGCACTTCGACGTCGTCCGGCAGCAGGGCAGCCAGCGCGAGTGCATCGGCTTTCGTATCGGCGTGGCTCTTCGAACAACCTGGCGATCCCGCGCAGGCGATCGTGCGTGCGAGCGGATGTGCGGCGTCGCGCAGCAAACCGACGGCATCGAGACCGGCTTCGACCCTGCTTACGGCTTCGGAGGCGATGTCGGTCAGCAGCACGCTTTGCCATGGCGTCATGCGCACTATGCCGTCGCCGCAGTCTTGCGCGAGCCGCGCGAGTCCGCGCAGCGTGGCCGGATCGATACGTCCGAGCGCGGGCTGCGCGCCGACATGCCAGAACCCGCGCGTGCGCTGCTCATGGGCACCGAATCGCAAGCTCGGCTCGGCTGGCGTGCGCCGCCATGCGCTCACTGCCCGGTCGTCGCCGTTGCGGACCGGACAGGCGACGTGGGCATGCAAGCGGTCCAGAAACGCGTCGATGCCGCACCGTGCAAGCGTCTCACGCAGACGCGTCTCGTGCGGCTCGGCCAAGTCGAGGAATGTCTCGATCAGAGCGCGGACGAGCGCCGGGACATCGACATCTCTTACGGCACCTATGGCGCAGCGCTGTTCGGTCGAGGGACGGCCTGCAAGGCCGAATGCAAACCAGGCTTGGGCATCTTCAGGGGGCATCGCACAGAGCCAGATGTCGTGCGAGTGATCGAGCACCGCCAGCCGTTCGCCGCCGTCGAGCAACAGAGCGAACTTCGGAGAAAGCGCCGCGAAGCGCGGCGCGTACTGCAGCATGTTCAGGATTTCGCGCGCCAGCGGTCTCGTATCGTACGACGCATACGCGTCACGGCCGGCGCCTGGATTCGTCATCAGATTGCGGACATCGTCGGCGGCTGCGAGCCGCTGGCCCAGTGCAACGTCACGAGCGATATCGCCGTCTTCCCCCGCCTCGCCGAGTTGCGGGCCGAGGCGCGCCCGCAGCAGTCGCTCGATGAGCGCGGACGCTTCGCCCGAACGCACGCCACGCAGTTGCAGGTTCGCCCGGTTCGTGAGTTCGATGATGCCCGATGCGTGCGTTTCGGCGGCATCCGCAAGGGCAAATGCCTGATCGGCGCGCAGTTCGCCGCAAGGCAGCTTGACGCGACAAAGCCCCCCGTCGCGCGCGTCGACGATGCGGGACAGGGCAGGACAGGCGGAAAGCCTTGGGGGCGTGGACGAAGCGTGACTCAAGGGCAGGGCAGCGTTAGCGTCGCGCGGCCATCGGGGGCGTCGGAAGGGCGCGCAGACGGCACCGGGGCGCCGGCGAAGCGGTATTATGCCCCTTTTCGCGACGACTACGAAGCTGCCGCAGCGTGGGGCGCGAACAGGATCGATCGAGCAGCGATGAAAAGGGAAGAGGCGGTGCCGTGGCTGACTGTCGTCGGCATCGGCGAAGACGGATGGGCAGGGCTCGGCCGCGCCGCGCGGCGAGCCCTGCTCGATGCTGACATCGTAATCGGCGGCGAGCGCCATCTCGCCATGCTGCCGAGGCGAATCGCGGCGCACCGCGAGGCATGGCCGCGGCCGTTCGACGTTGCGCCGTTGCTCGCGTTTCGCGGCAAGGCCGTATGCGTGCTGGCGAGCGGGGATCCCATGTTGTTCGGCGTGGGCGGCACATTGTCGAAGCTGCTCGATAGCAGCGAATGGCATGTGCTGCCGGCGCCGTCTTCCCCTGCACTCGCCGCCGCGCGCCTGAACTGGCCGCTGCAGGAAATCGAGGTCGTTTCGCTCGTCGGTAGGCCACTCGCGGCGCTCAATGCACATCTTCGCCATGGGGCGCGCATTGTCGTATTGAGCCGGGATGGCGAATCGCCTGCGGCGCTCGCGGCTTTGCTCGCCGAGCGGGGCTTTGGCGCTACGCGCATGATCGTGTTCGAGCGTTTGGGCGGCCCTCGGGAAACACGCTTGGAGTTGCGGGCCGATGAGTGGCAACCCTGCGAGGTCGCCGCCCTGAATCTCGTTGCGCTCGAATGCCGCACAGGGCCCAACGGACGCTCGCTGCCGTTGACGATCGGTTTGCCCGACGAGGCCTTTGCCAACGACGGGCAACTGACCAAGCGCGACATACGTGCCATGACGCTCGCGCGCCTCGCACCCGCGCGCGGCGAATTGCTGTGGGACGTGGGCGCGGGTTGCGGCTCGATCGGCATCGAATGGATGCGCTCGCATCCGTCTTGCCGCGCGATCGCGATCGAAAGCCACCCGCAGCGGCAGCGCTTCATCGTTCGCAACTGCGAGGCACTTGGCGTGCCGTCACTGCAACTGATAGAGGGCAGCGCGCCGCAGGCGTTGACGGGGCTACCGGCACCCGACGCCGTCTTCATCGGCGGCGGCGTGACAGTGCCCGGCGTGCTGGAAGCGTGCTGGGCAAGTTTGAAGCGTGGCGGCCGGCTGGTTGCGAACGCTGTGACGCTTGAAGGCGAGGCTGCGCTCGTGGCATGGCGCGCGCGCCATGGCGGCGCGCTCACTCGCATTGCGCTCAGCGAGGCGAGGCCGCTCGGCGCGTTCGACACCTGGCGTTCAGCGTTGCCGATCACATTGCTCGAAGTGACGAAGCCGCTTGCCGATGCGCCAGCCGGCGGCGGTCATGGCATCGACGAGCGCGACGGCAAGAGCCAAGGCGATACGGCCAGCAGGGAAGAAGGCGATGCGTGACGAAACGCCGGAAGAGCCGCGGGCGCTGCGAAGCGGCTATACGACAGGCAGTTGCGCCACGGCGACTTCGCTTGCCTCAGCCCGCCTTCTGCTTGCCGGCAGCATCAGCGACGTCGCGGAAATCGTTCTTCCGAAAGGGCGGCGCGTGCCCATGCCGCTCGTCTTTTGCCGCTTCGTGAACGGGCTCGACGCAAGCGACGGCGCCGAGGCCGGCACGATCAAAGATGCGGGCGACGATCCCGACGTGACGCATGGAGCCGTTATATTCGCGCGCGTGCAACTGAGCGAAGCACCGGGTGTGCGCTTTCACGCCGGCCCGGGCGTGGGCACTGTCACGCGGGCCGGTCTGCCGGTGCCGGTAGGCGAGCCGGCGATCAATCCAGTGCCGCGCGCAATGATGACGGCGCATCTCGTCGAGCTTGCCGCCGATCATGGGTACCGCGGCGGATTCGAAGTGACGATCGGTGTGGAAGGCGGCGAGGCGCTCGCATTGAAGACGATGAATCCCCGGCTCGGCATCGTCGGGGGGCTTTCGATTCTGGGCACCACGGGCATCGTGCGGCCGTTTTCGTGCTCCGCTTATATCGCATCGATCCATCAAGGTATCGACGTGGCGCGCGCGAACGGATATGTGCACGTTGCCGCTTGTACGGGTAATGCGAGCGAAGATGCCATGCGTAAGCGCTATGGGCTGCCTGACATCGCATTGATCGAAATGGGCGATTTCGCTGGTGCCGTGCTCAAGTATCTGCGCCGCGCGCCCGTCGAGCGGCTCAGCCTGTGCGGTGGGTTCGGCAAGCTCAGCAAGCTCGCGGCAGGCCACCTCGATCTTCACAGTCGACATTCGAGCATCGATCTCGCGCAGCTCGCCCAATGGGCCGCCGATTCGGGTGCCGATGCGGTGCTGCAAGCGCAGATACGCGTGGCCAATACGAGTCAGCAAGCGTTGGCGCTGTGTCATGCCAAGGGCGTCCCGCTCGGAGATATCGTCTGCCGCCATGCGTGCGAAGTTGCGCGGGGCATCGTGCCGCCTGAAGTCGCCGTCGAGACCTTTGCGATCGACCGTCAAGGGTGCATCGTCGGGGAGGCGCGGTGAGCCTGCGCATCCTGTTGCTCGGGGGAACCGGCGATGCTTTGCGCATCGCGCGTGGCTTGCCTGCCGGGCACGTCTACAGCTTGGCCGGACTCGGGAAAGTGCCCGACGATTTGAAATGCGAAGTGCGCATTGGCGGTTTCGGCGGCAGCGCGGGGCTTGCGCGGTATTTGACCGAAGCGGGCATCGGCTTGCTCGTCGATGCGACGCATCCTTACGCCGCGCAAATCAGCGCAAATGCAGCGGCGGCAAGCCGCGCTGCGCAGGTGCCGTATTGGGTGTTGCGGCGTGCGCCGTGGCAACCTCGTGCGGGCGACGATTGGCGCATCGTCGGCGATTGGGCTCAGCTCGTTGCGGAACTGACGCCGTTCGCCCGGCCGCTCTTCACGCTGGGGCGCGAGCCGCTCGCGCATCTCGACGAGATCCCGGAGCACCAGTATTGGACGATACGATGTCTCGATGCGCATCCGGGCAATGCCCGCGCATGCGTCGTCGATGCGCGAGGTCCGTTCACACTCGATGGCGAGCGGGCATTCTTCGCCGCGGTCCGCGCCGATGTTGTGGTGAGCAAGAATAGCGGTGGCGGGGCGACCGAGGCCAAGCTCGAGGTGGCGCGCGAGCTTGGGTTGCCCGTTGTCATGCTCGGGCGTCCCGCATTGCCCGATGCCGATCGAGCGTTCGACGATCCTTGCACGTTGCTCGATGCCCTCCTTGCGCCATATGAATAACCGTAGCTACGCGCATAACGGTATCGAATGCATTTCCATGAATGACGGAGTGGTGTAAATGACGGTGTTTTTTATCGGTGCCGGCCCCGGCGATCCCGAATTGATCACGGTCAGGGGGCAGCGCCTCGTGCGCAGCTGTCCCGTCGTGCTGTATGCCGGTTCGCTCGTACCCGCCGCGGTGTTGGACGGCAATACCGCGGAGCGGGTCGTGAACACGGCCGAGCTCGATCTCGACGCCATCGTCGCGCTGTTGGAGGAAGCCCACCGTAAAGGGCAGGACGTGGCTCGCGTGCATTCGGGCGATCCGTCGCTCTACGGCGCGATCGGTGAACAGATCCGGCGCATCCGGTTGCTTGGCATTCCTTACGAAATCGTGCCCGGTGTGACCGCGACGGCAGCCTGTGCCGCTGCGCTCGGGTGCGAGCTGACGTTGCCGAATATCTCGCAGACGCTGATTTTGACGCGCTATGCGACGAAGACGGCCATGCCCGAGGGCGAACGCCTGGGCGATCTGGCGCGCCACCGCGCGACGATGGCGATTCATCTCGGCGTGCGTCATCTGGCGCGCATCGTCGAGGAACTGCTGCCGCACTACGGCGCCGATTGCCCGATTGCGGTGGTTTATCGTGCGAGCTGGCCCGACGAGGAACGCGTGATAGGTACGTTGGCCGATATCGTCGAACAGGTACGGCAAACCGATATCGAACGCACGGCATTGATTCTCGTGGGAGAGGTGCTGAACGCGGAAGGGTTCGCCGATTCTTCGCTTTATGCGAAAGGATAGGCGCT
>NZ_DASXWY010000178.1:0-2683 GCF_036503415.1 Trinickia sp. | reverse complement strand
CTGCAAACGGCCGGGACGGCCCACGTGCAGATTCAGGGGCTCACGCAGGAAGAAGCGCAGGCGAGCCGTGCCGAGGTGCTGGCTTCGGCCGGTCCGCAACGGGACATGGTGCCGGCGCATCCTTGATACACGCTCGAGCGTTGGTTTGATCGAAGGGCTGCCGAGTGCGGCCCTTCGTCGTTCTTGTCTCTCGTCTGTTTTTCTCAGTCTTTCTTGAGTTCCAGCGCGCGTGCGTAGAGCGCATGACGCGAGGCCCCCGTAATCGCCGCCGCGACACGGGCCGCGCCGCTCACCGGAATTTCCTCCAGCAGCAGGGCCAGCAGCGCATCGTGCGCAGTGGCGTCGTCGCTGCCTTGCTCCGCCATCGCCCCTTCCACGACCAGCACGAACTCTCCGCGTTGGCGGTTTGCGTCGTCCGCGAGCCACGTTGGCCCTTCGGCCAAGGTGCACGCGTGAAGCGACTCATGTAGTTTCGTCAACTCGCGTGCGATCAGGATGCGCCGCGCGCCGCCGAATGCATCGGCGAGCGCCTGGACCGTTTCGCCGATGCGATGCGGGGCTTCGTAGAACACCATCGCGCGCGTGTGGTTGACGAGCGGCTGCAGGAACGCTGCGCGTTGCTTCGTCTTGGACGGCATGAAGCCGAGGAATGTGAACGTTGCGGCCCAATCGCCGGCGACTGAGAGGGCCGTTGTGATTGCGCTTGCTCCTGGCAGCGGTACGACGCCGAAGCCCGCCTCTCGCACCGCTTCGACGAGTTTTGCACCGGGATCCGAGATGCCCGGCGTGCCGGCGTCCGAGACGTAGGCGATGCGCTCGCCCGCGCGCAGTTGTTCGACGATGCGTTCGGCCGATGCGCGCTCGTTGTGTTCGTGGACCGCGACGAGCGGCTTGCTTATGCCGTAGAGGCCCAGCAACTGTGCCGTGTTGCGCGTGTCTTCGGCCGCGATGCGATCGACGAGGCCGAGCAGATGCAGCGCGCGCAACGTGATGTCGGCGGCGTTGCCGATTGGCGTCGCAACGACGTAAAGCGTCGCGGCCGGGTACTGCTGGCGCTGCGCGAGTTCGAGGAGGTCGGACATGAAACGAAGGGCGCTGCCGTGCGAAGCGAGGCCGCCATTGTGCCACGGGGCTGGCGATGAACGACGTGCGGTGGCGGGGCCGCACGACAACTTTTGCGGGCGAGCTCAGTCGAAGAGGCTTGGCAGCGTATTCGAAGGTTTTGCGCTCGAGTACTTGCAGCGTCAGCGGCTGCGTTTCGTCGCGCGCAATGTCACGTGTCGAGGCGGAGAGATCGATCTTGTCATGCGAGAGCCCGACGGCGTGCTGGTTTTCGTCGAAGTGCGCGCGCGGGCGGGCAGCCGGTATGGCGGGGCCGTGGCGAGCGTCGGGCGGGAGAAGCAACGGCGGATCGTGCGTGCCGCGCAATATTTTCTGGCGAAGCGGGGCGATACGACGAGTGCGTGCCGCTTCGATATCGTCGCGTACGATGGCCGACGCATCGCCTGGTTGCGCGATGCTTTTCGAGCCGACGGTTTTAGCTAAGGGTGATGTCGAGCGAGTGCGTTAAACTTGCGCGCTGATGCGATGCAATGCGGCAACCGGTGCGCGAAGGCGTGCCGAACAAGTAGAGAACCGATGTCAGTCGAACGGATTCAACAGCATTTCCGCGATAGCGCGGCCCTGCAACTCGAAGCGATGAATGCGCTAGCGATGCCGATTGCGGCCGCAGTCGATACGATGTTCGGCGCGCTGGCGAACGGCAACAAGATTTTGGCGTGCGGCAGCGGCGTTTCCGCGGTGGAGGCTCAGCGTTTTGCCGCGCAGTTGACTGCTCGCTTCGAGCGCGAGCGCCCAGGGCTGCCTGCGATTGCGCTGACGGCCGATGCGGCCGTGTTGACCGCGCTTGCCGACGAGGAGGGCGGTTTCGAAGCCGTGTTTGCGCGGCAGGTTCGTGCATTGGGACATGCCGGCGACATCTTGTTGGCCGTGACCGCGACGGGCGATTCGGCTAACGTGCTCGCTGCGATTGGCGAGGCGCATGAGCGCGAGATGTTCGTGATTGCGCTGACCGGAGCGGCGGGCGGCAAGATTGCCGAGTCGATGTCCGAGACCGATATTCATTTGTGCGCGCCGACCGAGCGTGTGGCGCGCATCCGCGAAGTGCACTTGACCACCATTCATTGCCTGTGTGACGGCATCGATGCCATGTTGCTTGGCGAAGACTGACCAACGTAGAAGGGAGAGTTCGTTGATGAACGCGAATCGCGTCACGAAGACGCTGGTGCGGGCGATGCTCGCTGCGGGGATGGCGGCGTCGCTCGCCGTAACGTTGCAGGGTTGCGTGCTGGCCGTGGCCGGTGCTGCGGGCGGCGGGGCGTTGATGGCGACGGACCGGCGCACGCTGGGCGCGCAGACCGAGGATCGCGAGATTCAGGTCAAGGCGTATTCGCAGATATCGAGCGATCTTCCCGATGGCTCGCATGTCGATGTGACCGTGTTCAATCGGCGGGTGCTGCTGACGGGCGAGGTGCCGGACGATCGGTCCAAGCAGCTTGCCGAGGCCATTGTGAAGGCGATCAACAATGTCGATGCGGTGATCAATGAGCTCGCGGTGGCGCCGAAGAGCGATTTCACGGATCGCGCCAATGATTCCTATCTGGTTGCGCGTGTGAAGACGGCG
>NZ_DASXWY010000177.1:0-12224 GCF_036503415.1 Trinickia sp. | reverse complement strand
AGTAGCGAGAATGCCACGCCGGCCAAGTCCCAGGCCGTGGGACGCATTCCATCGACGAGCCAGAGCCAGATCAACGCGATCGAGATATAGACTCCGCCATAGGCCGCATAGACGCGGCCCGCAGCGCTTGGATGCAGCGTCAGCAGCCATGCGAAAATCGCCAGCGACAGCGCGGCCGGTATGAGGAGCGCCACGCTTTTCCCCTGCTTGAGCCACAGGTATGGCAAATAGCAGCCGATGATTTCAGCGATCGCTGTCGCGACGTATAGCGCGAAGGTTCTCATTGTGCGATGACGAAGCGACAAATGCGGGGATGCTACCGCACAACGGGCTTAGATGCGATGCGCGGCCTGGCGATGAGCATCGAGCCCACGGCAACAAGTATCGCCCCGACCACCCGCGCTATAACGCTGAACTATTCAGCATCCACGGAAAGCCGCAAGCGTCTTTATGCCGAGTAGCTTGGATAGTAACCACAATCCTATTGCGCCACTCACCAGCGCGAACGGATACCACATCTGCGGCATACCCCACTCGCCACACATGCTGGTGGCATCACGACTGCAGCGGAACGCTACGACCGTTACGGCCGTATTGTAAAAGGCATGCAGCAACATACCCGGGAGCAGCGAACGAGTGCGCTCATAAATCTTCCCGATGACGAGCCCGGCCGCGAGAGCAGTCACAAACTGATGGATGTTCATATGCGCAAAACCGAACACGACAGCTGAATACACGATCGCACGTGAACGTGAATATTGCTGCAGGAAGCTGCGCAAAATGATCCCGCGAAACAGCAGCTCCTCGATGACTGGGGCAAGAATGCTCACGAGGACGATCGAGCTTAGACCATCGGTGAGGAATCGATAGCCCGCCTCCCGTTGGGACTCGCTCAACGGAAATAACTTGATCGTGGGTATCTGCAAAAGGTCCACGACCGCCAGCATGCCTGGGGTGAAGAGCAGCACGGGCAGCAGGAACAGACCGAGCGTAGCTTGCCATGAGAAGCGATCGCCTTCCACGAGGCCGCGGTACGTCAGCGAGTTGCAGTGAAGCAGAACTGCAAAGCCCATCCCGTAGGCAAGCACGCGGCCCAGGTCTCCGATGGCGATTGCCTTGAGACCGGCAAGCACTCCCAAGTGCCAAATCAGCGCATTCGTCACAAGCTCGAGAAAATAGAGTGCGATGACGATGAAAAATGCCTCCAAGAGATTCGGGAAACAATAAGCGATGCGCTTCGAGTTCATGTCGAGAAGACCTGTGAGGATATAGTGCGCGATGGGCGGGATTCGCAAATGCCACCACACCTCCAGCGATTCGGGTTTTCATGTCTCAGGTATTCGGTAAGCGAGGCTGCCCCTCTCCCTGGTCCGCGAGCCTCGCACCACGTCGCTTTATCGGAAGAAATGGGGCGAGACTTTAGGGGAGCCCGGCGTTGGATGCCTTCTCTAAAGTTTTCTCAAGACAGGCCGTTAAGCAAGACAACCCTCGGGCCGTTCACGCACCTCTCGTTGCCTCGTTCGACGCGCGAAACGCGCGCTTGTCGCGATGGCCGAGCGCTTCGATCTGGATGCCTGGCAACAACGTATGCCCAGCCATCACGATGAATGGGCGAAGCTCGCCGCTGACCTCGACGTCCGCGTCATCCAAATTTCCGAGCGGGACACCCAGCGCACCGCGACGCCCAACCGGAGCATGCCGACGTGGCGCTCGCACGGCACTCGTCGCTTGCGGATAACCCGCTCAACAGCCTCCACGCAGGGCGTGTTCTGAAAGACGAGTTGGTGACGAGTATGGAGGCGGTCATAGGTCCGGTGGCGGTTGAAGCGGAAACATAGGCCCATTTTTCGCTCCCTCGCAATCGTCTTCGTCTTATCGGGCATGGACGATTGAATACGGAATAGACTTTTTGGCGTAAGCGATCTGCTCCCTGTCATTTAACCGCACTATGTATGAATATACCCAACGATTCCTCGGCGAGGGTCGGCAATAGCGTAAATTTTCCGCAAGATTCAGTTTCAGGCGAAGCAGCCGAGACGGTCCCGCCAACACCGGGTGCAACCCGTCGCGCATTACACGGCTCCGAGCTGGATGCGCTCGCGATGCTGCCGCGGCGCGCCCATGTGAAGATCGAATTTACTCGTGGCGAATTGCGCGAAAGGCTCAGCGCGATCCTGGGCGCATCGGCGTTCGATGAAGGGGAATTCCGCACGATGACTGGCAAGCTCTTCCGGGGCGCGACTGCTCAGCGTAAGCGCGAACTGTTGTTGTGGGCATGGAAACGACTCGATCCGCTGCCGCCGAATACTTTGAAGATGATCGGGCATGGCATGGATCACGCCGTCTACATCGATCCGGCCAAGCCCGGCAAAGTCGTCAAGATCAGCGTGGCGACGTTGTCGCTGATAGCCAGATGGGAGGTACTGTTCCCCCGGGCCGCCGCGCGGGAGAGTATCCTCGAGCAAGGAAAGGCACTGGCCAACAATGAAGGGCTTCGCTATCGCGATCTGTCCTCATACTTTCCAGCCAACGGCAGCGTGCCGGCGCAGACAACGGAGATCGCGACTGTACCCGTGCGGCGCGCCGCGCTGGAATTCCTCATGCGCTCCGCTGTCGTGCCGGATGTTCAGCGTGCCTGGCCCAAAATCGATGACGAGGTCGTCGAAATTCCGACGCTAGTGCGAACGCAAGATTTGTTGCCGCAATTGGACAAGCCGTCGGCCCTGCATTTCTCGCTCAGCCTGCGCTATCCCGAACTGATGGATGAGGCGCCGCCGACATTGCTCTATGCGGCAGCCAACGATAGCTTCATATTGAATCGACCGTCATCGCTCGCGGACGAGGCGTTCCGGTATTGCCTGGAAGGGACCAAGTTGCAGTCGCTTTACGAGACGTGCCTGAGTAGCACACCAGAGGGCATCGCGACTCGCGCAGCAGTCGAGGATTTTCTGGATCGCGGCATCGACTTCATGAACGATACCCGTGAAGTGCTCGACGTCGGCGGCGACGGGAATGTGATCTTCGACGAGGGACGATATTTTCTTCCCGATGCATTGCCTACGCCCAACTTGGAAAATGTGCTCGACGTCGCCGCAAAGACGTTACGTCAATTGAAAGCGGGCGAGCCTGTTTCGCGGAGCGATTTGGCGGATCTCGTGTTCGCTCTCAATCAAACCCGCGCGATCAACAGCATGGCTCAAGCACTGGATGTCGCCAAACGCGTGCACATTCTTCCCGTGGGAGAGGAGCTCGAGCCGACGGATTGGGTTGCGATCCTGGAGGCGATGCGCCGCATTTTGCCGGAAAAGGACGATTTGCCGAAAAGCGATCCGGCCACCGGGCCCGAACCGATACTGATTCAGGTCACCGCACAAACTCCTTGGCGCACGCGAGTTCCTCCGCCGAGCCGCAGACTCGGGACTGGCCTACGTCCAGGGAACCACGATTGACCGCGAACCGGCCGATTTACCTCCGGGTATGGCGGCGTGAGGCATCTTGCTTACCTCATTCGAACGATGCAAATGCCGAGAACCCGGTTGCTCGTGCAATGAGGAGAACGCCCGCCAAAAGAAGCACCGCCCCGATCCCCCGAGCGATACGCTCGCCCACGGGCGACAACCGCTCCGCCGTGATGGCGACGGTAACGAGTGCCATCGCGCCCAGATTCATGACTCCGGCTACCAGCAAGAGCGCCGTCAGCCCGATGCAGCAATTGCTGCAACGTAAGCCGAGATGCAAGCCATGCCGCAATGCTGCACCGGAGCCCCCGATTCGCTCATGGCAATGCGGGGACATCATCTTGCAACAAGCAAGCTGCCTCGCTTTCCAAGCCGTGAACTGCAACGCACCGGCTGCGAGCGCGACGGAGCCGACCGCGACAGGGACGATGCGCGCGAGCGCGGGTATCCGCATTTCGGCTGACGCAACCGCGCTGCCCAGCGCGAACACGGCAACGCCCAGCGCAGTCCAAACCGCGAAATAGCCGACGCCGACGAGCGCCGTCAGCCATTCCTCGTGCCGCCGGCTCGCGGAGCGGATTGCTTCGCGATACCGCATCAGCATCGGCACGAGCGACGGCAGCATCATCGCCACCATCATCACCGTCCACATCCCGACGAACGACGCGGCGGCGCCCAGCCAAGTCTCACCACACGTTGGCATCCACGTCATCGACATCGACCAGCCGCCCGGCATCGGCATCTCGCCCATGGACGACATCGATAGCGACCACATGACTGTCGTCACCGCGCTCGCCGCAAACAGCAGTGCTGACGCTGCGAACAGTGCTGCATGCGAAGTACGTACAGAAGACATGTCGGCCTCTCTCGTCAGTTAGCCGTGCGGCATCCGGTACAGCGTCGCCCGTCGCCAACGATCAGGCACGCTCATATTCATCGTGACGGCTCCACCAGATGCCAGTTTCGTTCCGCCCAAGCGGCGCGCGATCGAGCCACTGATATGCTCCCCAAAGCGCATCGAGCCCACGCGCGTAGGTCGTATAGGTGTGATAGACGATTCCATCTTCGAGTACGAACGCACTCAAGCCAGGCCGATCGCGCGCATAGGTCGGTGCATCCGTTCCGCACGTCTTGGCGAACTGAGCAACGGGCTCGGGCGCAGGCGTCATATCCATCGCATGGCCGCCGCGTTCATAGTTGTATTCGATGGTGCCTTCGCGCTGCTGTTGCTCCGTGAACGAAACATTGAAGTCGAAGTTGAAATCGCTGTCGCTCGACGATGCCCACGGGAACGTCCATCCCATGCGCTTTTTATAGGCCTGCAATTTTTCCAGAGGCGCGCGCGACACGGCCATGAGCATGACATCATGCTGAGCCAAATGAACAGCGAAGCCGTTGAACCCATCCGCAATCATCGAGCACGAAGGACACCCGGCCTTGTAGTCGGGCCCGAACATGAAGTGGTAGACGAGAAGTTGAGAACGGCCTTGAAAGAGATCGGTCAGCGAAGCTGGGCCGGCATCGGTATCGAAACGGTAATCCTTGTCGATCTTTACCCACGGCAGCGACTGACGTTGTTGCGCCAGTTCGTCGCTGCGCCGCGTCAACTCCTTCTCGGCTTTGAGCAATTCGAGCCGTGCCGCGAGCCACTCGTCACGCGTGGCTGTGATATGTCCGGTCATGATCTTCTCCTATCTGATAGTGCAGTTGAACTGCACGGTGGTGAGTCGGTCAGCGCCGCTGCGCAATGCGATGGGCTGTTCGATATCTGTGTGATAGATTAGGACCACGAACCGAACCGGTGGGAGTGACAAGTGTGGCGGGATTCCGATGGACGCACTGATTACGGCCGCGGCCCGGGCACTGGCTTGCGGTGATCCGCTCGGCGCATTGAATCGCGTTGCGCTGCGCGACGATGCGCACGCACTGGCGCTTCGCGGCATCGCCATGGCACAGCTCGGCGACTTCGTTCGCGCGAAGACATTGATGCGCAAGGCGGCCCGCGCGTTCGGGCCGGCCGAAGCCGTGGCGCGTGCGCGATGCGAAATCGCCGAGGCGGAAATTGCCTTGGCCGCGCGCGAATTGAGCTGGTCCGCGAAGACACTCACCGCCGCACGCGCCACGCTCGACGCCCACGGCGATCATGTCAACGCGGCCCATGCGGGATATCTCGAGGCGCGGCGATTACTGCTCATCGGAAAGCTCGACGATGCTCAGCGCGCGCTTGCCGAGCTCGTTCACCTATCGTTGCCGCCCGCCCTGACGGCGGCTCACGAACTCGTTGCGGCCGGCATTGCGATGCGGCGTCTTCAGGCAGCGACGGCTCGCGCGGCGCTGGCGCGCGCCGAACAGGCGGCGCGTCGAGCGCGTATCCCTGCACTGATAGCGGAGATCGAAACCGCAACGCGCATCGTGAATGAGCCGGCTGGTCGTTTGATTGCGCGCGGCGAAGCGCGGCTCGTCTCGCTCGACGAGATCGAAGCGCTGCTCGCACCCAATGCGGCAACGCTCGTCGTGGATGCCTGCCGCCGTATCGTGCGCATCGGCCCTCGAACGATATCGCTGGCGACGCGCCCCGTATTGTTCGTACTTGCCCGCCTGCTCGGGCAAGCCTGGCCTGACGATGTGCCGAGGAGTACGCTCATCGCGCAGGCATTTCGCGTCAAAGCAGCGGACGAATCGCATCGCGTGCGATTGCGCGTGGAGATCGGCCGCTTGCGCACGATGCTCGGTTCGATGGCCGACATTCGTGCGACGCGGCGTGGGTTCGTCTTGGTGCCGTCGAGTGCGGCCGAGGTGGCGCTGCTCGATCACCCGTCCGAAGAGAAGCACGCCGCGTTGCTGGCACTGCTTGCCGACGGGGAATCCTGGTCGAGTTCCGCGCTCGCGCTGGCACTTGGCGAGAGCCAGCGCAATGTGCAGCGCACGCTCGAATCGCTCGCCGATCTCGGCAAGGTGCGCTCGTTGGGCCGCGGGCCGGCGCGCCGCTGGAGCGTACCGGTAGTGGGATCCGCGACACCGTTGTTACTCCCCGCTCCGTTTCTGAACCATTAGGATGGCGGTTTCTTGATGATTAGGATGAGGAGGGCGCCATGAACCGATTCACTGCAGAAATCATCCGCGAGTACGGGCCTTTCGAGGGCGTCGACCAGGTAGCTGGCGTCACCTATGACGGCGGGCAGGTCTGGTTCGCATCGGGCGACAAAGTGAATGCGTTGGACCCCGCCAGCGGTGCCGTGCTGCGCTCGATCGAAGTGCCCGCGGGCGCGGGAACGGCTTTCGATGGGCGATACCTGTATCAGATCGCCGGGAACGTCATTCAGAAGCTCGATCTCGAGCAAGGCCGTGTGATCGCGACGATACCTGCGCCCGGCGATGGCGTATCGGGGCTCGCGTGGGCCGAGGGATCGCTCTGGGTAGGGCGGTACCGCGAGAAGAAGATCGACGAACTCGATCCCGAGACAGGCGCAGTACGCCGAACCATCGAATCGAATCGATTCGTAACGGGCGTGACCTGGGTGGAGGGCGAACTCTGGCACGCTACCTGGGAGGACGACGAGAGCGAGATCCGGCAGATCGACCCGCGCACGGGCGAAGTGCTGTGCAGCCTCGAGATGCCGGCCGGTACGGGTGTGTCCGGACTCGAATCCGATGGCCACGAGCAGTTCTTCTGCGGTGGCGGCAATAGCGCAAAGGTGCGGGCTGTGCGGCGGCCCGGACGCGCAGCGCCGTCCGAAACGGAGGTAAGCACCTCGATGGCGGCCAGCGATCCGGCGAACCGTCGATGAACGATGCGAACGGCGTATTGCCGGCGGCGCAGCCGGATCTCTCCGACCTCTTTGCGGGTCGCGGTTCGCTCGCCGCGCGCATGCAGTTGGGCCGCGCCGCGCGAAAGAAGGTGCCGCGCACGCGGCTCGCCATCTGCAAGCTGAAAAAGCGCGACCCGATCGCGCTGCTCGAAGCGTCGAACGTGGGCCGCGTGCCCGAACTGATACCGATCCGCTACGGGCGCATGGTCGCGAATCCGTTCGCGTTTTATCGCGGGGCGGCGGCGCTGATGGCATTCGATCTTGCGGGATTGCCGCGTACCGACATCATCGTGCAGTTGTGCGGCGATGCACATCTGGCCAACTTCGGGCTCTTCGCGAGCCCGGAGCGGCGGATTCTTTTCGGGCCCAACGACTTCGACGAAACGCTGCCGGGGCCCTTCGACTGGGATGTGCGCAGGCTGGCCGCGTCGTTCGCGATCGCCGCGCGCGAGCGCGGATTCGCGGCGAGCGATCAGCGCAAGCTAGTACGGCGGCTCAGCGAGACATTCCGGCAGCGTATGGCCGAATTCAGCAAGATGGATGTGCTCGATCTCTGGTACTACCAGTTCAGCGCGGCGTCCATGCTCGACATTGCCGATTCCGCCGGCGAAAGAAAAAGGGAGGCGTTAGTCGTCGACAAGGCGAGGCTGCAATCGTCGCGCTCCGTGCTCGATCATGCGGCCGTGCAGGTCGACGGCAAGTACCGGATCAAGGAAAACCCTCCGCTCGTCTATCACGTTCCGCTCGCGACCCAGCGCGAGCGTCGTCAGTACGACGACATGATCAGGCGTTTTTTCGCTGACTATCGGTTGACGCTTTCCGATGAGCGGCGCGCGCTGTTCGATCGATACGAATTGGTCGATGTTGCGATTCGCGTCGTCGGGGTGGGCTCCGTGGGAACGCGCTGCTACGAGGCGCTTTTCATGGCCGACGGGGAGTGGCCGCTCTTTCTGCAGTTGAAGGAGGCTCGGACTTCCGTCCTGGAGAACTATCTACCGCGCAGCCAATACGCGAACCACGGCCAGCGCGTAGTGAACGGTCAGCGCCTGCTGCAGTCGGCGAGCGATATCTTTCTCGGCTGGTCCAAGATGCATCACACCGGCAGCGATTTCTACGTCAGGCAGTTGCGCGACATGAAAGGCGCCTTCGATTTCGCGAGCTTCGACGTCGAGGATCTTGGCGCGTATGCGGTTTCGTGCGGTACGGCGTTGGCGCATGCGATGGCCAAAGCCGGCGATCCCGCTCGGATGTGCGGCTATCTTGGCAAGTCGGACGCTTTCGATGCGGCCATCGAAACCTTCGCGCTGGCCTATGCCGAGCGCAACGAGGCGGACTGGTCGACGCTGAAAGCGGCCGTCAAGGCGGGGCGGGTTGCGGCGATTCGCGAGTAAACCGGGGCGCAGCCCGCACAGGCTCAGCTGAGTTGAGTCAAGCGGGTGCCGATTCGCCGCTCCCGTTTCACTCCTCGCTGGCCGACGCGGTAACCTTGCGCGAACGCTTGGCTCGCGGCGTCGATTGACCTGGCGCTTTCGCGGTTTTTGCGGCCCTGGGCGCTCTTGCGGCTTTTGTTGCTTTTTCGGGTGCAATGTCAGCCGTCGCTCCCTCCGGCGGGCGGGGCAGTTCCGCGGTTTCGTTGCTGGGCGTACTGGACACGCTCGTCTCCGCTTCCCTTGCCGCGGCCTTTTTGCGTCCCCGTCGTGGTGCGCGAGGAGGCTGCTCCGTGTGCGCGGCAGCCGCTGCCTCCGCGTGCATCGGGGCTTCCATTGCAGCCGGCTCCGCCGTCGCGGTGCGGCCTGGCTCCGGGTGCGATGCCGCGGCGGGCGAGCTTCGATAGACGAACGCGCCGGATTTATCGTCGCGACCCACTTCGAGCAAACCGCGCGATTGCGCTTCTTCGAGCAGATTGCCGAAGGCGCGGAAGCCGTAGTACGACTCGCTGAAATCGGGCTTGCGCCGTTTGATTGCGCTTTTGAGTACCGACGCCCAGATCTTTCCGCTGTCTCCTCTTTCGGAGACGAGAGCGTCGAACGTTTCGACGGCGAGCGCGATGGCCTGGGCCTTGCGCGTATCCATCGTCTCGTCTTTCGGCTGCTTGTCCTCGTCGGCCGAACGCTTCGCGGCCGGGAGCGCGGCGCGCGCCTCTTGCTTTGCGATGGCGCGTTGCTGCTCGCGCACGAGATCGTCGTAGAAGATGAATTCGTCGCAGTTCGCGACGAGCAGGTCCGACGTCGAATTTTTCACGCCGATGCCGATCACCTTCTTGTCGTTCTCGCGCAGCTTCGAGACCAGCGGGGAGAAATCGGAGTCGCCGCTGATGATGACGAACGTGTCCACGTGCGATTTCGTGTAGCAAAGATCGAGGGCGTCGACCACCAGCCTGATATCCGCCGAATTCTTGCCCGATTGGCGCACGTGCGGAATTTCGATCAATTCGAAACTGGCTTCATGCATGGCTGCCTTGAAGCCTTTGTAGCGATCCCAATCGCAGTAGGCCTTCTTGACGACGATGCTTCCCTTCAATAGCAAGCGTTCGAGGACGGGCTTGATGTCGAACTTTTCATACTTCGAATCGCGAACGCCAAGCGCAACGTTTTCGAAGTCGCAAAAAAGCGCCATGCTGACGCTGTCATGGGGTGAGGCCATTGGTTATTCTCCCGCCGGTGCCCGGCGTCGGTGCCAGCTAGTGGCAATCGTGCGAGTCATGATCGTGCGCTTCGTGGGAATCGGCGCACGCCTGCTCTTCCACCTGAATCGTCGCGTGCGCGACATCGAACCGTACGGCGAGCCGGCGCTGCACGGCGACGACGACATCGTGTGCGGGCACGCCGGCGGTGGGGTGGACATGCAGCGTCACGACATGTCGTTCGCCCGTGATCGACCAGGCGTGAATATGATGCGCATTGTCCACTTCAGGAACGTTTTCTTCGAGATCGGCTTTTATCTCCGCGAGACTGAGGCTATCCGGTGCGCCTTCGAGCAGGATATGCGCCGAGGATTTGACGATCTCCCACGCGCTCTTGAGGATGATCACCGCGACGACGATCGACAAGATGGGATCGATCGGCGACCACCCGGTGAGCAAAATGACGATCGCGGCGACAATGGCCGCCGCCGAGCCGAGCATGTCGCCGAGCACGTGCAGCCAGGCGCCGCGCATATTGAGGTTTTCGCGGTTCCCGCCGTGCAGGACGAGGAACGCCACCGCATTGGCTGCGAGCCCGGCCACCGCCACGATCAGCATGGTCTTGCCGACCACGGGTACGGGCGCGGCGAAACGCCGGATGGCCTCGATCACGATCCAGGCCGCGATCACGAAAAGCGCGCAGCCGTTGACGAAAGCCGCGAGAATTTCGAGGCGCTTGTAGCCATACGAGAGTTCCGCTGTGGCCGGCCGCCTGCCGTAGTGGATCGCGACCCAACTGAAGCCGAGTGCAGCCGCGTCGCTGATCATGTGGCCGGCGTCGGCCAACAGGGCCAGGGAGCCCGAGAGCACACCGCCGACGACCTCCACGATCATGAACACCGCAATCGTGACGAAGGCCCAGGCGATGCGGCGCTGGTCCTCGGCGCCATACGCATGGTGATGGCCGGCGTGGCTGTGGCTGTGGCCGGCATGACCGTGCCCCGTATGCGCGTGATGGTGCTTGCCGTCGTGGCCGTGATCGTGTTCGTCGTGCGCCATCGAAGCGGTGCTCATTGGAAATTGCAATGCGCCATTATAGCGATGCCCGTCCCACCTCTATGCCAGCCGGGTTGTTGGGGGTTTTTTGATTTTTTGTCTCTTTTCGTACGAGTAAGGTGACGGCGACAAGCGGTTTTTCCACCGCTTCAATGACCACGGAGAAAGTCATGACGTCCGTCAGCGTGGTAATTCCCACACGCAATCGTCCGGAAAAGCTGCAGCGCTGCCTCCAGGCCCTGGCCGTGGCGCGCGAGCAATTGCCTTTCGATGTCTTCGTCTGCGATTCGACGCCGGACCGCGAACTGCAAAAGAAAGTCGTCGATGTGTGCGCCGGTCACGATTTCGTCAAACTGCGCTTTCACGACGGCAAGAACGTTGCCGCCGCACGAAATTTTTGCGCGCGCTCGGCCGATACCGATCTGATCGTCAATGTCGACGACGATATTTGCGTCGAGCCGCAAGCCATTCGCCGTCTGTTCGAGACTTACGAGGCGCAGTCGGGCCACCGCGTCGTCGCGGGCAGCGTTTGCTGGGGCGAAGATTGGAGCGCGCCTGTGGTGATGCGCGCGATCGGGTATGGCCGCGCGGCCAAACCGGGGGAATCGCCCGATTTTCTGATCGGGGCCTTTTTCATCTACGCCCGCAAGCTCGCCCTCGCAAAACCGTGGAACGAGGGTATTCGGACGTCGGACGATCGCTTCATGGGTGCGCTGTGGCGCAGCAGCGGCGTGAAGCTTCTGTTCGAGCCGTCAGCGCGCGCCGTGCACGATCACGAGCACGTCAGCTATGGCGTCGAACACCAGAGTTCGCACATCTACGTCAATCTTTTCGACGCGATGATCGCCAATCCGCGGCCGCTGCGCGTCCTGTCGTACGAGTTTCTCGGGTTCGTCTGGGGCGCCAAGAAAGCCGTGTTTTCAGGCCCGCACCTGTTCCGCTTCTTATCCGCCTGGGGCAAGGGGCATAGTGCCCTGCTGCGCGATTACCGGTATCTGAGCCGGCTCGTTGCCGACCGCCTGCCGCCGCCGTAGGCCCGCCACCGGGTACGCCGCTAGGGTTTGGCCCTCAGCGCCGGCACGGTGGTGGCTCCTTCGGCCACATGCATGCCGCCATCGGCCTGCGATTTCGCGTCGATGTCGTGTGTGATGATTGCATCGCGCAAGATCGCACACATCGTGACGAACAGTGCGAGTGCAATCGCCCCCAGGGCGCAATACCCGATAATTTTGATTTTCATGAACGCCTCTCAACGTTGACGGCTGGTCAACCGTTGGG
>NZ_DASXWY010000176.1:0-26175 GCF_036503415.1 Trinickia sp. | reverse complement strand
CCTATCAGGTAATAGGCGGAGCCGCCGAGCGTGAGCAGCCTCACGCCGCCGGCCACGAGCGGAATGCCCAATACGAGCAGCACGATCGCCGTGATCCAGCGGCCGAGCCTGCACTCGCACGATGTCGAACGGACTTCGGTTTGCATAGCGCACCTCGCAGCGATGAACGCCTGTATCGCGCAATTCATGTGCCACATCGCGCGGTGCCAACGAGCGCGCTTAGTCCAGCGATTCGTGCAATTCCTCTTCGAGCGTATCGAGCAGCACGTATATGTCGGTCAACGTTTTTTTCAGTGCCTTGAGCGCCGAAGGTGACAATTTGCTGACAGCGACCTGTTCGAAGTGCTGAGCGATCGGCATCAGCTCCTCGACGAGCGCGCGGCCCGCATCGGTGAGCGTGATGGCCACCGTGCGCGCATTGTTTTCAAGCCGGCTGCGCGAGACGAGCTTCATCTTCTCCATGGTCCCGACCAGGCGCGAAAGCGTCGAGAGTTCGACAGTCGTCATGCCGGCCAAATCGTTGAGCCGCTGGCCAGGCGTCTCCCACAGCGCGGCCATGACCCGATACATCGGCAGCGTGACCCCGTACGACGCAATGCGGCGGGAAAACAGCTCCCCCATGCGCACGCCCACTCTGTTGAGCAGATAGGGAAAGGAATCCGTCAATTTGTACACGGTCGGCACCCTCGGTAGTGATTGACGAATTCTATCAAAGCAACAGTTCCATCTACATCAATTTCATTGCCAACAGTTGCAAATGCAAATATAGTGGTTTCCACACGGTGCAGTGCAGCCCGGAACTCAGCCTTGCCTGGGACAGGAGACATGATGGAAACCCTAACCGCTCCGCTGGAGCAGATCGGCCCTTCGTTTCGAGCGGCCATGCGCCGGATTGCGTCGACGGTCACGATCGTGACTGCATCTGACGGCGCTCGTCGTCACGGCATGACGATGACGGCGGTCAGCTCGCTGTCGATGGATCCGCCATCGATGATCGTGTGCGTGAATCAGTCCACGTTCCTGCATGACATCCTCATGTCGGGCCGCGAGTTTTGCGTCAATGTGCTCAAGCACGATCAGGCGGAACTCTCGGCGGCCTTCAGCGGCGCGAGCTCGCCCGATGAACGTTTCTTCGTGGGAAGCTGGCTTCGGCATGCGGCCGGTCTCGATTATCTCGAGAACGCGCAGGCCAACATCTTTTGCAAAAAGGTCGCGGCGGTGCCCTACGGCACGCACACGATCTTCATCGGCATGGCCGACGAAGTCGTCCTCCACGACGACGCCCGTCCGCTGATGTACCGCAACGCGGCCTATTGCTGAATCTCGCGTTGATCGCGCGCAACGTGTACCGCGCGTGTTTCTCACAGATTACCCATTTGAAATTCGAAGTCCGACCATCGGAGGAAACGTCATGTTTGCCGTAGAGAACGAGCCGGCAGCGGCTGCATCGCGCGAAGCCGAGGCAAGCGAGCCCTCGATCGCAACGCTGCGCGAGCGCATTGCGGCGTTGAGCGCCACGCTCAAATCGCTCGCACCCAGTGTGGAGCGCGATCGTCGCGTACCGATGACGAGCATCGAGGCGCTACGCGAGGCGCGCTACTTCGATATCGTCAAGCCGAAGGCGTTCGGCGGCCTCGAGCGGGACTTTTCAATGCTGGTCGACTTGAACGTCGACCTCGCCAAATGGTGTGCATCGACGGCTTGGGTGGCGGGCCTGCTCGCGGCGCACCAATGGCTCGTCGGGTCGTTTCCGTTGCAGGCGCAACGCGACGTCTGGGACGCGGATCCCGATGCGCTGATATGCGGCTCTTATGCGCCCGCATGTCAGGCGCAGCCGGCCGAGGGCGGCTATCGGATCAGTGGACGGTGGAGCTTCGCGAGCGGATGCGATTGCGCCCAGTGGTCCCTGTGCGCCGCCATGTTGCCCGCAAACGGAGAGCGCGACAAACCCGCGCCGGCCTTCTTGCTGGTCCCCGCATCGGACTATACGATCGACGATACCTGGCATGTCGTAGGGTTGGCGGGTACCGGAAGTAAGACCCTCGTGCTCGACGACGTATTCGTGCCCGCCCATCGCGTGCTGCTCTTCTCCGAGACGACGAGCGGACAGACGCCCGGCGCGGCGCTCTATTCCCATCACCCCGGCTTCTCGATTCCCATGCTGAGCACGATTCCTTCGTGCCTCGCATCCGTCGCGGTCGGGGCCGCGCAAGGGGCGCTCGAAGACTACCTGGAACGCACGGCCCGGCGCATCACGCGCGGCGCCGTGGCGGGTGCGCAGAATCGCATGGCCGAATTTGCGACGATCCAGTTGCGGGTGGCCGAGGCGACAGCCAGTGCCGAAGCCGCGCGACGGGGATTGCTGGCCGACCTGTGCGAGCGCGAAGCCACCGTCGCGCGCGGCGAGCGTGTTTCGGTCGAAGAGCGGATCCGCAGCCGCCTCGGGCAGGCGTTTGCCGTATCGCTCGCCATTCGCGCGACCGAGGCGCTGAATGCATCGACGGGCGGCCAGGGACTCGATCTCTCGCATCCGGTACAGCGCGCCTGGCGCGACGCGAATGCCGTGGGGCGGCATATCAGCATGAATTGGGACACGGTGGGCACCATGTACGGACAGATGGCGCTCGGCCTCGAACCCAAAGGGCAGTACTGATCGAATCAAAGGACAGCATGATGTCATTCAAAGCCACGAAAAAGATCGCGTTGGAGGAACACTTCGCGATCGAGGAGACGCTGCAGGATTCGGCAGGGTTCGTGCCGCCGTCGTATTGGGTCGAGCTCAGGCATCGATTGCTCGATATTCAAGAGCGGCGCATCGAGGAGATGGACCGCAACGGTATCGAAACGATGATCCTGTCGCTCAATGCGCCGGCCGTGCAGGCCGTCCCGGATCGACAGGCCGCCTACGACCTTTCGCGCCGGGCGAACGATTTTCTGGCGGAACAGATTGCAAAACGCCCCGACCGATTCAGGGGGTTTGCAGCGCTGCCGATGCAATCGCCCGAGCTCGCCTCGCGCGAGCTCGAACGTTGCGTCAAGGATTTCGGGTTCGTCGGCGCGCTCGTGAACGGCTTTTCCCAAGTGCAGGACAGCGATGCGGTGCTGTATTACGACCTGCCGCGGTTCCGCCCATTCTGGGCAACGGTGCAGTCGCTCGATGTGCCGTTCTATCTTCACCCGCGCAATCCGTTGCCGGCTCATGCATCGATCTACGAAGGCCATTCATGGCTGCTGGGCCCGACCTGGGCATTCGGTCAGGAGACGGCCGTCCATGCTTTGCGGCTCATGGGATCGGGCCTCTTCGACGACTACCCCGATCTCAAGATCATCCTCGGTCACTTGGGCGAAGGGCTGCCCTACAGCATGTGGCGTGTCGACAATCGCAACGCGTGGGTCAAGACAGCGCCTGCCTATCCGGCCAAAAAGCGCATTGCCGAGTATTTCCATGCCAACTTCTGGTTGACGACATCCGGAAACTTCCGCACGCAAACACTGGTGGATGCGATGTTGGAGATCGGTTGCGACCGCATCCTGTTCTCGGCGGACTGGCCGTTCGAAAACATCGACCATGCCGCGCAATGGTTCGATGCCGCTTCGATCAGCGACAACGACCGCATCAAGATCGGCAGGACCAATGCGGCGAGGTTGTTCAAGATCGAGACATAAAGGCGCTTACGGAACGGATTTCGTGCGCCGCGCGTTCCCTAAATCGAAAAAACAGCTCTACATGGAGTGAGACATCATGCAGGACACAACCATCGACGTACACGAGGAGTTGGCCAGTGCTCCCGTCGGCCGAATGCATGTGACGCTCGGCATCGTGCTGGCCCTGCTGACGTTGTTCGACGGCTACGACACCTTCAATCCGGCCTATGTAATTCATTATGTCCGCGGACCATGGGGGCTTTCGCTGCAACAGGCGGGCATGCTGGTTTCGAGCGGGCTTGTCGGGTTCCTCGTGGGCGCCGCGGTGCACGGCGTACTCGCCGATCGTTTCGGGCGTCGCATTACGCTGATCGTTGGACTCTGGACGACGACGGTCTTCTCCATTCTGACCGCGCTCTTCGCCGATTCGTTCGCGAACTTCTGCACGTTGCGCATTCTGACCGGGCTGGGCCTCGGCGTATTGCTGCCGCTTTCCACCACCTATATCAACGAGCTTGCGCCGCGTCGCGTCGCCAATACGTTCGCCCTGTGGGGCGTCGCGCTCGGCTGGGCGAGCGGCGGGGCGGCCGCGGGTATCGTCGGCGTGCTCGTGACGCCCCATACCGGTTGGCAAGGCCTCTATTGGGTCGGCTCGCTTTCGCTGCTGCTGATTCCGTTCGTGCATCGATACCTGCCCGAATCGCCGAAGTTCGCGCTGCTGCGCGGTGACGATGCCGAGGTGAAATCCATCCTCGCCAAACTCAGGCCGGAGCGTGCCGAGGCCTACAGCCGATATCCCGTCGGCCGGCCGGCGACCGATACGAGGACGTCGGTACTGGCGCTGCTGGACAAGCCTTATCGAAAGTTGTCGATTGCTATCTGGACGACGAGCTTTTTGAGTCTCTTTTGTATTTTCGGACTGTCCGGATGGATTCCGACACTGATGCAGGCGCGCGGCGAAAGCTTCGGTGCGAGTTTCGCATTCGGGGCGTCGATGCAAGTCACGTCGTTTGTCGGCGCACTGGTTTGCGGGCACCTCGTCGATCGCTTTCAGCATCCGCGCTATTGGCTGTGCGCGTGGTCGCTCGGCGGCGCGGCATCGGTGCTGGTGCTGATCCTTTTCCACTCGCACTGGGTCAACCTCGTTTGCAGCGCCATGGCGGGCTTCTGCATCATCGGCGGGCAGTTCGTGCTCAATAACTTCACGGCCGCATCCTACGAGACGCGCATGCGCGCAACGGCGGTCGGGATGGAACTGGCGGTCGGGCGGCTGGGGGCGATTCTGGGACCGTTCATCGGCGGCGCATTGCAACAGGTGTTCGGCGGCTCGGGCGCCATGCTGGCCGCGATCTGCATGGCGGCCGCCGGAGCGGCCGCGAGCGTACTGGCCGCGACGAAAACGACCGGGCTCGGTCCGAACGATGCCGGTGCAGCCGAGCCAACCACGGTCAATATCGCGCACGGATAGACGTATCGCGGCAGAGCCACGGGGTTCGACCAGAACTATTAATTAGGATTACTAACGGAGACGCAGTCATGAAGAAGATCTTGTCCGGCGGTGCCATTGCCGTTGCCGCCGTCGCGGCGCATGCCCAAAGCAGCGTAGTGCTTTACGGCATCGTCGATGTGGGGGTGAGCTACCAGAACAATGCCCAGACGGGCAAAACCGGCGGTCACTTGAACGGCGCGAGCCAGATTGCGATGACGGACGCGCACGCCACCGGCATGTCGGGAAGCCGTTGGGGTTTGCGGGGATCGGAAGACCTCGGCGGCGGATTGAATGCGTTGTTCGTCCTCGAAAACGGCTTCATGGTCAACAACGGCACGCTGGCGCAAGGCGGCGCGGAGTTCGGGCGCCAGGCCTACGTGGGGCTTTCATCGACGCGGTGGGGCACGGTCAGCGCCGGGCGCCAATACGATTCGGTCGTCGATTCGGTCCAGACGTTCTCGGCGCCTTACTTTGCCGGGTATATGTCGTCGCATGTCGGCGATATCGACAATCTCGCCAACACGAACCGCATCAACAATGCGATCAAGTACACGTCGCCATCGTTTCATGGCGTCAAAGCCACTGCGCTGTACAGCTTCGGCGGCGTCGCCGGCAGCCAGGGGCGCAACCAGATATGGTCGCTCGGCGTGCGCTACGACGGCGGCCCGATCTCGGCGGGCGCGGGTTATTTGAACGCGCGCAACCCGAACGTTTCCTTTTATGGCAATACGCCGAACAAAGGGTTGGCGAGCGCCGACAATCTCGGCTCGCCCGGTTCGGCGACAGCGCCGCAGGCATCGCCGGCCATTGCGGGCTACGCATCGGCCAGTACGCTGGAAATCATGGGCCTCGGCGCGGCCTATACGTTCGGTTCGACGACGGTCAATGCGGTCGCGACACAGACGCGTTTCGACGGTCTGGGCTCCGCGTCCGGACCGAACCCGTTCCATTACTCGGGCAATGCCGCCTTCACGAGTGTCGAAGTCGGCGTGCGCCATACGTTCGGGCCGGCGTTGATGTTGGGAACGGCCTTCGATTACACGCGGCGCAATTCTGTCGATGGCGACGGCGGTGCGAAGTATATGCAGCTCAATTTAGTCGCTGACTATTTGCTGTCGAAACGCACCGATGTCTATGGGTTGCTCGCGTTGCAACGCGCAACGGGACGCGATTCGCTGGCGCAGCCGGCCGTGGCCTCGATCAGCGGCTTTACCGCTTCGGCAACCCAGCGCCAAATGGGGTTGCGAGTCGGCATTCGTCATAAGTTTTGAAGGACTATATTGGTTGTCGGGCGAAACGCTCGAGACAACCGCGGAGGAGGCACCCATGCTCGATGTCGATGAAAACACGCTGACGGAAATCGTGGTGGCGCGTCATGCCGACGCGGACAATCCCCGCCTGAAGCAGATCATGACCAGCCTCGTGCGGCACCTTCACGGGTTCGCGCGAGAGGTCGGCTTGACCGAAGACGAATGGTTCGAGGGTATCCGGTTTCTGACCGAGGTCGGCAAGACGACTGACGACAAACGTCAGGAGTTCATCCTGCTCTCGGACACGCTCGGGCTGTCGATGCTCGTCACCGCGATGAACAATCGCAAGCCGCGGGGGTGTACCGAATCCACCGTCTTCGGACCGTTCTTCGTCGAGCATGCTCCCGAGTACCAGTGCGGCGAGGACATGGCAAATGGCGCGAAAGGCGAGCCCTGCTTCGTATCGGGTCGCGTGACCGCGCTTGACGGCACGCCCGTCGCAGGCGCGCTCATCGATGTCTGGCAGGCCGATTCCGACGGTTTTTACGACGTGCAGTACCGAGGCCAGGAGGCGGCGCATGCGCGAGGCAGGCTCAGGAGTTTGCCTGACGGCTCGTTTCATTTCCGATCTGTCAGGGCGGAGTCCTATCCCATCCCCTACGATGGCCCGGTCGGGCGCATGCTCGAAGCGCTCGGGCGCCATCCGTGGCGCCCCGCGCACCTGCATTTCATGATCGAAGCCCCGGGCTACGATCGTCTGATCACGCATGTGTTTCGATCGGGCGACCAATATCTCGACTCGGACGCCGTCTTTGGCGTGCGTCCTTCGCTGATTGCGGACTGGCAGCACCATGAGCCGGGCATTGCACCGGACGGCACCGCCATGGATGTGCCGTTCAGTACACTCGATTTCACGTTCGTGCTGAATCGGTCCGATGGCGAACAACGGTAAGGTCGTTCAAACGTAAGACTGAGTTTATCGAAGGACAAATGGATTCATTCGTTTATCAAGCCCAAGCCGCGCGGGTCATTTTCGGCGCCGGCACCGGGGCCAGGCTCGGCGAGGAAGCGCAGCGCCTCGGGCTCACGCGCGTGCTCGTGCTGTGTACGCCGGGTCGAACGGAACTTGCCGAGCGCGCCGCGCAATGGCTCGGCTCCCGGGCCGTCGGCGTGTTCGACGGCGCGACCATGCATACGCCCGTCGCGGTAACCGAGCGTGCGCTCGCTGCAGTGAAATCGCTTGGTGCGGACGGCGTCGTCTCCATTGGCGGTGGTTCGACGACCGGACTCGGAAAGGCGATCGCATTGCGCACCGACCTTCCGCAGATCGCGATGCCGACCACCTACGCGGGCTCGGAAATGACGCCGATTCTCGGCGAGACGCGCGACGGCGTGAAGACGACGCAGCGCACCGCCAAGGTGTTGCCGGAGGTGGTCATTTACGACGTCGAATTGACGCGTTCGTTGCCCGTGCCGTTGTCGGCGCTCTCGGCCTTCAATGCGATCGCGCATGCGGTCGAGGCGCTTTATGCGCCGGATACGAATCCGATCGTTTCGCTGATGGCGCAAGAAGGCGTACGTTCGATCGTCAAAGCGCTCGGTCGGATTGCCGCAACGCCGCACGATCTCGGCGTCAGAGCGGATCTGCTCTATGGCGCCTGGCTCTGTTCGTGCTGCCTCGGCGCAACGACCATGGGACTGCACCACAAGCTTTGTCATACGCTGGGCGGCCTGTTCGATCTGCCGCACGCCGAAACACACACGATCGTATTGCCCTATGTGCTCGAATTCAACGCGCCGACCGTCCCCGATGCCGTCGCGCGGCTGGGCCGGGCGATGGAAACGGACGATCCGGTCGGTGCGCTCATCGAACTCGAACGGAGTCTGCACCTCCCCATGGCACTGCGCGATGTGGGGATGCCGAACGATGGGATCGCACGCGCTGTTGCGCAGGCCACGGCCAATCCCTATGCGAACCCGCGTGAGGTGAATGCTGGGGCGTTGACTGAACTGCTCGAACGCGCGTGGAGGGGGGCGGGCGCACGCGCTCACTGAATGCGGGTCGCATCCGCGGGCTGTCTATGGTTAACTGCCGCATTCGACGAATTTTCCATGCGGCTTCCCAAGACAGAGGAACGACGATGTCCCGATTCTTCGCCAATCGCCCGCGCATCTTCATTGCCGTCCTTTGTGGCCTGGCGGCATATCTCATCGCGCCGTGGCCCTTGCGTCCGATACAGCGCGCATTGTTCGGATGGGACTGCGGCGTCTGGCTTTATCTGATTCTCATCTGGATCAGAATGGCCCAGGCCAGCCCGAAGGACGTCCAGCGCGTTGCGGAGCGCGAGGACGAGGGCGCCACGGCAGTCCTCATCGTCGTCACGGGGGCGGCGGTCGCGAGTCTGGCCGCCATTGTCGTCGAGCTGTCGGCCGCCAAGGGGATCGGTGCGCGGGCGGCGAGCGTCAATTACGTGCTGACAGCCGTCACGATGCTGGGTGCATGGCTGCTGATCCCCACCATGTTCACGCTGCAATATGCGCGTTACTACCATCGCTCGAAGGACAAGGCGTCGCTCACGTTTCCCGACAACGACACGGAGCACGATTACTGGGACTTTCTGTATTTCTCGTTCACGATAGCAGTCGCATCGCAGACTTCCGATGTGACCGTATGTTCGCGCGAGGCGAGGCGCACGGCGCTCGCGCAATCGATTCTCTCGTTCTTCTTCAACGCGGCCGTGCTCGGGCTCTCGGTGAATATTGCTGCGGGACTGCTCGGCTCGTGAGAGGATGGCGATCACGCCGTCGCGCTTATCCGGCGGGACGGCACCGGACTCCAGAATCACTATCGTGAAAGGGCGGAGGTGGACTATGTTGATCGGCGTTCCCAAGGAAATCAAGAGCCAGGAATCGCGCGTCGGATTGACGCCCGCAAGCGCGCGGGAACTGACGAGCCGCGGTCATCAGGTATGGGTCGAGGCCGGGGCGGGCTCCGTTATCGGGCTACCGGACGAAGACTATGTCGCTGCAGGCGCCACCCTATGCGGCACTGCAAAAGAAATCTTTTCGCAAGCCGACCTGATAGTCAAAGTCAAGGAGCCGCAGCCCGGGGAAATCGCGATGCTGCGGCCGGGGCAGATCCTATACACCTACCTCCATCTCGCGCCCGATCCTCGGCAGGCGGCCGGCCTCATCGAATCGGGCGCTGTCTGTATCGCGTACGAGACGATCACGGGCCCCGGCGGCGGCTTGCCACTGCTTGCGCCGATGAGCGAAGTGGCAGGGCGGATGTCGATCCAGGTGGCCGCCGCGCATCTCGAGATACCGCGTGGCGGGATGGGTCTGCTGCTGGCCGGCGTGCCGGGCGTGGCCGCGGCGCATGTCGTCATCCTCGGCGCCGGCGTGGTGGGGACCAACGCGCTGCAAATGGCGGTAGGCATGGGCGCGCGCGTGACGGTCATCGATCGCGACGTCGACCGGCTGCGCCATCTCGATCTCACCTTCGGCAATCGCATCACGACGCTGCATTCGAGCGCCCATGCGATCGAAGCATCGGTGGCGGCGGCGGATGCCGTCATCGGCGCCGTGCTGATTCCCGGCGCGGCCGCACCGCGCCTCGTCACGCGCGAGATGATTTCGAAGATGCGCAAAGGTGCCGTGGTAGTGGATGTGGCCATCGATCAGGGCGGGTGTTTCGAAACCTCGCACGCGACGACGCATGCGCAGCCGACCTATGTGGTCGATGGCGTGGTGCACTACTGCGTTGCCAATATGCCGGGTGCCGTTGCGCGAACCTCGACATTCGCGCTGAACAACGCCACGATCGCGCACGCCATCGCATTGGCGGACAAAGGATGGAAGCGGGCGCTGGCGGACAATCCGCATCTGCGCGCCGGACTCAATGTCTGCCAGGGCCATGTCACGCACAAGGCGGTCGCCAAGGCGCTGGGCCTGCCGTTTCGGCCCGCGGAGGAATTCGCCTCGTAGGTCGGCCCCGCGCGAGCCCGCGGTTGCCCGGGGGTCATTCGGGCTGGCCGCGCTCGCGCAGCAGGTCTGCCAAGCTGCGCGCCGCGGGCTTGAG
This sequence comes from Trinickia sp., assembly GCF_036503415.1. GTDB lineage: Bacteria > Pseudomonadota > Gammaproteobacteria > Burkholderiales > Burkholderiaceae > Trinickia. The sequence continues at coordinate 15,710 of NZ_DASXWY010000176.1, read as the reverse complement.
CGGCACGCGATGGTGTGTCCATCCCAGTTGCTGCTTCGGCGTCAGCGCACGCAATCTCGTGGCGGCCCAGCGGAACAGGCGATAGGCGCGCGGGTCCGAGAAGGCGCCGCTCCAGAACCGCCATACGATATGTTCGCGACGGCTGTAGCGTGCCCCTTGTCCGCGCAGCGGATGCGCGACGGCTTCGTCCGGTGCGCGGTTCGCTTCGGTGCGTAGCCTGATCAGCAGCTTGGGAATCGGAATGCGCACCGGGCAGACATCGCCGCACGCGCCGCATAGAGTGGATGCGGTCGGCAAATCGGCCGTGGCATCGAGTCCGAGCAGATGCGGCGAGATGATTTTGCCGATGGGGCCCGGATAGGTCGTTCCGTATGCATGGCCGCCAATGCGCGTATAGACCGGACAATGATTCATGCAGGCGCCGCAGCGAATGCATTGCAGCGTGGCGCGCAGCGACTCGTCCGCATAGGCTTGAGTGCGCCCGTTGTCGAGCAGCACGAGGTGCATTTCGCCCGGACCGTCGAGCTCGCCTTCCCGGCGCGGGCTCGAAATCAGATTGAAGTACGTTGTGATCGGCTGGCCGGTGGCCGAGCGCGTCAAGAGACTCGAAAGCGGCACGATGTGCTCGAGCTTCGCCACGACTTTCTCGATTCCCATGATGGCGATGTGTATCGCCGGCACGCTGGTCGACAAGCGGCCATTGCCTTCGTTTTCGACGAGCCAGAGCGTGCCCGTATCGGCCGCCGCGAAATTGACGCCTGAAATGCCGATATCGGCCTCGGCGAAGGCGCGACGCAATGCGCGCCGGCCTGTCTGAATGAGTTCGTCGACATCCTCGGTGTAGGACGTGTCGGGAATATGCGCTTCGAAAAGCTTGCCGATCTGGCCACGCGTCTTGTGTATCGCCGGCATGACGATGTGCGACGGTTTTTCGCCAGCGATCTGGACGATGTATTCGCCCATGTCCGATTCGAGGCACTCGATGCCGCGCGCGCCGAGGTAATGGTTCAGTTCCATCTCCTCGCTTGCCATCGATTTGCCCTTGATGACCTTGCGTGCGCCGCTGGCTGCCGCGATGCGGTGAATGATGCGATTGGCTTCGTCCGCGGTCTCGGCCCAATGCACATGAACCCCGGCTGCGCCCAGGCGTGTTTCGAGCTCGACGAGCAACTCGGGCAGGCGCGCCAGCGCATGCTGCCGCACGGATTCGCCAAGGTCGCGCAATGCTTCGAGCTCGTCCGGGTCGGGAAACTGCACGCTGCGTCTGGCTTGAAGAAAATCCATCGCGCCGCGAAAGCTCTTGCGCAACGCGTCGTCGTCCAGCGCCGCACGGGCGCGTGCCTTGAAATCGGCCGGCGCAACGAAATGCAAGGGCGTGCTGCTCATCGGGCGGCTCCTTCGGTTTCGGCCGCGTCGGTCACGATCACGACCCACAGCCAGCGCGGACCATGCGCGCCGTACGCCAGGGTTTGCTGGATATCGGATGTCTTGGAAGGCCCCGAAATCAGCACGAGATTGGTCGGCATGCCGGCGCTCCAGCGTTCCGTTTTTGCAGCCGAGTGCAGATCCGCGTGCAATGAACCGGCACGCACGAGCGCGATATGCAACGGCGGGACGAGCGACATGGTGCGCGGCGAGCCTCGATCGGGCTCGAGTATCAGCGTTCCTGTCGCGGCGATGCCCGATCGTGCGACCGTGAACCCCGCGTCGATCGTGTCGAAGAGCTCGCGCTTCCATGCTTCTATTTCGGCATTGAACGCTACGGTCTCGATGGACGCGGGCAGCGTTTTCGTCAGCGCGGCGCCTTCCGGGGTTTCGGGATCGATCAGCAAACGGCGCACGCCCGTCTCCGCGAGCCGATCGGCGAGTCGCGCCGGCCATGAAGCAGAGCCTGCGCAGATGACTTCCGCATGAGCCGCGATCAACGCATCGCGCATCGCGGTCACGCGTTCGGACACCGACATCGACCTCGACCTCGACATCGACGCATGGCGCGCCGCATAGTGCATATCGATTGCGCGATCGATGGCGTTGACGCTGGTGCGCGCTTCGCCGCGCGCCGTGCGCAGCTTGCCGAGGATTCGATCGCGTGCGCTGAGCGTGCTCATGCCGATGCCTTTTCTTTCGGTGGTGTCGCTTGCGTGGAATGTCCCGTTGGTTGCGAACCGCCATTCTTGCCGCAAGAAGTGGACGCCTGACCGCCCGTGCGGCGCCACAGGAAACTCGCGAGGTGCTCGACGGCAAGCGGTGCGTGCTCGTGTGCCGCGGCGTGCCCGATGTTGAGCAGACATCCGCAATCGGCCGAAACCAGGGTATCGCAGCCCGTCGCACAGGCCGACGCGACCTTGTCGCGCACCATCGCACCGGAGATATCGGGTTGCTTCAGCGAGAACGTTCCGCCGAATCCGCAGCACTCGGATTCGCGCTCATGCTCGATTCGCGCGACGCCCGGCAACGTGTCGACGAGCGCGACGCCGTGCGCTCGCGTACCCATTTCACGGCGCGCCGCGCACGATGTATGAAGCACGATGCGCTCGGGGTTCGTGGCACCGCTCGCCGGTGTGGCAGCGTAATCGACCTTCAATACATGCAGCAGGAACTCGCCGAGCTCGTAGATTCGCGAGGCGACATCGCTCGCCCGGCGATGCGTTGCCGGATCGTCGGAAAAAAGATCGGGCCAATGATGGCGCATCATGCCCGCGCACGAGCCGGACGGTACGACGACGGGCCACGGCTGATCGAAGAGACACAGCTGTGCGCGTGCGACGGTACGGGCTTGTTCGGGGTTGCCGCTGCTATAGGCGGGTTGTCCGCAGCAGCTTTGGCCGCGCGGAAAATGCACTGTCACGCCCTCCCGTTCGAGCAGCCGGACGGCGTCGAGGCCCGCGTGCGGAACGAACAGGTCGACGAGGCAGGTCGCGAACAGATAAACGTGGCGCGGCCGATCGCTGGGATAGTGTCTTTCCTGCATTGCTGCTCTCCATGGGGTCCCTGCTTCTGTCGTGAGCGGGCGTGACGGCGGTGGGTGCATAATTCCCGCATTTGCGCGCCGGCTCAAATTGGTTGGACCACCCGTGGGAGCCGGACCGTCGGTGACGAGGCGGACAACGATATGACGACGAACGATCAAGGCCGCGTGGTGGCGGTCATGCGCAGGCTGGAGACGTCGATGCTCGACGGAACGTGGGCCGCGGGCTCGCGTTTGCCGGCCGAGCGGACGCTGGCGGCCGAGTATGGTGTCGCGCGCAACACGATTCGCGAGGCAATCCAGCGGCTTGCCGCGCGCGGATTGCTCGTCAGCCGTCGTGGCGCTGGCGTATTCGTGACCGACAGGCTGCGCACGGGGATTGCATCGTCTCCGTGGGGGCAACTGGTTGCCGATCACCCTGTATTGCGCGATGACATTCTGGAGTTCCGACGCGTACTGGAAGGCGCGACTGCGTACTTCGCGGCCTTGCGTGGGACAGCCGACGACCGCAAGCGCATTGGAGCAATTCTTCGGGAGCTGGAGAAGGCCCGCGCAAGCAACGATATGACCGCGGAGGCCGATGCCGATACGCGTCTTCATGCCGCGATTGCGGCGGCCTCGCACAATGCCATGTTTTTGCATCTGCACGCGAGCGTGATCGGCCTGCTACGCGAACACATCACAGTCAGCGGCACGGGACTCCGGCAAGAGGACGAAGAGGCGTCACAGCTTTTACTGATGCAGCACCGGACGCTGTGCGAAGCGATTTGCGCGCGCCAGCCCGAGCAAGCGCGCACGGCCATGCAGACGCATATCGACTTCGTCCGAGGCAGGTTGGGGCGGGACGTATGGCAGGAGCCCGCGTTCGAAAATAAACGGACGCGGGCCCCGAAGCGGTTGCCGGAAGTCGCCGGCTGACCGCGGCACGCTATCGGCCAGGACTGAGAACGGCAGGATCCTTCAGCGCGGCGTCGATCTTGGCGATGTAGCTTGCTCCGCTCGGGTTGTTCGGGTTGTCATTGCCCGACACATAATACGAGAGGCCTTGCTCCAGGCCACCGTGGTCCGCTATGCGCTGGGCGAGATTGGAAGCGGCCATGCGCAACTGAATCGTAGGGCTGTCCTTGTACTGATCGAAGGTCACCACCTGGCTGCCGACGCGTGCATTGCCAGGGCCGCCATTCGCCCACTCGCGGCCATCGAGATATTTGCGCGAGATTTGCCCCAGACCGACCGAGGTGTTGTTGTCGGCCGCTCGGTCGAGGTCGCCCTCCTGATGCAGCGCTTTCTGATAGCCCTGGCTGAATGCGCCGGATTCCACTTGCAGCTGTGCGCGAAATACGTTGGGGTCCAGACCGTACTCCTTGGCCGTCTCGTCGACTGCCCGGCCGAAATCAGCCTGATTCTTGATCTGAGCATCCTTTTGCTTTTCGTCGCCGCGCAGCACGGGCATGAACTTGGGATGAACCGTCGCCTGAGCTTGTGCGACGCTGGTGGTATCGGGGATGAGGCCGGTGCTCGGCGTGCCGGATGCAGGTTTGCTGGACGGAAGCGATCCGCTCGAGCTCGAGTTTTGCGCAGCCTTTCGCGTACCTTGGCTCGCTTGAAGACCTGCTGTTGCCGTATCGTTGGTCGACGTAGGGTTGTGCGGGCCGCCCGCCTGGTTGGGATGCGAATGCCGGTGATGCGCCCCGCGATGCCCTTCGTCGCCGCCTGCTTGGGTAGGTGACATCTGCCTGAGCATGCTCTGCAGTTGCGCTTCCACCGTGGCCAGAAGAGCCTCCGTTTTCTGCAGCGAGCTGGGATTGACCGGGCCTTCATGACTGAACGACGCTGGCCCTGTACCCTCGACGCGACCATTGATAACCGACATGATGAGTCCTCTCCCGCCTATTGATGGGTTGCGCACGCCGTATCGCTTTCGGGGCGTGACGCCGGTGAATCCATGCTAAGAGGCTTGAGCCGCAATCTCCGGCGTAAGGTGCGAATTCGCGATGCCGCCGGCGAAGTCGATCCGCGAGGGGACCAGCACGCCGGGATTGCGAGCGGATACGGCGTAGCCGGCGGGCCAGTATCGGTTCAGTTCGGCCAGCACGGCATGCTTCACCGCATTGTCGCCATGCTGCCCGACGATATAAGTGGTGCGTCGATCCAGATTGCCGGCGGCGGCGTGATAGTGCAGCAGGGCAACGGCGAGCGTGGACGCGATCCCGCGCGGCCGATCGGATCTCGGCGGATTGGCGTAGACATGATCCTCGTGGAAGTCGAGCGCATTGGCGGCCGCGTCGTACCCGGCCTGCGGTGTAAAGACGCCGTCCGCGATGGCGTCGTCGATGAGCCGATGAGCGTGCTCGGCGCGGCCGGCGCCCGCATACGCCGAAATGACGGCGCTGTAAGTCGTCGCGTTGGGCTGCGTTGGCGCGCCGTTCGCGGCCAGGTGCCGCGCGTTCGCCAGTAGCGCATGCGCTTGCTCGGGACGGCCGCCTTTCGCGCAGGCCACGATCGCCGCGTTGTATGCCACGATGTCCGGCCGGATCGACGGGTCGCGCGCGGCGATATCGTTCAGTTCGGCCAGCAAGGCCGTTGCACGATCCACGAGGCCCGCTTTGCCGCAAGCGGCAATAGCCGCGCTGTAGGTGACGACATTCGGATTCATGGAAGAATCATGCCGCCCGAGCGCCTTGAGTTCGTCGAACAGCGCGAGCGCATCGTCGGCGCGCCCCGCCTTCGCACAGGCTGCAATGGCGGCGCTATAGGTGACCACCGAAGGGCGCATCGATGGATCGCGCTGGGCGCGCACCTTGAGTTCGTCGAGCAGCGCGAGCGCATCGTCGGCGCGGCCCGCCTTCTCGCATGCGGAAATCGCCGCACTGTAACTGACGACATTCGGCTGGATCGGCAGGCGCTTCAATTCTGCAAGCAACGTCAACGCTTCATCGGCCAGGCCGGCGTTTTCGCAGGCGGAGATGGCGGCGTTGTAGCTCGTCACCGTCGGCCGCATCGACGAATCGCGCTCGCCCAGACGTTTGAGCTTGTCGAGCAGCGCGAGCGCTTGCCGCGGCCGGCCGCCGTTTCCGCACGCGGAGATGGCCGAGTTGTAGGTAATGGGATCGACACGTATCGACGGATTCGCGCGTGCAAAGCGCTCGAGTTCGTCGAGGAGCCGAAGCGCGTCATCCGCGCGCCCCGCATTGCCGCATGCGCAGATCGCGGAGTTGTAAGTGATCGCATTGAGCCGGACAGGCTCGCCGCGCGCCGCACGGGTCTTCACTTCGTCCAGCAAAGCCAGCGCTTCGTCTGCCCGTCCTGCGTTGGCGCATGCGGAGATCGCCGCGTTGAAGACGATTTCGTTGGGGCGCATCGCCGGGTCTCTTTCACCGAGGCGTTCCAGTTCGTGCAACAGCGCCAGTGCTTCGCGCGCGCGGCCCGCTTTCGCACAAGCGGAAATCGCGGCACCGTAGCTGACGATGCTCGGGCGTAGCGCCGGATTGGCTTCGGCGCGTTGCTTCAACTCATTGAGCAGGGCGAGCGCCTTGTCGGGCTGCCCCGCGTTGCCGCAAGCCGAAATCGCCGCGTTATAGGTGAACAGATCCATCCGCATGGACGGATCGTGCTTGCCGAGCTCGTCGAGCTCGGCGATCAGCGCGAGGGCTTCGTCGGAGCGCCCCGCCTTGCCGCAGGCCGATATGACCGCGTTATAGGTGATGAGGCTCGGACGGATGCCCGCATCCTTGACGGCCGTGAAAAGGCGCATCGTCGTGGCGAAGCTGCCGCCGCGCTTGAGTAGCGATGCCGTGACCTTTTGCACCTCGAGCGCCGAGCGCTTGCCGCTGCGGTAGGCGTCGATGATGGCTTTGTTCGAGCGCGTATCGGCGCCGTCGAATCTCGCGTCATCTGTGTCGCGTCCGCGCGCGTCGATCGAAGCTGGCGCCGATTGAGGCGAAGCGAGCGACGCGCGCGCGCGAATATCGAGCTGCGACCGGTTCGATTGGGAGCGGGCAGGCGCATCCGTATCGGCGGATCGGGCATTGTTTCGCAACCGGAGCGTGCCGCGCGATGCGGCGCCCTCGGCCGCACGGGGCTCGATATCGCCGGCCGGGCTCGGCGTTCGCGCGAGGACGAGCGTGCCGTTCGCGCCGCGGCGGACCTGCGCGGTCGATGCGGCGGCACTTGACGTGCCGGCTGAGGGCACGTTGGCCCGCATCCTCTGCCCGCCTTCCACGCCCCGATTCGGCGCCGCCTGTCCATCTTTGAGTACGGTGAGCAGCCCATCCGTCCGTGTCAGACGGCTCGTGGACGATTCTCGGTGCGGTTCGTTCCGCGATGCGGAGTCGGGTGGCGAATTGCCGGTCTGGCTGACCGGTGCGCCGGCAATTCTCGAAAGACTCATTGACTCGTTCCGCGGATGCTAAGCCACAATCGGGCCGGGAGGGTGGACACGCGAGAGCGTCGCGCTTTCGCAATTGCGCAAGCGCGATTTCGGCGGGTTTCCCCGACCCAGGTCTCCGAGACTACCGGCCGGCGCTCGGCGAGAAGACGGGGCCGGCGAAAAAGCGGTGCTACGAGCGAAACCGCGCCGGGGGCCGCGCAGATGCGGCCTCGTTCGGTGCCCTCAGCGATCTTCCTTAAGGAGCTGCCAGAGCGGGCGCGATCCTTCGCCATGCCGCCGGGAGCCGGCAGAGGACAGCGATTCGACGTCGGCCCCGCCGAAGCGGCTCGATCGGCCGCTGTCGCTAAATCGGCCGCTGTCGCTAAATCGGCGCGACAGGCTCGGCGTGCGGTCGATTCGTCGCGACGACATCCCCGAGGCGACAGAGTATGGATCGCTTGGCGCCACACTCGGCGCGGGGCGAAATTGAGATGGCGGAAGCGGCGCGACCATATCATCGCCCTCGCGCAGATAAGCGCTGTATTCGCTGTCCAGCGAGGACGGTGCGGAAGGCAACGAACTCGGCGGCGCGAGTCTGCCGCCGCGCCGCGCGGCGCGCACGGCGGAGAGATCCGAAGGCGTCAGGCTGCTGACATAGCTGGGTACGATGCTTCCGGCGGCGCTGCTCGAGTCGCGACGCCGGTTGCGCAGCAGCGTCAGGCTGTCGACATGACTGAACACGCGGCTCCCGGCCACACTTCCTTGAGTACTGCTTGCGTCGCTCGATCCTTCGTACGAGGTGAGCCGGCGCGACGACGCCGACGAATAGCCCAGACGCCCGTTGCCGAGCGCTTCGACGACACTGCCGCGCTCCGACAAGTGAAAGCTGCGCTCGCTGGGCGTGCCCGCTTGCGACAAGACCTCAGCGATCTCCGAGCGCGGCTCGCTGCCGGCGACGGAGCGACGACCTGTGGCGTGGGGATCGATATCGATCCATCCGCTGCTGCTGCTCTGACGTTCGCTCGAGGCAGCCGAGAGACGACTTGCGTTGGAACCTCGCCCGCCCACGCTGAAATTCATGTCGATCCAATCGCTGCCGCTGCTATGGGCCGAGCCGCTCGCTGACAGCGACGGCGTCAACGAACGTGAGGTAGCCGATTCATAGACGCTCTCCGCGACGCTGCCATATTCGCTTGCGGACACCGAATGCGTCGGGCTGGCAACGCTGCTGCCTACCTCCGAACCAGCGGCAGGGGTTTGTTCGCCGCCCACCGCGGACACAAAGGATCCGCCCGCTGTGGACAGACGCGAAGCGAGGCGACCTAACGAAGCGTTGCTCGGGAGATTGCGCTGCGAGCCTGACGTCGACGATTGCCTATCGTCGTGCTCGGGCACGGTATAAGCCGAGTGAAAGCTGGAAGTGCTGCTGATGCTGCTTGGCATGATAAGTGGCCTTTCGTGTTGAAGAGAGAGGGGCTCTGTGACGCTGCGCTCAATCGATTTTGAATATGGACATCATCTGCTCGAACAGATCGATGCCGCTTGTCGGCGCGGCTTCGGAATCGGTGTGCAGCGGACTGGACCAGGCGTAGCTGCTGTAATCCCGTGCCTCCGGGTCCGCGCCGATCCCACCGTATGCCCACGGCGCGTTGCCGTAGGGTGTCGCATCCGGATCGGACTCGGTCTCCTCTTGCACCGGCGGTGTCGATGCAACCCAGGGCGGCATGCCCGCCGCTGCAGGGGCCGTTTCGCTAGTGGAAGTCGATGCCGCCCAGGCCGGCGGCCCCGAGGGTTCGCGCGTCTGCTCGTCGGCCTCGAGCCGGGGGCGAACGGCCTCGGCCCAAGGCGGTGGGCTGCGCAACGGCTGTTCCAAGTGGGCCCACGACGTGGACGTGGCGTTCGCGGGCATCTGCGGCTGCGCCGCTGTCGATGTCGATGGCATCGACGGCCCCGGTGCATGAAGCGACGAAAGGACCGCTGCGGCATTCGGCGCCGCGTTGGGTTGCGGCGGCCGAGAGAACTGCATCAGCAGATTCGCGAGCGCGTGGACATCGAGGTTCGGCGGCAGGGCCGCAGGGGTATCGAAGTTGAATTGCGGAGGCGGCGCGGCCGGAAGGGCGAACCCCGATAGACCGAGATGAGGCCACGCACCCCAGGTGGCCGCATAGGGCGCTTGAGCGGGTGCCGGTGGCGGGGGCAGCGGGGCGCCGTAGCGATCGGCATACTCGTGCGCGCGCTCGTCGAGCCAACCATCGACGGGCTTGGTCCATGCCGGTTGCGGTCCCAGCGCGTCGGCCCCTGGCAGTTCCGGTTGGCCGACACGTTCGAGCCCGATCACCTGTCCCGGTTGACCGTGTTCGCGTATGTACTCGTCCGCGGAATAGACCGATCCGAGGTCCGGCGCATACTGGCCGACGGCTGGCGGTCGCTCGCTCGCGCGGACAGGACGATCGCTGGCCAGGATCCCGCGCCCGGGCTTCAGGCGTCCGCTTTGGACGAGCGCTGGGCGGATCTTGGTGTTTTGCGTGTGGACGACGATCTTCCCTGTTTTATTTCTGAGCGTGTGATCTTCAAATACGCTGGCGTATTCGAATCCCCCGAATTTCGTCGGCAATGTCGAGAGGTCGCGGTTGTGCTCGAGATGCAGCGTCATCGAGTAGGCTGGATTGGCAAACGTGATGGGGAGTCCCGTGAGCTTGTTATAAGACAGATTGAGGCTCCGGAGCCCGTGAAAGAGCTCGCTCCAGCCATTCGGCAGTTGCCATATCTGATTGTTCTTGAGGTTGAGCTCTTTCAGGTTCGGCAGATTTTTCATCGACGCCGGGACCTCGGAAAGGAGGTTGCCTTGCGCGGAAAGCGTGCGCAGATTGATGAGCCCTTCGATCGTGTCAGGCAACCGCTCCAACCTGTTTCGATCAATGTTCAAATAGGTGAGCTTGGTCAGTTGGCCGATCTCCGGCGGAAGGGATGGCAACTTATTGTCTTGCAGCTCGAGGCTGTGAAGCGAATGCATCTCGCCGACTTCTTTCGTCAACCGCCGCAAGTCGTTGTTCTGCGCGTCGAGCGCCTTCGTTTTGTTGAGCAAGCCAATCTGCGTCGGCAATCGCCTCAAGCCAAGACCCGATACGTCGATCTTGGCGGCCCGTTGTTCCGCCGCTGCGACGAGACGATTCACCGCCTCGGTGCGCCTTTCGGTGGGGTACCCGTAGTTGGCAGCCCAACCATCGAGGCCTTCCTTGAACGCGGTACGTTGGCGCTCGCTGAGTCCTTCGAGCGGCCCGCCTCGGTTGAGGCGTCGCGGCGAACCGGCTTCGTTCTGCTGCCTTCCGATCGCGGCTACGCCGCGATCGTTCTTTCGAGACGTTGGCGGTGTGCAATTGACCGCATGTGCGCCGCCACAATTAAGTAGTCCTAATTTTTTCATGAGAAATCGCCGCAAGTGGCAAGCCGTCGCATTCGATGGCCTACGAGTCGTTTTCGCCGTACTTAGAATCCGTAGGAACCGCGCCAGGCCGCCGTTGAGGCAGACTGCTGGCTCGCCAGATATTCCTTCCAGAGCGGTTGTTCCTTAATGAACGCCGAGAGCTTGCGACGTCCGTTTTCGTCTTCCGCCCGATGCACTTCCCGAATGATGTCGAGCTTGACGGACTCGGTACGTTCCGGCGAAACGATATGAGCGAACATGCTTTTGAAATGCGGGTTTTCATCCATGTTCTTGCGCAGAGGCTCGAGCCCGAGAATTTGCAGCTCGCGCGAGACGATGGTCTGATAGACGAGCGCGATCTGTAGCGGATCATCGGCCAGATGAGATTGGCTCGGATCGTTCAGCTTTTTTTGCTTATTGATGTTGGCAACTGTTTCCGCCAAGTTGCAAATGACATGTTGCCTGAACAACATGATGCCGACGCGCCATACGTTGATGCCGACGGTTTCCCCGGGAATGCCCATGGCACCGCGCAATTTCGCCTGTTCCAAGCGCTGCTTCAGATGGTCGCCTTGCAGGTAAAGACGCTCGCGATAGTGCTTGGCGAGCCCGTCGAGCGTGTTGTGCTGAACCTGCTCGAACCCGAGCATATCCAGTTCGTGCTGATGCGCCTGATTGATTGCCGGGTCCGAAAAATCGAACCACGAATCGTTGGAGCCCGCCACGTTGAACGGCGCGGAGTGCACGTGCGGCGTCGTCGCCGGGCGCTGCATCAGCGAGGCCGCGATTTGCAGCGCCTGGGCATAGGCTGCGGCTTGCGGGTCCTGTGGCGTGTGCTGAAATCCGCTCGCCGGAAGGCCCGTACTCATCGGCATAGTTGGGAACGTCTGGGTCTGTGCCGGCGCCGGCGCCGGTTGCGGTTGCGGTTGCGGTTGGGGTTGAGGGATTTGCGTGGACGGGGGCACGACCGTTCCCGGCGGTGTAGCCGAAGAAGACCCGCTGGGCCGCCACGCTGAGCCCATTTGCATCGGTATGAACGGCTGAGGAGTCGCCGGCGGAGGCGTTTGAACGTTTACTGCGGCACTCGCACTGGATGCGTCATTGGGCATTTGCACTGGCGGCGCTGTTCGTTTGCGCACGAATGCGAATGATGGCGCGTCGCTCTCTGAAGAGGACTCGCTGTAGACCTTATATGCTGGTGCCTCGTTTTGCTGCGTTGGCGGTTGCTGCGTCTGTGCCTGTGGTTGTGGTTGTGGCTGCGGCTGTGGTTGTGGTTGTTGCTGGGCGTGGTGGGCCATATCGTGGCCTGCCGTTTGCCGCACAAACTGGTCGAACGCGGCGCCGCCCGTCGGACCCGATGTCGTCTGTGCCGCAAACAGTTCGGGCATTACGTGCGCCATCTGCGCGATCGGGCGTTGCGCGAGCTCGTCGACGGGAGGCGGGTCGGCTTGCACGAACGCGGGCGACTCTTTGTGGTAGAGCGGCTCGTAGACCGGCACAGGCGGGGGCGGCGCGCCCGGTGCGTCTGTCAAGCGCCCATCCGTTACCAGCGTCTCCGGCAGCGGCGTGTTCGCTATACGGATTTTCAGACTGTTCGAAAGAACTTTCGAAACGAGCGTATTCGTTCCTTGTCGCGTGATCTGGAAGCGGCGTCTCGACGCATATTCGAAAGGACCGAAAGTGTTCGGCAATGTGCTCAGGGGATTGCCCTCTACGCCGAATTCCTGCAGATGCGGCAGGTTTCCGATCGATTCCGGAATGGCGCGATCCTCTACGCTGTCCGGATGATCCGCGCTCGGCTCCAGATCTGTCAGCCGGTTCCGATCGGCCTTCAGCGTGCGCAATTTGAGGAGCGATCCGACTGTGTCCGGCACCACCTCGAAGTGATTGCGGGAAATGTCGAGTTCGCGCAGCGATGCGCACTGAGCGATCTGAAGCGGGAGGTCGGTCAACATGTTTCCGCTGAGTTTCAATTGCTTGAGCTTGCTAAGTTTGCCGATCGTGGACGTCACGGCACGGAGCGCGTTGTCTCCCAGGTTCAACGATTCGAGCTTCGTCAGCGCGCCGATGGTCGCGGGGACCTCGGCGATCGCGTTATGCGATGCATCCAACGAGCGCAGATTCTGCATTTGCGAGATCTGAGTCGATAGGAAGGACAGTTCGTTGCCCGACACGTCCAGCCTTTGCACTTCGCTGAAGCTCAATACGACTGGCGGAATGGCCGGCAGACTGTTGCCGGACAAAGAAATGCTTTTTGCGGTGCTTGCTCGCGTCATGAGCGATTCGGGCAGGGACGTGAGCGCGAGATGATCGAGCTTGACATCCTGGCCGGGTTTCGCGTCGGCCAATCTGTCGGCTGCCGTCTGGCGGCGCTCGTTTCCGCGCCTTCTCGAGTTGATCCAATTGAGCGCTTCCAAATACTGTGGATCGTCTCGGCGGGTCTGCTCGGCCGTCCGATTGGTTTCGCTTCGCCTCGACAAACTGATCGGGACCGAAACGCCCGATACCTTTTTGCAATACATTGGGTGACCTCCTCAAAGCTTGGTCGATGATTCGTTATCAGGTCCCGGCAATTCATCGCGTGAACGCCGGATGCAGGCATCCGACCCGCCATGCCATAGGCATGCGGGTGTTGCGGATAAGCCGGGTGGCGCGAGCGTCAAGCCGAGGAACTGGGCTCGACGCTCACGTCCTGTCGATCAGCTCATCGCCTCGGGTTCAGCGAATTGAAGAACCGTTTCAGCGGAGGTTGTTGGCCATAGATGGACGGGCCGCGTCGAGAGGGCGCAACGGATGGCTGGTACGAGGGTGCGACGGAGGCGGTGCTGCTATCGGCGAACCTGACAGTGCGAAGGCGCGAAGGGGGCGGAGGCGGGCGGCGCGTGGGCGGAGGCGCCTCCGTTACGGCCGTTGACGGTGTGATATCGGATACGCTCAACTCGACATCGGGTTGCCACGTCATGGAGGCGCTGTTCGCCGGGACAGAAGACCAGTCAATGTCGCGCGCTCGGTTCAGGCGCTCCACGAGTTCCGCGCGCTCAACGCTACTGCTGCGGCTTCCGGCCTCGGACAGATTGTCCGAAATCGAGTGCAGGGAACTGACGCTGCTTCCGGACCTCGACGGCTTGTCCGAAATCGTGTGCAGGGAACTGACGCTGCTTCCGGACTTCGATGGATTGTCAGAAATCGTATGCAGGGAACTGACGCTGCTTCCGGCTTCCGACAGCTTGTCGGAGATCGAATGCAGCGTACTCGTGCCGCTCCCGGTAGGTGCGAGAGGGAACCCGCGGAAGCGTCCTCCGTCCATCGCGGTGGCAATGGCAGCGCGTTCGGAGTCGTTCAAGCTGCTGGCTATCGAGCCGCGATCGCTAAAGCGCGTCGGCAGATGCCCCTGCGACGAATGTCGGCTGCCGGCTTCAGACAGTGCCACGCTGACATCGGAGCGCGAGCGTCGCGATTTTTGGCTCGACGATCCCGAGTGCGAAGATAGCGGCAGGTGCGACGACGCTATGGAGCTCGCAGTAGATGGCGGCAGGTGCGACGACGCTATGGAGCTTATGGAGCTCGCGGTAGATCGGTTGTCGAACGATCGGTTATCGGCCGAAGCGAACGATCCCGCACTCGAAGTGCTGGGCGTACGCACGCTGCCGGCCCATTGCGAGTATTCGTTCTGGTCGTAATAGGGATTGCCGGCATAGTCCGAATAGTCCAGCGGTCCGCCAGAGGCGACCGAACCGAACTCGCTCAACGTATTCTGGCGTACCGCGAGCGAGCCGAATTGCCCGTTGGACGAGCGTGTGCGCCTCTGCGATCCGGAATTGGATCGGTTCGAAGAGGCGTCGTTGGCTTGGGAGTAATAAGTGGAGTGCGAACCTGATGAACCGCCGATGTTATTAACCATATTGTTGCCTTATCGCGTTTTCAGTGCTTGCTGGGAGAGGATGCGGATACATGATTTTTCTTGCAAAAAGGTTTTAACTCGTCGATCGAAGCAGAGCCTTCGGCGAGTCGGCTATTCTCGGTAAGCGGGGTTCGCGGAGCTCCGACTCGCGACGAAATTGCGGGGATGCCGGCGAAACGAAACGAGTTGTTCGCTGCTGTCGCCGGATTCTCTCCGTGCGTGGCGTAATTGCGAACCGGGCGACTGAATAATCTCCGATTCACCCCGCTGAGCGAACCGACATTCGAGCGTCGATTCCCTCGAATCGCCGTCGTTTGCCATCGAATCAGCGTCGGTTTTTTGTCACGAGAGGAACACTATGAGAAGAGTCGGTGGCTCATCCAATTCAAACCCTTATCACTCCCAAGCAAATGACTCCCGGACCGATCGATCCGACGTTTCGTCTCAACGACGCATGCGCTCGTCGGACAGCCGATTCGATGCATTTCGGTCGCGCCATGCCGCGAACAGCGAACTTGGCTCGGTGGCGTCCGAGTACGCTGAATCGAGCAACCGTTCTACGCGACCCGGCGCATCGACGGATACGAGCGGCCACACGTCCGTGTCCGGGCGCGATACCGAATCGATGAGAAACCCGGTTCGGTCGACCGCCTTGACCGGCCGTCTCTCTGAAGCGGGCAGCAATGTGTCCGAAGCGGGCGGTAGTCGATCGCGATATAGCAGGCCTTCATCGAGCAGTACGCGCTCGGGCGCGACGGGGGCGCCCAGCCAATTCCGTCCTGCGCTGCCAAGCGTCGTGGAAGCGCTATCCGAGGCGGGCAGCACGCGCAGTACGCAGAATGCAGAACTTGCGTCGGTGCTCGAGCGGCTCTCGATGCTCCCGGAGGACGAAAGGGAACGCGATCCCGCTTTTTCAGAGCTCGTATCGGTAGTTGGCAGCATGCTGTCCGCCAGGGAGCAAACGCCGAGCATCCGGCGAGGTGGAGGTACTCGCGCGTCGACGACCGGCTCGCGCCAATCGACGATCGCGACGACGCCCGCCTCGGTC
>NZ_DASXWY010000175.1:0-3573 GCF_036503415.1 Trinickia sp. | reverse complement strand
AGCATACCGGAGTGCGGTGAACCTCGTCTACAGGCAGGCTCTCACCGTGTTCGGTGAATCTGGCCAAGAAACGGCGCCTCACCTCGGGTGAATCCCGAAAACGCTCACCTACCGGGAAGACGGAGTCGCGCAACGAGCGTTGTCTGTTGAGGCATAGCGCAAAATAAGCGATCGACAGTCGGTGCGAAATGCCTGCGTAGGGTCCTGAATAAGCTCACTTTATCGATTGTCGCGATTTCACGACGAACCCGCGCTCCATCCCGCCGAACCCCGCTTTACTCGCAGTCTGAGTCACATATTTCAGATGGTCGAACTCGCGCGCTCACATCTCCACCGACGAGCGCGGAGCTGCAAGCAATAGGCAACGCGGCTACCAATCGCAACGACGTCCGCAACCTGGCGTACCGAAATGCGCTCGCGGGGTCGCGCAGTCGCGGTATCGGCTCGCAGCAGATACCGACGGTGCATCCCGAAACTCCTCACCTCACATAGCCCACAAGGCCCGTCCAGTCGCGGTCCGGAACCGCAACGCCCGAAAAACGGCCTCCGCAATGATCCTGAAAACACTCACCTTTGCGCCCCGCGACGAGCGATCCGACGGTCGTCGACCCCGCATCCGCTCACCCCCGCAAAGTCTCACCCATCGATCGGGGTACAGCAAATTTATCTGTCGCTACCTACACTTAGAGACAACTCCTCGAGGAACCTCTTTCATCGCTGTATCTCCTGTATTCCCTCACCTCAGACCGACGGACCCCCGCATGAACGAGCTATACCGCCATCTACGAAAGCCCCCCGCAAACTCTCACCTTTGCGTCTGCCGGGCGCTCCGATACGCACTCACCAATCAACGTCGGTGCGGCTTACTGCGAGAGTAATGACTAACTTCCTTGGTCCTCGGAGGTGACCGGCCTCAATGCCTCCCGCAAACACTCACCTTCGGGCGCGCGGAGGCATGCTCCTGTGAGATGGCGCAGCAGTTTCGCAAAGCTCCCGAAAAGGCTCACCGTAGGAGACACCGCCGGTGAGCAGCCCAACGCGCAAAGGCCGCCGACAGGAAACCATCGGCATGGTCCCGTAAAAGCTCACCCTTCACAGGACCTTCCCTGCAAAGGGCGATGTCCTCCTGAAAAGCCTCACCTCTAATGGGCCACGGTTCCCGTGTTTGCTCACGTTGGCCTCTGAGCGGGGTAGATTGGAGGCGTAAACCGAGGTGCGCAGGGCTCCCGGAAAACCTCACCTGCTCGATGGTGCTCCCGGATCCGCGGGCCACGGAGAGCGCGACGCTGGGGCCCGACCGGTCCCGTAAAGGCTCACGTTTTGGCGAGCCCGTCTTCGGTCCGGCTCCCGAATCCGCTCACGACCTATCCCGCAGCGGCTCACGGTCATTCCCGAACCCCATCACGCAACGCTCCCGCAACGTCTCACGATTGCCCCTGCAAAAGCTCACGTTGCACCGCGCAGACCCGTGTGCAGCAAGGGTTTGCGGAGTCGTTAACGTTTTTAAATAAGGTTCAAGGGTGTTTACTTCTATGACTCTCAAGAAAGACCGTCGTGTGTCTTGGAAAATTGTTGGAACGATCTTCACGAGCTTGAGGCACACCTGTCCGTGAAACATGGCCTCTATCGACGCTGCTTGGGTACATCCCTTTACAATCAAAGACTTGATTCAGCTCCTTCGCTTTGTTTCACGAATCTGCTTGAACAGCCCCGCCGTACAAGCCCTCGGATCGACGATGCAACGGGTAGGTCGCCAAAAAACGACAGTTCGATGTTCGATCGTATTGCCTGCTACGTAATCCGTTATGATCCGCACACATTGAATCCGAGTTTGCGCCCATGTCCATCCTAGACGAGCAACGACAGCTCATCCGGCAAGAGTTGGAATCGATGAAGGCCCGCGGGCTTCATCGTCGCGAATTGTCGCTCCATGCGTGCAAGCGGTTGTTTTTCGATTTGGGCATCCGTCCTTCGATGGCTGCTGTGCGAGAGCTGACGCAAACCGGTAGCGCGAGCGACATCCCCAAAGACATCGATCATTTCTGGGAGCGTATTCGCGAGACTTCGAAGGTCAAGGTCGGCGCCGGGGCGATTCCACCGTCGCTGGAGGACAAAGCCGGAGAACTGCTCGGCGAGCTCTTCGCGCAGGCACTCGCGCATGCGAAAGAAATGCTGGAGACCGAGCGCCTCGAAATGCAGGCAACTCTCGACGATGCTCAACGCCGCGTGCGTGATGCCGAGGTTCGCCAGGAAACGCTGAACGAGGCGCTCCAACGCAGCGAGTCTCTCGCTCAGACTGCTTGGGCACGGGTACGCGAACTCGAGGCCGAGTTCGCCAGCGAGCAGACACAACGCGCATCGAGTCACGAGACATTGACCGCCACTGCAGCGCGGCTCCTGGCCGACAACGAAAAGCTCGGCCGGTTGCTCGATGACGAACGCACGACGAACGCAAAATTACGCGAGCGCATCGATTCGCTTCACGCGGAAATGCGGCAAAACGCGGAGCACTACGCCACCCAGATCAAAGATGCGATCGCCGAAGCCGAGCGCCGAGTCAAGCCGATGCTCGTCGAGCTCGATTCGTTGCGCAGTATGGCCAGTACGTATCAGGCCGGCATTCGCGATGCCAGCCGGAAAGAATTCGACTTCATTCAGCAATTGAGTGCCGCCAAGGGAAAGGCCGATCGCCTCGAAACGCAGGTGCGCGGGCAGTCCGACGAAATCGACGCCTTGACGCGCGAGCTCGATGCGCTACGTGCGCGCTCCGCGGTTTCGCCGGAATTAGCCGATGTGGTCTGCGAGCTTGCACTCGCCGGCCAACTGAGCGATGCGCATTTCGCCACGCTCGGAACGTTGCTCGATGGGCATGTATTGCTGCCCGCTCGTTGTCCGAAGTGTCCGGACGGCGAACCGGAACTCGGTCAACTCGACGATGGTTACGAATTGCTGTGCCCTGAATGCGAGCATTCGTCGGGTGTCGGCCATTCGCGGCTCGAAGCGGTGACCCGCTTCATGAGCGGGCACGGCACAGCTTCGCATGCCTGACGAGTCGACTTGCCTGCGACTTGGTCCGCCGGGGGCCCGACGCTCGAGGTGAGCTTTTTCGGGATCGCTTGCGTGAGTGTTTCCAGGAGCCACACAGGCATGCACGCGCCGCTTGGCCGCGCTAGCCTCGAGCGTGGGGTGACCGGTCCGCCTGCCTTCGCGTGCCGCCGGCCGGCGGTTTTTCCTGTGCTTCTTCATACGCCGCGACCGCGAACGCCAGCGCGGCTGGCAGCGCATTCGATCGCCCGAACGTGGCGGGGTCGTCTGTTTCTGGATAAGCCAGGTCCGCCGGGCGCTTGAACAGATCCAGGATGAACGCTTCGTGGCGGCTTGCGAAACCGAGATCGGCAAGCGCCTCGGCTTCGATGGCATGAAGCAGGCGCCAGGTCAGCGGCACGCCCTGGACGATGTAGCGCCCCGCAATGTGGCGGACGATTTGTTCGAGGTCGCGGGCTGCCGCCCGCAAGCGTATTGCAGCGAGGTCTTGTTCTCTCATGGCCGGTTTGAATATCGAGATAACCTGTA
>NZ_DASXWY010000174.1:0-1523 GCF_036503415.1 Trinickia sp. | reverse complement strand
GGTTAGCATCACCGGGCTCGTCATGGGCGCTACATTGCCGGTACGGGAATATCAACCCGTTGTCCATCGACTACGCCTGTCGGCCTCGCCTTAGGTCCCGACTTACCCAGGGCAGATTAGCTTGACCCTGGAACCCTTGATCATTCGGCGCACGGGTTTCTCACCCGTGTTTCGCTACTCATGCCTGCATTCTCACTCGTGTCGCGTCCACCCCTGGATCACTCCGGAACTTCACTCGCGACACGACGCTCCCCTACCCATCCAGAGTTCTGAACCACGAAGGCTTGAATATTCTCTGAATGCCATAGCTTCGGCGGATGACTTGAGCCCCGCTACATTGTCGGCGCGGAATCACTTGACCAGTGAGCTATTACGCACTCTTTCAAGGGTGGCTGCTTCCAAGCCAACCTCCTGGTTGTCACTGCGACTCCACATCCTTTTCCACTTAGTCACCGCTTAGGGGCCTTAGCTGATGGTCTGGGCTGTTTCCCTCTCGACTACGGAGCTTATCCCCCGCAGTCTCACTGCTGCGCTCTCACTTACTCCCATTCGGAGTTTGGCTAACGTCAGTAACCTGGTCGGGCCCATCGGCTATCCAGTGCTCTACCTGGAGCAAGAAACACACAACGCTGCACCTAAATGCATTTCGGGGAGAACCAGCTATCACGGAGTTTGATTGGCCTTTCACCCCTATCCACAGGTCATCCCCCCAGTTTTCAACCTAGGTGGGTTCGGTCCTCCACGACGTCTTACCGTCGCTTCAACCTGCCCATGGATAGATCACTCCGCTTCGGGTCTTGATCATGCTACTAAACCGCCCTCTTAGGACTCGCTTTCGCTACGGCTCCCCCACACGGGTTAACCTCGCAACACAACACAAACTCGCAGGCTCATTCTTCAAAAGGCACGCCATCACCCACCACCCCCACCAAAAGCAGGAGCCCGGGCTCTGACGGATTGTAGGCACACGGTTTCAGGTACTATTTCACTCCCCGCCAGGGGTACTTTTCACCTTTCCCTCACGGTACTCGTCCGCTATCGGTCACCAAGAAGTATTTAGGCTTGACGGGTGGTCCCGCCGGATTCACACGGAATTCCACGAGTTCCGTGATACTTGGGAATGCATTCACACGGCGTGCGGCTTACACCTACGGGACTCTCACCCTCTACGGTACCGCTTTCCAACGGACTTCAACTTCACACACACCACCGCGCTCCCGGTCGACAGCCCGGAAACAAACACACCCCACAACCCCCGCACAGCAACCCCTGCCAGGTATCACACTCCACGGGTTTAGCCTCCTCCGCTTTCGCTCGCCACTACTCACGGAATCACAATTGTTTTCTCTTCCATCCGGTACTGAGATGTTTCACTTCCCGGAGTTCCCTCCACACACCCTATTTCATTCAGGCGCGGGTAACTGGACATGACTCCAGCCAGGTTTCCCCATTCGGACACCCCCGGATCAACGCTCGGTTGCCAACTCCCCAGGGCTTATCGCAGGCTCCTACGTCCTTCATCG
>NZ_DASXWY010000173.1:0-16526 GCF_036503415.1 Trinickia sp. | reverse complement strand
CTCGACAACGCGGCCTGGGTGAGCGAAGTGGCCTCCGGCGATTACCGGAAGTGGCTCGAAACGAACTATGCAAAACGCGACTGAAGGAGCCTCCATGGCGCGCAAAGGCATCATCCTCGCGGGCGGCTCCGGCACGCGGCTCTATCCGATTACCCATGCGGTGTCGAAACAGCTGCTGCCGGTATACGACAAGCCGATGATCTACTACCCGTTGTCCACGTTGATGGTCTCCGGGATTCGCGAAGTCCTGATCATCTCCACGCCGCAGGACACGCCGCGTTTCCAGGCGATGCTGGGCGACGGCAGCCAGTGGGGCATGAACCTGCAATACGCTGTGCAGCCGAGCCCGGACGGTTTGGCGCAGGCGTTCGTCATCGGCAAGGACTTTGTCGATGGCAAGCCGTCGACGCTGATACTGGGCGACAACATCTTCTACGGCCACGATCTGGTCAGCCAGCTTGAACGCGCCGACGCGCGGACCTCGGGCGCAACGGTTTTCGCGTATCACGTTCAGGATCC
Source organism: Trinickia sp. (assembly GCF_036503415.1). Taxonomy (GTDB): domain Bacteria; phylum Pseudomonadota; class Gammaproteobacteria; order Burkholderiales; family Burkholderiaceae; genus Trinickia. Next base: position 16,007 of record NZ_DASXWY010000173.1, on the reverse strand, counting down.
GGAGCGGTATGGCGTCGTTGAATTCGATTCGGCATTTCGTGCGCTATCGATCGAAGAGAAGCCCGCGCAGCCGCGCTCGAACTATGCCGTGACCGGGCTTTACTTCTATGACGAGCACGTTTGCGAGATTGCGAAGAGCATCAAGCCTTCGGCGCGCGGCGAGCTCGAGATCACCGATGTGAACTCGCATTATCTGCAAGCGGGCAAGCTCGACGTCGAGATCATGGGGCGCGGCTATGCGTGGCTCGATACGGGCACGCACGATTCGCTGATCGAAGCGGCAAGCTTCATTGCCACGCTGCAAAAGCGGCAGGGACTGATGGTGGCTTGCCCCGAGGAAATCGCCTATCGCCGCAACTGGATCGATGCCGAGCAACTGCTGAGGCTTGCGAAGCCGCTGTGCAAGAGCAGCTACGGCGCGTATTTGACGGGCCTTCTCACCGACCAGATCGCATGACAATTCAAGTGACCTCGATGCCGCTCGACGGCGTGAAGCTCATCGAGCCCAAGGTGTTCGGCGATTCGCGCGGCTTCTTTTTCGAGAGCTTCAACGCTCGCGAGTTTGCGCAACAAGTGCAAGACGGCGTGACGTTCGTACAGGACAATCACTCGCGTTCCGCCAAGGGCGTGCTGCGCGGCCTGCATTATCAGATCGCGCATGCGCAGGGCAAGCTCGTGCGTGTCACGGAAGGCGAGGTGTTCGACGTGGCCGTCGACCTGCGTCGCTCGTCGCCCACGTTCGGCAAGTGGGAGGGCATTACGTTGTCGGCCGAGAACCATCGGCAGTTGTGGATCCCGCCCGGCTTCGCGCACGGCTTCGTGGTACTGTCCGAGTCCGCGCAGTTTCTCTACAAGACGACCGATTATTGGTATCCGGAGTTCGAGCGCTGCCTGCTTTGGAACGATCCGAGCGTCGGCATCGAATGGCCGATCGAGTTCGAGCCGATCCTGGCCGCCAAGGATGCCGCCGGCCGCTTATTGGCCGATGCCGACCTGTTCGAGTGAGCGAACGGGTTCGTAAAAAAATCGAAATCTAAGATGGGTGTTGGATTGGAATCTTCTTCTCAGCCAGGGCGTCGGCGTGTATTGCTGACCGGCGCTCGCGGCTTTACGGGCGTCTATGTCCGCAACGAACTCGAGCGCGCCGGCTACGAGGTGATCGGCACGCTTGCGCGCGGCGAAACGGCCGGCGCGCACGAGCATCTGCTCGATATTTCGTCGCTGCACGATTGCCGCCGCGTGATTGGCGAAGTGCGGCCTACGCATCTCGTTCATCTGGCGGCGATCAGTTTCGTGGCGCATGACGACGCGCTCGACATGTATCGCGTCAACGTGCTCGGCACGCTGAACCTGCTGCAAGCCTGCATCGACGTGGGATGCCATCCCGAGAAGGTCCTCGTCGCCAGCAGCGCGAACGTCTACGGCAACGCCGCGGGCGTGGTGGACGAGAGCGTTGCACCCGCGCCGGTGAACCACTATGCGGCCAGCAAGCTTGCGATGGAGCACCTGGTGCGGACCTGGTTCGACCGCTTGCCCATCGTTGTCACGCGGCCGTTCAACTACACGGGACGTGGGCAGGAGCCGCGCTTTCTCGTGCCCAAGATCGTTTCGCACTTCGTGCAGCGCAGGCCGTTCATCGAGTTGGGCAACCTCGACGTGGCGCGGGATTTCTCCGACGTGCGAATGGTGGCAAGCATCTATCGCTCGTTGTTGGCCGGCAAGGCGGCCGGTGAGGTCGTGAATGTCTGCAGCGAGCGCGCGTACACGCTGCATCAGGTCATCGACATGGTGCGGGAAGCCTCGCATCATGATCTCGACATCCGAGTGAACCGCGCATTCGTTCGGGACAACGAGGTCAAAATGCTGATCGGCTCGGCCGAGAAGCTGCGGCAACTGGTTCCCGATGTCGAACCTATCGAATTCGCCGACACCATTCGTTGGATGGTTCAACGCGAGCATCACTGAGCGCAGCCAAAAGTAGGCGGTGGAGCGGCAATTTGTACCTTGCCGCGGTCTCGGGTCGGCAAAATTCACCCGATTGCGGTGTTTCAGATTGTTAGGGACCTTCGGTTACCCCCCGTGTGCTTCTATAATCTCGTGTCCTCGCGTCGTGGCGCTTTCGTCGGCTGGCATCTGTCCGGTATCTGTCTTCGGGGTGCACTCGTTCATGTCCGATTCGAACCAACCGATCATTCTCGTTACCGGCGCGTCGGGGCAAGTAGGCTTCGAGCTCGTGCGCACGCTTCAGGGGCTGGGAACGGTGATCGCGCCGCGGCGCGATGCACTCGATCTCGCCGATGCGCGTTCGATCGAGGCGGCGCTCGATGAAATCCGCCCTGCGCTGATCGTCAACCCGGGTGCCTATACCGCTGTCGATCAGGCCGAGAGCGATGTCGATACCGCGATGCGCGTCAATGCGCATGCGCCTGGTGTATTGGCTGCGGCGGCCCATGCGATGGGCGTGCCGCTGATCCATTATTCGACGGACTATGTCTTCGATGGCACGAAGCAAGGGGCCTATGAAGAAGACGACGCGCCCGGCCCGTTGAATGTCTACGGTGCGAGCAAATTGGCCGGCGAGCGCGCCATCGAGCAGGCTGGCGCCGCGCATCTGATTTTGCGTACGAGTTGGGTCTATGGCGCGCGCGGGCGCAATTTTATGAAGACGATGCTGCGCCTGGGCGAAGAGCGCGACGAGCTGCGCATCGTCGACGATCAACGCGGCGCCCCGACGTGGTCGCGTACGATCGCGACACTGACGGCGCATATCGTTGCGCAGGCCATGGCGGTGGCGCCTGAGGCGCGGGCGCAATGGTGGTTCGCGCGCAGCGGTACGTATCATCTGAGCGCGAGCGGAGAGGCCTCATGGGCGGAATTCGCGCGGGCGATTTTCGAGCTTGCGTCGCCGGAGAAGGCGCCGAAGGTCGTACCGATTTCGGCGAGCGAATACCCGACGCCGGCGCGGCGGCCCGCCAACTCGCGGCTTTCCAATGCGAAGTTGGCCGCGGCGTTTGGAATTCGGCCACCGCATTGGCGGGACGCTTTATCGCTCTGCTTGCAGGACCGGCAAGCGTGGTGAGGCCGGCATCGGCACGAAACATCGAGGAAGATAAATTGGCTGCATTGTTGAATGCGCTGCTGCGATACAGGGGCTTTGTCGTCGGCAGCGTGAAACGCGAATTCCAGACACGTTATCGCACGAGCATGCTCGGCGCGTTGTGGCTCGTGCTGCAACCGTTGGCGTTGATCGTCGTGTATACGGTCGTGTTTTCGGAGGTGATGAAGTCGAGGCTGCCTGGTGTGCAGAGCACGTTCGGCTACAGCATTTACCTTTGTGCGGGCGTATTGACGTGGGGGCTTTTCGCCGAGATCGTTTCGCGCGCGCAAAGCGTCTTCGTCGACAATGCCAATCTGCTGAAAAAGCTCAGCTTCCCTCGCATCGTGCTGCCCGTGATCGTCACGTGTTCCGCACTGATGAACTTCGCGATCATCTTCGGCCTCTTTTTGGTTTTTCTTATCGTCACGGGAAACTTTCCGGGCGTCGTATTCGTGGGTCTCGTGCCGCTGCTGTTGACGCAGGTCCTTTTCAGCATCGGGCTCGGTATCACGTTGGGGGTGCTCAACGTTTTTTTCCGCGACGTCGGTCAATTCATGGGCATTCTTCTGCAGTTCTGGTTCTGGTTCACGCCCGTTGTCTATCCGTGGCATGCGCTGCCGGAGCAGGTCAGACCATTGATCCGGCTCAACCCGATGGCGCGATTGATCGAGGGATACCAGACGATCTTCGTGAACCGCCTTTGGCCCGACTGGTCGCTCGTGTGGCCTGTCTTTGTGCTCGGTGTGCTGTTTTGCCTGCTTGGAATGCATCTTTTTCGGCGGCATGCGGCGGAAATGGTCGACGAGCTGTAGTGCGTCCGTTGTGCGCGCGATATGCGCCGTTGCGGCGAGCCGCTGGCTTTGAGCGTTTTTGGCAAGGAGCGCTCGGCTATAATTTGCGGCGTTCGATTTCGGTATTTTGATGATTCTTCGCGGAATATGGCGCGAAGATCAGCTTTCCAAAGGAGAGGGAATGACAAGGGCAGTCGTAACCGGCATCACCGGTCAAGATGGTGCGTATCTGACGCAATTGTTGCTCGAGCGCGGGTACGAAGTCTTTGGCACGTACCGGCGTACGAGCTCGGTGAACTTCTGGCGCATGGAAGAGGTGGGCGTTCTCGATCACCCCAATCTGCATCTTGTCGAACACGATCTGACCGATCTCGGCGCCTCCATTCGCCTCATCGAAATGGCAAAGCCGCGAGAAGTCTACAACCTCGCTGCGCAAAGCTTCGTTGGCGTCTCGTTCGATCAGCCCGGCACGACGGCGCAGATCACCGGCGTTGGCGCTTTGAATCTGCTCGAAGCCATTCGTATCGTTGACCGCTCGATTCGCTTCTATCAAGCATCGACGTCTGAAATGTTCGGTAAGGTGCAGGCCGTTCCGCAAAAGGAAGACACGCCGTTTTATCCTCGCAGCCCCTATGGTGTGGCCAAGCTGTATGCCCACTGGATCACCGTGAATTACCGCGAGTCGTACGACATTTTCGGATCGAGCGGCATCTTGTTCAATCACGAATCGCCGCTGCGTGGGCGCGAATTCGTCACGCGCAAGATCACCGATTCGGCGGCGAAGATCTCGCTCGGCAAGCTCGACGTACTCGAGCTGGGTAACCTCGACGCCAAGCGCGATTGGGGTTTCGCAAAAGAGTATGTCGAGGGCATGTGGCGCATGTTGCAGGCTGACGAACCCGATACGTTCGTGCTGGCCACCAATCGGACGGAGACCGTGCGCGATTTCGTCTCGATGGCATTCAAGGCAGTCGGTACCGAATTGAAGTGGCGCGGCGAAGGCGAGAAAGAGGAAGGCGTCAACGTTGCGAATGGCAAGGTACTCGTGCGCGTGAACCCGAAGTTCTACCGGCCGGCCGAGGTCGAGCTGCTGATCGGCGATCCGGCGAAGGCAAAGGCCAAGCTTGGCTGGGAGCCGAAGACGTCGCTCGAAGAGCTGTGCAAGATGATGGTGCAAGCCGATCTGCGTCGAAACGAAGCCGGGTTCTCGTTCTGACCGGATGAAGCGAGAGGGCGTTGCAGCGCCCTCGAGCCCGCGCCGATTCGAGCCTGGCCGAGAAGAGGCCGGGCCTTTTCCTCACAGCGTCCAACGCTTCGACTCGTAACCGCGGACCCGATCTCATGGGTAGTATTTCCGTACAAAACGTCAGCAAGGCCTACAAGCAATATTCGTCGCGTTTCGGGCGGTTGCTCGAATGGGTCGCGCCGGGGCACGCCGTCAGGCATCAGCTCAAATGGATATTGCGCGATGTCAGCTTTGACGTGAAGCAGGGCGAGGCCGTGGGCATCGTCGGTATCAATGGCGCGGGCAAGAGCACGTTGCTGAAAATGATTACCGGCACGACGCAGCCCACGCGCGGCAGCATCAGCGTCCAGGGACGCGTTGCGGCGATGCTCGAGTTGGGGATGGGTTTTCATCCCGACTTCACGGGCCGCCAGAACGTCATCATGGCAGGGCAACTGCTCGGTCATCCGGTTGAAGAGATCATGACGAACATGCCGGCGATCGAGGCGTTCGCTGAAATTGGCGACGCCATCGATCAACCGGTGCGGGTCTATTCGAGCGGCATGCAAATGCGCCTTGCGTTCAGCGTGGCTACATTCCGCCGCCCCGACATTCTCATCGTGGATGAAGCGTTGTCTGTCGGCGATGCCTACTTCCAGCACAAGAGCTTCGATCGCATCCGCTCCTATCGCGAGCAGGGCACGACGCTGATGATCGTCTCGCACGACAAGACGGCGATTCAGTCGATTTGCGATCGCGCCATTTTGTTGAACGAGGGACGCCTGGAAAAGCAGGGCGAGCCCGAAGAGATTTTCGATTACTACAACGCGCTGCTGGCGGACCGCGAAGGCAAAACCGTCAAGCAGGTGCGCGGCGAGGATGGCAAGACGCGAACCGTCTCGGGCTCCGGCGAAGCCACGGTCGACGCTATTCGTCTCGTCGATGCCGACGGCAAGAGCGTCGAGGTGATCGATGTGGGGAGCCACGTGGCGCTGGAGATCGATGTTTGCGTTCACGAGAACGTGCCCGACCTCGTGCTCGGATATGCGATCAAAGACCGGCTCGGTCAGCCGATATTCGGCACCAATACCAATTTTCTTGCGCACGCGCGTTCGGCGTATGCTGCGGGCGAGCGCATCAAGTACCGGTTTGCGTTCACCGCGAACCTCGGTGAAGGGAATTATTCGATCGCCGTGGCGTTGCACGCCGGCGCTACCCATGTCGAAAAGAATTACGAGTGGCGCGATCATGCGATCGTTTTTCAGGTGCTCAATATGTCGAAAAAGAAATTTGTCGGCTGCGCTTGGATGGAGCCGGAAGTGAGCACCGTGAACTATCAACTATAGAAAATTCGGGGACCTATGCTGTCAGACGATTTTTACCGGGCGCTCGAAGATCGCTTTCGGGGAAGCCGGGACACGATCAAGGCGCGCCAGAGCGTTTATTTGCCGGTCGTCGAGGCGCTGCATGCAAAGGTGCCCAAGCAAGTGCTCGATGTGGGATGCGGGCGGGGCGAGTGGCTCGAGCTGTTGAAGGAATGCGGTGTTCCTGCTGAGGGGATCGACCTCAACGAGGAGTTCGTCGATGCGGGGCGCGCGGCGGGGTTGACCGTGCGGAAGGCCGATGCAATGCAGTTCCTGGCTGCGCAACCCGAGAACACGTACAGTCTTCTTAGCGCGTTTCACGTCGTCGAGCATCTGGGCTTCGACAACTTGCTGGCTTTTTTGAAAGAGGCGTATCGCGTTGTGGACGAAGGCGGCGCGATTCTTCTCGAGACGCCGAACCCAGCGAACTTGGTGGTCGGCGCATGCAATTTCTATATCGATCCGACCCATGAGCGGCCGATTCCCTCGGTACTGCTGAGCTTTGCGGCCGAGTATTCCGGCTTCGAGAGCGTTGTGGTCGTTCCAGTCAACCGCGGTGCGCTTCAGCGCGATCTGGAGTTGATGCCTGCCGAGCTGGCCGGGGCAACGATTATTAACAAAGTTGTCTCGACGATCGACGACAATTTGATGCAAGCACCTGACTATGCGGTGATTGCATTCAAACGGCGCGACTCAGGCCTCGAGCAAGCTGCACAGGCGTTGGTGACCGGGTCCTCGCTCGCTGTATCCAAAAGCGAAGAGGGGAGCATGGAGCTGCTGAATCTGACCGTTGTGGAGGCTCAGGCGGAAATGCGCAGATGGCAGGAGCGCGCGTACCAGGCGGAGATTCAAATCCGTGAACTCGAGCTCAGGCTGAGCGAAGCGGAACGCCGAGCGGAAGCCGAGAGATTCAAGATCGAACAGCGCGCCGCGACGGCTGAGATGGAGATACTGAGGTTGCAGGATCACATCAACGCAATGTATCGCAGCCGCAGTTGGCGGCTCTCCGCGCCCATTCGGATCGGCGGGGAAGCGCTTCGTAAGGTTGGGCTGTCGCCATCAGGCGTCAAGCCTCGCGTCAAACTCGTTCTGTTACACGCGGCGGCGTATGTGCGTTGCCGGCCGGTATTGAAAGCACGTATCTCCGCTGTTCTGACGAAGTTTCCTGCACTGCGTTCCCGCCTGGTGGGTGTGATCGGGGCCGATGCGCTTCGCGGTGTCGGCGCCGGTGTCGACGACGAGATCGATTCCGTCGATCGTTTGACGGCCCGCGGCCGGAAGATCCATTCGGATCTGACTGGCGCGAAAGATCGCAACTCCCCATAAATCAAAGTTAGGACGACTATGCGCATCGTATTGGACCTTCAAGGCTGCCAATCCGCGAGCCGGTTCCGAGGGATCGGCCGGTATAGCATGGCGTTGGCGAGGGCGATCGTTCGGAATGCAGGGCAGCACGAAATATGGGTGGTCCTGAGCGATGCCTTTCCTGATTCGATAGAGAGCATTCGCGCATCGTTCGCGGGGCTCTTGCCCGACGAACGCATCGCCGTTTTTGCCATGCCATCTCTGACGCCCTATCAAGGGCTGGGCAACTGGCGCGTGGCCGCGGCCCGACTCATTCGCGAATATGCGATTGCGGAGTTGGAGCCGGATCTCATCCATATCAGCAGCTTGTTCGAGGGGTATGTCGACCAATCGACGAGCTCGGTCAAGGCATTCGATGCGAATGTCGTTACGGCCGTTACGCTCTATGACCTCATCCCGTTTCTGAATCCTGAGCGTTATCTCGCGGATCCGGGCGTCAGACAGCATTACAACGGAAAGATCGATGCGTTGAAGCGGGCGGACGTGCTGCTCGCCATTTCTCAGTACTGCGCGGAAGAAGCGTCCCGAGAGCTCGGGATTCCTGGCGAGAGGATCATCAATATCTCGTCGGGGGCGTCTGGCACCTTCAAGCGGGTCGAGCTTTCCGAGCAAGCAGTGCGCGATTTGTACAAACGGTATTCGATCGAACGCCCATTCGTGATGACCACGGGGATCGTGGAGTCCCGTAAGAACCTCGAGCGATTGATCGTGGCGTATTCCAAGCTGCCGATCGAGGTGCGGCATCAGCATCAACTGTTCCTCGCATGTCAGGCAACCGAAGCGCAGGCGATCAAGCTGAATGGGATCGCCAAAGCGAACGGACTACGCCATGACGAGATGGTGCTGGGCAGTTATATTCCCGACGCCGATCTCGTGGCGCTCTACAACCAGTGTCGGTTGTTTGTTTTCCCTTCGCTCCACGAGGGTTTCGGTCTTCCGGCGCTCGAGGCGATGGCGGCCGGTGCTGCCGTGATCGGCTCGAATACCACGAGCATCCCTGAAGTCATTGCGCGGAACGACGCATTGTTCGACCCGCTCAACGTCTCTCAGATGACATCGATGATGCGTCGGGCGTTGACCGATGATGAATTCGCGGCGTCGTTGCGAGAAGATGCGGTCGCACGCGCGAGCCGCTTCTCGTGGGATGAGACGGGGCGTAGGGCGGTACGGGCATTCGAAGCGGCGGTCGAGGCGCGGAGTGCCGGCATTAGTGCCGCGGAAAGTGCGACGGCCAATCTGCACCATAGTCGCGAATCGGCCGACAATCGTTACCATCGATTGATCGAGGCGCTCAGAAAACTCGATGCCTCCGCGATGGGATTGGACTACATCGCGGCTGCGGATGCCATCGCCGCGAACCAGCGTACCAACCGGGACCGTCAGTTGTTGATCGATGTATCGGTGCTGTCTGAAGTCGATGCGAAATCGGGCATTCAGCGGGTCACGCGAGCGATCCTTCGCCAACTGATGACTGCTGCCCCCACGGGGTGGAAGGTGCGGCCCGTGAGACTGGAGCGCTCGACGATGGCCTACCGATATGCCAATGAGTTTTGGCGCGGCCTCGAGTTCGGGATAGACGCGCCATCAGACGGCGATGAGTGGGTCGACACGAGCGCCGGCGATGTTTTCTTAGGGCTCGATCTTGTCGCGGACCGCATACCCCAAGCGGAGCGCTGGTTCCTTAAGCAACGGCGGCGAGGCGTGCATATCTACTTCGTTGTCTACGACCTCCTGCCGGTAAGGCGTCCCGAGTGGTTCCACGAGGGTATCGCGGGGTGTTTCCCGCCGTGGCTCAGAACCATTGCTACGGTTTCTGACGGCTTGATCGGCATCTCTCGTGCGGTCGCTGACGATTTAAAGGACTGGCTCGATACGGCCGGGGTTGAACGAATGCGCGAGCTGAAGCTTGGGTATTTCCATCTCGGTGCTGACATCGAAAACAGTCAGCCTTCGAAAGGACTCCCTGACAATGCACATCAGCTACTCGACGCGCTGCGCTCGAAGCCGACGTTCCTGATGGTAGGAACGGTTGAGCCGCGCAAGGGGCACGAGCAGGCCATCGCGGCATTCGACGCGCTTTGGGCTGCGGGTGTCGATGTCAATCTGGCAGTGGTCGGAAAGGCGGGATGGGGCCTGAATGGTTTCGATCGAATTCTCCGCCAGCATCCGGAGGGCGGTAAGCGCTTTTTGTGGATCGAAGGCGCCAGCGACGAATACCTCGACCAAATCTACGGAGCGGCGACCTGCCTTATCGTCGCGTCCAAGGGAGAAGGGTTTGGTCTACCGCTTATCGAAGCAGCACAGAAGGGTCTACCGATCATTGCTCGCGATATTCCGGTGTTTCGGGAAGTCGCGGAAGAGCATGCGCTATATTTTGACGGCGATGGAGCGGATATACTCGCGCAATGCGTGCGAGAATCGCTACGGTTGCGCGACGCTGGCACCATGCCGCCCTCGACTGGGATGGCGTGGCTGACATGGGCGCAGAGCGCCGATCAAGTGAAGGGCATCCTTTTTCAAAACAAGTGGTATGGAAGTTGGCGCCCGGAGGTTTGCGTCGACTAGTGGTTTGAATGCGGCACATAAATATCAGACTGCGACGCTAAGCGGGGGTGAGAGCCCCGCTAGCAGCATTACTCATCCCCTTTGGCGGGCGTTACGCTCGCCGCTTTGGTATAGGAGAGTATATGTTCATGCGAAGGCGCGGAAACGAAGTGCAAAGGGCCGTCACGCTGCAGGATCACATCCCTAAGGAAGAAGGTAACGGGTACACGATTGACTCGTTTCCACTTCGTCCTCCGTTGCCGTTGCCAGACGGGACCACCAGGGATGAACTGTTCGACTGGTTGAAGTCCGTTCGCGAGGAACAAGCGCCGGAGTCTATTCGCGAGTATTGTGTCCAGGACTTTGAGCGATTCGTTCATACCTTCGGGCTGGTGCGTCGGGCGCTCTCCGGTTCGGGCGCGGGTTGCCGCGGTCTTGAATTGGGTGCTAATCCATACTTCACGACGATGCTGCTAAAGAGTTTCACGGATGTCGAGTGGGCGCTTGCAAATTACTTCAGCCCGGCGTTTCCCGATGGCATCAACACTCAGCGTGTATTTCATAACGAATCGGTGACGAGCCACAGGCTTGTGTCGACTGAGCTTTCATTTCAGCATTTTAATATCGAGCGAGACGATTTTCCTTTCAGGGCGCAATCGTTCGATGTGATTTTATTTTGTGAAATTATCGAGCACTTGCTGAATGACCCGTGCAAGGTGCTACGAGAAATAAAAAAAGTACTCCGACCGGGTGGGACCCTTGTGCTTACGACTCCGAATGTGAACCGATTAGAAAATGTCGCTCGGCTTATTGCTGGGGCGAATATTTATGACCCCTATAGCGCTCACGGCCCGTACGGCCGACATAATCGTGAATATAACAAGCACGAACTATTTACGTTGCTGGAATATCTCGGGTTTTCCGTTGATGAAATTTTTGCGGCCGATGTGCATGAGAACTCGGCGCCTAACTTTATGGATCTGAGCAAGTTCGGCCACCTGATAGAATTTAGGAGGCATGATCTCGGTCAATACATATTTCTCCGTGCGACGTACAAGGGAGGCGGGGGCGAAAAGCGGCCCCAGTGGCTGTACAGGTCATATCCGTCGTCTGAGCTCGAATAGCAAGCTGCCGCAGTGTGTCGGCGAACTAAAGGCGAACACTGTCCGTGCTTACTGACTGAGATTTTCCAGATTCCAATGACCGTTTGCTGCGTCCCTCCATATCTTGAACCGGCGCGCGTGCGGTCTTGGAGCTGCTTCGAACCAGCCGAATATTGCCGCCTCCCTTTCCAAGACGATACGTTTTCCGATGGTTTGAAATATTAAGTTTCCATTGATGAAGATCGGTTGGCCATCCATCCGCAGGATATCGCCGTCGTGCACATCTCTCAGTAGCCCGCTTCCAAGAGCCGCGACAAACGATTCACGAGGCTCACGAAACACAGCATCGAATTTCGCGGATTGATGCATATTCATCGTCCAGTTCATCGCTAGCGTTATGGATAAAAGTAGTGCCCCTACTAACGCGGCGATCGATGCGTTTTTCACGGTGCGATCGACGATGATCGCGATCATAAGCGCCAAACCGAAATACTCGTAGTAGACAGGGATATGGGCGCCGCCCCAGGCGAGGGTTGCTTGATATTTCGCAGACACTGAGATCAGCAATGGTGGCAAAAAGAGCAGGGCGGCAGCGCCTCCGATGAGGAAATTAGGAGCGCCATCCCTCCGGGCGTGACTGCGTAACACAGCGGCTGCCATGAGAAACCAAAGAGCGGCAACGGTCAGTGCTAGCGGACTAGAAAAAGTTAGTTCGATGAGCTTAGTGAGGGAGATTTCGGTTCGTCCTGACGTAGCGTAGAAGCTTCCGGGTAGAGCGGAGAAAAGCTGCTTGATGTACGTGACGGGGATATCTGCCGCCCGGCCAAACTGCGATCCATCGTAGGGAAGCGTTGCGCCGTGCTTTGCCAAAAAAATCCCGATAAATAAAAGTGCGAATGGCGCCGAGACGACAAAGAGGGCGGCCGCGCGGCGAGCGCGGAACGATAGTGCCGTTGCCACAAGTGCCATCGGTAAATAGACGACGTTTTCTTCATAAAATGTGGTTGATAGAGCCGCCAATAGCCCCGACAACGCGAGCCATCGAATGTTCGCCTGGATACACGCGCAGCGGAGTGCCATCAACGATACGACGAGCAAGATGCCGAGCGCTTGACTGAACATCGCATATGATGCGATAGGGTCGTCATTGTTTCGTATCTGAAACATTATTGGCAGTAATAGGATGAAGAATCCTGTCGCCCTACCCGAAAGTCCGAGTTTTTTTAGAAGCCAGATGGTTAGCAGTAGATGAATAATTAGGAGTGAGACATGGCATACCCGGACAGTTAATGCGTCATGTACATAATAGAAGAAGCCGTAGATCGCCGGCCAGCATAATAAAATTCTGCCATAGGACGTCAACCATTTTAGACAAACCTGAAGAGAAAAATTCAGCCAGTTAGTGTGGAATCTGTTGACGAGCCCCCAGGTTTCGCTGTTTAGTGAATCGTCGAACCAGAGCCCGTTGCGCGTATAGGGAATAATTAAGATCGCGACAAGAGCGATGGCTGAAATCGAGATTAATATGCTTTTGGTGGAGCTAAGTTTATAATTCATTTTTTTGTCGCATCCCGGGCAATTGCAGCGTTGCGCCTGCTATGTAGCGTCAACGCTATCTGTGTCGACTGACTCACAAAGGATGCGTCGCAATCGTTCGGCGGTCCCTTTGTGCGAATCGCTGCTGTCCCAGCGAACCAGCTTTCGCCATCACGGCAGCGTCTCGATCCACAGCCGCTGGAGCCCGACGCCCAGCTTGCGTGTGTCAGCGCTCATCCCGACGTCGTGCGGCGAGACAGGACCGGCGGGACGGATCTCGATTTCATTGGCTGCATCATGATCATCAAAGCGCAATGCGAAGTCGCCCATGGCGGGCGTGGGTACGAACTGGCGCGTCTGTCGCCCTACGGTTACCTTGGTGGTCCGGCCGACATCGGGCTGAAACCCTTGGCAGCGGATGTGTAGCACGAAGCGCTTTGGAAGCGGTGCCGCGAAAGTCAGCGTGACTGCTGGAGCAAGATTTGCGTCGGACCATCGGCCCCATGGCTCGGGGCTCGATAGGCCATTAATGTCGGACAGGAACGTCGGAACCGATGGGCCTGAAAAATCAATGCCGTCATGGAGTGTCGCCACGGACCGTATACCGAGTTTATCGACGACGAATCCCGCACGTTCCATGATCTGACGATCGGTCAGACCCTGCTGCGCAGGTACCGCATCGTTGTTGCCTTCTGCGACGAGGTCGAAGAATACCTGTTGATTGCTTCCACTGATTAGCACCGGTGGATGTCCGGTCGCGCTAGTTAAAGCGCGTTCAATCTGCACTCCACCGTCCGTGTACCCCCGGCGATCAAGATACACCCCTCGGAACCCAAGCTTGCGAATGACATCGATTTGCCGCTGGACGGATTCCTGTGAGAGCGCACGGAAGAAAAGATCGCCGTTTCTTCCTTTCATTAAACCGTAGCTCCATTTCAACGAGCGGGAGTGCAGGTAACCAAGCGCTTGATCGTACGCTTGCAATTTATTCAAGGGCGGCACTTCAGGGAAGGGCATGTACGGCAGTTGGTAGACCGCCGAGCCGGGGGGCAATCTGTTTTCGATCGACGCGACGAATCGAGCATCGTCTTCAAAAGTCGCTTTATTTGCAGCGAAGCACGGTCCGCAGCCAGGCGCCTTTTGGTCCCAGACGGCAAATCCGGCAAGCGCAATGGCGAGTCCGATGATAGAGGCGTTGGAGAGACGATAACGGCCTGCCAAACGATCGAGGCTCAACATCGCGGCACAAACGCTGATGAACGCAACAAAGACGCTTGCGCGGTTCCACGCCCGGATCATCGGACTGATCAGCAAACTAAAGAGCGATGAAAAGCCGCCTATCGTGCAAAACAGGATCATGACCAGCGCGAGGGATGCCAGAAATGGCATGCTGTCGGATTCACCCGTCTTTTTTCGATGAAGGACGACCGACAGTAAGAGAATCAGAAAGCCTGCTGACGCGATCATGCCCCCGGCGGATGAATCGTTTTCGTTCACCAGAGGAAACGTGGTTGAGTAAGCCTCGTTCAATTCGGCGAATGGCGCGAATCGATGGTGCGGGCGCGGCAGCAGCATCTGTGCGATCTTGAGACCGTACCGCTCCGATTCGGCAGCGGATCGTTGGGCCGTTTCTTCGTTGACGCCGTGCGTGACTCGATAGGCAAGATTCGGTGCGACGTTGGCGACAATCCCGATCGTCACGACCGAGGTAGCCAAGATGGATCGAATAAGAGGCGTGAGCGAGCGGGTGCGGGCAGCACCTGTTGCACCGCCGGTAAGCAACATGAGTACGCCGAAGAAAGCGTAGTAGACCCCGAAACACGACAGCGCCAAGAGCAATGCGCCATAGAGCGCCCCGTTCGCCCAGGGGCGTCCTTTGAAAAACTGTGCTCTTTGGCCTTGGTAGATCCTATATGCGAATAAGGCAAAAATCGGCGCCGAGAAGTACCACGTATAGAGCAAGTGGCCCATTCGCATGAAGTGAAACGGCAATACCGCGAAAGCAAAGGCTCCGACAGCGCGGAAGGGCGTTCTGGACACGCCGAATCGCCCAAAGGCGTAGTAGGCCGCCAACGCATTGAGCGGGAAGCCGAGCAAATAGTAAATGTTGTAAGCAGCCCCGGCGCTGTGCGTAGCGATTCCGATTACTTTGAGAAACAGCAGGCTTCCCGAATCGGGGATCGGATAGTCGTAAAGCGAGGCGCCAAAAGGATAACCCAGTGCTTGGCTCTGGAAGACCCAGGGGTTTTCGATCAATCGCTTGATGAGGGTTAGCGTGAACAGGCCATCACCGGAATAGAACGCCGGGACATGCAGCTGGAATGTCCTGCCTCCCACTGCAAGCCAACCGACGATCAGCGATGCCATGGCGACAAACCATGGAACGATTCGGGGCCAGAAAGCAGATTTCTGCGCTGATGTGACCGGCGTCGTTTGGTTTGCAATTGGACTGCCCATAGGACGGCGTTCTCCTTTTTTCAAGCGGCTGGCGAGGTCGATTGGGCGGAGACCTCGCTGCCCGTCGCCGCGTTCGGCATTGCCGAAGTTCCGGTGATCCGTTCACGTTCGACTACCAACGGCCGCCTCTGCGCATACGTGAGAATCGCCCCAACGTACTCCCCCAGCAGCCCAATGAAGAACAATTGAACAGAGGAAAAGAAAAACAAGCCTATCAGCATCGGCGCGCTGCCCATAGAGAAGCTGTTCCAGTACATGAGCTTCAAGACAAGGTAGATGAACGACACGCAAAGGCTCATCCCCGACAAGACGAAGCCCGCAATCGTCGCGAGCCTGAGCGGTACCTTCGAATGCGAAGTGATACCGAGCATCGCGATGTCATATAGCGTATAAAAGTTGTTCTTCGAGATTCCTCGTTTGCGTCGAGGCTGCACGTAGGGGATCTGCACGGCATCGAAGCCGATCTCGCAGATGAGCCCGCGGAAGTACGGATACGGATCATCGATCTTCCTCAGGATCTCGATG
>NZ_DASXWY010000172.1:0-7259 GCF_036503415.1 Trinickia sp. | reverse complement strand
GAATGCCGAACGGCTGGCGGGGTTGATCCAAGAGCGATATGGCAAGACGCGCGACGAAGCGGAATTGGAAGTTCGCCGCTTCTTCGATGCGAATCGGGATTAGGGATTAGCGATCACGACGGGCTGTAGCCGTCATGGTGGCCCCACGCGGCGCGCTTTGCGCGCTCGCGTGGGGCACCGATCGTCGCCATGCCTTCCCACGATGCCGGGAGAGGTCGGTCGCTATACGCTGCAACTAGACAGCGTGCTGCGCCTCGGAAATCCGGACGCGTCGCCCGCCATCGCGCGCGATGAGCGCTACCGCGCCCAGCACACACCCCATGCCCCACCACTGGGCCGCGCCGATCGACTCGTGCAGTACGACAGCGGCAAGGCCGGCCGCCGACACGGGCACGAGAGCCGTCAACGCGCTCGCTTGCGCGCCTTCGATGCGCTGGACGCCCGCGAACCACAGCATGAAGCCCGCGACCGTCGGCACGAGCGCGTAATACGCCACACCGGCAAGTGCCACGGTATCGACAGGGCCCGCCGAATGCGGTTCGAGCAGCGCGGGAACGATCGATAGCGCGAGGCCGCCACCCGAGATCAGCGTCGATAATTGCAGCGGCGACACCGGCGTGCGCAAGCGCTTATTGAGCAGGATAAAGAAGCCCTCGCAGAACACGGCCGCAACGACGAAAAGATCGCCGACCAACGAAGCGACCGCGCCTCTCGGGGCGAGCGATCCCGCCACCTCCGCCGTACCAGGCGTACCCGGGGCACCGATCGTGCAAACGAACACCCCCATCGTTGCAAGCGCAACGGCCGCGAACGTCATCGGCCCAGGCCGTTCCCGCAACGCGAACACGGCCACGAGTGCCGCGACCACCGGCATGGCGCCGGCGATGACACCCGCATCCGTCGCGGACGTCAGTCGCATTCCGCTCAGCAGAAGAACGGTATAGCCCACACTGCCCGAGGCAGCCTGGACGGCAAGCAGCACCCTCTCCCGTGCGTCGAGCCGCGGCCACCGCTCGCCGGTCAAGCGCATCGCCACGACGAATATCGGAAAAGCGATCGCAAAACGCAGCGCCGTTGCCGTGAAAGGCGGCAGGCCATGCGCGATCAACTTGCTGACGACTACCGTGCTGCCGACGCCGATCATCGCCAGCGTACAAAAGAGGTATCCCATCCAACGCGAAGCCATCTGCGCCACTCCGTTCTTCCAATGAATGGAACGCAGATTAGATGCTCACGGGGGCGCCGGTCTTGAACGAAATTGCAGCGGCTCGGGCGATGGCCGATTAGCCTAGCCAATAGCTGCGGCAAAATTCGCCGGCGTGATCCCATAGAGGCGAACGAACGCGCGAGTCATATGGCTCTGATCGGCAAACCCCGCACCGGCCGCGGCGTCGGCCAGCGCGCAGCCCGTCGCGATCAATCGACGTGCGAGCGCGACACGCCGCTGAATCAGATAGGCATGCGGGGGCAGCCCCGTCTCGCGGGCAAACTCACGCAACAATTGAAAGCGGCTCAATCCCGCATCGGCCGCCAGCGTGGCGAGCGTCACCGTATTGGCCGGATCGTCGTCAATGCGCATGCGCGCACGCGCCACCGCACGGGCAGCCGCATGTCCGCGCACGCCGGATCGGGCAGGCACGCATACGGTCGTATGCCGCGAAACGACATCGGCAAGCAAAGCGAACACCGCCTCCTCGCCCGCGAGCCGTCCGATGCTCGCGTCACCCGCGAGCGCGCCGCAATACGCGCGTTCGAATAGCGCGGCAAAACGCGCATCGCGTAGGACGGGGCGCTCGATTTCCAACGACGAGCCTGCGCGCACTTCCAGATCGCGGGCCACGTCGTCCATGAGGGCGGGGGAAACATAGAGCATGTGCCAGACACGCCCCTGCTCATCGAGCGGGCTGCCGTCATGGACCTCGCCGGGATTGACCGTGATCGCATCGCCGGCACGCGCCTCCACCGGCCCGCGCCCGCTCGACGAACGCTGTCCGCCGCGCACTACGAGACCGATACCGAACCGCTCATGCGAATGACGCGCAAACGTTTGCGTCGTGTCCGCCGACGTGGCTTCGACTCCATCGATCGAGGAGCGATGCATCAAAACGCGTCCGCCCCTTTTCGTTTTCATTTACGTCCACGCTTGCCCGTTTCGGGCTCGTCGTTGCGGCCGCCCTCGCGCACATTGCCCTGCGAAATACTGGCGCCGGGCGCCACGCTATGCGTGAGCCAGACATTTCCGCCAATGACAGCGCCGCGGCCGATCGTCACACGCCCCAGTATCGTTGCGCCTGCATAGATCACCACGTCGTCCTCGACGATCGGATGCCGCGCATGGCCTTTCACGAGCGCACCGTCGCTACCGGACGGGAAACTCTTCGCACCGAGCGTCACGGCCTGATAAAGCCGCACGCGCTCCCCGATCACAGCGGTTTCCCCAATCACGACGCCCGTGCCGTGATCGATGAAAAAGCTCGCGCCGATCTGCGCGCCGGGGTGAATATCGATGCCGGTCGCCGAGTGCGCGATCTCGTTGATGAAACGCGCAAGCAGCGGCACACCGAGCCGATGCAGCGCGTGCGCCAGCCGATGATGCATGACGGCCAGCACGCCCGGGTAGCAAAGCAGGATTTCCGTAATATGCTGCGCGGCGGGGTCCCCCGCGAACGCGGCTTGAATATCGCTGACGAGCAGCGCGCGAATGCGCGGCAACTCCGTGCCCAGCGCACGCGTGATCTCGAACGCGCGCTCGACCAGCTCCAACTCCGAAGTCTGCGCATGCTCGGGCAAGAATCGCAACGCCCGCCGTACCTGCTCGCATAGCAAACGCAACGTGGTTTCCAGCGTATGGCCGACGTAGTAGTCGACCGTTTCGTCAGTGAGGTCGGGCGCGCCGTAATGCGTGGGGAACATCGCCGCGCGCAGACCGTTGACGATGCCGACGATCGCCTCGCGCGAAGGCAGTTCGCGAATGCCGCGAGGATGACGCGTGCGATGCAGCTCTTCGCGCGAAGCACGAAGCTCGGCGACGATCTGCTCGAGTCCCCAATGACGGGAGGACGGAGTGGACATGATATGAAGGAACGCCGCTTGCGATGCGGCCGGGTAGTGACACTTCCGCAGAGATTACCGCGTTTTGCGAGAACGCCGCCAGCGGCGGGGTCACCCGCGATGCCCCGTCAAACGGTCAAGCTGCTGGCATCGATCCATCGCACGGCCCAATCGCGCGCATGCGCGATCGCCGCGGCTTCGTCGCAAAAGCGCAGTTCGGCCGGAAAAAAACGATTGGCCACGAGCTCCCCATCGCTCGACCGTGAAATCACGACATATGGCTGGTATGCGCCATCCCCGGTCCGCGCGGGAGCGCAGTTCAGCAAATATCCGCGATGCGTGAATGCAGCGTCAGAATGCATGACTCGCCTGCCTCCGATACCCTTTTTATGTACTGCTACATACTGCTCGCCCGCCGGGCGCGTAGGTCACAGCGCGGCGGCGAAGCAAGCGGGCAACCACGCTTTTCGCCTGGCCGTCCGCTCGCAGGATAGGAATCATACTCCCTCGAAAACGCCTCTTCTATCGGAAATAAATCGGTCCAGTGCGGTCAGTGACAGCGACATGCGGCGACAGCATTCAAGCGACTGCACGAGCCGAGCCCCGGAACGAGCCTTGCTCTCGATCGCCGACGCCAAGACTGACCTGCCTACATGCCGCCATGCTCACGCTGCTTGAAGTTCGGCGCCGCTAAGCTACGATGGACAAAACACACACGCTGGCGCGAGCGCATCCGGCACCGGCGCGCTTGGCCGCGCAGCACCGCTCACGCCGTCCTCCAGCGAGCAGACCATGATTGCGAGCCACCCCTTTCCCGGCAGGCCGCCGCGGCGCGCACCGCGCGCACTGCGTGCCAATCGGCATCCGCTCGATTCGGCCTCGGTCGGGCGCTTGAAGGCGGCGCTCGCTTGCCTTGCGCTTGGCTACGCGCTCGCGTGGATCGAGGTTCTGCTGGAGTTCCTCGTGCTTCCCGCCCCGGAGAATGCCGCGGGCGGCGTACCGCCGCTGCTCGCCGCCGTGCTGGCGCGCGTGCTGCTCGGTGCGCTTTATCTATTCGTTGCACTCCGTCATCGCTGGGCTCGCTGGCTCACCGTAACGCTCGGGTTTTTCTCGGCAATTTTTGTTACGCCGATGTTGCCAGGGGAGTGGCAGATCTTGCCAGCCGCATCGCTCGTTACCGGTCTGGGCGTGCTATGCCGGCTCGCAGCTGCGATACTGCTCGCGCTGCCGATGCGCGAACGCTGCAACGTGGCGTGATTCGGCCGTATCTTTCCAAGGAGATCGACATGAAGATCGTTGTGATCGGCGCGTCCGGCACCATTGGCCGGGCTGTCTGTGCGGAATTGAAACAACGTCACGAGATCGTCGAAGTCGGTGCGACGCGCGGCGACCACCACGTGGACGCAACCGATCTGCACAGCGTCGAGCGGCTCTTTCATGACATCGGCCGCGTCGATGCCGTCGTGACGACGATGGGAGAAGTGCATTTCGGCCCGCTCGCCGACATGACGGCCGATCAGTTCTGGATCGGCCTGCGCAACAAACTGATGGGACAAGTCAACGTCGTATTGGCGGCTCAGCATCACGTCAACGACGGCGGCTCGTTTACGTTGACGAGCGGCATTCTCTCCGACGAACCGATCCGGGGCGGCGTCAACGCCACCACCGCGAATCTCGCGCTCGAGGGTTTCGTGCGCGGCGCGGCAATCGAGTTGCCGCGCGGCATCCGGATCAATATCGTCAGCCCGACTCTGCTCGACGAATCGGTGGAGGCATACGGAGCGTACTTCAGAGGCTTCGAAACCGTCAGCGCGAAGCGCGTGGCGATTGCCTACAGCCGCAGTGTCGAAGGCGCTCAGACCGGGCGCGTTTATCGCGTCGGTGGCTGAGCCGATCGCCGTTCACACCGGCTCACGCAGGCAGCCGGCCCCGTGATCGGGCCGGCTGCCTGCTACGCGCATCGCAGTTCAACGACGCTCGAACGTGCCGTCCCGCAGGCGCCAAAGCCCGAGCGGATTCTCATCCTGCACTGCTTGCGGCAACAATGCGGGCGGCAGATCCTGATAGCAAACCGGACGCAGGAAACGATCGATCGCAAGCGTGCCGACAGAAGTCGAACGTGGATCCGATGTCGCCGGGAACGGGCCGCCGTGGACCATCGCGTGCGAGACCTCCACACCTGTCGGATAGCCGTTCGCGAGAATGCGGCCGGCCTTGCGTTCGAGAACCGGCAGCAGTTTGCGCGCAAGCTCGTGGTCGTCGCGCTCGAGGTGCAGCGTGGCCGTCAGTTGGCCTTCGAGATGTTCCGCGAGTTCGACCATTTCGTCGATGTCGCGACAAGTCACGATCAGCGATGTCGGACCGAAGATTTCATCTTCGAGCGGCGGTTGTTGCAGGAACTGCGATTGCGTCGTCGCGAACAGCGCCGGCAGTGCCGAATTCGGCGCATCGCTGGCCGCGCCGACAGCAACGCGCTTCACGCCTTCGACCCCACCGCGGCGCGTCACGCCGTCGCGATATGCCGACGCGATTCCGGCCGTCAGCATCGTCTGCGCACCCTTCTTTTCGAGCGCTTTCACGGCCGCGTCGATGAACGCTTGCGTATTCGGCCCTTCGAGTACGACGACGAGACCGGGGTTCGTACAGAACTGACCGACGCCGAGCGTCAGCGATTCGACGAAACCGTTCGCCGTTTCCGCTGCACGCGACGCGAGCACGCCTGGCATTACGAACGTCGGATTGATACTGCTCATTTCGGCGTAGACCGGAATCGGCTCGCGGCGCTGCGCCGCAATCTTCATCAGTGCGATACCGCCGCCGCGCGAACCGGTGAAGCCAACGGCCTTGATGGCGGGGTGCGCGACAAGCGCTTCGCCGACTGCATTACCCGCACCGATCACGAGCGAGAAGACGCCGGCCGGCAAGCCGCACTCCTTGACCGCCTGCGCGATGGCGCGGCCGACGAGTTCGGAAGTGCCCAGATGCGCCGGGTGCGCCTTGACGACGACGGGACAACCGGCGGCGAAAGCCGACGCGGTGTCGCCACCCGCCACCGAGAACGCCAGCGGGAAGTTGCTCGCACCGAAGACGGCCACCGGTCCCACTGGAATCTTCTGCAACCGCAAGTCGGAGCGCGGCAGCGGCTTGCGCTCGGGTTGCGCCGAGTCGAGCGTGGCGCCCAGCCAGCGGCCATCGCGCACGAGCGCGGCGAACAGTTTCAATTGGCCGACAGTGCGACCGCGTTCGCCTTCGAGCCGCGCCTTCGGCAAGGCGGATTCGATATGCGCGCGCTCGATCAGCGCATCGCCCAACGCGATGATCTGCTCGGCGATCGCCTCCAGGAACCGGGCGCGCTGCTCGAGCGGGGCCTGGCGAAACGGGTCGAATGCCTCACGCGCGAGCCGACAGGCACGATCGACGTCGTTCGCATCGCCCGCGCCGAACGCCGGCTCGATTTCCGCGTTGCGCGCGGGGTCGAACGCGCGCAGCGTGCCAGCCGTGCCGCGCACTGCCTCTGCGCCGATCAGCATGTGTCCGGTGATCTCCATCGTCAATCTCTCCTCAACTCAGGGATGCCGGGGCCGACTTGCCCCGGTTAGGGTCGCCACGACGCGCATACGCGACGTCGAAACCCACGATCTTCGCACGTTTCCGATTTTCGTGACGACGTCGGATTGGCGGATGCCGAATTGCGAGTCCCGTAAAAGCTCACCCTTGTCAGCGCAAGCGACGTGGAAGCAGGTGCTCCCGTAAAAGCTCACCTCCGCCTTGCGCCCCTGTTGCCGGGTCTGCCGCGCTCGATGTCCCGATCGATCCGGAACGTTTCGCTCAGTGGCGCTAGCCCTCGCCGCTCGATGCAAGAAACCTGATGAGGAGGGACTACTCTGCGGTGCAGATCAACGTTAATCCACGGCCGTGCCGGCCGATGACCGGCGCGGGCGGCAGGAGTGAACCATGCCCCTACGGATCGGATCGTCCGCTGCACAGTTCGGCGATCACCCCCCCGCGTCGACGAAAGATGGCAAAGCCCCCGGCGGGCTCCCCGCCGGCGCGGCACGCCCGGGGTCGAGCCGCGGCGACGCCGTGCTGGGGGCGCTCACGCAACGCGCGAGCGCCGGCGGCGAGCGTCCCGCTGACGGCAATGGGTCGCTGCGACGCACGCAATCCATGAGCCGGCTGGCCGATTTTTCGCGCGTCGCGCTCGAACG
>NZ_DASXWY010000171.1:0-4411 GCF_036503415.1 Trinickia sp. | reverse complement strand
CATCGCTTCGAGCGCTGCCTCGACGACTGGCGCGCGGCGTTTCTCGCTCAGCGCGATTTCGTCAACGCGTCGGTCGAGCGCAATCAGGCGCGCCTGCGGCACATGGTCGAGACCTACGAAGCGTTGGCTCACGTGCATGCGCGCGATCCGGTGCCCGCCGAGCGCTATCGCGAATTGCTCGATGCCGGCGGCGGGCTCGTCGACACCGAGGAAGACATCGGCGCGGCGCCGTTTTCGATTCTCTCGACGCTGACGGCACCCGCCGATCGAAACCGGCTGGCCGCGCTGTTGCGGCTCGTGCGCGAGGTTTCGCCCAGTTCGCTGCTGCGCCTGCAAGGTGCGGCCGACGACATCGGCGGTTTTCTCTACACGGAGGACCGGCGCTTTCTCGCCGTATGGCCATCGCTCGGGGATCGCGCGCGCGAGCAGGCTGGCCACGCGGGCGTGACGCCGCTCATCGATCGCTACGTGGCACGCGTCGACGCGGAACTCCACAAGCACGAGGACACCACCCTGCGGCACGAGCGCGTGTTCTGGGTCGCGCTTTATGAGTCCGACATGTACGGCAAGCTCGTCAAGCATTATGCGGCGCCCATCTATCGGGGCGACGAGCGCATCGCCGTGCTCGTCGTGACCGTTCCGGCCACGCAGATTCCGCGCCTCTTTCAGCCGGCCGTGCACGATCCCGATTTCTTCATGGTGTCGCGCGATCGCCGCCATCTGTTGGGCATCGACGAGTCGAACCCGCGCCGCGGTCATTGGGCCGATGCGTTGGCGGCGAAACCTTCGGTACTCGATTCGGCCGACGAGCGTGTGCGGCTCGTGCGTCGCGGCGCGGACTTCTTCATGATTCAGCGCATCCCGGGACCAGGCTGGGTCGCGGTGTCGGCGTTCGACTGGCATACCATCGTCGCGAACATGAGGGAGCCGGTGGTCTGGACGATCGCGCTGGCTGCGTTGCTACTCGCGGTGCAGTGGGGGTTCGTGCTGACGATCGACAGGCTCGTGCTCGCACCGCTGCGCGCCCGCGCCCGCAGTGTCTTCGAAAGCGAAGCATTCGGTCGCACGGTGTTGGCGACCGCACCTGTGGGCTTGACCGTCTTCGAACCGGCGACGCGGCGCATCGTCATGCAAAACGACATTGCTCGCGGGCTGCTTGCCGCTTTGCCCGACGAGACTCGATTTTTTCAGAGCCTGCTCGGCAAGCGTGCGCCGGGACGGCGCGCGAGGCGCAGGGGCGCTCGCTCGGGCCACGCCGCGGTGCCGGGCGGAACGGCGCGCACGGTCGAAGTGTCCGTGGCGGGCACCGACGGCCGCTCGCGCGAGCTCTCCGTTGCGCTGTCGCGGGCGCGCTATCGCGAGCGGGAAGTGCTGCTCTGCAGCTTGACGGACATCAGCCGGCAAAAGGAGACAGTGCGGCTCTTGCGCCGCGCGCGCAATGCGGCGGACCAGGCGAGCCGGGCCAAATCGATGCTCATCGCCACCATCAGCCACGAGATTCGTACGCCGCTTTATGGCGCACTGGGCAATCTCGAGCTGCTTTCGATGGAGGAACTCGCACCCGCGCAGGCGGCGCGCCTCACATCGGTGCGCCATGCGTTCGAGGGACTGCTCGCACTGGTCGACGACGTGCTGGATTTATCGAAGGCCGAAGCGCACGAGCTCCAACTGCACATGGAGCCGTTCGATCTCGTTCAGGTGCTGGAGCGGTGCGCGCAGACGCTTGCACCGTCCGCAACGAACAAGGGCCTGCGCTTTTCATGTCTGCTCGATCCCGCCATCGATGGACATTGGCACGGCGATGCGCAGCGGATCATGCAGGTCGTGACGAACCTGCTCGGCAACGCCTGCAAATTCACCGACCGCGGGGCCGTCACGCTTTGCGCAACGATGGGCTGCGCGACGGCCGATGCACAGGAAGTGCTGATTTCGGTCGCCGATTCGGGGATGGGTATCGCAGCTCACCAACGCGAGCGCATCTTCGAGCCGTTCATTCAGGCCGATGGGTCGATCGCACGGCGCTTCGGTGGGACGGGGCTCGGACTGTCGCTGTGCAGGCGGCTCGTCGACTTGATGGGCGGGCGAATCGTGCTGGAAAGCGAAGAGGGGCGCGGTGCCACATTCAGCGTTTATTTGCAGTTGAAGCGTGCCGCAACCGCGCCTTTACACGAGCCGTCAAATCCCGTCGATCGATTCGTATTCGACGAGATCGTCGTCGCCTGCAACGATGCAGCCTGGCAAGACGCGCTCGTTGCCCGCTTGCGCGCGCTTTGCGGCCCGGTCGTGGCCGTCGTGCCAGACACTCGCGTGTGCGAGCCGACGTCAGGACGCGGGCGCTCGATCATCGTTTTCGGCTCGCACGAAAACGTCGTCCCCAGGGCATGGCGCAGCCGTTGTTCCGCCTATCTCGATGCGATCGTGGTGTCCGAGCGAGGCCCGCTCCATCCCCAGCGGGCCGACGACTCGCTGCACGTGACGGCGCTCTCCGCGGCGATGCTGGCGTTGGCCCTCGAACAGTGCGGGCACCGCGAGCCTCTGCCCGGCTCGGACGGAGTCTGCCGGCCGGCGAGGCTCCCTCGTGAGGCGCATCGCGCGACGCGCATTCTGGTTGCGGAGGATGACCCGGTCAGCCGGACGCTGCTGGCTCATCAACTCGAGGCACTCGGCTACCGGCATGTCGAGCTGACCTGCGACGGTCGCCAGGCGCTCGCCGAATGCCTGCGCCAGCCCTACGATCTCGTCCTCGCCGATCTATGCATGCCGCTCATGGATGGGCGCAGCCTGCTGGCGGCGCTGCGCGGCAAGGGACTGACGATGCCGGTGATCGCCCACACGGCGGCGCCGCGCGATCCCGACGAGGCGAAGCGCTCGGGTTTCGCCCGGTTGTTGCCCAAACCGCTGGCGCTCGAAACGCTGCGGCTCGCGCTCGATGCCGTGCTCGACCATCGGCCCGCGTCAGACGAGCTGCGCAGCATGCCGTCCGACGCACTGCTCGCCGTATTTGCGACGACCTGGATCGAGGACGAGCAGCGGCTCGTGCAAGCGACGCGTGCGGCCGACGCGCGCCGGGTGCTGCAGATGCTGCATCGCGTCAAGGGTGCGCTCCTTACGCTCGGCGAGCGCGAGGAGGCAGCGTGCTGCGACGAGCTGCGCGATCTGATCGAGGCCGACGGTATCGCGGCGGCGACTGAGGCCCTCGGTCGATTCAGAGAAAGGGTCGGTGCAATCGCCGCGCAGGGAACGGAGGGGGCGCACGTCAGGCGTTCGTCCGATGCCTGAGCTATGCGGTGGGCACCGCATTTGCTGCTGCATGCGGACTGGTGCAATACGCGGCGGCCGAGCAAACTCGGGGGTCTCGGCTTTCGCGGAGGAATCGGAGATGAACACACAAAGCAGCGAATTGCAGCGCACCGTCGAGGCGCTCACGCAGTCCGGAAAAGGTCTTCTCGCCGCTGACGAAAGCGGACCGACGATAGCGAAGCGCTTCAAGAGCATCAATGTCGAATCCACTGAAGAGAACCGTCGTGCCTGGAGGACCCTGTTGCTGGCTACACCGGGGCTCGGCGAATACGTGAGCGGTGTCATCCTTTACGAGGAAACGCTCGGCCAATGCGCCGACGATGGCGAACCGCTGCCGCAACTGGCGGCGCGCCAGGGCATCGTGCCCGGCATCAAGGTGGACAAGGGAAAAATCCCGCTGGCCCATGCGAGCGGCGACGAAATCACGCAGGGCCTCGACGGGCTCGGCGAACGGCTCGAACGATACAAGGCGCAGGGCGCGCGTTTCGCGAAATGGCGAGCCGTCTATAACGTTTCGGATTGCCTGCCGAGCCGGCTTGCGATCGCCGCGAATGCCGATGCGCTGGCACGGTACGCCGCGATTTGCCAGGAAGCAGGCGTGGTGCCCATCGTCGAACCGGAAGTGCTGATGGACGGAGCGCATTCTATCGAGCGCTGCGCCCAGGTGTCCGAGGCGGTTTTCCACGAGGTGTTTCATGCGCTGCACCGACACGCGGTGGTGCTCGAGCACATGCTGCTCAAGCCGAGTATGGTCGTGGCCGGCAAGGAGCACCCGAGCCCGGCGAGCGTGGCCGAGGCGGCCTCGCAAACCGTGACCGTGCTCGGCCGCACGGTGCCGCCGGCCGTCGCGGGCATTTTCTTCCTCTCGGGCGGGCAATCGCCCGAGGAGGCGACCGCCCATCTCGACGCCATCAACCGCACGGGCCGCCGCCCTTGGCCGCTCAGCTTTTCGTATGGCCGCGCATTGCAGGAGCCGCCGCTGAAAATCTGGCGCGGGCAACCCGCGAACGTGTCCGAGGCTCAACGAGCGCTGTCCAAACGTGCACGCTTGAATTCGGCGGCATCGCTCGGTCGATACGACGCCAAAGACGAATCGACGTCCTGACGCGAA
>NZ_DASXWY010000170.1:0-59428 GCF_036503415.1 Trinickia sp. | reverse complement strand
GCGGCTTCGACATGGACCGGGCTCGCCCCGGTGGGCTCGTCGAAACCCGTGCGCGGCCCGTAGAGGTTGCCGTAGCGCAAAACCGTTCCCTGCCAACGCGGATCGGACTCGTTCAGCGCGTGCGCTTCGAGTGCCGCCACGCCGCGTACCGTGATCGCCCGCGCACCCTCGGCACCGAGATCGAGTGGCCATGTTTCAGCGTGAGGCGCCGGCCCCGGGGCATACGCCCACGCGATGCTTTGCGCGATGAATCGCCGACATCCGGCCCCGCGGGCCGCCGCGACGAGATTCGCCGTGCCTTCGTCGCGAATGCGCGCGTTGCGCGCCACGGCGTCCGCCATGCGGGCGGGGTCGAGGCCCGGCGGCAAGTCGGTCAACTGATGCACGACGATCGCCGGGGCGATGCGCTGCATCTCGCGTGCGAGCGCAGTGGCATCGAAGACATCCAGAATGACGGGCCGTGCGCCCATCGCCTCGATCTCGCCCGCACGCTCCGGCTTGCGGGTCGTGCCATACACGGTGTAGCCCGAACCGACGAGCAACGGAACGAGCGCGCTGCCTATGGCGCCGGCGGCGCCTGCCAGAAAGAGTGTCGTACTCATGAGAAGGGCTCCCGGATCGGATGGGATTGACGGACGAAGTCGACGAACAACGTTGACGGTTCCTCGCAGTGTCGCCGTATCATGTCCCACCGAAAAGTGCCAAAAACGCTCGAAACGACTAGTCCATGAAAGAGCCTTCCCCACCTTTGGCGATCGGCCCAATCGACCGGCGCATCCCGTTGTCGCAGCAAATCTATGATCGTTTGCGTCACGCGATCGACGCGCACATGCTGCGACCCGGCGCTCGGCTCGCGTCGGCGCGCGCGCTGGCGAGCGAGCTCGGTGTCGCGCGAGGGACGGTGGAGTCCGCCTATCAGCGGCTGGCTGGCGAAGGCTATGTGCTCGCGCGCGGCCCTGCCGGCACTATCGTCTCGCCCCATCTCGCGCAGCGCCCGGCACGGCAGCCGGCGAGGGCGACGGCCAACGCCCGGCCGCGGGTGGACCGCGGCGCGATGGCCGTGAACCCCGAGCCGCCGCCGTTGCAGCTTGGCATTCCGGCGCTCGACGCCTTTCCGCGCAAACTGTGGTCGCGCCTCGCGACAAGACGCATTCGCGCGACCTCGCCGTCCGAGCTGTCCTACTGCGATCCGTGCGGGTACCTGCCGTTGCGGCAAGCCATCGCGGCCTATCTGCTCGTATCGCGCGGCGTGCCGTGCCGCGCGGAGCAGGTTCTCGTGACGGGGGGCTACCGCGCTTCCCTCGCACTGATCTTGCAAACGCTGTTGCGCCCGCGCGATCGCGTCTGGATCGAGAATCCGTGTTATCCGCCGACGCGAACGCTGCTCGAACGCGCGGCAGCGATCCCGTGCGCAGTGCCGGTCGACGACGAGGGACTCGTGGTCGCCGAAGGCATTCGCGAAGCACCGAGGGCGCGGCTGGCTGTCGTCACGCCGTCTCACCAGTCACCGCTTGGGGTATCGATGTCGATGCCGCGCCGGCTGCAATTGCTCGATTGGGCATCGCGTCATGAAGCGTGGATCGTGGAAGACGATTACGACGGCGAATTCCACTATCACGGGCCGCCCCTGCCGGCATTGAAAAGCCGCGATACGACCGATCGCGTCATCTATGCCGGCAGTTTCTCGAAGGTCTTGTTCCCGGGCCTATCGCTCGGCTACCTCGTATTGCCCGAGCGGCTGACCGAGCGGTTCGCGGCGTCCGTGCAGATCTGGCCGAACTACGTTGCGCGAGCGACCCAGGCCATCGTGGCGGACTTTATCGACAACGGGCATTTCTCGCGGCATCTGAAGAAAATGCGCGCGCTTTATGCCCACCGCCGCGCGCTGTTGGCCGCCGCATTGACCGACGCATTCGGCGCGCGTATGACGATCGATCTCGCACGCGGCGGCATGCATCTCGTGGCCCGCTTTGCGGGGAGGACGAGCGACGAAACGCTCGCGAGACGTGCGCAACGCGCCGGGCTCAATTGCCAGGCGCTGTCGCCACGCTACCTCGGGCAGACGAAACAGGAGGGCTTGCTGATGGGGTTTACGAACGTCGCAACGGCGCAGGAAGCGGCGCGGCTGGCAGCGGCCTTGCGCGACGCGCTTGCGCTGGGCAACGTCAGTGCATGAGCGTATCGCGTGCCAAGGTGGTACTGGCAGGCGCGTTGCCGCGCGCAAGCGGGGCGACTTGCTTGCGCCGCTCGCGTGTCGGCGCGGTGCCGAACGCGTCGCGATAGCTCTTGCTGAAATGGCAGGCCGACTGGAATCCGCATGCCATCGTGATGTGCATGATCGACATGTCGGTTTGCAGTAGAAGTTCGCGCGCGCGTCGCAGACGCAGCGTCAGGTAGTAATGCGTCGGCGTCATCCCGAGGTGCTCGCGAAAGAGCCGTTGCAATTGCCGCTGTGACATGTTCGCCAGCCGCGCGAGCTCCTCGCGCGAAAGCGGCTCCTCGATATTGCTCTCCATCAGCGCAATGACTTCGAAGAGCGATTTATTCGCGGAGCCGAGGCGTGCCACGAGCGGCATGCGCTGCTGCGCGCTCGTATCGCGCACATGTTCGACGATGAACTGCTCGGCGATTTGCGTCACGCGCGCAGTACCGATACGCGGGGCGATCAGATGCAGCATCATGTCGAGCGGCGCGACACCGCCCGTGCAGGTGACACGGTCTCGATCGATGACGAACAGCTCCTTCAGAAACCGCGTATTGGGGAATTCCTCTTTGAGCGCCGACATGTTTTCCCAATGGATCGCGCAAGCGTAGCCATCGAGCAGGCCCGAGCGCGCCAAGGCATAGGTTCCGGTGCAGAGGCTGCCGAGCGCGATGCCCGAGTGAGCGAAGCGCCGCAGCGCGGAAAGATGGGCATTATCGGTTGCGCGTTGCACGTCGACGCCGCCGCAGACGAAGACGATGTCGGGTTGTTCCTGCAGCGATGCGATCGGCTCCGTCATGACCGAGAGCCCGTTGCTGGCCATCACGGGACCACCGTCCGGGCTGACCACGGACCATCGATAAAGCGTCTGGCCGCTCAGATAGTTGGCCATCCGCAGAACTTCGATCGCATTCGAGAACGCGATCATCGTGAAGTTCGGCAGCGCCATGAACGCGAAGTTCGCGAGCGACGCAGTACGCTGGGGTGACATGGTGACCTTCCTCGAATCCGGGATAGCGCGGCCGATTGGGGGAGCCTCGGCGTCTCATTTTGGGTTCCAGGGCAACAAGCATGCCATACGGCCTAACCCTAATGCGGGCGCACATTTCATCCACCGGGCAGCCGCAGCCTTGCACTGCAACCGTGCCCGTTTCGCCCCCGTTTCGGGCAAGGCCGACGCGAGACGGTGCGGGAACGCCGTATGCCAGCCGGCCACGGCGCGACTTGTCCAAAACAGACGAACGTGTCGGAAAAGGCAAAGAACGCGTCTGAATTCGTCAATCCGGCGTGAAGGCGAACGAGAAGAATAGAGTCGTCGCCAACGCATGTCCGTGGCGGCCCCGCAAGCGGGTGCCGCGTCGGACCCATCACGGATAGGACAATGTCGAATACTCAGACGTTTTTCAGCCAGTCACTCGCCGAGCGCGATGCGCCCGTACGCGGTGCGATCCTCAAGGAACTCGAGCGGCAACAGTCGCAAGTCGAGCTGATCGCATCGGAAAACATCGTGTCGCGAGCCGTGCTCGAAGCGCAAGGTTCGGTGCTGACCAATAAATATGCGGAAGGCTATCCCGGCAAGCGCTATTACGGCGGCTGCGAGTTCGCCGACGACATCGAGACGCTCGCCATCGATCGCGTCAAGCAACTGTTCAACGCCGGCTATGCGAACGTCCAGCCGCACTCGGGCGCCCAGGCCAACGGCGCGGTCATGCTCGCCCTGGCCAAGCCGGGCGACACGGTGCTCGGCATGTCGCTCGACGCGGGCGGGCATCTGACGCACGGCGCGAAGCCCGCGCTCTCGGGCAAATGGTTCAACGCGGTGCAGTACGGCGTGGATCGCGAATCGCTGCGCATCGACTATGACCGTATCGAAGCGCTTGCGCACGAACACAAGCCGAGTCTCATCATCGCGGGCTTCTCCGCCTATCCGCGCGTGCTCGATTTCCCACGCTTTCGCGCTATCGCGGACGCCGTCGGCGCTAAATTGATGGTGGATATGGCGCATATCGCCGGCATCATCGCGGCCGGCCGGCACCCGAACCCGATCGAGCATGCGCACGTCGTCACCTCGACCACGCACAAGACACTGCGCGGCCCGCGAGGCGGCTTCGTGTTGACGAACGACGAGGATATCGCCAAGAAGATCAATTCCGCGGTCTTCCCCGGACTGCAAGGCGGCCCGCTCATGCACGTGATCGCAGGCAAAGCGGTCGCGTTCGGCGAGGCGCTGCAGCCGGGCTTCAAGACCTATATCGGTAACGTACTCGCGAACGCGCAGGCGCTCGGCGCCGTGTTGCGCGAGGGCGGGGTCGATCTCGTCACGGGCGGAACGGACAACCACCTGCTGCTCGTCGATCTGCGCCCCAAGGGTTTGAAGGGTACGCAAGTCGAGACTGCGCTCGAGCGGGCCGGCATCACGTGCAACAAGAACGGCATTCCGTTCGATACCGAGAAGCCGACGGTGACCTCGGGCGTGCGGCTCGGCACGCCGGCCGGTACATCGCGTGGTTTCGGCGTGGCCGAGTTCGAGCAGGTCGGGCGGCTGATTCTCGAAGTGCTCGATGCGCTCACGCAACATCCCGAAGGCCATGCCGAGACGGAACAACGCGTGCGGCGCGAGATTTTCGCGCTGTGCGAGCGTTTCCCGATCTATTGAGCCCGGGCTGCAAAACCGACGAAACCGACGAAACCGACGAAAGCGACGATCGACCTACGCTGGAGCGATAAATGAGCACACTGCATCAAGACAGCATCATCATCGACGGGCTGAACATTTCGAAGTTCGAACGTTCGGTATTCGAAGACATGCATAAGGGCGGCATCACGGCCGCCAACTGCACGGTATCGGTCTGGGAGAACTTCGCGAAGACCGTCGACAACATCGGCTCGATGAAAAAGCAAATTCGCGACAATGGCGAACTGCTGACGCTCGTGCGGACGACCGACGACATCCTGCGTGCGAAGAAAGAAGGCAAGACGGGGATCATCCTGGGCTTTCAGAACGCGCATGCGTTCGAGGATAACCTCGCCTATGTCGAGGCGTTCGCGGACATGGGCGTGCGCGTCGTGCAGCTTTGCTACAACACGCAAAACCTCGTCGGTACGGGATGCTACGAGCGCGACGGCGGCCTCTCGGACTTCGGCCGCGAAGTCATTACCGAAATGAACCGTGTCGGCATCATGGTCGATCTGTCGCACGTCGGCGGCAATACCTCTTCCGAAGCGATCGCTTTTTCGAAAAAGCCGGTGTGTTACTCGCACTGTCTGCCCTCGGGGCTCAAGGAGCACCCGCGCAACAAGAGCGATGCGCAACTGAAAGAGATCGCGGACGCCGGCGGGTTCGTCGGGGTGACGATGTTCGCGCCGTTCCTCAAGCGCGGCATCGAGGCGACGATCGACGATTACATCGAAGCCATCGACTACGTCGTCAATCTGATCGGCGAGGACACGGTGGGGATCGGCACGGACTTCACGCAGGGCTACAGCGTCGATTTCTTCGATTGGCTCACACACGACAAGGGCCGTTACCGCCGCCTCACGAATTTCGGCAAGGTCGTCAATCCGGAGGGGATCCGGACCATCGGCGAGTTTCCGAACCTGACCGCTGCCATGGAGCGCGCGGGCTGGAGCGAGACGCGCATCCGCAAGATCATGGGCGAGAACTGGGTACGCGTTTTCCGCGACGTTTGGGGCGCATAGGCCGCCCGCGCATCCGAATCGAACATCCACCCCACAACACAGCCACAGGCCAATCATGCAACCGCAACTGCCGATCGACGTCGATCCCGAAACCGGTGTCTGGACCACGGACGCGCTGCCGATGCTTTATGTGCCGCGCCATTTCTTCACGAACAACCACGTCGCCGTGGAAGAGGCGTTGGGCCGCGAGGCGTATGCCGACATCCTCTACAAGGCCGGTTACAAGTCGGCCTATCACTGGTGCGACAAGGAAGCGAAGCAGCATGGCCTTTCGGGCATGGCCGTCTTCGAGCACTACCTGAAGCGGTTGTCGCAGCGCGGCTGGGGGCTCTTCAGCATCGTCGAGGCGGATCCGAAGGCGGCACGGGCGCGCATCGAACTGAGGAACTCGTCGTTCGTTCTCGCTCAGCCCAACAAGCACGGCAAGCTCTGCTACATGTTTGCCGGCTGGTTCGCGGGCGCGATGGATTGGGTCAACGATACCGTCGAGGCCGCTTCTCGCGGGCCGCGTTCGATATCGCAGGAAGTGCGATGCGCGGGCGAGGGCCACGCGCATTGCGTCTTCGAAGTGTCGCCGCTCGTCTGAACGACGAAGGCCGCTCAAGGAAACAGATTCGAGGTCGATCGAAATGCGCTACCCCCATTTGTTCAAACCGATGACGCTGAACAAGCTGACGCTGCGCAATCGCATCGTCAGCACGGCACATGCGGAGGTCTACGCCGAGCCGGGCGGATTGCCCGGCGATCGCTATATCCGGTATTACGAGGAGAAAGCGAAAGGCGGCGTCGGTCTGGCGGTGTGCGGCGGGTCGAGCCCGGTATCGATCGACAGCCCGCAAGGCTGGTGGAAATCCGTCAACCTGGCGACCGACCGCATCGTCGATCCGCTGTCGCGACTGGCCGAGGCGATGCATCGTCACGGCGCCAAGATCATGATCCAGGCGACGCACATGGGGCGCCGCTCCGCGTTTCACGGCGAACACTGGCCGCATCTGATGTCGCCTTCCGGCGTTCGCGAGCCTGTGCACCGCGGCAACGCGAAGATCATCGAGGTCGAAGAAATCCGCCGGATCATCGCCGACTTCGCGACCGCCGCGAAGCGCGTGAAGGATGCTGGGATGGACGGCATCGAAATCTCGGCGGCGCACCAGCACTTGATCGACCAGTTCTGGAGCCCGCGTACGAATTTTCGCACCGACGAATGGGGCGGTAGTCTGCAGAACCGTCTGCGCTTCGGCGTCGAAGTGCTGAACGCGGTGCGCGAAGCAGTCGGGCCGGACTTCGTCGTCGGTCTGCGCATGTGCGGCGACGAATTCCATGAAGACGGCCTCGATCACGAGCAACTGAAGGAAATCGCCCACGCGATGTCCGACACGGGGCTCATCGATTACCTCGGCGTCATCGGCTCCGGTGCGGATACGCACAATACGCTCGCCAACTGCATGCCGCCGATGGCTCTGCCGCCCGAGCCATTCGTGCATCTGGCCGCAGGCATCAAGTCGGTCGTCGACATTCCCGTCATGCACGCGCAAAGCATCCGCGATGCGGGACAGGCCGAGCGGCTGCTCGCCTCGGGCATGATCGATCTCGTCGGCATGACGCGCGCGCAAATTGCCGACCCGCATATGGTCATCAAAATCCGGGACGGCCGCGAAGACGAGATCAAGCAATGCGTCGGTGCCAACTATTGCATCGATCGCCAGTACAACGGCCTGGACGTGCTGTGCGTGCAGAACGCCGCAACCTCGCGCGAAGCGACGATGCCGCACGTCATCGAGAAGTCGCGTGGTCCGCGCCGCAAGGTGGTGGTGGTCGGTGCCGGTCCCGCGGGTCTGGAAGCGGCACGTGTTGCCCGCTCGCGCGGCCACGACGTGGTGCTGTTCGAAAAGCATACCGAAGTGGGCGGTCAGATCGTCCTCGCCTCGAAGGCGCCGCAGCGCGAGCAGATGGCCGGCATCGTCCGTTGGTTCGACATGGAGACGAAACGTCTGGGCGTCGATAGGCGTCTCGGCGTCGAGGCCGACGAGAAGGCGATCATGGCGGAAAAGCCGGACATCATCGTGCTGGCCACGGGCGGCCGCGCATTCTCCGACCAGGTACAGGACTGGGGTGTCGCCCAGGGGCTCGCGGTGAGCTCGTGGGACATCCTGTCGGGCCGTGTCGAGCCGATGAAGAACGTGCTCGTCTACGACGGGGTCAGCACACATGCCGGTGCCGGGGTGGCCGATTTCATCGCGAGCCGCGGCTCGAAAGTCGAGATCGTGACGCCCGATGTGAAAGTAGCCGACGATTGCGGCGGCACCACGTTCCCGATTTTCTATCGGCGCCTCTATGCGGAAGGCGTGATCCATACGCCGAACTATTGGCTCGATCGCGTGTACGAGGAAGACGGCAAAAAAATCGCCGTGCTTCGAAACGAGTACACCGAGGAGCAGGAGGAGCGCGCCGTCGATCAGGTCGTGATCGAGAACGGCAGCACGCCCAACGATGGACTCTATTGGAAGCTCAAACCCGAGTCGCTGAACCGCGGACAGACCGATGTGCACAAGCTGTTCGCGGCCGAGCCGCAGCCGTCCCTCTCGGAGGAACTCGGCAACGGCCGGTTCCTGCTGTTCCGCGTGGGCGACTGCATCTCGATGCATAACATCCACGGCGCAATCTACGATTCGCTTCGTCTTTGCAAGGACTTCTGATCATGAGCCCGGCGTTCGTCATCACAGGGTTGCTGTGGCTCTCGATGGCCGGCCTCGCCTACGCGCTCGCGCGCCGCGCCGCATATTGGCGCGTGGGGCGCGCAACGCCGGCCGGCGCATTCGGGGTGGCCAATCTCTTTACGATTCCCAAGCGGTACTTCGTCGATCTGCATCACGTGGTTGCACGCGATCCCTACATCGCGAAGACGCACGTGGCGACGGCCGGAGGGGCCATCGCGGCGCTCGCGCTCGTCTTCGTCAACTACGGGCTCGCGATTTACTCGCCGTGGCTCGATAAGCTCATCGGCGTGGCCGCCGTGACGATGCTGATCGGTGCGGTCTTCGTCTGGCGCCGCCGGCGCGACCAACGTGCGATGCCGGCCAGGCTTTCGCGCGGGCCGTGGAATGCGCTGCCCTGGCTGCTCGGCTCCTTCGCACTCGGGTTGACCTTGCTCGCCGTCGTGCCGAGCGCGGCCGCCTCGGGCTTCGTCGCCGTCATCATCGCAGTCCTGATCGCGATCGGCGCCTTTGCGATGACCGTCGGTGCCGCGCGTGGCGGGCCGATGAAGCACGCGCTCGCGGGCCTTCTTCATCTCGCCTTCCACCCGCGTCAGGAACGCTTCCGCACTGGCGCGGCGGAAAGTGACAAGCCGGGTGTCGTCCCGCCGACGGCGCTCAAGATGCCGGAGCTCGATGCTCGCGAGTACGGCGTCGGCAAGCCTGTCGAATTCCGCTGGAACCAGCTTTTGAGCTTCGACGCATGTGTCCAATGCGGCAAATGCGAAGCGGCGTGCCCAGCGTTCGCGGCAGGACAGCCGCTCAATCCCAAGAAGCTGATTCAAGACCTGGTGACCGGCATGGTGGGCGGCACGGACGCTGCTTATGCGGGCAGCCCCACCCCGGGCATCGCGCTCGGCAAGCATGGCGGCCAGCCGGATCTGCCGATCGTTTCGGGTTTGATCGAAGCCGACACGCTTTGGTCCTGCACGACATGCCGCGCCTGCGTTCAGGAGTGCCCGATGCTGATCGAGCACGTCGACGCAATCGTCGATATGCGCCGCAATCGCACGCTCACCGAGGGCGATCTGCCGGGCAAGGCGCCCGAAGTACTGGCCAATCTGCGCGAGACGGGCAGTGCCGGCGGCTACGACATCGCGGCGCGCTACGACTGGGCCGTCGACTTGAACGCACGCATCGCTGAACCGGGCAAGTCTGTCGACGTATTGCTCGTTGCGGGCGAAGGCGCGTTCGACATGCGCTATCAGCGCACGCTGCGCGCCTTGGTCAAGGTGCTGAACCGGGCGGGCATCGATTACGCCGTGCTGGGGCCGAGCGAAACGGACACCGGCGACGTCGCGCGCCGCCTTGGCGACGAGGCAACCTTCCAGCGCATGGCCAAGCGCCTGATCGCAACGCTCGATGGATTGAACTTCAAACGCATCGTCACGGCCGATCCGCACGTCATGCATAGCCTGCGCAACGAATACCGCGCGCTCGGTGCGCGTTATACGGTCCAGCATCATACGAGCCTCCTTGCCGAGCTCGTGCAATCGGGGAAATTGTCGCCGAAAGCATCGGCCGCGCTCGCTGACAAGCGGATCACCTATCACGATCCGTGCTATCTCGGCCGCTACAACGGCGAGACCGAAGCACCGCGCCGCGCCCTCAAATCGATCGGCATCAAAGTCGTGGAGATGGAGCGCCATGGTATGCGCGGGCGCTGCTGCGGGGGTGGCGGCGGCGCGCCGCTCACCGATATCCCGGGCAAGGCACGTATTCCCGATTTGCGGATGGCCGATGCGCGCGAAGTCGGTGCCGAGATCGTGGCCGTCGGCTGTCCGAATTGCACGGCGATGCTCGAGGGCGTGGTCGGTCCTCGGCCCGAGGTGCTCGATGTAGCCGAACTCGTTGCAGCGGCGCTGGAGTGAAGACGATGAATCCGATCAAACGTATCGATCCGCGCCGGCCGTTCGTCATTGCGTCGTCGGGGCTGCGCCGCATCACGCTGGGGCAGGAGCACGTGGCGGGCGCCGCGACGGACGATATCCCGCGTCTGGGCGCGCATGGCGAGCGCGAGAAGCCGCGCCGCACCGTGGAGCAAGCCGGGCGGGTTTTGCTCGTGGCCGCGCATAGCGACCGGGGTGCGCTTGACGAACATGCACGACAGGCCGTGGCCGCGGCCGCGATCGTTGCCGATGCGCGTACTGAAGTCGTGCTCGTCGTGTTCGGTGAACTGACGGACGACGCCGCCGAACTGGGCGCGGATAAAGTCATCGAATTGCCGGCGCTGGGCCGTCCGGTTTTCGCGCCCGATCGCGCCGTTGCCGCGCTGAAGGCGTGCGTTGCCGCGTTTTCGCCGGCGCATGTCCTGATGCCCGATAACGCTACCGGAGACGGCGATCTCGGACGTCGCTATGCGGCGCTAGCGGGGGCGAGCATCGCCACGCAGGTAGTGGAAATCGATGCGTCGCACGTGGGTGTTTACGTCGACGCTCAACGACAGTTCGCGTCGCGTGCGTGGCCCGATGTGGTGCTGCTCGCCGCGGACGCCGTCTCTTCGAAGCTTCCATTCGTTGGCGCCGGCGAGCGCGCCCCATTGCCGGTGGAATCGGCGGCCGAGGGCGTCGTCGACACGCGCGACCAACTCTATCGCGACCTCGGCACGGTTCAGCTCGATGCGGCCGACGTCGCGCTCGAGGAGGCGGACTTCATCGTCTCCGCAGGCAACGGGGTGACCGATATTGCGGCTTTCGAGGCGCTCGCAAGTGCGTTCGGAGCGGCGATAGGCGCCAGCCGCGTGGCGGTCGACAACGGTTATTTCACGCGCGACAAGCAAGTCGGCGCAACGGGCAAGACGGTCAGCGCGAGCGTCTATATCGCTTTCGGGATCTCCGGCGCGGTACAGCATCTGCAAGGGATCAAAGACTGTCGCCACGTGATCGCCGTGAACCTCGACGCCAGCGCACCGATCGCGAAGCGCGCCGATTTGACGCTCGTCGGCGACGCGCAGGCGACCATCGCCGCGCTGACCCAAGCCGTAACGGCCGCGCGCGGCGCGCAGCCGGCGCCGGGCACGGCGTCCTCGCGCGCGACGCTCAACGAAGGAGTAGCCGCATGAACGCAGCGATGAATGACGCACGCATCGCGGTGCTCGTCTCGGTCGGCAGGCATCGCGTCAGCGCGGCGCCTTGTTATAGCCGAAACGACGCGGCCGCGCTCGAAATTGCGCGCGGACTCGAGCAAACCAAAGGTTGCTCGGTCGAGGTGCTCCATGCGGGCGACGCCTCGAATCCAGCGCTCACCGATTATCTGGCGCTTGGCGCGCGACGGATCGAGGTCATCGATTGCGCGTCGGGACTCGACGGCGACGATCCGATACCGGCGCTGGCCGAGCGGCTGCGGGGCGTTTCGCTCGTGCTGACCGGTACGCGCGCCGAAGGCGCCTACGACACCGGGATGCTGCCCTACCAGCTGGCGGCACAGCTTGGCTACACGTTCGTCGGCTCCGCGCTCGATGTCACTCTCGGCGACGGTTTTGCGACCGTCACGCAGTTCATGCCGAAGGGCGTGCGTCGGCGGGTGGAGGTGGCGTTGCCGTGCGTCGTCGCTATTCATCCTCAGGCGAACGTGAAGCCGCGCTACGCCTATGCGCGCGTGCCCGACGGCGCGATCGTGCAGGGCCCGCCCGCGGCGCGCAAGGACCTCGATTCGCCGTGTTGGTCGGTTGCGCCGACGGAACGCAAGCCGCGCAAGCTCGTGGCGAGCGAGAAGCGTTCAGGCCACGCGCGGATGCTGATGGCGACGACTACCGAGAGCCGCGGCGGAAACGTCGTAATTGAGGGGAGTTCGGTCGAAAAAGCGCAAGTCATCCTTGGTTATTTGCGCGAGCATCGACTCATCGATTACTGAATCGACGGCTGCGGACCCATCGTCGGGCCGCATCGTCGAGCAGATGGAATGTGTTTTGGAACCAGGACGTCACGAATCCGGAGTAGACATGAACGTATCGGCAGCCATTCGCGAACTCGTGGAACGACGCAAGCCAGGCTACAGCCTGGAGGCGCCGTTTTACCGGAGCGAGGAGATCTTCGCGCTCGATATGGACGCGATTTTCCGCAAACACTGGATTCAGGTTGCCGTGGAGCCCGATATCCCCGAGCCGGGAGACTATGTCACGGTCGAACTGGCAGGCGAATCGGTGCTGATCGTACGCGACGACGATATGGCGATTCGCGCCTTTCACAACGTGTGTCGCCATCGCGGGGCGCGCCTGTGCAACGAGGAAAAGGGCGCAGTGGGCAATATCGTCTGCCCCTACCACAGCTGGACTTACAACCTGACCGGCGAGCTGATGTTCGCCGAGCACATGGGGGAGAAGTTCGACCGTTGCAAGCATAGTCTCAAGCCGGTCGCATTGCAGAACCTCGCGGGCCTCATTTTCATCTGCCTCGCCGACGAGCCTCCGGGCGACTTCGAGGTGATGCGCGCGGCGATGGAACCCTATTTGCTTCCGCACGACTTGCCCACCTGCAAGATTGCGGCTCAGGTCGACCTGGTCGAAGACGGCAATTGGAAGCTCACGATGGAGAACAATCGCGAGTGCTATCACTGCGTGGCAAACCATCCCGAGCTGACGATCTCGCTCTACGA
Organism: Trinickia sp.; assembly: GCF_036503415.1. GTDB lineage: Bacteria > Pseudomonadota > Gammaproteobacteria > Burkholderiales > Burkholderiaceae > Trinickia. Next base: position 46,183 of record NZ_DASXWY010000170.1, on the reverse strand, counting down.
GTACGGTTTCGGGTATCAGCCGTCGCCGTCGAATGCGGAGGGGATGGCGGCCTTCGAGCGCGCCTGCCTCGAACGCGCTGCGCAATGGGAAGCGATGAATTTGCCGTCGGTCGAGGTCGAGCGCCTGTCCGATGTGACAGGCTTCCGGACCCAGCGGCTGCCGCTGGACCGCAGCGGCGAATCGCAGACACTCGATGCAAAGGTCGCCAGCAAGAAGCTGCTCGGTGAATTCAAGCGCGCCGATCTGGGCGGCCTTTCGTTCTGGACGCAGCCGAACTCGTGGAATCACTTCATGAGCGATCACATCGTGACCTTCACGGTGATTCCGCTGTCGGCCGGCAAGACGCTCGTGCGTACGAAATGGCTCGTGCACAAGGACGCGGTCGAAGGCGTCGATTACGACATCGAGAACCTGATGGCCGTCTGGAATGCGACGAACGATCAGGACCGTACGCTCGTTGAATATTCGCAACGGGGCATCGGCAGCAGCGCTTACGAGCCGGGGCCTTACTCGCCCTTCACCGAAGGTCTCGTCGAGAAGTTCAGCGATTGGTACGTGCGACGTCTGCGTGCCGGGATCGCGGCATAACGGGCAACGGAAAACATCCGAAAGGGAATGGAAGCGAGGCATACGATGATGCGAGACGCGCAAATGTTGGAGCCCGGCGAGAGCCGGCTCACGCGGCCCGCGTTCTGGAGCCGGCTGGGTGAGCGGTGGACGAGCGACGACGAGGAAACGCTCGTGTGCTGCCAGGTACGCGAGGAAACGCATGACGTGAAGAGCTTTTTCTTCATGTCGCGGGAAGGGCGGACGTTCGTCTTCGAGCCCGGGCAGTTCGTGACGCTCGAACTCGAAATCGACGGCGAAACGATCAATCGCTGTTACACGATTTCGTCGGCGCCCACGCGCCCCCATACGATCTCGATCACGGTCAAGCGCGTGCCGGGCGGCAAGGTGTCGAACTGGCTGCATGACAATCTGCGCGCCGGCGATACCGTGCGCGTATTGGGGCCTGCCGGTGCGTTCACCTGTGCGCGGCGCCCCTCGGGCAAGTATTTGTTTCTCTCCGCGGGGTCGGGCATTACGCCGCTCATGTCGATGAGCCGTACCCACCACGAACTCGGCGAAGACCGGGACATCGTTTTTCTGCATAGCGCCAGGACGCCCGACGACATCATCTTCGCGCGCGAGCTCGATCTGATCGCATCGAACCACCGGAATTTCCGGACTGCGTTCGTCTGCGAACGGATAGGACAACGAAGCAATTGGTCCGGTATCACCGGCTTTCTGACCTTGCCGCTGCTTTCGCTCATCGCTCCGGATTTCATGGAGCGCGAAATCTTCACGTGCGGCCCGGCGCCGTATATGGAGGCCGTACGCAAGATGCTGGCGGATGCCGGATTCGATCGCAGCCAGTATCACGAAGAGAGTTTTTCGTTCGAGGAAACGGTGGCGCCCGAGCTGGACGCTGTCGCAGCGTCGCCGGCCGTGTCCGATGAGGCGCCCGCCGGCGAGCGTTTTGCCGTTTCGTTTGCGAAGAGCCGACGCGAAATCGAATGCGCGGCCGATCAACACGTACTCGACGCGGCACGGCAGGCAGGCGTGCGCTTGCCGTCCTCCTGCACGCAAGGCATGTGTGGCACCTGCAAGGTCAAGCTCGTGTCGGGGCAGGTCGAGATGAAGCACAACGGTGGAATTCGTCAGCGCGAAATCGACCAGGGCATGGTTTTGCTGTGCTGTAGTAAACCTCTGACGGATCTCGTCATCGATAAATAAAAGAAACGTCGTTTACGGACAAGACGGTGTCGGAAAACTTGACTACCGCGTTTTAATGGCTGCGCACTCTAGAGACTCCTTAGATGCGCTGATCTCGACGATCAGGAGACCTGAACATGAAACTTATCAAGCAGTTGGTGCTGACGGCTATTATTGGAGCCGGTCTCGCCTGTACGGCGTTTTCCGCGTCGGCCGATAGCAAGCCGACGATCAAGATCGGCTACGTCGAGGGATGGGACGACAGCGTCGCAACGTCGAACGTTGCCGCGCAAGTCATCGAAAAGCGGCTCGGTTATCCGGTACAGCTCGTGCCGGTGGCAGCGGGCATCATGTGGCAAGGTGTGGCCCGCGGCGATCTGGATGCGACGCTGTCCGCCTGGCTGCCGGTCACGCACGGCTCGTACTGGGATGAGTTCAAGGGCAAGGTGGAAGATCTTGGCCCGAACTTCAACGATGCGAAGATCGGCCTGATCGTTCCCGCCTACGCCAAGGCGAACAGCATCGACGATCTCAACACCGAGAAGGGTGCGTTCGGTGGCCGCATCGTCGGCATCGACGCGGGCGCGGGCGTGATGCGCAAGACTGAGGAAGCGATCAAGAACTACGGCCTCAACTACACGCTGATGCCGAGCTCGGGCAGCGCGATGACGGCCGAGCTGGCTCGCTCGGAAAACGCGAAGAAGCCGGTGATCGTGACGGGTTGGGCGCCGCACTGGATGTTCGCGAAGTGGAAGCTGAAGTTCCTCGAGGACCCGAAGAAGGTATTCGGCGGAGCGGAGCACGTCGATAACGTCGTGAATCCGGGGCTGGAGAAGAAGGCACCGCAGGTGGTGGCGTTCCTGAAGAAATTCCAGTGGAAGCCGGGCGAGATCGACAGCGTGATGCTGGCTACGCAAAACGGTGCGAAGCCGCAGGATGCGGCGAACACGTGGATCGCCGCGCATAAGGACCGGATCAACGAGTGGGTGGCCGGTTCGCAGTAATCGATCGTCTTAGCGAAGCGACTGAGCGCCCGGCATCTTGGAACGATGCCGGGCGCAATCTTTTTGGGGCTGAGGCTCGATATCGGGGAAGCGCGGAAAAAGCCTGGCCTTCAGGCGCGCCGACGATTCCGGGATTGGAAAGATCGGTTTTTTTGTGGCGTTCCGCACGTTATCCCGCGACTTTCCACGTAACTATGCGAGCACACGGGGATTGAAAGCGGGGCATGTCGTTTCGACCGGGCTCAGTGTCGAAGCGTAGCCATAACGGGCACCTTGCTCCCGGCCGGCAATTGACACGGCAAAAAAGGTCGCTGATGAACCGCCCAATAAAAAGCCTGGAAGGTATGCGCGGCCTCGCGGCGCTTCTTGTCGTGCTTTACCATGCCAAAGTCTCGCGGCCGCCAATATTCGACAACGGTTACCTGGCTGTCGATCTCTTCTTCGTTTTGAGCGGGTTCGTCATCTGCGCCACCTACGGCTCGCGGCTCCAGCGCATCGCCGATCTCCCTACGTTCGTGGCCCGGCGGCTCGGCCGCTTATGGCCCGTCCATCTTGTGGGGTTGATGCTGTATATCGCAAACTGGAACCTCGTCGCCTGGATCCTCTCCGCGCACCCTGTCGGGCTGCCGCCCCTGAGCGAATTCGTGGCAAACCTGACGATGGTTCATGGGTTCAACTTGTTCGATCGTCTCGTCGGAGACTTTGCAAGCTGGTCGTCCGCGGACGAGTTCTATGTCTATCTGATGTTCGCGGCGATCTGCATACTCGCAAGGGGACGACACCGTGTGGCGATCCTTGCGGTATGTGCGCTTTCTGCCTGGGCGATATGCGTCTGGGCTTCGACCATGCAAGACGACTGTTTGCATCGCGGTCGATGCCTCGAGCTCACCTTCTGGTTCGGTTGGGCGCGATGTGTCGCCGGATTCTTCCTCGGTGCACTGCTCGCTGAATACCGCGACACGCACATAGTGCGCGCTTTATCTCGAGGACATGCACAGCTCGTTGTCGCCGTTGCCGCGCTGGTCTACATGAATCTCGCGGGCTCGGTGCGCGGCCTTGCATTTGCCGCGCCCGTCGTCTTTGTGTTCTTGATCGCGGCCGTAGCCTCCGATGAAGGACCCGCTGCACGATTCTTTCAACGTCCGATGTGGCAGTCGCTTGGCAAGGTATCGTATTCGCTTTACCTCGTGCACGCGGATCTGCTCGGCCCGCTGTTCGCTCCCCTCGCTGGACTCCATCCTCGTCCACTCGCGGCCGTTCTGGCCACTACGGCTGTCTATCTCGGGGGCTCGGTCCTCCTTGCACACGTCGTCTATCGGTTCGTCGAAGCGCCGTGCCGCGACCGGGTCAACCGCATGTCGCGCAGGTGGGAGCGCCCGTCGACAAAAAATGTACAAGCATCCTACGACGTACCGTCAGACTCTCCGGTTGCGGGCATCCGTTGACTCGCTCGGCTGTTCGAACCGACCGCATAGCCGCCCGCGTTCGATTCCTCTCACTGCAAGACGACGGTCCGATCGCCATTGATGAATACACGCCGCTCGATGAATGCCTTGACGGCACGCGCGAGCGTGATGCACTCGACATCCCGGCCCACCGCAAGCAACTGCTCGGGCCGATGCGAGTGGTCGACCCGCTCGACGACCTGTTCGATGATGGGCCCCTCGTCGAGATCGTCGGTCACGAAATGCGCCGTTGCGCCGATCAGTTTCACACCGCGCGCATGCGCCTGGTGATAAGGTTTGGCGCCCTTGAAGCCCGGCAAGAACGAGTGGTGGATGTTGATCGCGCGTCCGGCAAGCTTGCGACTGGTTTCGCCCGAAAGAATCTGCATATAGCGCGCAAGCACCATGAGTTCGGCACCGGTCGTATCGAAGAGATCGAGAATCCGCGCCTCTTGCTGCGCCTTCGTTTCGGGCGTAATCGGCAGGTGTTGAAACGGGAGCGCGTGCTGGTGCGCCAGGGGTTCGAGCGTGGTGTGATTCGAAGCCACTGCGACGATATCCATCTTCAACTCGCCCATGCGCCAGCGGAACAGCAGATCGGCGAGGCAGTGCTCGAGCTTGGACACCAAAATGAGCACTTTCGGTCGCATGTTCGCATCGTGGATGGCCCACTGCATGCGAAACCGATCGGCAATCGGCGCGAACTCTTTTTTCAACGCGTCGATGTCGAGCGCTGCCCCGTCGCCGCGCGCCCCGTGAAAGACACAGCGCATGAAAAAGTGCTCGCTGCTGTCGTCATCGAAGACGGTCAGTTCGTCGACATAACCCTGATGCTTGTCGAGCAGTCCCACCACGGAGGCGACCTGCCCCGCGGCGCTGGGGCAATCGAGCGTCAAAATGAACTGATGAGTGCGATCGGTCGATGGCATGCGCGTGGCCTCTGAATCTCATTGGGAAATGCGCGAGCTACCGCGGTGGAATGCGGATGCGGCGCGTAGCATGCCGAAGTAAATCAGGTGAAAGGAGCGCAGGATAGAACCGAAACGCCGTCCCGTTGGTATCGGCCCGTCAACGATCGGCCCGTCAGTAGGGCGCGGCGTTTGCGGCGCAGCCGCAGGCGGCGAAGAGCCACCGCCGGAACGCGGGTGCAGCCGGCGCTTCGGGGCGCGCGGCGGGGCAGACGAGGAAATAGCCGCGCTCGGTGACCACGGGGGGCTCAGCCACGCGCACGAGTTGTCCCGTTGCAACCAGCTCGTCGATAAGCGGCACCCAGCCGAGCGCCACGCCTTGATGCGAGAGCGCGGCATGGATCACGAGCGCGTAGCTGTTGAACGTCATGCCCTGGTCTTCCGGCGGCGCGCCGAGGCCATGCGCGGCAAACCAGCCTGTCCAGTCGAGCCAGCGTTCAGGGTGTGTCGGCTGCACATGCAGCAGCGGCACCGCGCGAAGGTCCGCGGGGCTTACGATCCCGGGGTGCGCATTTCGAAAGGCTGGCGTACAAACAGGCGTCACCTGTTCGGGGAAAAGGCGTGTCGAGCGATAAGGCGACCAATCTCCCGAGCCGAAAGCGATCGCGATATCGGCGCGATCCCGCTCGGGATCGAAGCCTTCCTGCGAGGTGACGATCTTGACGTTGACGCCGGGCACGGCGCGCTTGAACTCGGCCAGACGCGGCATGAGCCAGTAGGTCGCGAAACCGAAGTCGGTCAGGATCGTGAGGGTGCCATGCGCCGTGCGGATTCGGATATCCGCGGCGGCATGCCGGATTTCGTCGAGGCTCTTCTTCACGGCCTCGAAAAGATGTATGCCGTCCGCGGTCAATCTCACGCCGCGATGACTGCGTTCGAAGAGCGGGACGCCAAGATCGGTTTCGAGTTGAACGATACGCTGGCTCACGGCGGGCTGGGTCGAACCGAGCTCGCGTGCAGCGGCGGTGAAGCTCGACAAGCGAGCCGCCGCTTCGAACACGAAGACTGCCTGCATCGGCGGCAAGCTGTCGGGGCGACGAAATCGATCGTTCATGCCGGCCTCCGACCGCGGTCGGATAACAAACAGTGTGAAAAAGTGAAGGAGTACGAAGCGAGTAGGGCAATCCTCTCCGATATTAGGGAGTTTCCGGGTTCCGGGCAATCGTGTCGTCGCCGCGCGAATCCAACGCGCGGCGACGCGTTGCGGGCTTACTTCGCGACAGGCATCGAGAATTCCGCGCCTTTCTCGGTGCTTTCGGGCCAGCGCTGCATGATCGATTTTTGTTTCGTATAGAAACGCACGCCTTCCTCGCCATAGGCGTGCATGTCGCCGAACAGGCTTCGCTTCCAGCCGCCGAACCCGTGCCAGGCCATCGGCACAGGAATCGGTACGTTGATCCCGACCATGCCCACTTCGATTTGCCGGCCGAACTCGCGGGCCACGTGGCCGTCGCGCGTGAAACACGCCACGCCGTTACCGAACTCATGGTCGTTGATCAGTTGCACGGCTTCGGCGAAATCCTTCACGCGCACGCACGCCAGTACCGGGCCGAAGATTTCCTCGCGATAGATGCGCATTTCGGGCGTGACATCGTCGAACAGCGTCCCGCCCGTGAAGAAGCCGTTTTCGTGGCCCGGCACCTTCAGGCCGCGGCCGTCGACCACGAGCGTCGCGCCTTCTTCGATGCCCGTCGCGATATAGCCTTCGATGCGCTCGAGCGCCTGTTGGGTCACGACCGGCCCCATTTCCGCGTCGGGCTCCATGCCGTTCTTCACGACGAGCTGGCGCGCGCGCTCGGCAAGGCGCGGCACGATCTTGTCGGCTACCTCGCCTACCAGCACGGCGACGGAGATCGCCATGCAGCGCTCGCCGGCCGAACCGTAGCCCGCGCCGATCAATGCGTCCACCGTTTGATCGATGTCCGCATCCGGCATCACGACCAGGTGGTTCTTCGCACCGCCCAGCGCCTGCACGCGTTTGCCGTGCTTGGCCCCCGTTTCGTAGATGTAGTTGGCGATCGGGGTGGAGCCGACGAAGCTGACCGCCTTCACGTCCCGGTGCTCGAGCAGGGCATCCACCACGACCTTGTCACCCTGCACGACGTTGAACACGCCATCGGGCAGGCCCGCTTCCTTCAGCAGACGCGCCATGAGCAGCGATGCCGACGGGTCGCGCTCGCTCGGCTTCAGAATGAACGTGCAGCCGGCGGCCAACGCGACGGGGAACATCCAGCAGGGGACCATGCAGGGGAAGTTGAAGGGCGTAATGCCGGCAACGACACCGAGCGGTTGCCGCACGGTCCAGTTGTCGATGCCGCGGGAAACCTGCTCCGTGTAGTCGCCCTTCAGCAGTTGCGGGATCCCCGCCGCGAATTCGATGACGTCGATGCCGCGCGCGACTTCGCCCTGGGCGTCGGAGAAGACCTTACCGTGTTCGGCGACGATGATGGCCGCAAGTTCGTCCTTGTGACGATTCATGAGCTCGAGAAAGCGCAGCAGCACGCGTGCGCGCCGAATCGGCGGCGTGTCGCGCCAGCCCGGGAACGCGGCTTTCGCGCTCGCCACGGCGGCATCGACGTCGGCTGCGGTGCCGAGCACGAGGCGGCGGGCCACTGCGCCTGTCGCCGGATTGAAGACTGCCTGCGTGCGATCGCCCGCGCCACGCTCGGTTTTACCGCCAATGAAGTGAATCACGTCTGCGGAATCGGCATAGGGCTGCATTTCGTCTCCTCACGGGTTGGTTGATGCTGACAGTGTACGAATGCGGGGGCCGCGTGCAAAGCATCTCCAACTGAATTGATTGTTTTCTCCGGCGAACAATCAATGAGCGATGCGTAAAACATAACTCGACGCGGTGCTATCATCGGCACGCTTATCGGCGTGCTACGGGATTCCATATATGGATACGCAAAAGATCGAGGCGCTCTGGACCCACTTGCATTGGCTCAACGTGCTGGCATCGCAGGGTACTTACACGGCGGCGGCAGCTCGGCTCGGGGTCAGCAAGGCGGCGGTCAGCCAGCGCATCGCGGAGCTCGAGCGGGCAGCGGGGGTGGTGTTGGTGCAGCGCACCACCCGCAGCGTGCGTTTCACCGAAGCGGGCAGGCGCCTCGTTGACGACACGCGGGAGGATTTCGAGCGCATTGCCGCGACGTTCGCGAGCGTGCGGGAACTGGCCGATGCGGTGCGTGGGACGGTGCGCGTCACTGCGCCGGTCGCGTTCGCGCGCCAGCAACTGGTGCCGCGCCTCGCCGAATTCTCGCGCGCGTATCCGGAGGTGAGGGTGCAGCTCGAGCTATCCGATCGGCTTACCTCGATTGCGAGCGAGGGTTTCGACCTTGCCATCCGCCATAGCGCGAACGTGCCCGATACCCATGTGGCCGGAAAGCTGTGCGATACGCGCTCCGTGATCGTCGCGACGCACGCGTACCTCGAGCGGCGTGGCACGCCGCGGGCGCCGGCCGATCTTGCGCAGCATGATTGCCTTTACTATCCGCGCCCAGTGGGTTCCGGCGTGTGGTCTTTCGAGAAGGTCGGCAGACGCAACGAAAAGTCGCGCGTCAATGTGACGGTGAACGGACCGGTTTCGGCGAACAACAGCGAGATATTGCGCGATGCGGCGCTCGAGCATCTCGGCATTGCGCTGTTGCCGGACTTCACCGCGCAATCCGCCTTGCAAGCGGGCAAGCTCTCGGTGCTGTTGAATAACTGGCGCCCGGTGGGCGCATTCGCTTCGCAACTGCATGTGGTGCGCCCGCACGGCGTACAGGTGGCACGCGCGGTCAAGTGCTTTACCGACTTCTTGCGGCAAGCGTTCAGGGATGGATTTCCGCTGGAATGATTGGCGAAGCTGCAGACGTCACCGGTATGCCGCAGCGTTCGCCGTTGCTTCGAGGCTGGAGACGGATTGCTGGAGACCTCCGAAAACGCGCACCGCGACGCGCTCCGGAAATCCGGTTGGCAGATGCCGCGAGACGCTCGCGATAACGTCGGGAGTGCGCGCAATGAGCCGCGTAATGAGAGGCTCGGCATCGGGGCCTCGTCACCATTCCGGCTGTGCGTGATCCGGCTCGTCTCGGTCCCGCGTCTGCACGCAGAGTTCCAGCCGATACAGCGCAAACAGCATCAGCATCTGTTGGAGCGAAAGGCTTCCGGTGCTCGTGGTCTCGAGCGCTGACAGCCTTGGCTGCTGTACGCCGATTTGAGCCGCCGCATGCGTTTGCGTGATGCCTTGCGTCTTCCTCGCCGAGAGAAGAACCTGGCCCAATTGCGCCGGGGTCCGAATGATGATCTCCATGGCAGATATCTCCGATACAAATATTCCGCAAGATATTCGTACAAGAGATATAACGCAAATATTTGTGTCAGAGATAGAGGAAGATTATTCCTGCAGGAGATAACGGCCGTGTCGGTTTCTGGTCTGCCTCTCTGGCTACCGCGGTGACGAGGGCACAGTCTCCCCGGTTCCAGCGGGCCAATGCGCTACGCCTCCGTTGCTCGGCAACCCCGTAACCACGCGGCCCATTGCCAGTGTTAGTCTTCGATGCCAACTGTACCCATAACGGGAGCGCCGATGAAGAACGCCCAGTCCTGGACCGTCTCCGATCTCCCCGAGCAGAGCGGCAAACGCGTCCTGATTACCGGTGCAAACAGCGGCATCGGATATCAGGCGGCGCGTGTGCTGGCGCGCAAGGGCGCGCAGGTCGTGCTCGCTTGCCGCGACTTGCAGCGCGCCGAGCGCGCGGCAACCGCGATTCGAGCCGAAATACCCGGCGCCGACGTCGAGGTCGCGATCGTCGATCTCGCGTCGCTGGCATCGGTGCGGGCATTCGCCCGGGCCGAACTCGCGCGGCAGCGCCCCTTGCACGTACTCGTGAATAACGCCGGTGTCATGGCGCCGCGCCGCCGGCGCACGACCGCCGACGGTTTCGAGCTTCAATTTGGTGTCAATGCCCTCGGCCATTTCGCGTTGACCGCGTTGCTTTTTCCGGCTATCGAGCAGGCTGCGGCTCAGGCCAGCGAGCCGCCTCGCATCGTGACCGTCGCATCCATCGCGCATAAGGGCGGACGTCTGGCGTTCGACGATCTTCAATCGAAGCGATCGTATTCACCGATGGCGGCCTACCGTCAATCGAAGCTGGCCGATCTGGTCTTTGCACTCGCGCTCGCCAGGCGGTTGAGCGCGGCCCACTCGCCCATCATGTCGATTGCCGCGCACCCGGGCGTGGCGAATACCAATCTCTTTCGCGGCTCGGACCGACCGGCCGTCGAGCGTGCGGCACGCGGGATGATCGGCAGGCTCATCGGACTTTTTTTCAATAGCGACTACGCCGGCGCATTGCCGACGCTTTTCGCGGCAACCTCCGACGCAGCCATCAGCGGCGGCTACTACGGCCCTCGAGGTTTGATGGAAATGCGCGGTGAGCGCGTGGGGAACGCCCGCGTCGCGCGGCGTGCACGCGACGTTGCGGCGGGGGACCGTCTGATCGAGGTCTGCGAAAAACTGACCGGCGTAAGCCTTCCCGTTTGAGCCGCGACACGCGGCCCTCCGTAAGCGCGGCCGGCGGCTCGCAGCCATAAGCCCACCTTATGAGCACATAACGCCCCAGCGCTTCTCAAGCACATATTGAAGCGCAATAGTGGATTCGATGTCGCGCATTTCGCATGCCGCCCGCTCGGTGCGTTTTGCGCGGCCAAGCGCCGTCTACCACGGACTCCTGACTATTCGAACCATCGAATCCGCATCGATCGACAATGCACGCCACTCAACCCAATCTGCTCGTCCTGATGGCCGATCAACTGACGCCCTTCGCGTTGGGCGCCTATGGACATCGCCTCACGAAGACGCCGCATATCGATACGCTTGCCCGCGAGGGCGTCGTATTCGAATCGGCTTATTGCGCGAGCCCGCTGTGCGCGCCGTCGCGCTTCGCATTCATGGCGGGGAAACTGCCCTCCGCGATCGGCGCGTTCGACAACGCAGCCGAATTGCCCGCCCAGACCTTGACCTTCGCACACTATCTGAGGGCTGCCGGCTACCGCACGGTACTCTCGGGAAAGATGCATTTTTGCGGCCCCGATCAGCTTCATGGTTTCGAGGAACGCCTGACGACCGACATCTATCCCGCGGATTTCGGCTGGGTGCCCGACTGGGACCATCCCGATGTTCGGCCAAGCTGGTATCACAACATGAGTTCGGTGATCGACGCGGGCACATGTGTTCGAACGAACCAGCTCGACTTCGACGATGAGGTGGCGTTTTGCGCGAAGCAAAAGCTTTATGACATGGCCCGCGAGCGGGAAGCCGGCATCGACGATCGGCCGTTTTGCATGGTCGTCTCGTTGACCCATCCGCACGATCCCTATGCAATCCCACGCGAGTACTGGGACCTCTATCGCGACGATGAGATCGATATGCCCGCCGTGTCGCTCTCGCATGACGAGAGCGATCCGCATTCCAGGCGTGTGCGTGCCGTTTGCGAGATCGACCGCACGCCACCGACGCCGCAGCAGGTCCGCAATGCCAGACACGCGTATTACGGTGCGGTTTCCTACGTCGACGCACAGTTCGGTGCGGTGCTGGACGCGCTGCGTTCGACGGGCCTCGCCGAGAACACCGTCATCGTCGTGACGTCGGACCACGGAGACATGTTGGGCGAGCGCGGGCTTTGGTACAAGATGACGTTCTTCGAAAACGCTTGCCGTGTTCCCCTGATCGTGCACGCGCCACAGCGTTTCGCCGCCGCCCGGGTCAAAGCATCGGTTTCGCACATCGATCTGTTACCCACGTTCGTCGAGTTGGCGATCGGCGAGCCGCGCGGGAGCTGGCCGGACCCCGTCGATGGGTCGAGTCTGATGCCGCATCTGCGCGGCGAGGACGGCCATGACGAGGTTTTCGGCGAGTATCTCGCCGAAGGCGCGATCGCTCCCGTCGTGATGATTCGGCACGGGCGATACAAATACATTCACTCGCCGGCCGACCCCGATCAGCTATTCGACCTTGCGGACGATCCGCGGGAGCTGCATAACCTGGCCTCCGATCCGGGTTCGGCCCGCGTGCTCGACGCGTTTCGTGCGCGCGTGCTGCAGCGGTGGGATTTGGCGCGCTTGCGCGAACAGGTGCTGGTGAGCCAGCGGCGCCGGCGTTTTCACTACGAAGCCACGACGCAAGGGAAGATCGCGTCATGGGACTGGCAACCGTTTTCCGACGCGAGCCGCCGTTTCATGCGTAACCATCTCGAACTCGACACGCTCGAAGCGATGGCGCGCCTGCCCCGCGTCGCGCTGAACCCAACCGCCTCTCATGGAGAGCCGCAATGAGGAAGACCACGCTTGCTTTTTGGTGCCTGTCGTCGCTTTTGTCCGCATTCTTCATCAGTTGGGCGTCGACGGCTGCCGCGGCCGACGGCGCGACCTGCACGTCGGTGCGCATGGCCGATCCGGGTTGGACCGATATCGATGCGACGAACGCGATGGCGGGCGTCGTACTCAAGGCGCTGGGCTACCGGCAGACAGTGCAGAACCTGTCCGTGCCGATCACCTATGAAGGTCTTCGCAAAGGACAGATCGACGTTTTTCTCGGCAACTGGATGCCGGCTCAGGCGCCGCTAATCAAACCGTTTATCGACGCTCATTCATTGGACGTGGTGCAGGCCAACCTGACCGGGGCGAAGTTCACGCTTGCCGTGCCCGATTACGTGGCCGCGGCCGGCGTTCACAGCTTCGCCGATCTCGCCCGCAATGCGTCGCGCTTCGGCGGCCGGATTTATGGCATCGAGCCCGGAGCGCCGGCCAATCAGAACATCAAGAAAATGATTGCCGATAAAGCGTTCGGCCTCGGCGATTGGAAGATCGTCGAATCGAGCGAGACTGGCATGCTGACCCAGGTTTCGCGCGCGGTGCGCGAGAAACAGTGGATCGTGTTTCTTGCGTGGGAGCCACATCTGATGAATACCGAGTTTCATCTCACGTATTTATCGGGAGGCGACACTTATTTCGGTCCCAACTATGGGGGCGCAACGGTCAATACGGTGGCGCGTAGTGGCTTCACCGGCGAATGCGCGAATCTCGCGCGGCTGTTCAAGCAGATGACGTTCGATGTGGCGATAGAGAACCAGATGATCGCGCGCGTGCTGCGCGATAAGGCCAGCCTGGAGACCGCCGCGCGACAAGCTTTATCGGCTCATCCGGCGATGCTCGAAAAGTGGCTCGATGGTGTGACGACGGTAAAGGGAGCGAACGGTTTGCAGGCGGTCCGTGCATCGCTCGATGCGCATTAGCGCAAGCGGCGGCCAGGGCTAACTCAGGTTGCCCGTGGACAGCTCGTCTCGCCTTGCATGAACGCTTCCACCGAAATCATGGCCGACGCATTGGCCGGTGCAGGCCGCTCGGCGGGGCGAAACACGGCGTCGCCGCGGCGAATGGCACGGCGTGAAACGACGCAGGTTCCCGACGAATTGGCCGAGCGGCGGCGCCAGCGCTGCTCGCCATAATGGCAACGACCCGGCTCGACCCAGCGGATCACGAGCGTGTTTTCGGACTGCTCGAGTATTTCGATCTGGACGCGGCTTAGGTCGGGGGCGGGAGATTTTCTAGTCCTCATTGCAGCTCCTTGAATCGAGCTCCCTAAATGTATTCGCCTGCGCGCGGAACGAACATCGCTATATCCGTAGAAACACAATTCTTGAAAGCGCAATAATGACGTGTCGTTACTTCATATTTGACGGATTGTTCGTAATCTCCGGCTAATTTTTGGGCTGGAACTACGTTTTGGCGGATTAATCGACGATTGAAGCCGCATGCGCGTTGTGCAGGCATGCGGCGATCGGATTCACGCGGGACTGCGGAAGTGGCTCGCCCAGGCATCGAGCGAATCGAGCGAGGGCGATTCGATTGCGGGACGTTGGGCGCCGGCGGCGAGCGGCAACCCGACACGGTTGTGCCAGTAGGTACACATCCCGAGCGCGGCGGTGCCGAACATGTCGTAGCTCGATCCGGCAACGAAGGCGGCATCGCCCGCGCCCACGCCGAGCTTTTTCAACGCGAGCTCGTAGGGGCGCTTGTCAGGCTTGTAGGCGCCGGCCTCTTCCGCCGTCACGACGGCGTCCCATTGGACAGGAACGATCGAGGCGGCTTGTCTGCCGAGCCGCTCGGAGCAGTTCGTGACGACCGCGAGTTTCGTGCGGCTGCGCAACCGGCCCAACACTTGGGCGGCCTCGGGCCAAGGTTCGAGTGTCAGCCAGTTGTCCTCGAGAGCGTGCGGCGCGGACGGCGGCAATCCCACGTTCTCGGCGGCTTGTCTGACGAGCGTTTCGTACGCCACGTATCGTCCGCATCCGTAGGTGAGCCGCAGATATTCGGCGCGCCATGCGCGGCCGGCTTCGATCGTCCCGGCGCTGCGATTCCACAAGCTCCACGAATCGAGCAATGCGGTCAGCAAATCGAACAGTATGGCCTTGGGATAGTGCTCCGAGCGGGCGTTCATCGTTGCGCAACCTCGACATGGATTTCGGATGCGTTCGAGTATACGTTTCGAGAAACGACGTAGGGTTAAGCGTCGCTAACTGTACGATTTATCCGTGCTACATGCTCGCCGACGTGATTTGCCTTTGCCAAAATTCCGAGGCCGGCCAACGCTGCTCGAGGCAATAGAGATCGCGTCGCAAGTCCAGATAGCGGCGGTACTGTGTGCGGACAATTTGCGCAAACGCTTCGAGCGCATCGGAGGTTCCACTCATGTGGCTCTGGATCGCCTGGGCCGCGTGAATCCCATTTGAGAGAGATTTGACGATTCCCTGAGCGGTAATGGGATCGTAGGCCGACCCGGCATCGCCGATCGCGAGCCACCGTTCGCCGCATAGGCGGTCCAGGCAGTACGACGGCACGGGATAACACCGAACCTGCGCGTCCCGCGGATCGATGCCCTCCATCAGTTGCGATGTATGAGGCGCAGCGCGCAGCATTCGGTACCAGCGCTCAGCTTTTTGCAACTGCATCGTGCGCACGATCGGCACGTCCGTTGCGAATGCAATGATGACGGCGTTGCCTGGTATGGACGCGACATACCACCAACCTTGCTCGACAGCCTCGAGATGAGTAAGCCTGGAAAACGATACGTCGGCGTTGTGGCGACGCAAGCTCGCAGCAAAGCAGATGAGGGGATTTGAATTGATTTGTCTGGCACCGCGTTGTCGGGCAAACACGGAACGTCGACCGCTTGCATCTACAACGAAATCCGCGTGTACGCGCGCGAGGACCCCACCAGGGCATTTGAGGCTCAACATGTACCCCGTTGAACCGAGCGGCTCGGATCCCGACAGCGAACTTCCGGTCAGCAATTCCACGCCGGCGGCGTGCGCTTGCGCGGCGAGAAAGGCATCGAACCGGCTTCGGTCGAGATGCCATCCGTGCCCATGGGGGTTGAGAAGAAAATCGTTGTAGCCGCGTTTGTCGCTGCCCCAATAGGAACAACTCCCGTAGCAGGGCTCATGATGCCGCGTGAGAAACGCCTCGTCGATATTCAGGCTTCTGAGCAACATCCGGGATTCGGGTGGAATACTTTCGCCCACCTTGAATCCGCTGTATGAAGAAGCTTCGACGACCAGGATATCGCTGACGCCGGCGTTTGCCAGCGCCAGTGCGCAACTGCTACCGGCGGGTCCGCCTCCTATCACCGCGACCCGATAGTGCGATTGACTGGGTGCCGGTGAAAGCCGATTCTCCACGAGGGCGGCATGGGCCCCTTCGCATTGGGTGTTCACCTATCGCGGTTCCTCGGCGGATGGACCGGATCGGTCACTGTGTTGGCCCAAGGTTCGACGAGATTGCTGTGATCCTTCTTGAAGCGGCTTTGGACCTCCAGATAGTAGTCTCGCGGATAGCTGGGGTGATATCCCTCTATCGCAACACCCTGTATGACGAAGCCGATCTTGTCCCAGTTGACGAGAATATCCCGGCGCTGCTGATAACGCCCGACGTTCATGGCCGGCGTATTGAACTTGTCGGATCCGGCATGAGACACGGCCGCCGTGCCTTCGCCGCGAACGGAATAACGCTGAACGGGCAACTCACCGCCGTTCGCCGCAAGATCGTCATAGGTGTAGACCGCCACCGGTCTTTGTGCTGGCCAGGACCAGAACAAGGTCGTATTCACCCGTCCTCCATATACGTTGCTCTCGGTCAACGGGCCGTTCGGGTTGGGGTCGGGGACATGCGTCGCACATGAGTTGTAGTCCGTATGCCATGGAATGGACA
The DNA here is from genome assembly GCF_036503415.1 of Trinickia sp. Classification (GTDB taxonomy): domain Bacteria; phylum Pseudomonadota; class Gammaproteobacteria; order Burkholderiales; family Burkholderiaceae; genus Trinickia. The sequence continues at coordinate 29,757 of NZ_DASXWY010000170.1, read as the reverse complement.
TGAACTTGCAAAGATCTCCGGGCTCGACCGTCTGATATTTCTCTTTTGTTGATCGCGGTATATAACCGATGCCGAGAAATGGCTTGTCCGCGGTCGCGGTTCCGTAGTCGAGCTTGCGCATGTTGATCCGAAACGGTCCGATCGTCGGGTCATGCCAGTTCGCCTTGTACAGATTCGGATCCCGGACGATAAACGTCAGGTCGATTCCGGGGCTGAAACGCCCACCCAGACAGTTGGAAAGCACGGCTTTATCGAGCGCTTCGCCCGGGCCGAGATGCGCCTGCCGCCCGGACGGCTGGCACCGGCCGTCGGTCCACTGCTTGATGAAGAAATACTGCGACGTGGTGAGCGTCAGGAAACTTTTCCCGTTATCGCCCAGGGAAAGCGGCATCAGCGGCGAGCCGGTCTTTATCTGCGTCGAAGACTTTGGGTCGCGAATGAAGGACAGAATGTTGAACGTAGGCTTCGTCGCCTTGAGCTGGTCGAGGTTGCGATGGCTACTGATCGCCGATTTCGGCAGATTCGTGGTCCACATCTGCAATGAGGCCGCGCGAAGAATCGGGAAGACGTCCTCATCGAACGACGGCTGGAAGTCGGTCTGGTAGTTGAGATCTCTGTAGATGTCAGGTCTGAGTTGGAACTTCTCGATCCATGTGTTCAGGATGTCGTCCCACAGCGTCACGACGTTTCTCGTCTGCGGCGCATAGGCCGGGTCGGTCGACACCACCCACGCACCGCTGTTCACTTCACGCTTGCTGCCATCGTCCAAAACGAGCCATGCGGTAACGGGGCCGTCAGCGGTGTCGTCGAACCAATTGTCGTTATCGACATCCTCGTTCAACGGTGCATCCGGGTTGGCATGTCCCTTGGAATCGAAACCGCAAGCGCGACCGTAAGCCCCCAGCACAAGCAGACGCCCCTTTGGCTCGGTGGTCATCTCTCCCAGCTTCGTAATCGGCTGGCTGGCCGACGACGCAACCTGTTCCGTACCATCGGACGGCGGAAACGACTTCGGATAGTGGTGTAAGTCGACCAGCTGGCCTTTGGCGTTGCAGTAGCTCGCCATCGTGGTCTTATCGAATGCAACTTTCTCCTGTTTCGATGCTGCAATCGCTCGAGGACCGGCATCGATGACCAGGTGCCTCAGGCGGATCTCGTCGCCAGGGTCCGACGGCTTGCCGGAAGGGTCCCGCATAAAATTCGGATTGCGAAGCGGTGGCTGTTTATCGCCTTCATAGCCGTCGAGGCCGCCGGGCCACGGCGCTGCCTCGATCCGCCAGCAGTTCGCTTTCTTGTTGGCAAGATGCACGGTCCAAACGATGTCCTTCACGAGCTTGCCATCGACTCTCGAGCCGATGACGACCTCCGTGCCTGCGCCACAGGGATATCCGGTGGAGCCGGTATCGTCGTACTGGTAAATTCGGAAGCGTGCGGCTTGGCGCTTGAGACGTCCATGCTGATCGCGGAGGTCCGCACTGGTAATGGGGGTGTTTTCTTCCGTACCCGGCTTGATGGGAAGTCCTCCCGTGGCCTCTTGCCCGGCGACGGGCAAGCCAGCGGACGTTTCCGGGCCGATGTAGTACTCCTCACTGCTGCCGACCCGCGCGAATCCGATGCTGGGATGAATGCGTAGGCTGGTTTTCGACATGGCGGGCTCCCTGATCTTGACGGCGAACGTGCGGGATGTGTCGGTATCGCGCGGAAATGAATGTCCGCGTCGTGTGCCGGCTATCGCTTGATGACGGGGTTGTTCATGTATTTGCGCAGCAAGATATGACTGGTGTTGATATCTTTGCCCGGCAATACGAGCGGCAGGTCGCGTGTATCCGTGACTGCCATCGTGTTGTGGCAACTGAAGCATTGATTTTTGGAAACCTTGTTCTGCGTAAACGTCTCGATCACCGAGTTCGAGAGCTGATCGGAGCCCTTGATCTGCGAGTTATCGATCTGCGGACTCCAATCAGGATGAAATGGTTTCGCCGAGGCCTGATCCTCTCCCATCCATACGGCACCCACCTCTTCGTAGTTTCGCCAGACTGACTGCTTGGTTGCGAGGTGGTCCCGAACGCTCTTGTTGAGCGAATCGATATTCTTGACGTTGGGTTCTTCGCCCCCTCCGGTCCGGTACTGCCGGCAAGTCTGAGTCACGGGCGTGAGCTTTTGTGTCGACTTATCGAGCTCGATCACTGATGCATTGTTGACGTTGCAATCCTGAGCAGGGGTGCCGGCACGGTAAAACGTGTAGGACTTGTTCGCGACAGGTTGCGACATCTGCTGGTTTTCCTTGAAATCCGGCGCGTTATCGACGTGTTCGAACGTGGCCCAGATGGCTTCGGGATGGCCGTCTACCACCCATGCGATATGAAAGCCGACCAGAGCGACCTTTACGGTCTCGAGCTTGCGCTGTGGGTCGATATCCACGGTGTTACCCGTTTTCGAGAGCAAGGCAATCTTTGCAGTGGTGGTATAGAAGCGGCTGACGTCTTCGTTCGGGCCGACGATTTTCCAGGCGGCTTTCAGCGAGATGGCGCCGGTCGGGAAGACCAGGTTGGCAGCGGCCTCTTTCATGCCTTCCCGCGTGTTCAGTCGGCGGTCGAGGACGAACTGGCGATAGACATCGTTGATGAGCATGTTGGTATAGACCGCTCGGCCATTCTGGTCCACCAGAATGCCGAGCGAATCGGCCTGCTGCACGCCGTCGAGCACGTGTTCAGTTGGATTCTTGGCCTCGGAATCGATTGAAGCATCCGAAAACATGCTCTGGAACCGCGGTGTGCCGTTTTGTAGGGCGTCGGTCAGCCATAAGAACGCTTGCCACGAGAATTGATGGAACGCGCAGTTCGAGTTGAATCTGCTTCGGTGCGCATCGTCCGGCTTTGGAACGCCGGTCGACGCGAACCAAGTGTCGGAGGCCTCGCATTCTTGCGCCGACGCGGGCTGACCGAGACACGCGCAGCATCCGGCGACAGCGATGGCAACCCAGATTCTTGGATTCATCATTCGTCTTCTCCGCTCAGTGGATGCAGCAGACGGCGGATGAGATGCGCGACGCCGCCGTCGACAAGTGAGTCGATTCAGCATAGGCGTCGTCGGCGGAGAGGGGCACCTATCGCCGTTGACGGGTGGGCATCGATGGATTTATGGGATAGCGGATGGGACCGGCGGCGCGATCGGCAGGCGCTTATCGAAACGCGTTCACATCGATCCCATGCCGGGCAATCTTGTCATAGAGCGTTTTACGCGGCAGATCGAGCAGCTCCGCTGCTCGCAGCACCTGTCCGTCGGCGCTTCGCAATGCCTCCTCGATGCATGCGCGTTCGGCGCGCGCCATCCGAGCTTCGAGCGAACCCGCATCGTGCGCCGGTTGCGGCAAGCCATCGTCGAGTCCGAGCGAGAAGCGCTCGGCGATGTTCTTGAGCTCCCGGACATTGCCGGGCCAATCGTAGGCTTGCCAGCGCGCCATATCGGAGGCTGTCCATGCCGGCTCGGCGCGTCCATAACGTGCGCAGGCATCGCGGACGAAGTGCGCAAAGAGCTCGGGGATATCGTCGCGCCGCTCCCGCAGCGGTGGAAGATCGATCGTCGCCACGTTGAGGCGGTAATAGAGATCGGCGCGAAACGTCTGGCGTTCGACCAGCTGCTTGAGGTCGTCCTTGACGGCCGCGATGACGCGCACATCGACGGACATTGCCGTGTTGCTGCCAAGACGCTCGACGCTGCGTTCCTGCAAGACACGCAGCAGCTTGGCCTGCAATGCCAGCGAAAGGCTTTCGAGCTCGTCTAGAAACAGTGTGCCGCCGTGTGCGTGCTCGAACTTGCCGATCCGCTTTTGCTGCGCGCCCGTGAATGCCCCGGCTTCATGGCCGAAGATTTCGCTTTCGAAGAGCGCCTCGGGTAGTGCGGCGCAATTGAGGGCGACGAAGGGCCCGCTGCGGCGGCTGGACGCGTGCAGCGCTCTCGCGAGCACCTCCTTGCCGGTTCCCGTTTCGCCCCGAATCAGCGCATCGGCCGGTGTGGGACCGATGGCATCGATCATCGCCTGGACATTACGCATGGCCGGCGAGCGGCCCAGCATGAGCTGCTCGCCGCGCAGTTGCGCCCGCAAGTGGCGGTTGTCCACGACGAGCCGCCGATGCTCGAGCGCGCGGCGCACCGACTCGACGAGACGGTCCGACTGAAACGGCTTCTCGATGAAATCGTAGGCGCCGGCGCGCATGGCGGTCACCGCCATCGCGATGTCGCCGTGGCCGGTGATGAGGATGATCGGGATATCCGCGTCCTTCGCACGCGCTTTGACGCTTGCCAGAAGCGTGAGTCCGTCGATGCCGGGCAGACGGATATCGCTGACGATCGCGGCGGGCACCGCGTGGGACAGTGCCGCGAAGGCGCTTTCCGCGTCTTCGAATTCGCGCACGGCAATGCCGGCGAGCGAGAGCGCTTGCGAGCATCCCAGCCGTACGGCGGGATCGTCCTCCACGACATACACGGGGTGCTCGCCCTGAAAATCGACTGAATTCAATTGATGGACTCTGATTGAACGGTTGCGCGTTGCAGTTCGACGACGAACACCGCACCCGAGCGTCGGCCGGGCTCGGCTTCGACGTTGGCGGCGCTGAGGCTGCCGCCGAATTCGTCGATGATGGCCTGCGAAATTGCCAGTCCCAGCCCGAGCCCCTTGCCCGGTTGCTTCGTCGTATAAAACGGTTCGAACAGTCTGGACAACGCTTCGGGCGCGATGCCGGGCCCGCTGTCGCGGAAACTCACCCGCACGGTGCGGGTCGTCATCTCGGCTTCGATGACGACTTCCTTTCGATCTTCGCTCATGGCGCACGCGTCGATTGCATTAGTGAGCAGGTTGACGAACACCTGCTCCGCGCGAATCGCGCTAGCCAATGCAATGGCTTCGTCGGGAATGTGCGCCACGCGGATCGTCACGTCGTTTGCTTTGCGGTGCGCCTGCACGAGCGCGAGCGATTGCTTGATCGTCTCGCCGATCGATACCGGTTCGCGCTCCACCGCATCGTTGCGTGCGAATGCCTTGACGTGCGCCACGATTTTTCCCATCCGCGCGGCGAGATCGTCGATGAGCTCGAGATTGCGCGCCAGCTCGCGAATACGTTGAAGCTCGATGAGACGGACCGCGTTGTTCGAGAGCGTCATCAGGGCCGTCAACGGCTGGTTCAGTTCATGCGTGATGCCCGCCGCCATTTGCCCCAATGCGGCGAGCTTGCCGGCCTGGATCGCCGCATCGCGCGTATCGCGCAGTATCCGCCGCGCGTCATCGAGCGCTTCCACCTTGCGGGCGAGATCGCTGTTGGCCTGCGTCAGCTCGGCCGTACGCTCCGCGATGCGCGCTTCGAGATCGCGATGTGCCGCCTGTAATGCAAGGCGGGCTCGCACGCGTTCGCGCTCGCGGGTCTGTCGCAGCCACAGCGCCGCGGCTAATGCGAAGGCGAGCGCGCTGGCCGTGGCGGCACCGATGGCCGCCAGCGCGGCCGTCTGGCGATCTTCGGCGGGGGCCGTGAGAATGGCGATGCGCCAGCCGAGCGAGCCCGTCGGCCGATAATGCACGCGGTATCGATGTCGCGTTTCGTCCGGGAGCGGCTCGAGCGCAGCGTCCCCGTACTGCCGCGTCGCACGCAAACGTGCCCGAGCTTCGGCCGAAAGCGGGGCGAGCGCACGATAACGCCATTGGGGTACCGAACCGAGAAACACCACGTTGTCGCGATCCGTGAGCACGACGATATCGCCGCTGTTGGCCAGTGCGTCCTCATAGCTTGCGAGTGGCGCCTTGATCGTCACTACGCCGACGGGCGGTGCATTCGGATGCTCGGGATCTCGTATCGGCACCGACAGAAAGTAGCCGGCTTCCCCGGTGGTGCTGCCGACACCGTAAAAGCGGCCGACGCCGTGTGCGATGGCGTCGCTGAAGTACGGCCGGTAAGCGTAGTTCCTGCCGACGAAACTGCCGGGCTCGTTCCAATTGCTCGCGGCAAGCGTATTGCCGCGAGTATCCATCACATAGGCCGCGGCGAGCTGTGCGTTTATCTGCACCGCCTTCAGATAGCTATTGGCAGCCGCTTGCTCCGCGGCATCGCCCGGATTGCGCAGCAGCCGCGACAGCACCGGGGCCAGCGCGGCAATACGCGGCAGCGACTCGTAGCGCGCAAGCTGCGCTTCGAGCGATAACGCATAAAACGAGGCGCGCTGCGCCACCTCTGCGGCACGGACGCGTTCATAGTGGCGCAGGGCCCCCACGTAGGCGAACCACGCCATCAGCGCGCAGCATGCCAGAACGCCGGCACCGGTCGCGACATACCGTAGGCGCAGCGCGGAACGCAGCTTCATCGCGTGCGTCCCGCCGCGCAGCCGGCCGCGCCGGGATCAGTCCTCGATCCGCGAATGCCGTTTCGAATCGCGCGAGAAGATATAGACGAGCAGGGAACAGAAGATCGCTCCCGTGACGTACCAATAGAACATTTCCTCATGTCCGGCCTGCTTGAGCCACAACGCAATGTACTCGGCGGTACCGCCGAAAATCGATACGGTAACAGCATATGGAAGGCCCACACCCAAAGCACGCACTTCGGCCGGGAAAAGCTCGGCCTTCACCACTGCGTTGATCGAGGTGTAGCCCGAGACGATGACGAGTGCCGCCACGATCAGGAAAAAGGCGGTCCACGCGCTGTGAGTATGACTGATGGCCGTCATGATCGGCACGGTAAACAGTGTGCCGAAAATGCCGAAGGCAATGAGAATCGGGCGCCGGCCAATGCGGTCCGAAATGGCCCCGACGAGCGGCTGCAGCGCGGCGAAAAGCACAAGCGACGCACCCGAAACGAGCGTTGCGTCGAGCTTGCTCATGCCGACGGTGTTCGCGAGAAACTTCTGCATGTAGATCGAGTAGGTGTAGAACGCGACCGTACCGCCCATCGTGAGCCCCACGACGGTCAGCACCGCACGCGGATGCCTGGCCAACTCGGCCAGCGAGCCGCGCGCTTTGCGCGCCTTACGGGCTTTTTCGAATTCGCCCGTTTCTTCCATCGTTGCGCGCAAACGCATGCCGACGAGCGCGCACGCCGCACCGACAAAAAACGGGATGCGCCAGCCCCACGACTCGAGTTGCTGCGTCGTCAGCAGGAATTGCTGCATGACGATCAAAAGCACGATCGCCACGAGTTGACCCATGATCAAGGTCACGTACTGGAAGCTCGAGTAAAAGCCGCGATGCTTTGCGGTGGCGACCTCGCTCAGATAGGTGGCCGACGTGCCATATTCGCCGCCGATGCTGAGACCCTGCAGCAGGCGCGCGAGCACGAGCAGTGCCGGAGCGGCCGCACCGATGGTTTGATAACTCGGGCACAGCGCGATGATGAGCGAACCGAGGCACATCATGACCACGGAGATGAGCAGGGCTGAGCGGCGCCCGTGCCGGTCGGCATAAATACCCATCAACCAGCCGCCGATCGGGCGGGCAAGAAAGCCGACGGCAAAGACCGCTGCCGTATTGAGCAGCTGGGCGGTGCTGTTGCCGGCCGGAAAAAACGACTTCGCGAAATAGAGCGCGAACGCGGAATACACGTACCAGTCGTACCATTCGATGAGGTTGCCGACCGAGCCGGAAAAGATCGAGCGCAGACGCCAGCGCGTGTCTTTCGAGGTGGAAACCGGCAATTCGCCGGCACTGGCGGCGCGCGCGGGTGCGGCCACGTTTGAAGGAACAGGATTCATCGTGTCTCCGGAATGTTGTCAACCATTCGCTCGGGAAGGAGCGACGGCGCTTGGCAACGCAATGGGTATGCCAATTCCGCCTACACGCCGATCATGTTACAAGCCATTGTTTTTAAAAGAAAAGCGGACGTGACCTGCTAGATGCGACGGGCGCCCTGTGCGACGCGTCGGAATTCAGCCTCCCTCGTGTGCGGAATTCCGCATTGGAACGCGGCCGCCGGCCCCGTCTTGACGACAAAGCGATTCGCGCGGCGAGGGCAACGGTTTGGTATAGTGCGTCGTCTTCACGCATGCGCTCGGACGGAATAGATGTTTTCAGCTGCTGTTTTCGATATGGATGGATTGCTCATCGATTCCGAGCGCACGATCATGAATACCTGGATTGCCGTCGCGCGGGAGTTGGGCATCACGCTGCTGCCGAGCGACTATGTTCGGATCATTGGGCGATCGTTGCGCGAGTGTCACGTGATGCTGGCCGAGATGCTGGGCAGCGAGGCTGTTTTCAGCGAGGCGCGCGCTCGCGTGCGCGCGCAATTGACGGATTCGCAAGCAGGGCCGTTGTTTCCGTTGAAATCGGGCGCCGGCGACTTGCTCGCCTCGCTCGCCCGCGCAGGGATTCCCTGTGCCGTGGCTTCGTCCTCTGGGCGGGAGGAGATCGAAGTGCGCCTGAGGCGCGTCGGCGTGCTGCCGTTTTTTCGCGCGATAGCGGGTGGCGACGAAGTTGCCCGCGGTAAGCCCGATCCCGCGGTTTATCTGCTCGCGGCCGAGCGCCTGGGTGCCCCGGCCGCTCATTGTCTTGCGTTCGAGGACAGCGAGAACGGCATCCGAGCGGCCGTCGATGCTGGCATGGCAGTCGTCGCCGTGCCGGATCTCAAAGCGCCAACCGATGAAATCGCCGCGCTGAGTCTGCATGTGCTCGTCCAGCTCGACGACGCGCTCGCGCACGTGCCCGCCTGGTTCGGGTCGCAAGCCAGCGTCGCTGCTTAGGCGCGTTTCGGATGTTCGCCGATACCGATGATCGAGACGCCGCTATTTGCCTGGCGTTCGCGAAGCGCCTGTTCTCCAATGATTCCGATATGGTTGCCGGACACGTCGACCCACTCGCGCGACGTGGAGTCTCGGGCGATTGACAACGCGCCCAGGGTGCCGAACTCGTTGCGACTGACGTCGATGCGCCGAAGCGTGTCGCTCTCGAAGATCGTCGCTATCCCTTCATAGCCAATGCGATTGTTCCCCAGCATGGCCGACGTCAGCGCGGGCAGCGAGGCGAGAGATTTCACGTCGGCATCGTCGAGACCGCAGCCGCACGCCGTCAGCGATGTCAAAGTGCCAGTTTGCGCAAGCGTCGGCGCGGCCTTCCATTGTCCGATCGGGTGTCCGCTCACATCGAGCGTAGTGAGCCGCAACGACGACAAACCTTCGAGGTCGGCGTGCCTGAGTCCGCGGCATTCGGAGAGATCGAGCGCGCCGACCCATTCCGGCAGGTATTGCAACTCGCCGGGTCCAAAATAGCCTTCGAGTTTCAGCGGCAGTGCCTCCGTGCCGTCGTACCGCTCGCCGAGCCGCTTGAGCGCGGCGCCGTCGCGTATCACGAGGGGCGCTGCTGACGATGACGTGTCTGGCGCGCGTACGCCGTCCGCGTTCTTTGCATGCGCAAAGCGCGTGGTAGCCATCGCTCCCGGCGTTTCACCATCGATGCGGGGCGCGCCACTGTCACGGCCAGCGGAAAGTCTGCTCGGCGCATCGCCATGGCGGCCCAACGCGCGGACAGCAGGGGGCGATACGGCGGCCGGCGTTTCGCCATGCGCCGTGCTTGTCTCATGGCGCGGAGGAAAGTTGCTTCCGTCGATCGATATTGGCATCTGGTTTTTGGGCGAGGTGGCTCGAATGGGCCAATGGTAGGATGGTTCGCGGCCCCGGTTCGTGCACGTGCGAAGCGGCAAAGCGTTGCGCGCAGCGACGGCGTGTTCGAGGTAACGCGGCGCGGGCATCGCGCCCTCGCGCCCTCGTGCCCGACTCCCGGAGCGGCTCATGGGAGGCTTTGGGGTACGATGGAACTCCATGACTCCGCGGGACTTCTGCGCAAAATGAAATTCGTCTTCCGGCTGATGACCGTCGCTTCTGTCGGCGTTGCAGTGCTGCTGGCCGGCTGCGATCAACAGGACAGCGAACATGCCATGCAAAAATTCAAGGCTTTTCTCAACGCAATCAAGCCCGATGCGCTATTGCTGAGAGGGCTGACGCCGGGCGTTACGACCGAGGCGCAGATTCGCGACCAAATGGGCCAACCCGAAACCGAGCGCACCTTCACCGACGGTTCGAAGCGGCTCGAATATCCGCGCGGCCCGCAGGGCGTGACGACGTATATGGTGGACATCGACCCGCAAGGCAAGCTACGTGCCGTCACGCAGGTGCTGAGTGCGGAAAACTTCGCGAAGGTCCGGCAAGGCATGACCGAGGACGAGGTGCGTCGATTGCTCGGCAAGCCCGGCGAGGTCGCCGTTTATCGGCTCAAGCCGGAGACGGTCTGGAGCTGGAAATGGAATGAAGGGCCGCCCGCGGGCGAGGCCTACTTCAACGTTCATTTCAACGCCCAAGGCGTCGTTTATACGACTTCGCGTTCGGACATCATTCGCGGGCATTAGGAAACACGAAGCGGGCAAGACATCGCCGCCCTTGGTCAGTGCGGTTCCAATTGCAGATAAACGCGTTGCACGTTTTGGGGGTGCGCGACCGAATACAGCTTCCAATGGCGAAAGTTCGGCGTTTGCACTTGCGTCCGTGCATTCGTCAGCCCAACGCCTGCGCCATAGGCGTCATGTACGCCACGATCGAGCTCTCTCAAATATTGTCCGACCGAATCGATCCGGTCAGGTTTCACGACCGGACCGAAGCCCGGTACGACCTCGTTGACATCGAGCGCATGAATCCGGTCGAGGGCTGCGAGCCACCCAGGAATGGATTCGTTGCGCAACTCCGGAATGCGGCCCACGCTCACGAGCGCGCCGGCGAACAAGACCCCGGTCTGCGCATCGCGAACCGCGAGGTCCCCAGGTGTTGCGGCCGTACCGAAATACAGCAGATCCAGTTGCCGATCGCCCGCGTCGATGCGCGTGGTCGCCTCGACTGTGCGGTCCGGAACAGTCACGCGCGAACCGCTCATTTCCTCCTCGCCCAGCGTGCGGCGCAGGTTCGTCAGACAAATGGAGCAACGGGCGGCGATCAGCTCGGCGGTACGGCGATGCGCAAGGATGGGCACACCTGCGTCGCGAAAAGCCGCCGCGCCGAATACGAACTCCGGCGCCTGATGCGTAATGACGACGAGTTCGATCGGCAGCGGTGTGACCCTGCGAATCGCTTCGATCATGGCACGGCCGTAGCGATAGGACGCGCCTGTATCGATCACGACCACGCCGCGCTTGCCGACGACGAATCCGTTGTTTGCGACGATTCCGTGATTGCGCGGCGCGACGGCGTCCCCGCTGCCCAACATGGCATAAACGCCCGGCGCGATTTGCACGGGGCGGGGGATGTCGCGCTCGTTCGCGACTTCTGGCTCGCGATCGACGGCGGCCGCCGCCCCGGACGCCGCGCTGATCGTCTGCTCTGTGCTCGCCGCACTGATTTGTGCGGTGGGCGTTGCGGCCGCGACGGGTAGCGCCATGATGCAGACGCTCGCCACCCATACCGTCGCAACGCTCACGCGCAGCGCGCGCGCGGCGGTTTTTCCGAGCAGCCCGACCCGCGCGCCGCGTGTGCGCGATAGAGGCGTTTCCCCCATCGTCACATCCGCGCGGGCGCCGGCTCGGCGCTCGCGTTCTTGGCCGGCACCGGCATGGTGGCTTCGAACACGTGCTCCTGTGAATCGCGGACCGTCGCTTTCAACTCGCCGGGCGTGCGCGACAGGAAGTAGAAGCGGAAATTCGGATTCTCGCTGATCGAGAAGTTGACGTTTGCGGTCATCACCGGTTTGCCCCCGTAGGAGACCTCGATCTTGCGGACGAAATACGCCGATGCGTATTGCCGAGTGATCTGGTTCATCGCCATGCCGGTGCGGTTCGGATGGCTGATCATCAACTGCGCAAGCTGCGGTTGGCCCGCGGCGGCACTCCCTTGCGCGCGCAGACGCATCTTTCCGATGTTTGCGAGCGCCGCTTCGTCATCCTTACCGACGGGAGCCGAGCAGCCTCCCGATGCCTTGATGAAGCGGATCGCGCTGTAGAGGTGGCCGTCGTTGGTCTCGGCAATCGCGCGCATGAACGTGTAGTCCTCCACGCGTACGCGCGTTTCGATACTCGCGCGCCCCGATTCGGGCGTGAATTCGAACCAGCCCGCGTAGGGCTCGGGGTTCTGATCGATGAACAGGTAGATCCGCCGAATGTAGCGCGCCGGCGTTTGAGGAAACTGCGCCGTGATCGAGATGGGCACGATCGCGGCGTCCGCCGCGCGGGCGGGTGCATCGAGCTTGATGACCGCCTCCCCGTGCGGATCGATCTGGCGGTCTTTGAAGGTGCCGTCGCGGAAATCGACCCAACTGGCTACCTTGTTGGGGTCGTCATCGGCCGACGGTGTCGCGCCCCGGGCACCGGGCGCTGCGACGAGCGAGCCTATCGCGCCCACGGCGAACGCCGCGGCCGCAATTGCCCGACGAATAGATTCGGTCTTCATGTGTCGCCTCCACAGCTAGGCAGCTAGGGCTCCCACTCGAGCTCAGCATACGCCGTCGTGACGTTGCGGCGTTGATAGACATCGAACAACTTCCATTGCGGGCGTTCGTTCGCACCGATCGTGTCGATGGCCTGCCGCATCGTCCGGCCCGCGCGAATGGCCGCGCGCACGTCGTTGGCGAGTCGCTCGAGATAGCCGCGCTCGGCGTCGAGCGCCTGGGGCCAGGGCGCGTCGAGCGGACCGTGGCCCGGCACCGCGCGCCGGACTCCCGGCAACGCGCGGATTGCGGCGAGATCGTCGAGCCAACCCGCTACACTGCCGTCCACCACCGGCAGGCAGCCCGCGAAGAGTAGATCGGCGAGCCACAGCGTCCCACTGCTTTTATCGTAGACGGTCAGATCGCTGTTCGTATGTGCTGTTTTCCAGGTTTGCAGCGTCAGCACCCGGGAACCCAGGTCCAGATCGAGCGTGCCGTGAACGAGCAGCGTCGGCGGGATCACCCGGCTGCCCGCGGCAACGCTGCCGAGTTCGCGCGTCAGCACGTGCAGATAGCTTTGCGAATGCGAGAGCTCGGCTTCCGGGAGCTTGTCGCTGCCGACGAACTGCGGGTGATCGTCGAGGAATGCGGCGTTTCCGAAGATGTGGTCGGGATGCATATGTGTGTTGATCACATAGCAAACCGGCAGCGGCGTGGCGCGGCGGATGGCCGCCCGCAGTGCGCGCCCTTCGGCCAGTGTGCCGCCCGTGTCGATCGCTGCGACGCAACGCGTGCCGATGACGAAGCCGATATTGGCAATATCGCCGCCGTTTCGAGGCGTGGCCACGTCGTCATGTCCGCGGTGCGCGTAGAGTCCCGGCGCCAGCTCTTTCACGCTGAGCGGCGCGGCCGGTGAGGGCGCCGCGGCGTATCCCGGCGAGAACGTCACGACCCATGCGAGCGCGGCGCCGATTGCCTGGGCAAGCGCGCCGCTCGAAAGACGCCAATGTCGCGAAAGACGCATGGCTTCGTGAGGACTCCTAAGGACGCGCGAGGAGCACCGCCCCCAGCTCAGGGCGCCGGGTTGGGCTGCGCCTCGTAAAGCGCATCGATTTCGGCGAACGCCGCCTCGGGCAGCGTCACGTCGATACTCGCAATATTCTCGCGCAATTGGTCGAGCGAGGTCGCGCCAATCAGGTTGCTCGTCACGAACGGCCGGGAATTCACGAATGCCAGCGCGAATTGCGCGGGCGAGAGACCGTAGCGTCGGGCCAGCGCAACATAAGCGCTCGTCGCCTGGATTGCTTGCGGCTTACTGTACCGCTGGAAACGCTCGTAAAGCGTGATGCGCGCTCCGGCCGGCCGCGCCCCGCGTTCGTATTTTCCCGATAACCAACCGAATGCGAGGGGCGAATAAGCGAGCAAACCGATCCGTTCGCGATGGCTGAACTCGGACAGTCCGGTTTCGAATGTCCGGTTCAATAAGCTGTAAGGATTTTGAATGCTGACGATGCGCGGCAAACCGAGGCGTTCGGCGGCGCGCAGGAACTGCGAGACCCCCCACGGAGTCTCGTTCGATACGCCGATGTGACGGATCTTGCCCGCTTTCACGAATTCGGCGAGTACGCTCAGCGTTTCCTCGATCGGCACCGTGTATTCGTCGTCGATCCATGGATAGGTTGGCCTTCCGAACGTCATGGTGCTTCGATCCGGCCAGTGCAACTGGTATAGGTCGATATAGTCCGTATGTAGACGTTCGAGGCTGCCGTTCAGTGCCTCGGTGAGATTCGCCCGATCGAACTGGTTCTGTTCGCCGCGAATGTGACGCGGGTTGTGCGGCTGACGCGCCGGGCCCGCGATTTTCGTCGCGAGCACGATCTTCTCGCGTGCGCTGGGGTGCTTCGCCAGCCAAGAGCCGATATAGCGTTCGGTCGAACCCTGCGTATCGGCTTTAGGCGGGACTGGGTACATCTCCGCGGTATCGATCAGATTGACGCCTTGATCGAGTGCGTAGTCGATCTGCGCGTGTGCTTCGCTTTCCGTGTTCTGCTCGCCCCAAGTCATCGTGCCGAGGCCAATTGCGCTGACTTTGACGTCCGAGTCGCCGAGTTTGCGGTATTCCATCGATCCGATCCATTCGTTGTCGAATAAAGACGCGAAACTACCATGACGGCGTTGATCGTGCAGGCGATGAGTCCCGAGCACCGTAGCCAAGACCTTGCGTCTATGAGGGATAGTCCGCGTCGGCTACGGCAATCTCGCTATGATCTGCACGAATTGCCGATGTCCCCCACCTCTCACGCGAGAACGCACATAAGTGCGCATTCCATGCAACAGCGCTTAACACCGGGCACCGCCTTGCTGCTTACCGTGCCGCCTTTTCTATGGGCGGGCAATGCCGTCGTCGGCCGGATGGTCGGTGGGCTCGTACCGCCGCTTACGCTCAACTTTTTGCGGTGGCTCGTAGCCTTTGTCTTTCTCGCGCCGTTCGCGGGCCGTGTGCTGCACCCATCGAGCGGATTGTGGGCGCACTGGCGCCGGTTTGCGCTGCTCGGCCTGTTCGGCGTCGGTTGTTATAACGCGTTGCAATACCTTGCACTGAAGACTTCAACGCCGTTGAACGTGACGCTGATGGCCGCGAGCATTCCCATCTGGATGCTCTGTGTGGGACGGCTTTTCTTCGGGCAGCAAATTACCGGGCGGCAATGGGTTGGCACCGCGCTCTCGATTGCCGGCGTTTTGCTGGTGCTGTGCCGCGGGCATTGGACCGCGCTGGCCCAGTTTCATCTCGTGGCGGGCGATCTCTATATGCTCGTGGCGGCGTTCGGCTGGGCGCTATACAGCTGGCTGCTCATGCGTACACGCGAGCCCGCTCGATGGCGCAACGACTGGTCGGCGTTTCTGGTGGCGCAGATCGCGTTCGGTTTGCTTTGGTCCGGGGTTTTTTCAGCCGGCGAATGGGCGTTGACCGGTGCGCATATCGTCTGGGGCTGGCCCTTGGTTACGGCGCTGCTCTATGTCGGCCTGGGACCGGCCATCCTCGCCTATTGTTGCTGGGGACTCGGCGTTCAGCGTGTCGGACCGAATATTGCCGGGTTTTTCGCCAATCTCGCGCCGCTTTTTGCTGCGCTGATGTCCGCGGCGTTTCTTGGCGAATGGCCGCAGCTCTATCACGGTGAAGCCTTCGCGTTGATCGTCGGCGGAATCGTCGTGGCCTCGCGGCGCTGAAGGCCACCGTTCGTCAGGTCCCGGCGACGAGAATCGATTCGCCGCTCGACGGTCGCAAGCCATCGGTTCGATCGGCAAAGTATCGATCGATGAGATCGGCTGTCGACACATGCCGCGCTTGCCTGAAGCCGGCTTCAAGCGCGAGTTTCAGCATTTCATCGGGAGCGAAAAAGCTCAGGAACGGCGTCCCGGCTGCGCGCGCCCGTTCGTAAACCGCCTGATGCTGCGCGCGCTCCGGGACATCGATCAGCTCCAGCGGCTCCAGAAATGTCATGGCGAGCGTTGAGCCGGATGCGAGCGTTGCGATCTGACGCAGCGTGGCCGCCACGGCCTCGCGCGTCAGATACATCGAGACGCCGGTCGACGCGACCATGGCCGGGCGGGCTGTATCGAAGCCGCCCGCGACCAGCTTTTCCCACCACGAATCGCCCGCTTTGAAATCGACGGGTACGAATTTCAGCCCGTCTGGAATAGCCAGACCCATCTCGCCCAGACGTTGCTGCTTCCATGCTTGCGGGCCCGGTTGGTCCACCTCGTAGAGGCGCATCCGCTCGACAAGCTCGGGCCGGCGTTGCGCGAACGTATCGATGCCGGCGCCGAGGATGACATATTGCGTTACGCCGCATGCGAGCGCCTCGGCGAGTTCGTCTTCGACGAAGCGGGCGCGCGCGACGATCGATGCGCGATAGCCGCTTGTGCCTTCCGGATGCATATCGGGTCGCGCGCGCCAGTCCTCGTCGGGCGCGGCGATCTGCAGACCGATCGTGTCTTCCAGCACGTGCGGCGGGGCATCGACCTCGGTGTGCAGGGCTCGCCAAAGCGCAACGCGCACCGCCGTGCTGTCGGGGGTGGCGGATGGTTTGTCAGGCATGGCTCATTTCCCTATTGAATTCGAGAGTGAGTGAGCGTGGGTAGCGATCCACGGTGTGCCGACGAGTTTATCCGCTCGGCGCACGGGAGGGCTTCGAACTCGGCATCCCGCCCGGGTCGAGCGCATCCGCCTGGGCGGAATACCCGAAAAGACATCGAAATGGGCCATTCCTGAATTGATTGATGCGTTGCACCAATCGATTCGGATCGTCGCTTGTCACTTCGTTGTGCGCGTAACGGCAGGTGCGGTCATTCCGTGACAATGCGCCTCGCGCGCAACCGTGCGCATGGCCCAACGCTTTTCTTAAAAGGTGAACGAGTGAACGACATGACCACGAGGGGTGCCGGGGCAGGACGAGACGCGCTTGCGGGCCGGCCTTTGGAACCGGCGCAGAGCAGAAGTCAGCCGCCAGAGGGCGGGCTCGATTATCTCCAAGGCGCAGCGTTGCGCCGGCGTGTGGCGTCGGGGCAATTGAGAGGGTTGCCTTCCATTGGGCCGCGTGCGGTGTCTCGGCCGAACCTGGAATTGAACGCAGCTATCAGCCATGCCGAAAGTGCGATCGGGCGGGCCGCGAAGATTTTCGATATGCTCAGCGATCCCTATGTGACCCGCAAGCCGTTTCTCGATGCATCCGAATCGTGGGTGCCGAGGCAGTTGGAGAACATGAAGCGGTTCGACTTCGTGACCCAGCACGGCGCGGAATACGTCAACCAGGCCGGCAAGTCCCGCACGGATCACATTCATACGGCCGGCGTCGCGTTGTCGGGCGATGCGGTGCGCGCCCTCAGCGCTGCGCGCACGCACTTCATCGGCGTCCCACGCGTAACGATACTCGGCACGAACGAGAATCCGCGCGAGCACGAAGAGCGGTTCGCCCGCTACGCTGACGCGGATGTATTCGTGCTGCCGGAAGGCGGTCCGCATGCGGCGCAACAGTTCCTCGAGGTTGTGCGGCAGTTGCGGGCTGGTATGGCGGATGAACAGTCGGCCGACAGGTTGCCCAAGGAATTGGTCGTCACCAACTACGGATTCTATCGTCCCCTGTTGCTAGGACTCTTTGGCTTGCCGCCGGGCGACGCTGCGCCAGGCAACGCACCGGTGCGCGAGTACTATCGGCAAGCGCTCGAAAAAATCGTCGGCACCACGCACGACGGCTCGCCCCGAGCGAGAGTCGTATTTGCCGACTCGCTGAAGCAGGTACCGGTATCGCGCGCGCCAGGTGACGCGACGAAAGCGAAAAATGCGCAGCCCGGCACCCTCCCGTCGGCAGAGTCGGCAGGTGAAAAAATCATCGTCAGTCACCCTTTCTTTGGCAGCGCTCAGCAGCACAAGCTCGCTCATTGGGAAGGAGCGTTCGGCAAAGAGGTTACTCAGTTGCTTTCTCTGATCCAGACGGATCTTCCATTGGGCGAGCCTAGTGAGCGCTACCACGCCTACGAGGCCAATTCCGGCGGCCGGTCTCCCGCGCTCGACGGACGATCCGGTAAGGCGGAGTCGTTCTACCGGACGATCTATCATGCCTTGACGGGCGAACATCCGACCGTGACGCGCGAGGAGTTCCTCGCGCGCCTGAAGGGGCTTGGCATCGATGCCGATCGCGGCGACAAGCTGACTTTCATCACAGACGATCGCGGCATCGAGTGCCCGGACTGGCATCTGATCGGGCCATACTTCCCGGCGCACATGTTGGAGAAGTTCTTCGAGGAAGTAGACGACAAGGTAGGCGGCCACGATCCCAAACTGCAATCGATGCCGGGCGCGGAAACGACATGGTTCTTCAACAAGTTCGGCGGTGTCCACGCGGCACTCGAACTGATCGACGAGGCGTATGACGCGTACGAAAAGGCCAACCCGGGCGTCCGGCTCAAGCGTCGCATTCGCAGCGTATGCGCGGCGACACTCGTACAAGTCGAGCTGGGTCGCGATGCGCAAAGCGCTCGCGAGGCGAAGCCTGTCGTGCGCAATTTCTCGGGCAGTACCACGTACGCGCTAAGGAGGCCCCCTGAGCATGTGGATCAAAACGATTCGTTCTCGTGGTGCGTGCCCGAAGACGAAGTCGGCATCGACAATCGATCTGTCGAGGAGCGCATCGAACTTGGTATTGACGGCCGATACGTGGAGGATCTGCCCTGGATGAAAGTGAAGGCGGCGATGGTGGCCTCAGGCGTGCAGTTTGTCGATACGGGAGACAGGCCGCTCGTTCACGACTACAGAATTCATACGTTCGGAGACGAAAAAGCGACCATCTTCGGTCAGCAATTGCAACGAACGATGCGCGCCGAGGCAAAGTCGTTGCTGTTGCAAACACCAGCGTTGATCAAATCGTCCGAGCCACCGGAATTGGCGTCTTCAGCCGCTTTGTCCGCTGCGCAGGCGTTTTTCGATCCTCATGAAATCGAGTGGCGGATGTACGGAAACGATGCACTCGTTCTCGCACACACAACCGATGACGTGCTCGATCTTTCGAAAGCTGCGTACGCATACTTTTCGGCTCATGTTGCAAAACACGAGCATCCCGATCGCAAGCGTATGCTCGTGCTACTCAATGGCGGCGATCCCAAGCTCGAGATTCTGCGACGCCAGTCCCGGGTAGTCTACGGAAACGGCCTGGCCGAGAAACCGAGCTTGTTGTCGAGTGTGTACACCGATGGCGCGCATGCTCTGGCGCGTGTCCGGAAGCACTGGGAAGAATACCGGCGTGTGCCCGCGTCACGGATCGACCCGTTCGATCTGTTCGACCCTGAGGCCGAGCTCATGGAGGGGAGGGTGGAGCGCCCACCGCTGGGGGCCTTTTTCAGTTCGGCCAAGTCGGTCAACGACGAACTACTCCGCGGCTCCGAGGCCATCGGGCGTTTCATGGCGGAAAACGGTTTCGACATGGGCTACGGTGCAGGCTCGAAGGCGATGATGCTCCACGCCGCAAAGACCTTTGTGGATACGGTGCGATCCCGCGACGCGGACCAGCGCCTGTTGGGCGTGAGTACACCGATGGTCATCAAGCTCGAAAACGAGGACGGTCGGTTGCCGTCATGGCTCCATATCGGGCATATCGCTTCCGACATCGTGATGCGAATGAAGCAAATCGTGACGCCGGCGGATTTCGGTTTCGTCGATAAAGGCGGTGACGGCACGCTTCAGGAACTGGCATTCGTGGCCGCGGTGAACGCTGCGGTGCAAAAGGCGGAAGAGACGGGTGTCGAGATCGGCGCAGCTGATCCGCTGATGCGCAAACGGACATTTGTGCTACTCAACGCCCCCATGTCACGCGGCCAGAAGCTTTACGATCCATTCATCGAATTCTATGCACCGTCCGACGCGCGGCCTGACGAGCGGTACGAAGCTGGACGGGAAGTTTTGCGCGGCCTGGGCATCCACGAAGTCACGAGCAGGGCGGGCGAGGGCCTCGAGGAGGATGTCGCGGACATATTGGGGCTTTGATCCGAGACGCCGATAGGAGACAATGACGCCTCCTACGCGGCCAGTGCTGGTGCCGACGACGCCCGCGGATTCCCGTGTGCGTACTGGCTTCGACCCGAAGCCAGGTATCGCCGCAAGCCTTGCTGCGCAAGCTGTTTCCCGCGCCACGACATGATAAATAAATCGACAGTCTCACACTTCGGCGACCTTCCGCTTGCGCCCGCCACGCTCGCCAATCTTGCCCAACTCGGCTATGTCGACATGACGCCGATCCAAGCCGCGAGCCTGCCGATTGCGCTCGCGGGACAAGACCTGATCGCGCAAGCGAAGACCGGAAGCGGCAAGACCGCGGCGTTTGCGCTCGCGCTGCTCGCGCGGCTCGATGTACGCCGCTCGGGGGTCCAGGCGATGGTGCTATGTCCGACTCGCGAGCTGGCCGACCAGGTCACGCGGGAAATCCGGCGTCTTGCGCGAGCCGAGGAGAACATCAAGGTGCTGACGTTGAGCGGAGGCACACCGATGCGTCCGCAAACGACAAGCCTCGAACATGGCGCGCATATCGTCGTCGGCACACCGGGGCGCATCATCGATCATCTCGAGCGAGGCAGTCTGACGCTCGATACGCTGAATACGCTCGTACTCGACGAAGCAGACCGCATGCTCGACATGGGTTTCTTCGACGATATCGCGACGGTGGCGCGTCAATGTCCGGCGCAGCGCCAGACGCTGCTGTTTTCGGCGACCTACCCGGAAGGCATCGGCAAGCTGAGCCAGCAGTTCCTGCGCGACCCGAAAAAAGTGGTGCTCGAAGAGCGTCACGATGACAGCAAGATTCGCCAGCGCTTTTACGAAGTGACCGAGGATCAGCGGCTGCATGCGGTCGGCATGCTGTTGAACCACTTCCGACCTGTGAGCACGCTTGCGTTTTGCAACACGAAGCAACAATGCCGGGATCTGCTCGACGTGCTGCGTGCACAGGGTTTTCATGCACTGGCGTTGCACGGCGAACTCGAGCAGCGCGAACGCGATCAGGTGCTGATCCAATTCGCGAATCGTAGCTGCTCGGTGCTCGTCGCCACCGACGTCGCCGCGCGTGGTCTCGACATCGCGGATCTCGAAGCGGTCATCAATGTCGACGTGACACCCGATCCGGAAGTCCACGTGCATCGAATCGGCCGCACGGGCCGGGCGGACAAGGACGGCTGGGCGCTGAGTCTCGCGAGCATGGACGAGATGGGGCGCGTCGGGAACCTAGAACAGGCGCAAATGCGCGAAGTGGAATGGCACCCGCTTGCGGAGCTGACACCCGCAAGCACCGCGCCGTTGTTACCGCCGATGGAAACGCTGCAAATCCTCGGTGGCCGCAAGGAGAAGATTCGGCCCGGCGACGTGCTGGGTGCGCTCACCGGCGAAGCAGGTTTTCGCGCCGAGCAGATCGGCAAGATCAATGTGACCGAGTTTTCGACATACGTGGCGATCGAACGCGGCGTTGCGCGCGATGCGTTGCACAAGCTCGGCGCGGGCAAGGTGAAGGGGAAGAAGGTGAAGGTTCGTTTGATGGACGAATAGCCTGCCCAACGCGGTGGTGACGCGTTCTCAGGGCACGCGCAGTGACGTCGCTGCTTCCGGATCAAAGCGCTTCGGCATCCGGCACCGTCAACACGAGATCCGTCTCGGCTACCGCGACACAGGGCAACACGAGGCCTTCAGCCTTTTCCTCCTTCGTCAGTCCCGGCCATTCGATGCGGTAGCTGACTCGGCCGCTCGCCAAGCGGCACATACACGTGCGACATGCCCCGTTGCGGCACGACCTCGGCAGTCTGAGCCGGGCGGCGGTAGCCGCCTCTAGGAGCGTCAAGTGCGCCGGCGCATCGAATTCCAGACCGAGCGGTTCGATGCGGACCAACGGGTAGCGGGCAATGTCGGACATGAGTGGTTTGGGCGCGAGCGGCGGAGCGCCGGCAGATGAGTTTTGCAGCGCAGCATACCTGACGAGCGACGAAGACAACGCAAGGCGGTACGGGACAAGCACGGCTCGCGAAAACTTGCTTGTCGCCGCAAAACGCCTAAAGTACATCCAACGGTCGGAATTCTGTCATTTTCCGCCGTGTAGCCCGCGCTGTCTTCAAGAAGGCAGCAATCCCCGCACGGCGCGGTTCGGTGCTTTCGTCATGGCAAAGGCGAATCCCATGCAGATCAGTTTTCCGAACGAAATTCCCGAATACTCGGCACGCGAGTTGACGCTGGCGTTCCCAGCGCTGGTCGACGGGGAGCGTGTGCAATGCGAGATCACGGCGGAGGCGCTGGAAGACCATTTCGGCGCAGCCTCCCCGCGGCTGGAGGACATGGTCGGCGCCTTCGACGCGCATCGTGCGCGCATCGAAGCGGCAGCCCGCCGGTTGCTCTACGAGACGCGCGCCCAATGCGCGGTCCTGAGAAGCGGTTACGTACGCTTTTACGAAGCGAACGCCCGCGCCTGAAGCGCGGGGGGCGGACGATTCACTGAATGCGCGCGGCCTGCGCCGCGCGCATTGTCATTCCGAGCCGAGATAGAAGAATCGGAACAGAAAGACTGCCGCGATGATCCATACGATGGCTTTCACCTGGCGAGCGCGCCCCGTGAACAGCTTCAGTCCGGCATAGGAAATGAATCCGAATGCCACGCCATTGGCGATGGAATAAGTGAACGGCATCAGAAGCGCGGTCAACGCGGCCGGAACGACCTCGGTCGCATCGTCCCAGGGCAGCTCGACGAGCTCGCGCAGCATCAGGCACGAGACGTAGAGCAGCGCCGGCGCCGTTGCGTAGCCCGGCACCACGCCGGCCAGCGGCGCAATGAAAAGGCAGGCAAGAAAGAGCACGGCGACGGTGATCGCCGTGACGCCCGTCCGGCCGCCGGCTTGCACGCCCGATGCGCTTTCGATATAGGCGGTGGTGGACGAGGTGCCGAGCACCGAGCCGGCGACGATGGCGGTGCTGTCGGCCAGCAGCGCCTTATTGAGCCGATCCATCTTGCCCTCGACGAGCAAGCCCGCCCGATTGGCAACGCCCATCAGCGTCCCGGTGGCATCGAACAACTCCACGAGGAAGAAGACGAGAATGACGTTGATGACGCCAGTCGACAGCGCACCGGCGATATCGAGGTGAAAGAGTGTCGCGTCGATCGAGGGCGGCGGAGAAACGACGCCGTGAAACTGATTGCCGGCGAAGAAGAATGACAGCACCGTCACGGCGAGGATGCCGATGAGAATGGCACCGCGCACGCGCAGGAAGTCCAGCGTGACGATCAGGAAAAAGCCGATCGTCGCGAGGATGACGGGCGGCTTGTGCAGATCGCCGAGCGTTACGAGTGTGGCGGCATTGCCGACCACGATGCCGGCCGTTTTCAGCGAAATGATGGCAAGGAACAGCCCGATGCCGCCTGTAATGGCAGCACGGATCGAGTGCGGAATGCCGTCCACGATCATTTCGCGCACACGCAAGAGCGTGACGACGAGAAAAAGGCAACCGGAGATGAAAACGGCTCCAAGCGCGGCTTGCCAGGTAAAGCCCATGCCTTTCACGACGGTATAGGCGAAATAGGCGTTGAGGCCCATGCCCGGCGCGCAGGCGATCGGGTAGTTCGCATAAAGACCCATGATGAGCGTGGCCAGCGCCGCGACGAGGCAGGTTGCGACGAACACCGACTCCTTCGGCATGCCGGCATCGCCCAGAATGGCCGGATTGACGAAGATGATGTAAGCCATCGTCAGAAACGTGGTGAGTCCGGCAAGCAATTCGGTGCGCAGATTCGTGCCGGCTTCCTCGAAGCCGAAATACCGTTTTGCCGATTCCAGCAAGGGGAAGGCTTTCACTTGTTCCATGGACGGTGTGTCTCCTGATGCGGTGCGGTCCGACGTCGAATGCGGTGGGTCCCACTGTACACAGCCGATATACCGATGCCAGCTGTCAGGCGTAATAGCGACTATTTGAGCCGCGCCATCGCTCGCGCATCGAACATGCCCCGAAAATCAGGCGGCGCGCGCCTTAGCGGCGGCTCAGCAGGCTCTCCAGGACATCGATCGGGAGCGGGAAAACGATAGTGGAGTTTTTGTCGGCAGCGATTGTAGTGAGTGTTTGCAGATATCGCAATTGCATGGCCTGCGGCTGCCGAGCGAGCGTCTGCGCGGCTTGCAACAGTTTTTCCGACGCTTGCAGTTCGCCGTCCGCATGGATCACCTTCGCGCGGCGTTCGCGTTCGGCTTCGGCCTGGCGCGCGATGGCGCGAATCATCGTTTCGTTGATATCGACATGCTTGATTTCGACGTTCGAGACCTTGATTCCCCATGCGTCGGTCTGGGTATCGAGCGTCTTTTGAATATCGGCGTTCAATTGCTCTCGTTCCGCCAGCAGTTCGTCGAGCTCGTGCTTGCCGAGAACGGCCCGCAGCGTCGTCTGCGCAAGCTGGCTCGTCGCTTCGAAAAAGCGCGCGACCTGAATGACCGCCTTTTCGGGATCGACGACCCGGAAATACACGACCGCATTGACTTTGACGGACACGTTGTCGCGAGTGATGACGTCTTGCGGCGGCACGTCGAAGACGATGGTGCGCAAATCCATACGTACGGCTTGCTGGATCACAGGGGCGATCAGCACGAGCCCGGGGCCTTTGACTTTCCAGAACCGGCCCAGCGTGAACACTACTCCCCGTTCGTATTCGCGAAACACACGGATCGACGAGGCAACGAGAACGATGGCGAAGAGAATGAGCAGACTGCTGAAGCCGAAGGTAAATCCGATCATTACGATTCTCCTGTGGGGACGACGATCAACACGAGCCCGTCGCGGCGCGTGACGCGCACGCGCGTGCCGGCGGGCAGGGCGGCCTGTGCGCGTACGCGCCAGCGCTCGCCATGTACGCGCGCCCATCCTGTCATTCCTTCGCTCTCGGGCGATCCGCTCAGCGCCGGCGACAGACCGTCGTCGATCACCTCGCCGACGCTGCCGATCATTGCCTCGGCTCCCGTTACGACGGGCCGGCGTCTCGCCTTGAGAGCGAACCGGGACATGAGGAAGACGAACGCGATGCCTGCCGTGAGGAGCGCGGCGATGACCGGCAACGGGATTCCGTAACCGGGGACGTCGGTATCGATCAGCATGAGCGCACCGGCCGCGAACGCGACGATGCCGCCGAAGCCGAGCGCGCCGAAGGTCGGCAGGAATGCTTCCGCGATCAGGAAGGCGATGCCGAGAAATACGAGCGCCAGGCCGGTGTAGTTGATCGGCAGAAGTTGCAGCGCAAAGAGTCCGATGAGCAGGGAAATTGCGCCTGCCACGCCGGGCAATACGAACCCTGGATTCGCGAATTCGAAGAAAAGACCGTACACCCCGATGGTCAGCAAGATCAGCGCAACGTTCGGATCGGTGATGACGGCAAGCAAGCGGCTGCGCCAGTCAGGCTCGAGGACGACGAGGTTGGCATGCGATGTGTCGAGGCGGTGAGCGCCGGTCGAGGTCTGCACCGTACGACCGTTTGACTTGGCAAGCAGGTCTTGCAGGTCGTTCGCGATGAAATCGACGACATGCTGTGTTGCGGCGTCGCCCGCAGGCAGGCTTGCCGCATAGCGGACCGCATGTTCGGCCCATTCGGCGTTGCGCCCGCGCATTTGCGCGAGGCCGCGGATATAGGCCACGGCGTCTGCCATGCGCTTCCGAGCTTCTGTCGATCGCGTATCGGACGGCAACGGTGTAGAGGCGGCGGAGGCGGCTTCGGTATTCGCGTCGTTGGGACGGTCGCGTGGCGCTGCGGCGGGCGTGGGCGGCGATGCGGGGCTCCCGCCGACACCTAGTTCGATCGGCGTAGCGGCGCCAAGGTTTGTGCCGGGGGCCATTGCCGCTATATGGCTCGCATAGACGATATAGGTTCCCGCGCTCGCGGCGCGTGCGCCGCTCGGGGCGACGTACGCGGCGACCGGCACCGGCGACGCCAGGATCGCCTTGATGATTTGCCGCATCGACGTATCGAGCCCACCGGGGGTATCCATCTCCAGGACGAAGAGTTCGGCCCGGTCATGGGCCGCTCGGGCAAGGCCTCGCATGATGAAATCCGCACTGGCCGGCCCAATGGCACCCGCGACCGTCGCGACGACGACTTCGTTCGCGCTGGCTTGCGCACCGGCGAGCGCGCAAGCGAGGCACACCGAAAGGAAGGCGACTACCCTGCCGAACGGTATCGGAATGGATCGCGCCCGGCGCCTAGGCGCGCAGGCAAACGGCGGGCAGTGACGCTGCGGGAACAGGCGGGTTTCCATTTTTTTCATCCGGCGCCCTCCGAGACGCCGCCGCCGGCGGCGAAAGGCCGCGCTGATGGCTAAAGCTTAGGATGAATCGGCACGCAGCGGTAAGGGGGAATCGGTAGATACGTATCGAAGAAAACGTAGCGCCCGAGGAGCGACACGTCGATCGATACGGCTGACGCTGGGAGAGAGGGGCGGAGGGAAGGCGGGGAAGCGCCGCTCGGCCGGCGCTTCCCCGTTGTTCTAGCAGAGGCGATGCGAGCGCTATCGCTTGTCCGTCACCCGCTCCCATCCGTGCCGGACGGCGGCCTTGAAGCGTTCCCAGGCGCTTTCCGGATAGCGTGTTTCCCAATGCTCGCGTGCATGGGGTTCCACTTGAGACCAATCCCGTCCGCGATTTCGTTCGTCCTGCGCGACCGACACGCCGTGGACATATGCGCGGCGATAGTCATCGTAGGGCGCGTCCGCATTCGCATAACGGCTGTCATAGTCACGGCGGAATTCTTCATCGTATGCACTATCGTCGCTGAACGCCGTGTCCATACCCGGGTCGCCGGCGTATCCGGTACCGGGGGTGTATTGTGGCGCGGATGCCTTCACCGCCTCGTCGCGCCGTCGATCGGAATCCGATGGATTGTCTTCCGACTCGCGAGTCGTGCCAGCAGACTGCGGCTCTCTCTCGAAGACGTCTGAAGCATCGCCTGGAACGCCCGAGGAAAGCCCCGGTTGCGCGGCGGATTCGTTGGTGCGAAGGAGCGTGCCGTCATCCGTGCGTGTCGATACTTGCTGCATGCGGCTGCTCGAATTTGGAGCCGATGCGGCAAACGGTGCCGGTGTAGTACGAGGCGTCGGCGTTCCGCCGGCGGCGGGCATATCGCCGACGGAGGCCGAGCTTGCTTCGCTCGTATTCGTCGATTGATGCTGTTGCTGCCCGAGTGAATGCTGCGGCGCAGATGCCAGTGGCGGCTCTTCACGGCTGCTCATCGTGCGCTCTTCATCCTGTGCCCGCCGGGACTGTTCGTCCAGGCGATCGCGCCACGCTTTGGCACGTTCTGCGATGTCGTTCGCACCGGTTCGGCGCATGACGTCGCACGCGAGATCGGTTTGCACGTCCGGTACATCGACGCTGACGACCGCTCCGCCGCGCCGGATGACTTCTCGATAATCTTCCGTCTCGGGTGGATACTCGCCGGGCTTGAACAGCCTGGAGAACAATTGTTCGAGTTGATCGAAGACCGGCTTTTCGCGGCGCACCTCTGTGCCCCCGGGAGCATAGACGCGCGGGCCGCCCGTGGACGACGTGCCAACCGACGCCGCGTAAATCGAAATGTCGGCCTGCGATAGACCGGCTTCAGTCAGCGCGCGCTGTGCCGCGCACGCATCGGCATAGCCGTCATAAACGCCTACGACGGTTTGTCTCATGATTGCCTCCTCCCGGTTGGCTACGGCCTATCGGCATCCGGATGGTGGGATAACCGCAACGGACGTGCCTATATCGGTCAGAGGAAAATCGCTTTTTTAGCCAGCCGTTCGCGCTCGCAAAGGTATGATCGTGCTTTAAATCAGCTCGATCCGGCATGCTCGCGCTCAAACTGACGCTTGTTCCGTTCTTCTTGGCTATCGTTTCAATGTCGGGCAGGTGGTGGGGGCCATCGATTGCTGGATGGTTAGCCGGCTTACCCGTTGTCGCCGGGCCGATATTGTTCATCCTCGTGCTCACGCATGGCCCTGTCTTCGGCGCGCATGCTGCTACGCTTTCCCTCTCCGCGATCCTCGCATCGGAAGCATTCAATTTCGCCTATGCGTGGAGTTGTCGCTCCCATTCGTGGCCGATAGCGTTAGCTGCCGGCCTGGTTGCGTGGTTCATGTCTGCGTGCGGGTTGTCGATGCTGCCGGCATCGCCTGGCTGGGCCGTCACCGCAGCCCTCGCTGCTGTGAGCTTCGGCCAGTTCTTCTTGCCGCGCAGTTCGTCCAGCGCCGCAGGCGCATCGCTTGGGCGCTCCGACTTGATCGGCCGGATGGTTGCAGGCGCGGTCCTCACGCTGCTGGTTACTTCCTTGTCTGGTCGGCTGGGCGCCGCATGGAGCGGTTTGCTCGCGGTCTTTCCGCTGCTCGGAATCGTCTTGTCGGTCTCATCGCACCGCGCGTATGGACCAGACTTTGTGATTTCGCTGCTGCGAGGCATGGTGCTCGGCAGATTCTCGTTTGCGGCTTTTTGCTTGCTGCTTGCGTTCTCGTTGCCTCATCAGCATCCGGCTGTCGCGTTCCTGGAGGCGTCACTGTTGGCCATGATCGTGCAGTGGGGTACCAGGCGACTGGCAACCATGCCGCGAGCAAAGAGTGCGGCAACGAACGTCGTTGCTACCGATTGAGTTCGAGCGAGGTTCCGAGCGATCGCTGTCCTTAAAAGATCGACCGCTTGCTCAGGGTGGTCAACCATTCCAGGGACAACGTGCCGGCGAGTGAATTGCCATTGGCATCGAGCCCGGGCGACCACACGCACACCGCCATTTCGCCAGGCAGCACGGCGACGATGCCACCCCCGACGCCGCTTTTCGCCGGCAGCCCGACGCGATAAACGAAGTCGCCCGCTGCGTCGTAAGTGCCGCAGGTCAACATCAGTGCGGACAGACGCTTGGTCGAGCTTTCGTCGAGAATGCGTTCGCCCGACACGGGGGCGACGCCCCCGTTGGCGAGAAACAGCGCCGCCTTGGCGAGCTCGACGCAATTCATCTCGATCGCGCACTGGCGGCAATATGCGTCGATGACGACTTCAGGCGGCATCTGCAGATTGCCGAAGCTTGCGATGAAGTGCGCCATGGCGCGGTTGCGTTCGGCGTGCGCGAGTTCGGAGTGGGCGACGCGCAGGTCATAGTCGATGTCCGTGGCGCCTGTCAGCCGCCGCATGAATTGCACGAGTGCAGTCTCCGCGCCGACGAAGCGGCGGCAGAGGATGTCCGTGACGACGAGTGCGCCGGCGTTGATGAACGGGTTGCGCGGTTTGCCGCGTTCGGTCTCGAGTTGCACGAGCGAATTGAATGCCGTACCCGACGGCTCTCGGCCGACGCGCTCCCATAGTGCGTCGCCCAGCAACTGGAACGCGAGCGTGCAGGCGAATAGCTTCGAGATACTCTGAATGGAAAAGCGTACGTTGGCGTCGCCGATGCTGAAGACGTTCCCGCCAACGGTGACGACAGCCATGCCGAAGCGTTCAGCGGGCACTCTGGCGAGTTCGGGAATGTAATTGGCAACACGCCCGGCGGTGCGCCAAGGTTCGATGTCGCGACGAATCTGCTCGAGAATCGATTGATAGTTCTGCTCGGTCATTGACGGCGCATCTGAAGGCAGCAGTGAGTGCGGCCGCGATGATACCGCAGCAGGTTTGGCGCGCGTGCGGCCTCCACTGGAGGCGGTCGTGGCGGCCGCGCGCGGGCGCTGAAAAAATGTTGGGTTCACGGGCTTGTCATGCGAGTCTGCTTGGCCTACTATTCGCATCCTCTTTGAGAGGCGCAGGATTGCAGCGTGCCGCGGTCGACGGGTTTTAAGCGAAGCGAGAAAAAACCAGTTGACGATGTACGAGAAGGGCTGCA
>NZ_DASXWY010000169.1:0-19871 GCF_036503415.1 Trinickia sp. | reverse complement strand
GCCACGACGAACGGCACGCCGCCCACTTCGAGCACGACCTCACGCACCCACACCGGCGAACGCGGCGCAATGCCGAGCGCGGCGTGCTCGTCAGGCCACGCTTGCGCAACCGTTTCGCGCGTGACGCGTACGGCGACCTCGCCAAGCGTGCGCAAATGCGCGGTCAGAGAACCGCCGCGCGTCAACCAGTCCTTCTGATCGGGCGAGCATATCGGGCGCGGCGCGAGCCCCCACCGGGCGCCCGCGGCGCGCGACCGAAGCAAGCGCTGCACTGCCTCCGGCATCACCGCGCAAGCAAGAGCGCGTTAGTGCGCTTCACGAAGCTCGCCGGATCCTCCAGCGCGCCCCCCTCCGCCAGCACAGCCTGATCGAACAGCAGATGACACCAATCGCCGAAATCCGCATGCTCGGTCGAAAGCTGCTTCACGAGCGCGTGCTCGGGGTTGACCTCGAGGATCGGATGAAACTCCGGGGCTTGCTGTCCCGCCGCCTTCAGCATGCGCTGAAGGTAGCCGCTCATCTCGCCCTCGTCGGCGACGAGACACGTAGGCGAATCGGTCAGACGGAACGTCAGCCGGACATCCTTCGCCTTGTCCTTGAGCACTTCTTTCATCCTCTCGACGAGCGGCTTCATCGTCTCGCTCAAAGCCTCGTGCGCCTTTTTCTCCTCGTCGTTGAATGCATCGAGGTCCAAATCGCCACGCGCAACGCTCACGAGCGGCTTGCCCTCGAACTCCGTGAAATAGGCCAGCGCCCACTCGTCGACGCGATCCGACAGCAACAGCACTTCGATGCCCTTCTTGCGGAACACTTCGAGATGCGGACTGTTCTTCGCGGCCTGCCAGCTCTCGGCGCTGACGTAATAGATCTTCGACTGGTCGGGCTTCATCCGCGAGACATACTCGGCAAGCGAAACGGTCTGTTCCGCCGAATCCGTGTGCGTCGTGGCAAAGCGCAGCAGCTTGGCGATGCGCTCGCGGTTCGCGAAGTCCTCGCCGAGGCCTTCCTTCAGCACCTGGCCGAATTCCTTCCAGAACGTAGCGTATTTCGCCTTGCCTTCCTCGGTCTCGGCGTTCGCGAGCTCCTCGAGCATCGAGAGGACGCGCTTGGTCACGCCCTCGCGAATCGAACGCACGTCCCGGCTTTCCTGAAGAATTTCACGCGATACGTTGAGCGGCAGATCGCTCGAATCGACGACGCCCTTGATGAAGCGCAGATACGACGGCACCAACTGTTCGGCGTCGTCCATGATGAACACGCGCTTCACATAGAGCTTCAGGCCGCCGCGACGCTCGCGGTTCCAGAGATCGAACGGCGCGTGCGACGGCACGTAAAGCAGCTGCGTGTACTCGCTGCGCCCCTCGACCCGGTTGTGCGTCCATGCGAGCGGGTCCTGATGATCGTGCGAGAGATGCTGATAGAACTGCGTGTATTGCTCGTCGGTGATCTCGCTTTTGGGCCGGCTCCAGAGCGCGCTGGCCTGGTTCACGGTCTCGTCCTCGTCCTTCTCGACCGTCTCGCCCTTTTCCGAATCCCACTCCTCCTTTTTCATGAGGATCGGCAGCGCCACGTGGTCGGAATACTTGCGGATGATCGAGCGCAGACGGTGGCCGGACAGCAATTCATCCTCACCTTCGCGCAAGTGAAGCGTGATCGTCGTGCCGCGCGCGGGGCGCTCGATCGTTTCGACCGAGAAATCGCCCTCGCCCGCGCTCGTCCAGCGCACACCCTCCGCGGCCGGCAGCCCCGCGCGGCGCGTCTCGACCGTTATCTTGTCGGCAACGATGAAGCCCGAATAGAAACCGACACCGAACTGGCCGATGAGCGCCGCGTCTTTTTGCTGATCGCCCGAGAGGTTCGCAAAGAATTCCTTCGTCCCCGAGCGGGCGATCGTGCCGAGGTGCGAGATCGCCTCGTCGCGGCTCATGCCGATCCCGTTATCGTCGATCGTGATCGTCCTCGCCGTCTTGTCGAACGACACGCGAATGCGCAGATTCGGATCGTCCTCGAAAAGACCGCTGTTCGCGATCGCCTCGAAGCGCAGCTTGTCGGCCGCATCCGACGCATTCGAAATCAGCTCGCGCAGAAAGATTTCCTTGTTGCTGTACAGCGAATGGATCATCAACTGCAGGAGCTGCTTCACTTCCGCCTGGAAGCTCATGGTTTCTTGTGCCATGCTCTCGATTCCCTATTTCTCGTCAGTAACGGTTGGACACTCATCGGCTGCGGGCCACACGCGCAGCAAGGCGCATTCCCCGGCGCGCACCGCGGCAACGCCAGGCGGTGCTGGCAATTCGCCGCGAACGGCCGCTCAAATGGGGGCGGCCTGTGCCGTTTTCAAGACCCTGGCCGGGCGTCGGCCGTCCAGGTAGCCGGACAGAAAACCCGGCAGCGCGGGATCGCCGCAATTGGCTACGTTAAAACGCATCCAGGTCGTCGGCGATTGATGCGGCGAAAAAAGACTACCCGGCGCAAGCAAAAACCCCACCTCCTGCCCCGCCGCGGCCAGCGCATCGGAATCGACTCCGGTGTCCGCCCACAGGAACATGCCGGCCGCCGGCATCGTGAACAGCGAGAGGCCGGCGGCTTCGAGCATCCGCGCGCACTTGTCGCGCACGCCGTCGAGCCGCCCGCGAAGACGCTCGACATGCCGGCGGTAGTGCCCCTCGGTCAGTATTTTGTAAAGCAAACGCTCGTTGAGCTCGGGCGTGGCCATCCCGACGAGCAGTTTTTGATCGGCGAGCGTTTGCGAGAGATCGGCCGATGAAGCAATGAATCCGACGCGAAGATTGCCCGTCAGCGTCTTCGAAAAGCTGCCGAGATAGATGACGCGCCTCAATTGATCGAGGCTCGCCAGCCGCGTCGCCGGATAGCTCGGCGGACACAGATCGCCGTAGACGTCGTCCTCGACGACGATGAAATCGTACGCCTCCGCGAGCCGCAGAATGCGAAACGCCTGAGCCGGTGTCAGCGACGTCCCGGTGGGGTTGTGCAGCACCGAATTGATGACCAGCATCTTCGGCCGCCAGGTGGCGACGAGCGTTTCCAGCGCATCGATATCGGGTCCGTTCGGCGTGTAGGGCATCCCGATGAGCCGCGCGCCTTGCGAGGCAAAGCGCCCGAACATCTGGAACCAGGCCGGATCGCCCACGATCACCGGGTCGCCCGGTTGGATATAGACGCGCGCGATGAGATCGATCGCCTGCGTAATCCCCGATACGAGGACGATCTGCTCGGGCGCCGCGCCGATTTCGAGTTCCTCGAGACGCGTCTGCAATTGCTGGCGCAGCGGCAAGAAGCCTTGCGCCGTGCCGTTGCCGAGCCATTGCGTCGGGCTTTGGCGGCCGAGCGTGCGCAACGCCCCCGCCATGAGTTCGCCGTCCAGCCAGCGAGTCGGCAAGTACCCGAGCCCCGGGCCTTTTTCCGGCGTGCTGGTTTGCACGGTAACGCGCAGCAGCCAGGCGACATCGATCGGGCTGGGCGGCCGCGCTTCCCGCAACGTGGTGCCGGATTGCTGGCGCTGGAAATCGGGCGTTCCAGACGAACGCTCCCGCACATAGAAGCCCGAGCCTCGCCGCGATTCGAGATATCCCTGCGCCACGAGCCGCTCGTACGCCTCCACGACGGTAAAGCGCGACACGCCCTTGTCCTGGGCCAGCTTGCGGATCGACGGCATGCGCATGCCGGGGCGGAACACGCGCTCCTCGACACGTCGACGCGCCCATTGAACCAGCTGTTCGACGAGCGTGAGCTGCGAGGCGCCGTGCGGCGCGGGGATGAGATCGAGAGGGACGGACATGGCGGGATCCGAACTGTACAGAAAAGTATCGAAGCGATTGTACCGTTACTGTGCAGGCCACGCCGATTAAAGTGAAGCACAATCCGTTTTTTCGGCTGTCGAACCGTCCGTCGCTATCGCGCACCGTTTCCGCATGATGTCTGCCACCGCACTCGAACTCGACCACCTGATCGTCGCAGCCCGCACCCTCGAGGACGGCGCGCGCCACGTCGCCGAAACGCTCGGCGTCGAACCGGTCGCCGGCGGCGCCCACGCACGGATGGGCACGCATAACAGGCTGCTGGGCCTTTTCGGCACGGTGTATCTCGAAGTCATCGCTGTCGATCCCGAGGCGCAACGCCGCAGCGAACCGGCGAACGAGCGGCGTCCCCGCTGGTTCTCGCTCGACGACGACGCGATGAAGGCTCGTCTCGAGGCGGGCCCGTTTCTCGCCCATTGGGCCGTGCGCGTCGTTCGTCCGAAAGATCTCGGGCGCTGGCAAGCGCAATACCCGTCGAGAATCGCGCCCGTCATGCCGATGTCCCGCGGCGAGCTCACCTGGCGGCTGACGGTCCCCGATGACGGCAGCTTTCCCAGTTGGCAAGGCGCGGGCGACGGCGTGCTGCCGACTTTGATCCAGTGGGACACCACCGCGCATCCGGCCGGTCGGCTACCCGCCACCGACCTCGCGCTGCGTGCGCTCAAGGCGCGGCATCCGCGCCCGGCGCCGATCCGGGAGCAACTGGCATGGCTGGGCGTCGGCCACTTGATCGAACTCGACGACGCGCCGGCTGACGCGCCAGCACTCGCGGCCGAAATCGAAACACCCGCCGGCACGCGCCTGCTGCGTTGAGCGGCACGCTCGCGGCGCCGAGCAGCGCACGCCGGGCGCTGCGGCGAGAGCGGCAATAGATGCACCCGATGAATCGACAAAATCGACTCAGGAATCCCGTCCTCAATGAACACCCGCGAATCGAATGGCATGCTGCTCGGCCTCGTCGGCGTCATCGTCTTCAGCCTGACGCTGCCGATGACCCGCATCGTCGTGCAGGAATTTCACCCCCTCCTGAACGGTCTCGGCCGCGCGCTCGCCGCAGCGGTGCCCGCCGGTGCGCTCCTCGCCTGGCGTCGCGAGCGGCTGCCCAATCGCGCCGAACTGCGCAGCCTGTTCATCGTGGCGCTCGGCGTCATCGTCGCATTTCCGGTGTTTTCGGCGTGGGCGATGAAAAGCGTTCCCGCCTCGCACGGTGCGCTCGTCGGGGGCTTACAGCCGCTTTTCGTGGCGCTTTATGCGGCGTGGCTTTCGCATGAACGGCCCTCGCCCGCTTTCTGGGCCAGCGCGGCGCTCGGCAGCGCGCTCGTCGTCGCGTTCGCGCTCCATGCCGGCGGCGGGGCGCTGCGGGCCGGCGACGGGCTGATGCTCGTTGCCGTCGCCATCGGCGCGCTCGGCTATGCGGAAGGTGCCCGGCTCGCGCGCCACATGGGCGGTTGGCAGGTGATCTGCTGGGCGCTCGTCGTAGCGGCGCCGTTTCTCGTCATCCCCGTCGGCGGGCTGGCCTGGCGGCAACATCTGATACACCCGGCGCCTTTTGCGCTCGCGACCTGGCTCGCGTTCGGCTATGTCGCGCTCTTCTCCCAATTCATCGGCTTTTTCGCCTGGTATGCGGGACTCGCCATGGGCGGCACCGCACGCGTGGGCCAGGTGCAGTTGCTGCAGATCTTCTTTACGATCGCTTTCTCCGCGCTCTTTTTCGGCGAATCGGTGCAGCCGTCGACCTGGTTTTTCGCGGCCGCCGTCATCGCGACCGTGCTCGTGGGCCGCAAGGCCGCCGTACGGACGGCCGCGCCGCGAGCACGCGCCGGGCTGCGACTGGAGCGATAATCGCGTCTTTTGCCGCGCGAGTCCGTCGAGACGACGCATTCGCTCCGGCTTTGCGCCCCGCCATCGTGCGCCGCCCGATTGGCCCATTTTTTTCAAGCCCACTCATCGACCATTCCAAGGAGACTTTCATGGACCACAGCGATATGCCGCAACGCGACTGGCAGCTTTCCGAGCGAGCCCGCAAGCTGACGAGTTCGGCCATCCGCGAAATCCTGAAAGTCACCGAGCGGCCCGAGGTCATTTCGTTTGCGGGCGGCCTGCCGGCACCCGCCACCTTCCCGGCCGAGCGCATTCGCGAAGCGACCGATCGCGTGCTGCGCGAGGCGCCGGCCGCGGCACTGCAGTACAGCGCGACGGAAGGTTTCATGCCGCTGCGGGAGTGGGTCGCCGCGCGTCTGTCGACGAGCAATGCAACGATTCGTCCGTCGCAGGTACTGATCACGACAGGCTCTCAACAGGCGCTCGATCTGCTCGGCAAAGTGCTGATCGATCCGGCCAGCCCGATTCTCGTCGAAACTCCGACTTATCTCGGCGCGCTGCAGGCGTTCTCGCTTTACGAGCCCCACTGCGTGCAGGTACCGACCGACGATCACGGTCTCGTTCCGCAGAGCCTGACGCCGGCGCTCACGCAGGGCGCGCGCCTGCTCTACGCGCAACCGAACTTTCAGAATCCGACAGGCCGGCGCCTGCCGCTCGAGCGGCGCGTCGCGCTCGCCGAGTTCGCGCGCGCGAGCAAATTCCCCGTCATCGAGGACGATCCCTACGGCGCGCTCGATTACGCGGGTTCGCCCTTGCCGACGATGTTGTCGATGGCGCCCGATCACATCGTCTATTGCGGCACGTTCTCGAAGGTGCTCGCCCCCGGATTGCGGCTCGGCTACATCGTCGCGCCTGAAGACCTTCACTTCAAACTCGTGCAGGCCAAGCAGGCCACGGATCTCCATACGCCAACGCTCACTCAGCGCATCGTTCACGAAGTCGTGAAGGACGGCTACCTCGACGAGCAAATCCCGGCCGTGCGCGCGCTTTATCGCGATCAATGCGAGGCGATGCTGGCCTCACTCGCCCGGCACATGCCCGACGGCGTCAGCTGGAATCGTCCCGAAGGCGGCATGTTCATCTGGGTGACACTGCCCGCTGGCATCGATACCATGGCACTGCTCGAGCACGCCGTTGCCGCGAATGTCGCATTCGTGCCGGGCGCGCCGTTTTTCGCGGGCGACCCGCAACACCATACGTTGCGGCTGTCCTTCGTCACCGTCCCGCCCGCGCGCATCGACGAGGGCGTGGCGCGCCTGGCGGCGCTGATCCGGGAACGCATCTAGTCCGAGCTCGCTCGCTTGGCTCATTCAACTTTCCAGACTCTTCGAGGACACTTCTCATGGCACAACACAACGTCTACGACACGCTGAAGACACTGAACATCGAATTGCCGACAGCCGGCGCACCGGCCGCCGCCTATGTCATGTGCGCGCAAACGGGCAACACGGTCTACGTTTCCGGCCACATCGCGAAAAAGGACGGCAAACCGTGGGTCGGCAAGCTCGGCTCGAACATGGCGACCGAGGAAGGCAAGGCAGCCGCACGCTCGATCGCCATCGATCTGATCGCGACGCTGCATACGCACCTCGGCGACCTGAACCGCATCAAGCGCATCGTCAAGGTGATGAGCCTCGTCAACTCGACGCTCGAATTCACGGAGCAGCACATCGTCACCAACGGTGCGTCGGAACTCTTCGTCGAAGTGTTCGGCGAGGCGGGCAAGCACGCGCGTTCGGCATTCGGCGTCGCGCAAATTCCGACCGGCGCCTGCGTCGAAATCGAACTCGTCGCGGAGCTCGCATAACGCAAAGGAGGCCGTATGAGTGCGCGCCGCGTTCGCTTTAAACAGGTCGACGTCTTTTCGGATGTGCCGTTCAAGGGCAACGCGCTCGCCGTCGTATTCGATGCCGATGGGCTCGACGCCGACGAGATGCTGGCCATCGCCCGATGGACGAATCTCTCGGAAACGACGTTCCTGCTCGAGCCGACCGAACCCTCCGCCGACTACTACGTACGCATCTTCACGCCCGCGGGGGAGTTGCCGTTCGCCGGCCACCCCACCCTCGGCACCGCGCACGCGCTGGTGGAGAGCGGCTACGTCCCGCGTACCGCGGGCCGGCTCGTGCAGCAGTGCGGCGTGGGACTCGTCGAGATCGAAGATCGGGCGCCGGGCGTGCGAGCCTTCGCCGCCCCGCCCGCACGCATTACGCCGCTGCCGGAGACCGAGTTCGCGGCGCTGCGGGAAGCGCTCGGCACGAGGGAGGATGAGATCGATTTCACTCGCGTCCCACCGAGCGCCGTCGACAATGGCGTCCGGTGGCTGACCGTCGGGTTGACCTCACCGGAGCGCTGCGTGACCGTCAAGCTCAACCCGTCCGCGCTTTCTCATATCGTGCAACGCGCGGGCATGAAGGGGCTCACCCTCTATGCAGCCCATCCCGCGGGCGGTCCGGCATCCTACGAGATGCGCTGCATCGTCATGGACGACGAGCTTTCGATCTATGAGGATCCCGCCACCGGCAGTGCGAATGCGGGGCTGGCAAGCCTCTTCTCTTCGCGCGACGCGCGGCCCGGCGACCGTTACACGGTCCGGCAAGGCGTCGCGATCGGCCGGGCCGGCCGTGTCTTCGTCGATTACGACGATGCCCGAGGCAAGACATGGATCGGCGGGGCATCGACGACGGTCGTCGACGGCACGATTTCAGTGCGCTGACTATTCCCCTCCCCCGCGCCGGCGCCTGCCCGCCGGCCGCACAGCGCACCTCGTGGGCGCGCCCGGTCACCGCTTCCGAAAGCGGCCGGCGCGCACCCCAGAGCCAATCGGCTAAGCTCTGCGGAAATCATGCCTGGATAGTCAAACGTTTACCCGATTAACGGACGCTATCCTAATCCTGATCCATTCAGTAATATCCTCCTGACGACTGCCCACGAGGGTGCGACTTCCATTGATGACCTGACAGCGCCGCGGCCAAGCCCCGGGGCACGATGCTCGCCATGCAGCCAACCATGAACCTGTCGACCCTGCCAAACGGTGCCTGCAGTCCTTCGAGACTTCACGGCAAGTGATGAACTTTCCCTGGTTCCATTCGGCCCGTGACACGCGCGCGCGGCGCGATGCGGCCGGCTCGCGGCGGCGCGCGCTGATCGCGATTCCGGCGCTGGGTCTGCTCGTGCTCGTCTTGCTCTGGACGGTCATCTCGGCTCGCCTGTCCGTCGAACGCGATTCGACCTATCGGGAAGCGGCGGCGTCGGCGGCCATCCTGTCCGCCGCACTCGAACAGCATACGATCAAGGCCATTCACCAAGTCGACCAGATCACCCGGTTCGTCAAGTACGAGTTCGAAAAGAACCCCGATCGCTTCGAGTTGCGCAGCACTGTCGAAAAGGGCGTCGTTCAGAGCGACACACTCGTGCAGGTCGCGATCATCAACGAGCACGGTCTGCTCGTCGCCTCGACGGCGGAAGCCAATCCGGAGCCGATCGACCTGTCCGATCGCGAGCACTTCAAGGTGCACGAGCACGAGAACGACGATCAGCTCTATATCAGCACACCGGTGCTGGGCCGCGTGTCGCATCAGTGGACGCTGCAAATGACACGGCGCCTCAATCACCCCGACGGCTCGTTCGCGGGCGTGGTCGTGGTGTCCGAAAACCCCGGCTATTTCACGAGCGATTTCTATAACAACGC
This sequence comes from Trinickia sp., assembly GCF_036503415.1. Classification (GTDB taxonomy): domain Bacteria; phylum Pseudomonadota; class Gammaproteobacteria; order Burkholderiales; family Burkholderiaceae; genus Trinickia. The sequence continues at coordinate 10,481 of NZ_DASXWY010000169.1, read as the reverse complement.
CGCCATCGGCAAAGACGGTGTCATTGCGGTGATCGCCGATAGCGGTGCGGTGCTGGCGCGCCGCACCGGTTCCAACACGAGTGCGCCGGGAACGTTTTCGGCAAGCGGCGTCTACCCGATTTCCGAACACGTCTCGGGGACGCAGATCGATCCGATCGACCGCGTGAAGCGCATTGTCTCGTACCGGCACATCGACGGCTATCCGATGGGCGTGCTCGTCGGGCTGTCCGAGGCCGAGGAGTTCGCGGACTACAACCATACGCGCAACGTCTATCTGCTGATGGCGGGTTTCATCTCGCTCGCGATGCTCGGCTTTTTCGCGGTGGCAACCGGACTCATCGGCAAACTGCTCGGGCGCGAACGCGAGATGACCCATCTCGTCGAATACGATTTGCTGACGGGCCTGCGCAACCGCTACGCCACGCTTCAAAGCCTGCGCCAGGATGTGAGCGATCCGAGCAATGTCGGCCGCCTGGCCATCCTCTTCATCGATCTCGATAACTTCAAGACGGTCAACGACACGCTCGGCCACAATGCCGGAGACATCGTGTTGCAGATGACCGCGGCCCGCCTGGCCGATACCGTTGGCGCCACGGGCGTGCTCTCGCGCATCGGCGGAGACGAGTTCGTCGTGATCGTCAAAGGCGGCGATGTCGAGCGGCAAGCGACACAACTGGCCGAAACGATGCGCGAAGTGTTCGAGCATCCGTTCGATGTGCGCGGCACGTCGTTCGTGCTTCACGCCAGTATCGGCATCGCACTTTTCTCGGTGGGCAGTGAAAGCGAGATCGACCTGCTCAAGAAAGCCGATCTTGCCATGTATAGCGCCAAAGACGCCGGCAAGAACTGCTATCAGTTCTATGCGCCGCATCTCTCGCATCGTGCCGATCACCTGATGCAGTGGGAGCAGCAGTTGCGCGTCGCGCTGACCGAACGGCAGCTGTTTCTCGTCTACCAGCCGAAAATCGATCTCGCGCGCCGCTGCATCACAGGGTTCGAAGCCCTCGTGCGCTGGAATCACCCGCAACAGGGCGTCATCGCCGCGAGCGAGTTCATTCCGGTCGCCGAATCCACCGGCCTCATCGTGCCGATCGGCGACTTCGTGATCCAGGAAGCCTGCAAACAACTGGCGATCTGGCAAAGCCAGGGCTACGAAACGCTCTCTCTCGCCGTCAACATTTCGGCTGTCCAGTTCTGGCGCGGCGACCTCTACGAAACCATCGCCCGCGCGATCGAGGAAACCGGCATTGCGGCGCAGCGGCTCGAACTGGAAATTACCGAGACAGCCATGATGGAGTATCCGGATCTCGTCTCGGAGAAGATCGCCGCCCTGAAAAAACGGCTCGGCGTCAGTATCGCCCTCGATGATTTCGGCACCGGTTACTCGTCGCTGTCCTATCTGAATCGCTTCTCGGTCGATACCCTCAAGGTCGATCGTTCGTTCGTGCAAGCCATCCCGGTCGACCGGAGCGTCTGCGTGATGGTATCGGCGATCGTCAACCTCGCGCGCTCGCTCGGTCTCACGGTCGTCGTCGAAGGCACCGAAACGGAAGAGCAGATCGCCTGGCTTTCGGCGCTGGGCAACATCCAGGCGCAAGGTTTTCTGTTCTCGCGCCCGGTGCCGGTGGACGGGATTCCGGCGCTGCTGGAACGCTTCGGCGTATGCGGCATGCGTGAGATCGTCGGCAGCCCCGGCCGTATTGCACCCAGCACGAGCACGAGCGGACAGTCCGCCTGATGGCGATGCCCGAGAACATAAACAGACCCTAGCCGCGCCCGGCCGGGCTGCGCCCATGAACGACGTACCAACGAAAGCGAGATCCGCGCCGCATACGCCGCCGGCAGCACCCCAGCCCGGCGACAGACGAGCGACCGATGCGCCGCCAGCCGCGCGCGAGCCGCTCTGGACGCTCTTTCGAGTCGTCCTCGTGCTCTCGGCGCTTTCCTGGGGTGGCCTTGCGCTGATGGCGCAACTCGAACTCTATTACGTCGAACGCGAGCGGCGCTTCACGCGGCTCGCTTTTTCCGATCTGATCGCGCTCTCCTGGATGGTCCCCGGTGCCGTCGGCTGCAACGTAGCCGTCCAAGTCGGCCACGCGCTGCGCGGAGCCGCCGGTGCCTGGGTGGCTGGCATCGCAGCGGTGCTACCGTTCTTCTGCACGATGACGGCATTCGCGATCTTCTACGATTCGCCGTTCATCCGCTCGATGGCGTCGCCCGAGCTGATCGACCATTTCGCCGTCGTGCTCGGCAGCCTCATCGCCATTACCTGGTACCGGCAGCTGCGTGCGGTCGTCCATACGCGGCTGCAATGGCTGGCGGCGGCCGGAGCCTGCGCCATTTTGCTGCTCACGCAGCGGGCGAGCGCATTCGTGCTGTTGCTGGCGATCGCCTTCATGGCGGGCTGGATCCAAAGTCCGACCCGCGGCGAACGCCTCGCCATTGCGTTCGACCGCAGCGACAAGATTCTGGTCCCCATCCTCGTGTCCCTGGTCGTCCTCTTCGCGCTACCGCTGCCGTTGTCGCCGCAATACCAGCTCGCACTGCTCTGGCCGCGGCTCGCAGGCGCCGCAATGACGCTGTTCGGCGGCGGTTTTTCCGCGCTGCCGGTGCTGAAAACGCTGTTCGTCGCAGCGCCGCTCGGCGTGACGATGCGCGACTTCACACTGGCGTTCGCGCTCTCGCCGGTCTCACCCGGGCCACTACTCAACGTCATTCCGTTTCTGGGCTATCTCACGTACGGCAGCATCGGTGCCGTCGCGGGGACGGTCGCCTTTTTCGTACCGTCAGGGCTCCTGATCATATTCGCAAGGCGTCATCTGCAACGGCTCGAGATGCATGCGCGCTTCGAGCACGGCATGCGCGTGCTGCGCGCCGCCGCCACTTCCTTTCTCATCGTGGCCGTGGTGCACGTCGCGGAGCACGTGCCGCTTCGGTTTTCCTATGTCGGCACGGCAGTCTTCGCTTTCGTGTGCCTCGGGCGCCTCAAGCTGCCGGTGTACGCCGTCTATGCGATGGTGGCACTGACCTACGCCATCGCGATGTTCGTCGCACATCGATGAAGCGTACGGACGACCCGCCCTCTACGCTCGTTACTGCGATCAGAAACCGCGCGAGTAGACAGCGATAGCGATCGTCACGATCCCCAATACGAGATTGGCGATTACGAGACGCCGCATGATCTCGACGGCGCGAGCGCCGTCCGGCCACTTTTGCGCTTGTACCGCGCGCACGATGCGCGGGAAAACGGCAAAGCGTAAATGTCCGAAGATCATCATCATGACGACCCCGAGCGCGGCCATGGCATGCAGCGGCCATGGCGCCTTACCTCCACCGAATCGGACGAGCAGGAAGCCGCCCGAAACCAGAATCAACAGCACGGCCACGCCGACCCAGTCGAGAAACCGCCCGAACACGGCCCCGATCAGCGGCAGGCGCAATTGCGGCGATATGTCCGAGAGCGACGGGCGCAGGCAAAACTGCGCGAATATCATCCCCCCAATCCACACCGCCACGGCCGTCAAATGCAGGAACAACGCAACGTCCATGGCAATCGACATGACACCATTCTCCTAAAGTTAGCAGCCCGAACCGTTTGCCGGTCGCACAGGCCGAAGTGTCATCGCGTCACGCGAGCGCCGGGCGCAAGCCAGCGACCTTCGCCCGCGTATCGGGCGCACGGCCCCGGCGGGCCCGTTTGCCGACATGCGGCGCAAGCGATGCGCCGGCCAGAATCTCCTCGACCGGTTTGCCGCCGCGACCCGTACCGATGAGCACGACGCCGGCCGCCGCAATCGCCAGTGCCTGCACGAGGGTTTCGTTGTCGTCGAGCATCATGAGCGTGACGCCTCGTCCGCCCCCCGAGAGGGTCTTCATCTCGTCGAAAGGAAAAACGAGCAACCTTCCGGCGCTCGACAGACAGGCGACTTGACGCGCATCGGGCAGCACCGGCATCGGCGCGAGCGGCACCGCGCCCGCATCGATCGTCATGAACGACTTGCCCGCCTTTTGGCGGCTGACCATATCGCCCACCTTGGCAACGAAGCCGAATCCGTTGTTCGATGCGAGCAACAGCGCCTGCTCCGGATTCGCGGCGTAATAATGCAAAAGCCGCGTGCCCGCTTCCAGTTCGATCAGCGAAGTGACGGGCACGCCGTCGCCACGCCCACCCGGCAGCATCGCGACGGCCACCGAATAGACGCGGCCCGAGCTGCCCCAGGCGATCAACGTATCTGGAGTGCGGCACTGGAAGGCGGCATACAGGCCGTCGCCGTCCTTGAACGAGAAGCCCGCGGGATCGAGCCCGTGGCCTTTCAGCGCGCGCACCCAGCCGCGTTGCGAGACGACGACCGTGACCGGTTCGTCGACGACGCGGGCCTCGAACGTCGCGCGCTTTTCCTGCTGGATCAGCGTGCGGCGCTCGTCGCCGTACTGCTTCGCGTCGGCCTCGATTTCCTTGATGATCTGCCGCTTCATCGACGATTCGTTGGCGAGCAGTTCCTCGAGTTTCGCTTTCTCGTCGCGCAGCGCCTCGAGCTCTTTTTCGATCTTGATCTTCTCGAGCCGTGCGAGCTGGCGCAGGCGAATCTCGAGGATGTCGTCAGCCTGCCGCTCGGACAGACCGAACGCAGCGATGAGTGCCTGCTTCGGCTCATCCGCCTCGCGAATGATACGAATCACCTCGTCGATGTTGAGGAAGACGATCATCCGCCCTTGGAGGATATGGATACGATCGTCGACCTTGGCCAAGCGGTGCCGCGTGCGGCGTGTGACCGTGGCGAACCGGAAAGCGACCCACTCGCGCAGAATGTCGAGCAGCCCCTTTTGGCGCGGGCGGCCGTCCGCGCCGATCATAACGAGGTTGAGCGGCGCATTCGATTCGAGGCTCGTATGAGCGAGCAGCGAATGGATGAACTCTGTCTGGTCGATGCGGCTCGTCTTCGGTTCGAACACGAGCCGCACGGGCGCATCCTTGCCCGATTCGTCGCGCACGGCGTCGACCAGGGCGAGCAGCGTCTGCTTCGTTTGCAATTGCTCGGGCGTGAGGGTTTTCTTGCCCAGCTTCACCTTGGGATTGGTGAGCTCCTCGATTTCCTCGAGCACTTTCTGTCCCGATGTATTCGGTGGCAGTTCGGTGACGACGAGCTGCCATTGCCCGCGCGCAAGCTCTTCGATCTTCCAGCGCGCCCTGACTTTCAGGCTGCCGCGACCCGCTTCATAGGCGGCCGCGATTTCGGCATCGCTCGAAATGATTTGTCCGCCGCCGGGAAAATCCGGACCCGGCACGAGCTCCATCAGTTCGGCGTGCGAAATGTTGGGACGCCGAATCATCGTCACAGCCGCTGCCGCCACCTCGCGCAGGTTATGCGACGGAATTTCCGTGGCAAGACCGACCGCAATCCCGGATGCGCCGTTGAGCAGCAGGAACGGCAGCCGCGCCGGCAGGATTTTGGGCTCCTGGAACGAGCCGTCGTAGTTCGGCATGAAATCGACGGTACCTTCGTCGATCTCATCGAGCAAAAGCCGGGCGATCGGTGTCAGGCGTGCTTCGGTGTAACGCATTGCCGCCGCGCCGTCGCCGTCGCGCGAGCCGAAGTTGCCCTGACCGTCGATGAGCGGATAGCGCATCGAGAAATCCTGGGCAAGGCGAACGAGCGCGTCATATGCCGACTGGTCGCCATGCGGGTGATATTTGCCGAGCACATCGCCGACGACGCGCGCCGACTTCACGGGCTTCGCATCGGCGGCGAGGCCCATCTCGTTCATCGCGTAAAGGATGCGCCGCTGCACGGGCTTTTGGCCATCGCTCACGTCGGGCAAGGCACGCCCCTTGACGACGCTCACCGCGTAATCGAGGTAGGCACGCTCGGCATAATGGCCGAGCGTCAGGGATTCGCCGTCTGGCGGTACAACGGCCGGGGCGAAAAGGTCGTCTTGTTGAGCCATTGAAAATGGTGTCCGTATTCAGAATTCGAGCGGGGAACGATCAAGCTGCGCAGCGCAAAGCGATTCAGATGTCCGCCTCGACTTCGTTGCCCTTCTCTTCGAGCCAGCTGCGACGCGCGGCCGCCTCGCCCTTGCCCATCAGCATCGTCATGCGCGAGACCGTGCTGTCATAGTCGAGCTCGCCCAGTGCGACGGGCATCAGGCGCCGCGTGTCCGGGTTCATCGTCGTATCCCAGAGCTGCTCCGCGCTCATTTCGCCAAGCCCCTTGAAGCGGCTGATCGACCACTGCGATTCGCGCACACCGTCCTTGCGCAGCTTGTCGAGGATCGCTTCCAGCTCGCCCTCGTCGAGCGCATACAGTTTCTGAGCGGGCTTCTTGCCGCGCGCGGGTGCGTCGACGCGAAAGAGCGGCGGACGCGCCACATGGATATGGCCACGCTCGATGAGCTGCGGAAAGTGCTTGAAGAACAGCGTCAGCAACAACACCTGGATGTGGGCGCCGTCGACGTCCGCGTCCGAAAGGACGCAGATCTTGCCGTAGCGCAGATTCGACAGGTCGACCTTATCGTCAGGATTGTGCGGATCGACGCCGATGGCCACCGAGATGTCGTGCACCTCGTTGTTGGCGAAGAGCCTGTCGCGCTCCGTTTCCCACGTGTTGAGGACCTTGCCGCGCAACGGCAGGATGGCCTGATACTCCTTGTCGCGGCCCATCTTGGCCGAGCCGCCCGCCGAATCGCCCTCCACGAGAAAGAGTTCGTTGCGCGAGATGTCGGTCGATTCGCAATCGGTCAGCTTGCCCGGCAGCACGGCCACGCCGGAGCTCTTGCGCTTTTCGATCTTCTGGCCCGCCCGCGTGCGGGCCTGCGCCTGTTTGATCACCAGTTCGGCGAGCTTTTTGCCGTGCTCGACGTGGTGATTGAGCCATAGTTCGAGCGCTGGCTTGACGAACCACGATACGAGCTTCACCGCGTCGCGGCTATTGAGGCGCTCCTTGATCTGCCCTTGGAACTGCGGATCGAGCACTTTGGCGGAGAGCACGAACGAAACCCGCGCGAAGACATCCTCCGCCAGCAGCTTCACGCCTTTGGGCTGGAGGTTGTGCAGTTCGACAAAGCTCTTCACGGCCTGGAACAGCCCATCGCGCAGGCCGGACTCGTGCGTGCCGCCCGCCGGTGTCGGAATGAGGTTCACGTACGACTCGCGCGTGAGCGGTCCTTCTTCGCTCCAGGCCACCACCCAGGCAGCGCCCTCGCCTTCGGCGAACGCATCTTCGCTCATGCGTGCGCTGTCGGCATAACGCTCGCCTTCGAAAAGCGGCACCAGCAACTCGCTGCCCGCCATACCCTCGAGCAGGTAACCGCGCAGACCGTCGTCGTATTTCCAGCTCTGCCGCTCGCCCGTCTTTTCGTTGACGAGCGCAACTTCCACACCGGGCAGCAGCACCGCTTTCGAGCGCAAGAGCCGCTGAAGCTCCCCAAGCGGGATGTTCGAGGAGTCGAAATATTTCGGATCCGGCTGCGCCGTCACGCGCGTGCCGGTGCGCTTGCCGTTCTTCTCGGCCGCGCGCACCTGCAGCGGTCGCGCGACATCGCCGTGCGCGAAGCCGATTTCGGCCACCTTGCCGTCGCGCCACACCGTCACATCGAGCCGCGAGGACAGCGCGTTCGTCACCGAGACGCCAACACCGTGCAGCCCGCCCGAGAAGGTATAGGCGCCGCCCGCCGCCTTGTCGAACTTGCCGCCCGCATGCAAGCGCGTGAAGACGATCTCCACGACGGGTACGCCTTCATCCGGATGCATCCCGAACGGGATGCCGCGCCCGTCGTCGTCGACGGAGACCGAGTGATCGGCGTGCAGCGTCACCGTGATCTGCCGGCCGAAGCCGCCGAGCGCTTCGTCCGACGCGTTATCGATGACTTCCTGGATGATGTGCAGCGGATTTTCGGTGCGGGTGTACATGCCGGGCCGTTGCTTGACCGGCTCGAGACCCTTGAGCACCTTGATCGACGCCTCGCTGTATGCGGTGCTTGGCTTTTTCGTGGACATCGTTTCGTATTGGAACTCGTCATCGTTGTCCACAGGCGATGGGGATATCTACGTGGACAATGCGTTGAAAATTCAAAAAAAGCGAGCCGAAACAAGGCTCGCGCAGAGCGTGCCCGCAAAACAGGCGGCCCTGCAGTCGCGGCGTATTTTACTGGTTTCGACCTGGCGGGCAATTCGGCCGAAACGCCAATCGCGCCGCCGGGCGACTTCCCGTGCAGCTTACTTGCGCTTGGCCTCGAGCGCCTCCCAACGCTCCAACGCGGCCAACAACTCCTCGTCGATGGCGGCAAAGCGCTCGGTCAATCGCGCGCCCTCCTTGGCATCGGTCACAAAAATGGCGCCGTCCTCGAGCTTTGCCGAGATCGCTTTTTGTTCGGCCTCCAATGCCGCGATCGCCTCCGGCAAGGCCTCGAGTTCGCGTTGCTCCTTGAACGACAGCTTCACTGTGCGTTGAGCGTTGCGGCCCGCGGCGCTCTCCTTGGGCGCGGCGTCGCGCGAGGCGGTAGCGGGTGCCGGCTTGGCCGCCGCCTGGGCGAGCTGAGCCGCACGTTCGCTTTGCAACTGCCAGTCGGTGAAACCGCCGACGTACTCGCGCCAGCGCCCTTCGTCCTCGGATGCGATGACCGATGTCACGACGTTGTCGAGAAAGAACCGGTCGTGGCTCACGAGCAAGACCGTGCCCGCGTACTCGTCGAGCAACTCCTCGAGCAGCTCGAGCGTCGGAATGTCGAGATCGTTGGTGGGCTCGTCGAGCACGAGTACGTTCGCGGGCCGCGCGAAGAGCCGCGCGAGCAAGAGCCGGTTGCGCTCGCCGCCCGACAGGGATTTGACAGGCGAACGCGCGCGCTCGGGTGCGAACAGGAAGTCGCCCAGGTAGCTCATCACATGCTTGCGCGTGCCGTTGACTTCGATCCAGTCGCTACCGGGGCTGATCGTATCGGCGAGGCTTTTGTCGGGATCGAGCTGGGCGCGCATCTGGTCGAAATACGCGACCTGCAGGTTCGTGCCCACGCGCACCGTGCCTTCGTCGGGCGCGATCTCGCCGAGAATCAGTTTCAGCAGCGTCGTCTTGCCCGCCCCGTTCGGGCCTACGAACCCGATCTTGTCGCCGCGCATGACGGTCGTGGAAAAACGTTCGATGACCGTGCGGGCGCCGTAACGCTTCGTCACGTCCGTGAGCTCAGCCACGATCTTCCCCGAGCGTTCGCCCTGCCCCACGTCGAGCTTGACATTGCCCTGCACGTTGCGGCGCTCGGCGCGTTCATGCCGCATCTGCTCGAGCCGCGCAATGCGGCCGACGCTACGCGTGCGGCGCGCCTCGACGCCCTTGCGGATCCAGACTTCCTCCTGCGCGAGCAGTTTGTCGAACTTCTCGTTTTCGATCCGCTCGACCTCGAGCTGCTGGGCCTTGCGCGTCTGATAGGCCGAGAAATTGCCCGGGTACGACAGCAGCCTGCCGCGATCGAGTTCGACGATGCGCGTGGCGACGCGATCGAGAAACGCGCGGTCGTGAGTGATGAAAAAGAGCCCGGCGCGCGCGCCGACGAGGAGTTCCTCGAGCCAGCGGATGCCATCGAAATCGAGGTGGTTGGTCGGCTCGTCGAGCAGCAGGATGTCGGGGTCGGTCACGAGTGCGCGCGCCAGTGCCACGCGCTTTTGCATACCGCCCGAGAGCGCACCCACGCGGGCGTCGCCATCGAGGCCGATTTGCGCGAGCGTCGTCGCCACGCGCGTGCGCCAGCTCCAGGCGTTCGTCGCATCGAGCCGCGACTGCAGCGTGTTCATGCGGGCGAGCAGCGCGTCGTGTGCGGCTCCTTCGGGTGTCGCCGCAAGCTCGTGGGCAACGGCGTCGTATTCGTCGAGCGAGGCGCGCACTTCGGCGAGGCCGCTCGCCACGGTATCGAAGACGGACACTTGCGGGTCGAACTCGGGCTCCTGCGGCACGTAGACGGTCGTGAGTTCCTGTTGGCGCGTGACGAGCCCGTCGTCGGGCTGCATGAGGCCCACGACGATTTTCAGCAGCGACGACTTACCGGCGCCGTTGCGGCCGATGAGGCCCACGCGTTCCCCGGCTTCCAGGGAGAAATCCGCATGATCGAGCAGCGCGACGTGCCCGAACGCGAGCTGCGCGCCGGCGATGGTGTAAAGCGACATGGAAGCGCGCCTTGCGAAAAGTCGGAAACGTCAATTGTACCGGGCGCGGGCCGGACGCTTCGTCGCATCGCAAGGGAGCCGGGCTTCGGTAAAATAGCGCGCTTCATTTCGCGAAGCCGCCATTCGAGGCCGGCAGGCGTGTCCGCTCGGTCGGGGCCGGCCACGCTAAGCGATCGTTTTGATTTCGAGATGTGAAAGGACCAAAAGCGCCGTGAGCGACGTAATCGAATACAAAAGCTGGGTTTGCCTGATTTGCGGGTGGGTGTACGACGAGGCAGCAGGGCTGCCCGAAGAGGGCATTGCGCCGGGGACGCGGTTTTCGGACATCCCC
>NZ_DASXWY010000168.1:0-4262 GCF_036503415.1 Trinickia sp. | reverse complement strand
GCTTGCCCGCGATATTGACGTCATGTCAGCAGCTCAACGTTCCGCTCTGCCCGAACGCGATCGAGCCGCTGCCCGTCAAATCGCCCTGGGTCGCGAGTGTCCCGTTCTGCTGAACGATGACGACACCGGGCACATCGAGCGTGCCGCTCGAAAGCGTCGCATCGGTGCCCACCAACAGCGAACCGGGCACGCTGAACGCCCCGGCCACCGTCGCATTGAACGCCTTGCCGCTCGCGAGCGAGCCGGTCAGCGAAATATCGTGCCCAGCCGAAAGCGTCACATTGTTCTGCGCCGTGCTCTGCCCCGCGATCGCGACGTTATTGCCCGCGGTAATCGATAAATCGGCGCCTGACTGCACCGTGCCGTTGGAAATCACATCCCCAGCGGCATTGACGGTATATCCGCTACCGGCCACGCCGGTGCCGGCCAGCGTCACATTCCCCGCACTCGTCATCGACACGTCCTGCTGTGCCGTATGACTCGCCACCGTCAAATCTCCGTTCGACGACAGCGTCAGATTCCCCGTCGTCGCCGACAACCCCGCGTCGGCCCGCACGCCCATGCCCGCCGCAGTGCCCACCATCGCGATCTGGCCGGCCGTCATCGCCCCGAACGCGGTCGCGTCGATCGCATAACCCTGATTGGCGGCGCCAATTGCGGCCAGCGTGTTCGCGCTGCCATTGGCGCTCGTGGAATAGGTGGTGCCCGTTGCATCCACGACGCTGGGCTTCACGAGTTGATCGCCCGCAATCACATTGATGCGCGTGCCGGCGTATAACGGCGCATTGATGCCCACGGTCTCGCCGATCAGATCGATGGTGCCGACGGTGCCTTCAATGCCCGAGCCCGGGCCATTCACTCCCGCATTGCCTTCGATCTGAATGTGCCCACCCTTCACGTCGTAGGCGATGGCCTGACCGTTCGCGAAGTCCGTCACGGTGCCGCCCGTGCCGGTGAGGAATTGCGGCGCGCCTGTCGTGAGCGTCACGCCCGTCGTATTGGTGAAGCCCGCCCCGCGTACCGCGATCCCGTTCGGATTCGCGATGATGACGCTCGCCGCCGCGCCGAAGACTTCGAGCGGGCCGGCCAATACGCTCGCATAGCCTGCGCCCGTCGATGTCACCTGATTGAGAATGACGCTGGCCGTGCGTCCGTTCAGATTCGGGTTGGCAGCCACGGTGCCGCCTGTGAGCGAAGTCCCGCTTTGCAGGCTGTTGTTCAGAATCAACCCGGCTGCGTCGATGTTGAACGTTTGATATTGATTGAGCGAAATGCCCGCGGCATTCGGTGCGGTGATGTTGACGACAGGCACGCCGCCACCGGCGCCCGTCGATTGCACGATCTGCGGTTGAAACGTGATTGGGGCGGTGGGATCGACGATCGGCGCGGCATTGGCCGCCTGCATTGCGATGCGCACTCGCAGGCGCAACGAAGCGATATCCTGAATCGCACGCCAGGCGTCGTCACCCAGCCGATGACTTCCCGCCGCCAGCACGCCCGCCGCCTGACGGCCGGTCTCGACCGTCACGGTAATCGGTCCGACGAACAGGGTCGCGGCAACGAACGCGCTCAGCGCGCGTTGCCAGCCGCGATAGCGGGCATGCATGCCGCTTTCCGGCATGCCCGTCTCGGCATTCGCTTGTAATGCGTCGGATGCGGCGCGTGCCTGCTCCAGACGCTGGAATACACCGCCCTGCCTTGCCCCGTTCGTCATTTTTATTCGCCAACGAGTTGTTTTGTTTTTACCGACTGCCCATTGCGTATTGCCGAGCCCGCGGCCACGGGCTCGGCATTGCTTGTGCGCTTACGTACCGCCGGCCGGTCGTGCCGTGTGCGGTATAGCCAGCAGGCCCGCGCTCGAATCCAGCAGACGTCTCGAGAGCGGGCGAACCTCGCGGATGATGCAAGTCACCAGCGAACCGCTATTACTTTTGCAACTTGGGCTCGTTCGCCAGCGCGGTCTGCAATTTCGTCACGGCATCCGCAACCGCGAGCTGTCCGGCCAAACCGAAGTTGCGCTTGAATTCGCTGAATTCGGCGTGGCCCGTGCCCGTCACGTCCTCGACCACCACTTTCTGGCCCGTCGGATCGGTGATCGTGCAGGTCAGCGCGACGGTAAAGTCCGTCGGCGGCCACGTGAGCAGGCTGGGCGACGACGACTTCGTCGTGATCGACGGGACAACGACATAGTCGAGATGCTGCGCACGCATAGCTTCCGCATCCGGCGCTTTCTTCATCTTCGTGACGTTCTTGAACACATGTCCAAGACCGACGTAGATCGGAAGCTCCAGGTCGTGATACGGGTGGTAGCTGACTTTGTCCCCTCCTCCGCCGGGCGTGATGACCTCGCGCGCGGACTCGTCTTCCGAAATCACCATGGCGACGCTCTTTTCGATGGGTTTCGTCGACAACTCAGGAAGCTTGGCGGGGTCGCCCGTCAACGAAATTTCGTGTGCGCAACCTGACAACGCTGCAATCATGCCAACTACTGCGATTTTGTGAATCAATGCCATTTTTTGGTCCTCGTTTGCGTGGGGTGAAACGGTTTGTCGATCTCTAACGCGGTGCCTGCGCCTATTCGATTGCTTCGCGAAACGCTGGATCCGCGTAAAGCTCGCCCAACAGCTTTTGAACAGCCAGGGGATATTCTTCGCGCGCTTTCGGGACCGCGATCATGGCCGCAAAAGCCGATTCCCACTGGGTATGGGCTGTCTTGACCTTGTCATATCGGATGGCGCCTCCGCGCGTGACGATAAAACGCGCGCTCAGCGCGGCCTCGCCCGTCGCCAAGCCGACATCCACGTGGTTTTCGATCAATGTCGCTTTGATCTCGACATCGGATTGCGGCGAAAGCTTGCCTGCCATCGTCAGCTCCTTTGTCATCGCATCGGCGAGATAGCTGCCGTACGAATCGCCAACCGGGGAGCGCATCACGTTCGCGCGCAGGGCAATCGGATAGTAGTTTTTGGTGCTCGACTGTGAGTCGAACGTGCCGACGCGCGCATGTGCGCCGGATGCATTCTTCAGGGCTTGAATGTTGTCGACCGACGCCGTGTAGGGCGGAGCCACGAAGCCACACGCGCTCAGCAGCGCAATAGGTATCGCGACTGCGACGAGGCGAGGAATACGTTTGTGTAAGTCCATATCGTTGGTCTCTTGTGGTTGAGGTTTTGTTGTCGAATGTCTCGTTTAAAAGCGCTGATTGCCGGGCTCGCCGCTTTTCAGCATCTCACTGCTCGATGTGCGCGTTTTTGACGAGATCGGTCACGACCTGCGCCGTCGCCTTGGCCAACGCGACCTGCTCGAGTTCCTTGCGCAAGCCGTCCTTCGATTGATCGAGCGTCGGGATCTGCGTCTTGCGCATATCGTCCGCGCGCAAAATCCAGAAAGCGTCGCCCACTTGCACCGGCGCACTCGACACCGCCCCCTTCGGCAACTTCACGAGTGCCTCGGCAAGCGGCTGCGGCCAGTTCTGGGTAGTGCCGGCCGTGATCGGCGTCTTGAACGACACCCAATTCAGCGCACCGCCTTGCGTCGCGTTCGGCCCTTGGCTGTATTGCTTCGCGAGTTGCGCGAAATCGCCGCCCTTTTTCAGTTGCTCGAGAATCGTCTTGGCAGTGGCCTCGTCCTTCACTGCAATCGCGCTCGGCTTGTACTCGTTTTCGCCGAGTGTCGCGACGATGGCGTCGTATTTCGATTTCACTTCGTCATCGGTGACGGGCGCGGGCTTCACGACATCCTTCAAATAGGCCTGCATCATCGCCATCGTCTTCGTCTGCTCGACGATGGCCTGCACGTCGGCATGCGCGTCGTAATGCTGCTTCTGCGCCGCCTGGCGGAAAAGCTCGCGCGCGATCAACTGATTCTTCAGCGATGTGCGCAGCGCCGGCGTATCGGGCTGCCGGCTTGCACGCACCGCGGCATCAAGATCGCTCGCGGGAATCGTCACGCCGTTCACGCGTGCAATCGCACCCGCCGGGAGGGGCGCACTCGCCGCGATAGGCGCCTGTGCCGAAGCCGATGCCGGCTTCTTCGCCGCGACGGCGGCTCCCGTCATTGCAAGTGCCGATACCATCAGCACTACGCGCACGCTGTTTTTCATGGTTGCTCTCAAGTTCTCATTCATCGCCTCGTCCTTCCCCTCTCGGGATCAATCGGCATTCGCAGCTCGCGCATCTCGCGAGCTACGTCGCCAAGTTCAGTGTGAAAAGCACTACGCTCGCCTTGCGTCCCATCGCGGCAGGCTGCGTCAGTGCCTGTCC
>NZ_DASXWY010000167.1:0-85069 GCF_036503415.1 Trinickia sp. | reverse complement strand
TCCCACTCAATCGTAGCCGGCGGCTTCCCCGAAATATCATAAACAACCCGATTGATCCCCCGGACCTCGTTGATAATCCGATTGGAAACCTGCCCGAGCAACTCGTGCGGCAAATGGGCCCAATGCGCCGTCATGAAATCGAGCGTCTGCACCGCACGCAGTGCGACGACATATTCATAAGTCCGCCCATCGCCCATCACGCCAACGCTTTTCACGGGCAAAAACACCGCAAACGCCTGGCTGGTAAGGTCGTACCACGACTTCCCGCTCTCCTTGTCGATCGTGTTACGCAGCGTCTCGATAAAAATCGCATCAGCTCGCCGCAGTAGATCCGCAAAGTCGCGCCGCACCTCGCCAAGAATCCGCACACCGAGCCCCGGCCCCGGAAACGGATGCCGGTAGACCATCTCATACGGCAATCCGAGCTTCACGCCGAGCTCGCGTACCTCGTCCTTGAACAGTTCGCGCAGCGGCTCCAGCAACTTGAGATTCAACGTCTCAGGCAACCCACCAACGTTGTGATGGCTTTTGATCGTATGCGCGGCCTTCTTACCCTTGCCGGCCGATTCGATCACATCCGGATAAATGGTGCCCTGCGCCAGCCATTTCGCATCGCGCAGCTTGCCCGCTTCCGTCTGAAACACTTCAACGAACTCCGCGCCGATGATCTTGCGCTTGTGCTCCGGATCCGTCACGCCGGCAAGCTTCGAGAGAAACGCTTCGCTCGCATCGACATGAATGACGCGCACACCGAGATGATCGGCAAACGTCGCCATCACCTGCTCCGCCTCGTTCAGCCGCAACAACCCATGATCGACGAAGACACACGTCAGCTGATCGCCAATGGCGCGATGCAGGAGCGCCGCCGCCACCGATGAATCGACACCACCCGACAAGCCGAGAATCACATGCTCGTCACCCACCTGCGCGCGAATCTTTTCGACAGCCTCGTCGATGTAATGCCCCATCTCCCAATCGGCCTTCGCGCCGCAAATCTGCAGCACGAAGCGCTCGAGCATCGCACGGCCTTGAACCGTATGCGTGACTTCCGGATGCCATTGAAGACCATAGAAATGCCGCTTTTCATCGGCCATTGCCGCAATCGGGCACGATTCCGTGGACGCCATCAGAGCGAACCCTTCCGGCATCTCGGTCACCTTGTCGCCGTGGCTCATCCAGACTTTCAGCATGCCGTGTCCTTCCGGCGTACGGAAATCTTCGATACCTTCGAGCAGGCTCGTATGGTTGCGCGCACGCACTTCGGCATAGCCGAATTCGCGCACGTGTCCGCGGTCGACCTTGCCCCCCAGCTGTTCCGCCATCGTCTGCATGCCATAACAGATGCCGAGCACCGGCACGCCCAGTTCGAACACCGCCTGCGGCGCGCGCGGCGTATCGGATTCGGTCACCGAGCTCGGGCCGCCCGACAGAATCACGCCTTTCGGGGCGAACTCACGGATGAACGCGTCGTCGACGTCGTACGGATGAATCTCCGAATACACATGCGCTTCGCGAATACGGCGGGCGATCAGTTGGGTGACTTGCGAGCCGAAGTCGAGGATCAGGATCTTGTCATGCATGGCTGGGCACGAAACTCAATGAGGAAAAATAGAAAACGAATGCGTCAGGACAGGCGATTGGCCACGCCGATAAACAAATTGCGCCGAGCGGCCGGCAAACAAGACCGGCACGCAGGCGCAACAGCTATGCAGGCAGCGAGTGGCAGCACCCATCATCGAGAAAAGCTGACGACGATCGCGGAAACCGGACGGTCGGCGTGAAGGGCAAGCCGAACCAAGCCGACCCGCCCCGCCCCGCGACGCCCACACGCGTCAGTCCACGTGATAGTTCGGTGCTTCCTTCGTGATCTGGACGTCGTGCACGTGCGATTCGCGCATGCCTGCCGACGAGATCTCCACGAACTGCGCTTTCTCGTGCATCTCGGCAATCGTGCTGCAGCCGCAATAACCCATGCTGGCCCGCACACCGCCGATCAGCTGGAACAGAATGGCGTTGACCGAGCCCTTGTATGCAACGCGGCCCTCGATCCCCTCGGGTACGAGCTTGTCGATATTGGCCGAATTGTCCTGGAAGTAGCGGTCCGCCGCGCCATCCTTCATCGCGCCGACCGAACCCATGCCGCGATACGACTTGTACTGCCGGCCCTGATAAAGGAACACGTCGCCCGGCGCTTCTTCCGTACCGGCGAACATGCTGCCCATCATGACTGCGTCGGCACCGGCGGCAAGCGCCTTGCTGACGTCGCCCGAGTAACGGACACCGCCATCGGCGATCACCGGAACACCGGTGCCCTTGAGCGCCTCGGAGACGTTTGCGATCGCCGTGATCTGCGGCACGCCCACGCCGGCCACGATCCGCGTCGTGCAGATCGAACCGGGGCCGATGCCAACCTTCACGCCGTCCGCACCGTATTCGACGAGTGCACGCGCCGCATCGGCCGTCGCGATATTGCCGCCGATGACTTCCACGTGCGGGTATTGCTTCTTGACCCAGCGCACACGCTCGAGCACACCCTTGCTGTGACCATGCGCGGTATCGACGACGATGACATCGACCCCTGCCGCCGCAAGCAGCGTCACGCGCTCTTCGTTATCGGGACCGACGCCGACGGCCGCGCCCACGCGCAGCTTGCCGTGCTCGTCCTTGCACGCATCGGGGTGCTCGGTCTGCTTCGTGATGTCCTTCACGGTCATGAGCCCGCGCAGTTCGAATGCGTCGTTCACGACGAGCACGCGTTCGAGACGGTGCGAGTGCATCAAGGCCTTCGCCTCCGCAAGGGGCGTCCCTTCCTTGACCGTCACGAGCCGCTCGCGCGGCGTCATGATGCTGCGTACGGGCTCGTCGAAGCGGGTCTCGAAGCGCAAGTCGCGGTTCGTCACGATACCGACGAGCTTCGCGCCCTCCACGACGGGAAAGCCGGAAATGCCGTGCTGCTGCGACAACGCAATGACGTCGCGCACCTTCATGTCGGGCGGGATCGTGATCGGATCGCGCACGACACCCGATTCGAACCGCTTGACCTTCGCCACTTCACGCGCCTGCTCGGCAGCCGTCAGATTCTTGTGGATGATGCCGACGCCGCCCTGCTGCGCCATGGCGATCGCGAGCCGTGCCTCGGTGACCGTGTCCATCGCGGCCGACACGAGCGGCATATGCAGGGAAATATTGCGGGTCAGCTTGGTCTTGAGGCTGGTGTCGCGCGGCAACACTTCGGAGAAAGCCGGGACGAGGAGCACGTCATCGAACGTGAGTGCTTTCTGGATCAGACGCATGGCAAATCCTATAGGCGCAAAAGCGAATTATACGCGATACCTCCCCGGTTTTCACTGCGCGAACAGCAAGTTAGCGCATTTTTGTGCCCCTCGGGCCGACGCGATTTCGGTTTTGCGTTCGAGCCCGGTTCGCTCGTTTTTCGTTTGCGTGACACGCACGAATCGAACCAACAGAAAAAAAGCGCGCGATCGAGCCCAAGCTGCCGCGAGTGCAGAAATGAACAAGACGACGGCTCCCCGCGGTCCTACAGTGCGGCACAGTGCAACCCATCGAACGAGGATCACGGCATGCGGCAGGGCGTGAGTTACGGCATCATGGCTGGCGCCCTATGGGGCACCGTGTTTCTCGTGCCGAGGCTGTTGGGCGACTTCCCGCCAGCGTTGCTCGCCTCTGCGCGCTGCATGATGTACGGGCTCGTTTCGCTCGCCGCTGCGGTACCGATCGCGCGCCGTGTGGCCGGCAAGCTGACGCGTGCCGATCTCGGCGCGCTCGCGGGGCTCGCGTTGATCGGCAATCTCGTTTATTACCTTTTCCTGACCGCGGCGGTGCATCGGATCGGTATTGGCCCGACCTCGCTGATCGTCGGCGTACTCCCCGTCACGGTCACGCTCGCCGGCCGACACGACCATGGCGCCGTACCGCTGCTTCGTCTGATCTTTCCGCTCGGGCTCGTGGCGGCCGGCATCGCCTGCATCAATGTGGATGTCTTCACGGGCGACACCTCGCAGGCGGCCGCGAGCGCGACAACAGTGGCCGGCAAGCTCGCCGGCGTCGCCTGCGCGGTGGGCGCGCTCGCCACATGGACCTGGTTCGCCGTGGTCAACGCGCGCACGCTGCGCGGCAATGCCCGCTTCGACAGCAACGAATGGTCCGTCCTGCTCGGCGTGGCTACGGGCTTCTTCGGCGCGCTCACGTGGTTGCCCGCCCTCGCATTCGTCCACGCGCATGGCGCGGCGGACAGCTTCGACGCCCTGAGCGGCGCGCGCTGGCAAACGTTCTGGCTGCTCAATCTGGGTTTGGCGGTAGGGGCTTCCTGGCTCGGCAACGGCCTCTGGAACGCGGCCGCAACCCGCTTGCCGCTCACGCTATCGGGCCAGTTGATCGTCTTCGAGACGCTCTTCGCCCTGCTCTACGGATTCATCTACGACGCGCGCATGCCGCGCCCGCTGGAAATCGCAGCCATCGCGCTGCTGTTGGCCGGTGTGGTATGGTCGGTCAAGCGGCATAGCGGCGCGCAGTCCCGGCCCGCCTCCCCGCTCAGCGCGAATCCTTCGACAGCCATTTGCGGCCCTCGATCGAGCCCTCGCGGCGTGTCTTGTCCACGCGCCGCTGCCGAGCAAGCTTCGGGTCCACAATGAGCGGACGGTAGATCTCGACTCTGTCGTGATCCGCAAGCGGCGCGTCGAGCGGCCGGAGCTTGCCGTAGACACCGACTTTCGCGGTCGAGAGCTCGATCTCCGGATGCCGCTCGACGATGCGGCTCGCGTCGATCGCGTCGCGAACCGTCGCACCCGCCGGCACACGGACCTCGATCAGGGTTTGCGTCCCAGGTTGCGCATAGCAGACGCAGATCGACAACTGCGCGCTCATGGCCGGCCGTAGCGCTGATCGGCGCGTTTGACGAACGACTCGACGAACGTGTTCGCGATGTGCGTGAATACCGGGCCGATGAGTTTCTCGAGGATGATGCTCGCAAACTCGTAATGCAGTGCGAACTCGATTTTGCAGGCGTCCGTGCGCAGCGGGGTGAACCGCCAGTAGCCGGTGAACTTGCGAAACGGTCCCTCGGCGAATTCCATGTCGATGCGGGTCGGGCGCGACTGCGAGTTGTGTGTCGCGAAGTGCTGCTTGATGCCCTTGAAGTTGATGTCGATGCGGGCTTCCATGCCGTGCTCGTCCTGCCGCCGGATCTCGACGCCGCCGCACCAGGGCAGGAAGTTGGGATAATCGGCGACATCGGTGACGAGATCGAACATCTCCTCGGCCGAGTGCCGGATCAATACGGTTTTCTGGACATCAGCCATACATTTGACGGCGCGCGGGCGAAAGTGGGCGGAGCGGAGCCTCGGAAGGTCCCGCTTTGCTAAAATTGCGATTTTAAACGAGATGGGCATCCTCCATTCATGAGCATCATCGACAACAGAAAAGCCTTCTTCGATTACTTCATCGAGGAGCGCTACGAAGCAGGGCTCGTGCTCGAGGGATGGGAGGTCAAGTCACTGCGCGCCGGGCGCGGCCAGATCAAGGAAGGTTACGTCGTCGTGCGCGACGGCGAGATGTTCCTGATCGGGGCGCACATCAGTCCGCTGCCCGAAGCGTCGACCCACATCAAGCCCGACCCTGTGCGCACGCGCAAACTGCTTTTACATGCGGACCAGATCAAAAAACTGATCGGCAAGGTCGAACAACGCGGTTATACGCTCGTGCCGCTCAACTTTCACTACAAAGGCGGCCGCGTCAAGTGCGAAATCGGCCTCGCCAAGGGCAAAAAGCAGCACGACAAACGCGAGACCGAGAAAAAGCGCGATTGGGAACGCGAAAAGGCACGGCTCATGCGCTCTGCCGGCTGAGCGTCCGGCCAAGGCGGAGAAAGGCTAAAAACCGAGCGCTGGGGGCTCCGTCAAACACCGAGACCACCGCCGGCGGCCTCGATCGCGAAATGGCCGACGGTTTCAGCGCGCCTCGGCCACCTGTGCGTTTTTGCCGCGGCTCACGATCGTCAGCGCCGAGGCAATCATCGTGCTCAAGTCGGACAGGTTGCCGGGCACGATCAGCGTATTGCCCGCCTTCGCCAGATTCGAGAACGCGTTGACGTATTGCTCGGCCACTTTCAGGTTGACGGCGTCCATGCCCCCGGTCGATTGAATCGCGCCCGCGATCTTTCGGATCGCCTCGGAATTCGCTTCGGCCACCGCCAGAATCGCCGCTGCTTCGCCCTGCGCCTGGTTGATCGCCGCCTGACGCTCGCCTTCCGAGCGCTGGATGGCCGCCTCGCGCTGGCCGGCCGCGATGTTGATTTGTTCTTGCTTGCGCCCTTCGGAGGCCGCGATCAGCGCGCGCTTTTCCCGTTCAGCGGTGATCTGTGCCTGCATCGCATGCAGGATTTCCTTCGGCGGCGTCAAATCCTTGATCTCGTAGCGCAGCACTTTCACGCCCCAGCCCGACGCGGCCTCGTCGAGCGCCGACACCACGCTGCGGTTGATGAGATCGCGCTCTTCGAAGGTCTTGTCGAGTTCAAGCCGGCCGATGACCGAGCGCAGCGTCGTCTGTGAGAGCTGCGTGATCGCGAACACGAAATTGGTCGATCCATACGATGCCTTCATCGCATCGGTCACCTGGAAGTACAGCACCCCGTCCACCTGCAGTTGCGTGTTATCGCGCGTGATGCAGATTTGCGCGGGCACCTCGAGCGGGATTTCCTTGAGTACGTGCTTATAGGCGACGCGATCGACGAACGGCAGCACCATGTTGAGCCCCGGCGCGAGCGTCGCATGATAGCGACCGAACCGCTCGACCACCCACGCATGCTGCTGCGGCACGATCTTGATCGTCTGCGCGACGAGGACGATCACGACGACGAGCAGCACGGCCCCCACGATGGTCATATCCATTGTTCACTCCTTGGTTGTTGACAGCGGATGATGCGCCGCGCCCGGCCCCGACGGCTTCTTTTCGGCGACGACCAGACGGTTCCCGTGTACCGCGGTGATCTCATAGCGGCGCGCGTCGGCGCGGGCTCCGGGCGCGAGCTCCACGTCCCAGAGCGCGCCGCGATACGGCACACGCGCATGGCCATCGCTCCACTCGAGGACCTCGATCGCAGCGCCGATATCGGGATGGACGTCGGGATTCGACGCAGCATCGCGCCGCGCCTTGCGGTGACCGAAGCGGCTGCGTCGCAACGTGATGACGGCCGCCAGCGCAACGAGCGCCGCCACCGCGTATTGAACGGCCGGCGCCGCACCGGCCAGATGAACGAGCGCGCCGGCCAGAAAACCGAGCGCGATCATCAATAGATAGAACGTCCCCGTCAACAGCTCGGCGACGACGAGCACACCCGCGCCGATCCACCAGATATAGTCGTTCGCATTCATCCCCGGTCTCCTCGAATCCGGCTCACCCCGAGTACCGAATCCCGAATCCTGAGTACTGAATTGAATTGCCCAATATAAAAACGCCCCGGGGTTACCGGGGCGTTATAGCACGAATGCCGTGGCTTGCACGATGGACCCGCACCGATATCGGGCGGGTTCGCTCGTTACTTCGCGGCGGCCTTGGCAAGCGCCTGCCAGGTTTCGATGATCGAATCCGGATTCAGCGAGATGGACGCGATGCCTTCATCGCTGAGCCATTGCGCGAAATCGGGGTGATCGGACGGCCCCTGACCGCAGATACCGACGTACTTGCCCAGGCGCCGGCACGTATCGATCGCCCGCTTCAGCAGGAACTTGACCGCCTCGTCGCGCTCGTCGAAGTCGGCCGCGAGCAGCTCCATGCCGGAATCACGGTCCAGACCGAGCGTGAGCTGCGTGAGGTCGTTCGAGCCGATCGAAAAGCCATCGAAGTATTCGAGGAACTGCTCGGCCAGAATCGCGTTCGACGGAATCTCGCACATCATGATGAGACGCAGGCCGTTCTCGCCGCGTTTCAATCCGAACTTCGCGAGCAGACCCACCACGCGCTCCGCCTGCTTGAGCGTACGCACGAACGGCACCATGATTTCGACGTTCGAAAGACCCATGTCCTCGCGCACGCGCTTGAGCGCCACGCATTCCATTTCGAACGCCTGAGCGAAGTCCTGCGCGATGTAGCGCGAGGCGCCACGGAACCCCAGCATCGGGTTTTCTTCATCGGGCTCGTAGCGCGAACCGCCGATCAGCTTCTTGTACTCGTTCGACTTGAAGTCCGAAAGCCGCACGATGACGGGGCGCGGATAGAACGCCGCGGCAATCGTGGCGATGCCCTCGGTCAGCTTGTCGACGTAGAAGGCACGCGGCGATGCATGGCCGCGCGCAACGCTTTCGACAGCCTTCTTGAGATCCTGATCGACATTCGGATACTCGAGGATCGCCTTCGGATGCACCCCAATGTTGTTGTTGATGATGAACTCGAGCCGCGCAAGGCCGACACCGGCGTTCGGCAACTGCGCGAAATCGAACGCAAGCTGCGGATTGCCGACGTTCATCATGATCTTGACCGGAATCTCGGGCAGCTCGCCACGCGCGATCTCGGTTACTTCCGTTTCGAGCAAGCCGTCATAGATCTTGCCTTCGTCGCCCTCGGCACACGACACGGTGACGAGCGTGCCGTCCTTCAGGACATCGGTGGCGTCTCCGCAACCGACGACGGCCGGCACACCGAGTTCGCGCGCGATGATCGCCGCATGGCAGGTACGTCCGCCGCGATTCGTGACGATCGCCGACGCACGCTTCATCACCGGCTCCCAGTTCGGATCGGTCATGTCGGCCACGAGCACGTCACCCGGCTGCACACGCTCCATTTCCGACGGATCGTGAATGACGCGGACACGTCCCGCGCCGATCTTCTGACCGATCGCACGGCCGGTGGTAAGCACGGTCGACTGGCCCTTCAGCTTGAAACGCTGCTCGATCTTGCCGGCACTCTGGCTCTTGACCGTCTCCGGGCGCGCCTGAAGGATGAAGATCTTGCCGTCGCGGCCATCCTTGCCCCACTCGATGTCCATCGGACGCTGGTAGTGCTTTTCGATGATGACGGCGTACTTCGCCAACTCGATCACATCCTCATCGGTGATCGAGAAACGGTTGCGCTGCTCGTGCGGCACGTCGACCGTCTTCACGCGCCCCGGCTCGCCCGGCTTCGTGAACTCCATCTTGATCAGCTTCGAGCCGATCGAGCGGCGGATGATCGGATATTTGCCCTGCTCGAGCGTCGTCTTGAAGACGTAGAACTCGTCCGGATTCACCGCGCCTTGCACGATGGTTTCACCGAGACCGTAGCTCGAGGTGATGAACACCGCATCCTTGAAGCCCGATTCCGTATCGAGCGTGAACATGACGCCGGCCGCGCCCACGTCCGAGCGCACCATGCGCTGCACGCCGGCCGAAAGCGCCACTTCCGCATGCGTGAAGCCCTTGTGAACGCGGTACGAGATCGCACGATCGTTGTAGAGCGAGGCGAAGACGTGCTTCATCCGGTCCAGCACCTCGTCGATGCCGACGACGTTGAGGTAGCTTTCCTGCTGGCCAGCGAACGATGCGTCGGGCAAATCCTCGGCCGTGGCCGACGAACGCACGGCGAACGACAGTTCGTCGGGCGAGCCGTTTTGGAGGGTCTCGAACTGCGCGCGGATCTCCTGCTCGAGGCGTGCCTGCATCGGCGCCTCGACGATCCATTGCCGAATTTCGGCACCGGCGGCGGCGAGCGCCTTGACGTCGTCGACGTCGAGCGTCGCTAGGCGCGCCGCAATGCGCTCGGTCAGGTTGTTGTGAGCGAGGAAATCGCGAAAGGCCAGCGCGGTCGTGGCGAAGCCGGTCGGCACGCGCACGCCTGCCTCGGCCAGCTGGCTGATCATCTCGCCGAGCGAGGCGTTCTTGCCGCCCACGATCTCGACATCGGTCATTCGCAATTGTTCGAACGGAACTACATACGCCTGGTCCTTTGCGACGTTTGCTACGTTAGTCATACAAGCCCCTAAGTGTGAAAAAAATGCACGGCTGCGCACGTGGGCTTGGACGCGCGCCACCCCATTGGAAGACGGCGCGCATCATGCGCAACCTGTTGGAGAAGCAATCGCATTCGCGTTTCGATAGCAATTGCTTATCCAACAGGTTGTCGCTATTTTACCGTGCTGCCTCGCCAAATAGTGGCCGCCGCGCGATAATCGGGGCGCTCGAAGCGAAAAAGCGCCGGCAGAACGCGCGCCGGGGCGCCTGAAAGGCATCGCTCCTCCGTTTTTCCGCGGGCAATGCCGTCTGTTTTCGAGCCAGTTCCCACCCCGCAGCGCCGCTACCTTCAGAGTTTTTCTCGATGCCGCCAACCGTATTCATCGTTTCCGACGGTACTGGAATCACTGCCGAAACCTTCGCGCACTCGATTCTTTCCCAGTTCGATCAGAAGTTCCGTCTCGTCCGCGTCCCATTCGTCGATTCGGCAGACAAGGCGTATGCGACGGTCGAAAAGATCAGCGAATCCGCCCTGCTCGACGGCCGCCGCCCGATCGTTTTCACGACGCTCGTCGACAGTGCATCGAATGCCATCGTCAAGAATTCGAATGCACTCGTGCTCGACATCTTCCAGCAGTTCGTGGAGCCGCTCGAGCAGGAACTCGATATGAAATCGACGCACGCTGTCGGCCGCGGCCACCAGAATGCGGACACCGAGGAATACAAGACGCGTATCGAGGCGATCAACTTCTCGCTCGCGCACGACGACGGTCAATCGAATCGCAATCTGACCGAAGCCGACGTGATCCTGATCGGCGTATCGCGAAGCGGCAAAACGCCGACAAGCCTTTATCTCGCCATGCAATACGGCGTGAAAGCGGCGAACTATCCACTGATTCCCGAAGATTTCGAACGTGGCAAGCTGCCCGGCGCGCTCGGCGATCACCGCGACAAACTGTTCGGCCTGTCCATCGACCCGCAACGCCTGTCCGAAATTCGCAACGAGCGGCGTCCTGGCAGCAAATACGCGGCGCTCGAAAACTGCCGTTACGAGATCAACGAAGCCGAAGCGATGATGCGGCGCGAGGGGATCAAGTGGTTGTCGTCGACGCACAAGTCGATCGAAGAAATCGCAACCACGATCCTCCAGGAAATCAAACTGGAACGGCCTGGCTATTGAAGGTGCGATGCGACACCGCATGGTTCAGGCAGAGCCGCTCAACGGGGCATGACACCAAGGCTGCGGCCTCAAGCCCGCTGTTGACGGCACTGTTCGAACAGGCAAATGGCGGCGGCCGCGGCCACGTTGAGCGATTCCATCCCGCCCGGCTGAGGAATGCTCAACCGGTACGAAACGGCGGCACGCCACGCGGGTGACACGCCGGCGCCCTCGTTACCGAATACCCACGCGATGGGCCCCGACAGATCGCAATCGTAAAGCGGTGAGGCCGCGTGCGAATCGGTGATCGCCACCGGCACGGCGAGACGTGGAATCAACGTCTCGGCCGCGGCATCTTCGTGGACATCGAGCAGAAAATGCGCGCCCATCGCGGAGCGCAGTACCTTGGACGACCAGGCATAGGCAGTTCCGGGCGCACAAAATACACGCTTGATGCCAGCAGCAGCCGCGCTGCGCAGAACCGAACCCACATTGCCAGCATCTTGCACACCATCGAGCACGACGCAGGTCTCGTCGATGCGCTCCGGTAGCGCCCGCACGAGTTTCGGCACGACGAAGAGCATGCCAACGCCGTTGACGACATTCGATAGCTGCCCGAACAGTGCTTGCGGCAACGACACGACATGTGCCGGATCGACGCGCGCGACGATCTCCTGCGCTTCCGGATGATGCAATGCCTCGTCGGTGACCACGCAAGTCTCGGGTTGCCCCGCAACATCGAGGTAGGCGCTTGCGAGGTGAAAGCCTTCGAGCAGCGCATGGCCGCTTTTGCGCTGCTGGTGCGTCGAGCCGGCCAGCGCCTTCAGACGCTTATAGAGCGGATTGTCGCGCGAAGTAATGGCTTTCACGGCATAGAGGGAGGCGTGGGCGCGGCATCCTCGCCTGGCGCTGCTGCGGGCGCGACAACGTCCACGAGCGCGAATGCCTCCTCGAGCGTCGATGGGACCACGACCTGGGCGCCGGCAGGCAGGCTGACGCACACGCCGCGCTGCGCGTACGCCTCGCGCACCGGCGCAAACGAGCGCCGATGGTGCTCGCACGGGCCGTGCTCGGCCAGCGCGGCCAGGTGCTGCGGCGTACTGTAGCCGACATGGGCGTTGAACCCGTACACCGGAAAACGTTCGTGCAGCTCGTGCAGCATCCGGTCGCGCGTTACCTTGGCAAGAATCGACGCCGCCGAAATCGCCGGCACGAGGGCATCGCCGCCAATGATCGCTTCGCTTCGGATCGATAGCATGGGGCAACGATTGCCGTCGATTCTGGCCAGTGTCGGCGTGATCGCCAGTCCTTCGACGGCGCGTTTCATCGCCAGCATCGTCGCGTGAAGGATATTGAGCGTATCGATTTCCTCGACGCTGGCCGAGGCCACGCAATAGGCAATCGAGCGTTCGACGATTTTCTCGTAAAGCGCTTCGCGCGTTTTCGCGTTGAGCACCTTCGAATCGTCGAGACCGCGAATACGTCGTTTCGGATTCAGGATGACGGCCGCCGCCACGACGGGACCGGCCAGCGGTCCGCGCCCCGCCTCGTCGACACCGCAGACGATATCGAGCGGCGAGCTGAAATCGAGCGCCGATTGCGGCGCGTCGCCAGCCGGTTTGCCCGCTGCCTTCGATGCAGCCGCACCACTCGCCGCGCCGGCGCGGCGCGTTGGACCGGAGGCCGTCATGTTCGTACCCTTCTCGATTCGATGATCCGCTCGACCGCCTCCGCCGCGCGCTCGGCCGTGTTGCGTTTGAGCGTCTCATGCATGCGCGTGAACACTTCGGTGAGCGTGCGCCGATTCGCTTCGTCGTGCAACTGGGTCAGCGTTGCATCCGCGAGCGCTTGCGGCGTCGCGAAATGCTGCAGGATTTCGGGGACGACGAAGCGGCCCGCGAGGATGTTGGGCAAACCGACGTACGGCAGATAACCCTGGCGACGCATGATCTGTCCCGTCAACCAAGGCACCTTGTACGAAATCACCATCGGCTTTTTCAGCAGTGCGGCTTCCAGTGTGACGGTGCCGCTCTTGACGAGCACCGCGTCGGCCGCTGTCATGGCGCGCTGCGCATCGCCTGGGGTGATCGTCAGCGGCAGCCCCGGATGAGCGTCGGCGAGCGGCTGCAGTTGCGCGCGCACGCCCGGCGTCGCGGCCGGCATGACGAAGCGAACGTCAGGCTCGCGCTCGTGCATGAGCGCCATGGCGGCAAAGAACGTCGGCCCGATCAACTCGATCTCCGAGCGTCGGGAGCCCGGCAGCACCGCAATCACCGGACCGCCCGCGGGCAGGCCCAATGCCTGACGCGCACCCGCCATGTCGGGCACGAGCGGAATCTCGTCGGCAAGCGGATGGCCCACGTAAGTGGCCGGAACACCGGCTTTCTCGAGCAGCTCGATCTCGAACGGGAAGACGCAGAGCATATGGTCGACCGACCGCGCAATCTTCTTGATGCGGCCACCGCGCCACGCCCAAATGGACGGGCAGACGAAGTGAATGGTCGGAATGCCCGCTGCGCGCAACGGCTCCTCGAGCCCGAAGTTGAAGTCGGGCGCGTCCACGCCGATGAATGCGTGCGGCCGCTCTGCCAGCAGTTGATGCTTGAGGTCGCGCCGGATCCGCAGAATCTCGGGGATGTGACGCAGCGCTTCCACATAGCCGCGCACCGTCAGCTTCTCCATCGGCCAATGCGCGTCGAAGCCGTGCGCGATCATGCGCGGGCCGCCAATACCGTAGTAGCGCGTGCCGGCCGGTAGCCGGCGCACGAGGCCGCCCACGAGCGACGCGCCGAGCAGATCGCCCGACGGCTCGCCCGCTACCATTGCCACGCGCAGCGAGTGGGTCGGGAGCACCATTTAGCGGATGATGCCGCGCTGCGACGCGTCGATGAAGGCGATCAGCTTGCGCACGTGCTCGTCTCCGTCGCCGCCCGCCGCCGCGAGTTCGCCCAGCTGGGCCTTCGCGTCCTCGAGCGACAGCCCGTTCTTGTAGAGCAGACGGTAAGCGCCGCGCAGCGCGGAGATCGCCTCGGCGGAAAAACCGCGCCGGCGCAGGCCTTCGACATTGATACCGTGCGGCTCCGCCTTGTTGCCGGCCGCGATCACGAACGGCGGAACGTCCTGCACGAGCGCCGACGCGCCGCCGAGCATCGAATGCTCGCCGATCCGCACGAATTGATGAACGCCCGACATGCCGCCGACGATCGCCCAGTCGCCGACGATCACATGGCCGGCCATCTGCGCATTGCTCGACAGGATCGTGTTGCTGCCGACGTGGCAATCGTGCCCGATGTGCACGTACGCCATGATCCAGTTGTCGTCGCCGATCGTCGTCACGCCGCCGTCTTGCACGGTGCCGGTATGAATCGTCGTGAATTCGCGAATCGTGTTGCGCTCGCCGATGACGAGCCGCGTCGGTTCGCCCTGGTACTTCATGTCCTGGGGGCGCCCGCCGATCGAGGCGTAATGCCCGATCCGGTTGGCAGCGCCAATAGTGGTATGGCCTTCGATCACGCTATGCGAACCGATGACCGTTCCCGCGCCGATCGCGACGTTCGGGCCGACGATCGCGTACGGCCCGATTTCGACCTCGTCGGCCAGCTCTGCGCCCGATTCGATGATCGCGGTGGGATGAATCCTGCTCATGCGCCTTCGCCCTTCTTCAATACGTCAATGCGTTCACTGATCGGTATGCTTGATCGTGCACATCAGATCAGCCTCGGCTGCCGTCACGCCATCGACCTCGGCGCGCGCTTTGAATTTCCAGATACCGCGCATGCAGCGTTCGAACGCCACGTTCAGAATCAACTGATCGCCCGGCTCGACGACGCGCTTGAAACGTGCCCCATCGATGCCGACGAAGTAATACAGCGCCGTCGCGGGATCGTGCGCCTCTTCGGTGAACGTCAACAGCGCCGCGGTCTGCGCCAGCGCCTCGATGATCAGGACGCCCGGCATCACGGGCCGCTTCGGGAAGTGGCCGACGAAATAGGGTTCGTTGATCGACACGTTCTTCAGTGCCTTGATACTTTTGTGCGGTTCCAGCTCGAGCACCCTGTCGACGAGCAGGATCGGGTAGCGATGCGGCAGCAGCGTCAGAATCTTATGGATGTCGAGGTTGATTTTTTCAGTGCTCATGGTGTGTCTGCTCCACGCTCGGTTGCGCGGATGATAACTGCTGTGCTTCGTTCGAAGCGTTCGTGCTGCCTGCGCCCGCGGCGTCCGCCGTTCATGCGCGGCACCGCCATTCGCGCACTTCAGGCGCTCTTCATGCTCCGCTGTCGCGCGCGGCGACAGCGGCCTCCAACGCTTTGATCCGCTCCCGCAGCTTGTCGAGATTACGCATCAACGCGGCGCTCCTGTTCCACTCGCCGTGCTCGACCGCCGGAAACGCGCTCGTGTAGATGCCCGGCTTGGGCAATGATTTCGAGACCCCCGATTTGGCCGTGACGATCACGTAGTCGCCCAGCGTCACGTGCCCCGCGATGCCAACGGCCCCGCCGATCATGCAGTGGCGTCCGACGGTGGTGCTGCCCGCGATGCCGGCACAGCCCGCGATGACCGTATAAGCGCCGATCCGGCAGTTGTGGCCGATCTGCACGAGATTATCGATCTTCACGCACTCCTCGATGACCGTATCGGCCATCGCACCGCGATCGATCGTCGTGTTGGCGCCGATTTCGACGTCCGGGCCGATCGTCACGCCGCCGACCTGCGGAATCTTGACCCAGGTCCCCGTCCGCGCATCGCCTTCGCCGACGAAGTCCGGCGCGAAGCCGAAACCGTCCGACCCGACGACGGCGCCCGCGTGAATGATCGCACGCGGGCCGATCTTGCAGCCGTGATAGACGGTCACGTGCGGATAAAGGTGCGCGCCCTCGCCCACGTGCGTGCCGCGGCCGATCGTGACGTTCGCATCGAGCCGCACGCCTTCGCCAATGACGGCGCCGGCCTCGATCACCGCATGCGGGCCGATGACCGCGCTTGCCGCAACCTGCGCGCCCGGATCGACCACTGCGCTCGGATGCACGCCCGCCGCCGCCTTGGGCGCAGCCAGGTCGATGAACATCTGCGCCACGCGGGCGAAATAAGCGTAAGGATTCGGCGTGACGATGAAGTTACGCCCCTCGCGCGATCCGAGCTTCGCGAGGTCGGCCGGCGAGATCAGCACGGCGCCAGCTTGCGTCGCCTCGACTTGCGACAGATATTTGGGATTGGCTAAAAAGGCGAGCTGATCCGAGCGCGCCTGATCGAGCGGCGCGAGGCCGCCAACGCGCGTCGTCGCGTCGCCGACGATGTCGCCGCCGAAACGCTGCGCAATTTCACCGAGCGTCAATGCCATTCGCTTGCTACCCCGCGTGTTCAGTTCGCTGCGTTCGCCGCAAGTGCCTTGAGCACCTGATCGGTGATGTCGATGCGCGGGCTCACATAGACCGCCTCTTGCACGATCAGATCGTAGTGCTGCTGCTCGGCGATCTGCTTGATGACTTTGTTCGCGCGGTCGAGCACAGCGGCCAGCTCTTCATTGCGGCGCTGATTGAGATCCTCGTTGAACTCGCGACGCTTGCGCTGGAAGTCGCTGTCGAGATTCGACAGCTCGCGCTGCTTTTCCGCGCGCTCGACGCTCGACATCTTCGGACCGTTCTTGTCGAGCGCATCGGACATCGCCTTCAGACGCTGAGTCATATCGCGCAAGTCGCCGTCGCGCTTCGCGAATTCGGCCTCCAGCTTCTTCTGCGCCGCTTGCGCCGCGGCGGATTCGCGCAGAATGCGATCGGAGTTGACGGCCGCGATGCGGGCTTCCTGAGCACACGCCTCGCCGACGCTGGCGCCTAGCGCGACCGCCAGCGCCGTCGCGCAAATCAAGCGTTTCGAAAACGTACCGGTTAGCAAAATCTTCCTCTCGATGCTGTTTGGGGCGTGTTCGTCAGAATGCCGTCCCGATCTGGAACTGGAATTTCTGATATTTGTCGCCTTCGTGCTTCGTCACGGGGAAACCGAGGCTCAGCTTGAGCGGCCCGATCGGCGAAATCCATGCGAGACCGACACCGGCACCATACCGCAAGCCGTTCGCGCCGACACTGTTGCCGAGTTCGCCCCAGACGTTACCGCCGTCGAGGAACGTGAATACGCGCAGCGTCCGGTCATAGCCCGTACCCGGCAGCGGGAACGTCAACTCGATGTTGCCGACGACCATCTTCGAGCCGCCGATCGGATCTCCCGTCGTCGCATCGCGCGGGCCGAGCGAGCTCGGTTCATAGCCGCGCACGGAGCCGATACCGCCCGCGTAGTAGTTCTTGAAGATCGGGAAAGGCTTGCCCGCCAGACCGCGGCCGTAACCGCCCTGCAAGTTCAGGCCAAGCACGAAGCCGCGCGCGAACGAGTAGTAATACTGCGCCTGCAGGTCCGCCTTGTAATACTGGGTCGCGCCGGCCGGCGTGCCGTACTCGGCGTTCGCCTGCGTGAAGTAGCCGCGGCTCGGCACGAGCGCGCTGTCTCGCGCGTCGCGCGACCATGCCACCGTCACGGGGATGTTGTTCGATACGCGGCCGAAGTCGGTCACGTAATCGCGGTAGCTCTTGGGCGTGTTGCTGTCGATATCGAGCCGGTTCTGCTCGAAGCCCGCGCCGAAATAGACGGTATCCACTTCCGAGAAGGGAATGCCGAACTTCAGATCGCCACCGGCAGTGATGATCCGGAAGCTCGAGCTCGTCGAGTAATAAAGCGGCTCGGTCGTGCGGTAATAGACGTCGGTGATCCGCTTGATGCCGTCGACGGTGAAGTACGGGTCCACCTGCGTCACCGTCAGCGTGCGATAGGTGCGCGCCGTGTTGACGTTGACCGCGAGGCTCGTGCCGGAACCGAAGACGTTGTCCTGCGATACGCCGGCCGACAGCACGACCTTGTCCGTCGACGAAAAACCGGCGCCGAGCGTAATCGCGCCGGTCGGCTTTTCGGTGACCTTGACGTCCACATCGACCTGATCCGCCGTCCCTTCGACAGGCACCGTCGTCACATCGACATCGGTGAAATAGCCGAGCCGGTTGACGCGATCCTTCGATAGTGCGAGACGGCTCGAATCGAACCACGAGCTTTCGAGCTGGCGCATTTCGCGGCGCACGACTTCGTCGCGCGTGCGCGTATTACCGACGATATTGATGCGCCGGACATAGACGCGGCGGCTCGGGTCCACCTGCAGCGTCATCGCAACGGTGTGATGCTGCTGATCGATTTCGGGCTGCGCGTTGACGGTTGCGAACGCGTAACCGTATTCGCCGAGCTTGTCGACGATCGCTTTCGTCGTGGATTGCAGCTTGTCGGCCGAGAACCGCTCGCCCGGCTTGATCTTGATGAGCTTTTGCAGCTCGGCCTGGCGATCGAGCAGATTGCCGGCCAGCTTGATACTCGAAATCTTGTAGGGCTCACCCTCGTGTACCGTCAGCGTGAGGTACATGTCTTTCTTGTCGGGCGAGATCGACACCTGCGTCGATTCGATGTTGAACTCGAGATAGCCGTGGTTCAGATAGTACTTGCGGACGTTCTCGAGGTCGGTCGTGAGCTTGTCTTTCGAATAGAGGTCGTTCTTCGTGTACCAGGAGAACCAGTTCGGTGTCGACAGCTGCATCTCGTTGCGCAGCGTGCTCGTGCTGAACGCCTTGTTGCCGATGAAATTGACCTGGCGGATCTTCGCACTCGGGCCTTCCGTCACCGAGAACAGAATCGACACGCGGTTGCGGTCGACGGGCGTCACCGTGGTCTTGATTTCGGCCGCGTAAAAACCGCGCGTCAAATACTGGCGCTTCAGTTCCTGCTCCGAGCGGTCGACGAGCGACTTGTCGTAGTAGCGCCCCTGCGAGAGGCCAACGCTCTTGAGCGCCTTGAGCAGGGCATCCTTTTCGAATTCGTGCAACCCGGAGAAGTCGATCGAAGCGATGGCCGATCGCTCGACGACGTTGACGATGACCGTCTGGCCTTCCGTCGAAATCTGTACGTCGTTGAAGAACCCCGTTGCGTAGAGCGCGCGGATCGCCTCCGATGCTTTGTCGTCCGTGAACGTATCGCCTTGCTTGATCGGCAGGTAGGCGAACACCGTGGCCGGTTCGACCTGTTGCAGCCCGTTGATCTTGATGTCCTTCACCACGAAAGGCGCCGCGGCATGAGCGACGAGCCCGTGGACGGCGATGGCCGTGGCTGCGACAGTCTTAGGAACAAAGCGATGAGGTTTCAACAACGTGCTTCCCCAATGTTTTTAGCTGCATCAGTCCGCAGCGGCCTGCCGAGCGCATGCCGCGGGACGCTTTAGAAGTGGATTAAACGAGCCAGATCGTTAAAGAGCGCGATCGCCGACAACGCGACGATGCAAACGAGTCCGGCTCTTTGCAGAACAAGCTGCCAACGCTCCGATACGGCCTTGCCGGTCGCAGCTTCAACCAAATAATATAACAGATGCCCCCCGTCCAATACCGGAATTGGCAACAAGTTCAACACGCCGAGGCTGATGCTGACGAGCGAGAGAAAGGACAGGAAAGGCACCCAGCCGAGCCGCGCGCTCTTGCCGGCATAATCGGCGATCGTCACCGGCCCGGACAGATTCTTGATCGAGGCCTCGCCGATCAGCATGCGCCCGAACATGCGCAGCGAATACACACCGATCTCCCACGTGCGCCTCGCACCGCGTGCGACGCTTTCGAGCGGGCCGTAACGCACGTGCACCGTAGCCACCTTGGTGGCGAGCGCGGCCCCGATGCGGCCCACCTCGCGCCCCGTGGCGGAGTCTTCCTGGGCAACGGGTGTGATCGCCACGGCGAGCGGGCCGCTTGCGGCGTTGGGCCGCTCCACCTTGAGCTCGATCGGATGTCCGGCGTGAGCCTTCACGTAAGCGATGAACGCCTCGGCGCCGTCGATGCGTCGGCCGTCGACCGTGCGTAACACATCGCCCGCCGCGAGGCCGGCCTCTTGGGCCGCGCTGCCGGGCTCCACGGCAGCCACCGAGAGCGCGCCGCCTTCGTCGAAACCCAGCTTCGACATGAAGTCGTCGTCGACGTCGCGGTCCGAGACACGGCTGAGGTCGACTTGGAAGTCATACGTGCCGTGCCCGTCGTGCGCGCGCATGACGATGCGCCGATGATCGAACGCCGCATCGAGCAGCTTCCAGCGCAAATCCGACCAGGAGCGCACAGGCTCGATGTCCGCACCGTGCACGTCGCCGATCGCGACGATCGTCTCCCCGCCTTCGAAGCCCGCATGCGCCGCTACGCTGTCGGCCGGCGGCGTGGCAAGCGTGGCCGCGGGCTCCACGACACCGGTCGCGAAAACTGCCGCGAAAAGGACGATGGCAAGCGCGAAATTGGCCAGCGGCCCGGCCAGCACGATCGCGATGCGCTTGGCAACGTGCTGGCGATTGAACGCGAAAGGCAGGTCGGCGCGGGCAATGCCCGCCCCGGGATCCCGCTCGTCGAGCATCTTCACGTAGCCGCCGAGCGGCAGCGCCGAGATGGTCCACTCGGTGCCGCTTCGTTTGCCGACCCAGGTCAGCAGCGGGCGACCGAAACCGATCGAAAACCGCAACACCTTGACGCCGCACAATCGCGCGACAGCGAAATGCCCGAATTCATGAACGACGACGAGCACGCCGATCGCAACGGCGAAGGCGGCAATTTCGATCAGCAGGTTCATCTACGTCTCACTGCAACGCGCGGTTCGCCCGGTCGCGGTGAACGACAGTGCGCCCCGCGATGGGGCGCCGCGCGATGAAATCGATGGCAGCGCGCCGCGCAGCGGCATCGGCTTCGAGCACGGTCGCGAGCTCGTCGGGGCGTTGGTTCGGCACCGCATCCAGCACGGCCGCCACCGTTTGCGCGATATCGGTGAAACCGATGCGGCGCTCGAGGAAAGCCTCGACCGCGACCTCGTTGGCCGCATTCAGCGCCGCGCTGGCAATTCCGCCTGCGCTCAGCGCCTGCATGGCGAGCGCCAGACACGGGAAACGTTCGTAGTCGGGTTTTTCGAAGCTCAGCGACGCGACCTGTACCAGATCCAGTTGAGCGACGCCCGAATCGACGCGCTCGGGATAAGCGAGCGCGTGCGCTATCGGTGTACGCATGTCCGGATTGCCGAGCTGGGCCAGCACCGATCCATCGGCGTACGAAACGAGAGAATGGATGACGCTTTGCGGGTGGATCAGCACGTCGATGCGCTCGCCGGGCAGATCGAACAGCCAATGCGCCTCGATCACTTCCAGCCCCTTGTTCATCATCGTGGCCGAATCGACGGATATCTTGCGGCCCATGACCCAGTTCGGATGCTTGCAGGCTTCCTCGGGCGTGACATCGACGAGCGTGGCCGGTTCGCGCGTGCGAAACGGGCCGCCCGACGCCGTCAGGATGATCTTGGCGACGCCGCCGCGCGGCGATGCGTCGCGCGGCAGGCACTGGAATATCGCGTTGTGCTCGCTATCGACGGGCAACAGCGTGGCGCCGTGGTCGCGCACGGCATCCATGAAGATCGCCCCCGACATGACGAGCGCTTCCTTGTTCGCGAGCAAAATGCGCTTGCCGGCGACGGCCGCGGCCAAGCTCGGCGCCAGTCCCGCCGCGCCGACGATCGCCGCCACCACAGTGTCGCAGTCATCGCTTTTGGCCACATCGACGAGTGCCTGCGGGCCATAAGTCACCTGCGTGGCGCAGCCGGCCGCACGCAATTGCGCCTCGACTCGGGCTGCCGTGTCGGCATCGCCGACCACGGCGACCTCCGGCACAAAGCGCAGGCATTGCTCGACGAGCTTATCGCCATTGCGATGCGCACTTAAGGCGTAAACCGAGAAGCGCTCCGGATGGCGAGCGACGACGTCCAGGGTGCTCTCGCCGATCGAGCCCGTGGAACCCAGCAGTGTCAAACGTTTTGTCATAAGTTCATTTCCTGGGCGCCGAAGGCGCCTTACGCCACGAGCAACATCACGAGCGGCAACACCGGCAGCAATGCGTCGATGCGATCGAGCACCCCGCCATGCCCCGGCAACAGCGCGCTCGAATCCTTCACGCCCGCCTGGCGCTTGAGCAGCGACTCGAACAGATCGCCGACGACGCTGAAGGCGACGAGCCCGGTGAGCGCCAGGAGCGCCCGTACTGCGCCGAGCTTGGCCGGCAACGTCGAAAATAGCGTAGGCGCGAACGCTTCGCTTGCCATCGCCACGCCGCCCACGACGAGCACGGCGATCCAGCCTCCCACGGCGCCCTCCCAGGTTTTACCCGGGCTGATGGTCACCGCGAGCTTGTGCTTGCCGAAAGCCTTGCCGGAGAAGTATGCGCCGATGTCCGCAAGCCAGACGACGATCAGCACCGAAAGCACGAACGCGACGCCAATCGTGCGCGCCAGCACCAGCGCATGCCAGCAGGCGACGAAGACGACAAGCCCCGCCAGGACGAGGAACGCGCGCCACGCACCGTGTGCAAGCTGCGGCTTGCGCGCAAGCGCGAACGGACCCGCCAGGAGCCAGAATATCGCGGCCGCCTCGAAAAGCGGGCGCGTGGCCCGCATGCCGGGGCCGAGCCGCAGGCTCGCCAGCAGCGCCACCGCGGCCAGCGCGGCGTAGCCATACGAAGCGAGAGCCGGCAAACCCAGAAGGCGCCCCCATTCCCATGCCGCCAGGACCACGACCAGTCCAATCAACGCACCGAACGCACTTGCCGGCGCATAAAGCGTGACCGGAACAAACACGGCCAGCAAAACGATGGCCGTGACGACGCGAGTCTTCAGCATGGGAGGGAATCGACGTCCTGCGATTGCGGCTCGAGCTGTGCACTGGTGCGGCCGAAACGCCGCTCCCGGCGTCCATAAGAGGCAATGGCATCGGCGAGCGTATTGGCGTCGAAATCGGGCCAGAACGTCTCGGTGAAATAGAGCTCGGTGTAGGCGAGTTGCCAGAGCAGGAAGTTGCTGATGCGCGTCTCGCCGCCTGTGCGGATGAACAGATCGGGCTCCGGCGCGTAAGCCATTGCCAGATGCCGGGAAAACGCATCCTCGTCGAAACTCGCCGGCTGGCCTTGCTGCGCGGCCTCCTCGGCCGCCTTGCGGGCCGCCTGGAGGATATCCCAGCGCCCGCCGTAATTGGCGGCAATCGTCAGCGTCAGCCGTTCATTGCGTGCCGTTTTGGTTTCCGCGCGGCGAATGAGGTCTTGAATGCGCGTATCGAACTGCGACAGATCGCCCACGACGCGCAAGCGGATGCCGTTGGCGTGCAGCTTGCCGACCTCGCGCTCGAGCGCGGTCACGAAAAGCCGCATGAGGAACGACACTTCTTCGACGGGCCGGCGCCAGTTTTCGGAGCTGAACGCGAAAAGCGTCAGATATTCGACGCCCGCGCGCGCGCACGCCTCGACGGTCGCACGCACCGCATCGACGCCGCGCGTATGGCCCGCTACGCGCGGCAAACGTCGTTGCGTCGCCCAGCGGCCGTTGCCGTCCATGATGATCGCGACGTGGCGCGGAACGGCTGCGACATCGGGTACGCGAACAGTTGAGCTGGTATAAGTCATGGCCGCCGGGACAGATAACTGCTTTGAACGAAGTAAGACCGGGAAGACGTCGGGAAGCGCGAGGCCTCAGACCGTCATGATCTCGGCTTCTTTCGTATGCACGAGTTTCTCGATCTCGGCGACGTACTTGTCGGTGAGCTTTTGGACTTCGTCACTGGCGCGGCGTTCGTCGTCTTCGGAGATTTCCTTGTCCTTGACGAGCTTCTTGAGCTGCTCGTTGGCGTCGCGGCGCAGATTGCGCACGGCGATCTTCGCCGTCTCCCCTTCGCTCTTGACGACTTTCGTCAGCTCGCGGCGGCGCTCCTCGGTCAGCGCCGGCATCGGCACCCGGATCAAGTCGCCCTGCGTGGCGGGATTCAGCCCGAGATCCGACTCGCGGATCGCCTTTTCGACCACGGCGACCATCTTCTTTTCCCAAGGCTGCACGCCGATCGTGCGCGCATCGATGAGCGTCAGGTTGGCGACCTGCGAAATAGGCACGTTCGAGCCATAGTAGTCGACCTGGATGTGATCGAGCAGGCCCGTATGCGCGCGCCCGGTGCGGATCTTCGCCAGATCGCTCTTGAACGCCTCGATCGAACGCTGCATCTTCTGATCGGCGCCCTTTTTTATGTCTGCCAGACTCATTTAAACCTCCGAACCTTCATAACAGTGCGGATCGCCCGCGCGCCAGCGGCGCGCATGACCACGACAAGCCGCGGCGGGCGTTTTCCGCGTTGTGCGAGAGTTTACACGTGGACCAGCGTACCCTCGTCCTCCCCCTGAATGATGCGCTTCAGTGCGCCGGGCTTGACGATCGAAAAAACGCGGATCGGCAGCTTCTGATCGCGGCACAGCGCAAACGCCGTCGCATCCATGACCTGGAGGTTGCGGCCGATCGCCTCGTCGAAGCTGATCGTCGCATAGCGCGTTGCCGACGCATCCTTGTTCGGGTCCGCGGAGTATACGCCGTCGACCTTCGTCGCCTTGAGCACCACTTCGGCGCCGATTTCCGAGCCGCGCAACGCCGCAGCCGTATCGGTCGTGAAGAACGGGTTGCCCGTACCGGCCGCGAAGATCACGACCTTGCCTTCCTCGAGTTGCCGGATTGCACGCGGTCGGATGTACGGCTCGACCACCTGGTCCATGCGCAGCGCCGATTGCACGCGCGCCTCGATGCCCGCGTGCCGCATCGCGTCTTGCAGCGCAAGCGCGTTCATCATCGTCGCGAGCATGCCCATGTAGTCGGCCGTTGCGCGATCCATGCCCGCCGCACCGCCGGCCACGCCGCGAAAGATGTTGCCGCCGCCAATCACGACCGCGAGCTGCGTGCCGAGGCCAACCACCTCGGCGATGTCCGCCACCATTCTTTCGATCGTCGCGCGGTTGATGCCGAAGGCATCGTCGCCCATCAAAGCTTCGCCGGAGAGTTTGAGAAGAACGCGTTTATAGGCTGTGGGCATAGCGGTATCCGATCGCGCCGAAGGGAGTGACGACAATGTGGAACTGTAGGGGTGAAACATAAATTCGAGCAAGCACCGCCCACGCCGCGCCGCGTGCTCGCCGGGCAACTGGCAAAACCGCCACCCGGCAAAGCTTGCGCGCGCTGACTAGGGGAAAACCCCTAGTCAATAGTCGGTGCCGCCGATGCCACGAAGCGGGTTCGTGCCGAACCCCGCATCGAGGCTCGCCTCGCCGCCCGAATGCACCGGCACCCGGACGCTTTCGAGGCAGGTACTTACTGTTGCTTGGCGGCTGCGACCTGCGCGGCCACTTCGGCCGCGAAATCGTCCTGCCGCTTTTCGATCCCTTCGCCGACGACGAAGAGCGCGAACTGCTGGACCGACGCATTGGCGGCCTTCAGCATCTGCTCGATCGTCTGCTTGTCGTTCTTCACGAACGGCTGATTCAGCAGCGACACTTCCTTCAGATACTTTTGCACGCTGCCTTCGACCATCTTCGCGACGATCTCGGCCGGCTTGCCCGATTCGGCTGCCTTTTGCTCGGCGATACTGCGCTCTTTCGCGATCAGCTCGGCCGGCACATCGCTCGCGGAGAGCGACACCGGCTTCATGGCGGCCACGTGCATGGCGACATCCTTGCCGACTTGCTCGTCGGCGCCCGTGTACTCCACGAGCACGCCGATGCGCGTGCCGTGCAGGTAGGCCGCGAGCTTGTTGGTCGTCTCGAAGCGCACGAAGCGGCGGATCGACAGGTTTTCGCCGATCTTGCCGACGAGCGCGAGGCGCACGGCGTCGACCGTCTGGCCATTCAGCGTCAGCGCCGACAGCGCGGCCACATCGGCCGGCTTGTGCGCCACCACGAGTTCCGCGACTTGCTTGGCGAACGCGTTGAAATCGTCGTTCTTCGCGACGAAGTCCGTCTCGCAGTTCAACTCGACGAGCGCGCCCGCGTTGCCGCTGATGGACGAGACGATGATGCCCTCGGCCGTCACGCGCGAGGCGGCCTTGCTGGCCTTGTTGCCGAGCTTCACGCGCAGCAGCTCTTCCGCGCGGGACATGTCGCCTTCGGCTTCCGTCAGCGCCTTCTTGCATTCCATCATGGGCGCGTCGGTCTTCGCGCGCAGTTCTGCCACCATGCTTGCGGTAATTGCCGCCATCATTCGCTCCTTGAGTCTGTCTTTCATAGGCCGCCCGCTTTCGATGCGAACGGCAGGCATTCGTTCGCGGCACGCGCCAAAACCGCTGCGCCGCATCAACGGCCGTCGCCGCGGCCGAAACTCAAAAAAAGGGGGCCCCTGAAAGCCCCCTTTTTTGCCGGCCCCAGGGTTGCTTTACGCCTCCCCGTTGACCTCGACGAATTCGTCGCCGTCGCCTTCGCCACGCACTGCCTGGACGACTTCGTTCACCGCATTCGCGCGGCCTTCGAGAATCGCGTCCGCCACGCCAGCCGCGTAGAGCGCCACAGCCTTGCTCGCGTCGTCGTTACCGGGGATCACGTAGTCGATCCCTTCCGGCGAGTGGTTCGTGTCGACCACGGCGATGACCGGAACGCCCAGCTTGTTGGCTTCCGTCACGGCGATCTTGTGATAGCCGACGTCCACGACGAAGATCGCATCGGGAATGCCACCCATGTCCTTCACGCCACCGATCGACTTCTGGAGCTTCGCGATTTCACGTTCGAACAACAGGGCTTCCTTCTTGCTCATGCGCTCGGTCTCGCCTGCCTCGACGGCCGTCTCCATGTCCTTCAAGCGCTTGATCGAAACCTTCAGCGTCTTGAAGTTGGTCAGCATGCCGCCGAGCCAGCGGGCGTTCACGTAAGGCATACCGCAGCGCTGCGCCTCTTCGGCGATGGTGTCGCGCGACTGACGCTTCGTACCCACGAAAAGGATCGTGCCCCGATTCGCCGCCAGCTGACGCACGTACTTCAGCGCGTCGTTGTACATCGGCAGCGTCTTTTCGAGGTTGATGATGTGAATCTTGTTGCGATGACCGAAGATGAACGGGGCCATCTTGGGGTTCCAGAAGCGGGTCTGGTGACCGAAGTGGACACCGGCTTCCAGCATTTGACGCATGGTGACTGCCATTGAAATTCTCCGCGAGGGTTGGGCCTTAAGCCGGCTGCAGTAACGGATGCGCGACAGGCGTGCACGGACGATCTCGCCGATGCTCGCGTATCATGCGCACCCGGCACCCTGGGTGCGCCGGCTTGCGATTTACTCAAAATTTGACTCTTTGACTTCCAGCCGCCGGAGCCCCGAGTGAATCAAACACGGAATGAAACACCAATTCCGCCGGGCACCATTGACGACTAGCCAGAAAGTATATCACGCTCGCGGCGTCCGCCTCAACACCGACCTTGGTTTCAGCCGGCGGCTCTATATGGTGCGATAATCCGGCAATCCGCGTCCCATGCTGGCACTCCAATGGCTATCACGATCAAAAACGAATACGACGTCGAGCAAATGCGCATCGCGTGCCGACTCGCGAGCGAAGTGCTCGACTACATCACGCCCTTTGTCAAACCGGGCGTGTCGACGGGCGAGCTCGACCGGCTCTGCCACAACTACATGCTCGACGTGCAAGGCACGATCCCGGCGCCGCTCAATTATCAGCCGCCCGGCTACCCGCCCTATCCGAAGGCAACGTGCATTTCGGTGAACGACGTCATCTGCCACGGCATTCCGGGCGACAAGATCGTCAAGAACGGCGACGCCCTGAATATCGATATCACGGTCATCAAGAACGGCTATTTCGGCGATACGAGCCGGATGTTCATCGCCGGCGAAGGCTCGATTCTCGCCAGGCGGCTCGCCCAGACGACCTACGAGTGCATGTGGCTCGGAATCGAGCAGGTGCGCCCGGGTGCGCGGCTCGGCGATATCGGCCATGCCATTCAGAAGCACGCCGAGGCACATGGCTACAGTGTCGTGCGCGAATACTGCGGCCACGGTATCGGCAAGGTTTTTCATGAAGATCCCCAGGTGCTTCATTACGGCCGCCCCGGCACCGGTCTCGAGCTCCAAAAAGGCATGATCTTCACGATCGAGCCGATGATCAATGCCGGGCGCCGCGAGATTCGCACGATGCCCGATCAATGGACCGTCAAGACGCGCGACCGCAGCCTGTCGGCGCAGTGGGAGCATACGGTGCTCGTCACCGATACGGGTTTCGACGTGCTGACCGTTTCGGCCGGAACGCCCGAACGGCCCCGTCTGTCCGTCGCCGCCTAGCGGCGGCGCGCATCCGGTCAGTTGGCGGGGCCGCGGCGCGCATCGCGCGCGAGCGGCGGCGCCCGCTGCCTGGCCACCGTTTGTTGCCATCGTCAGCCGCATCTTCGTCGTCACATGAGCGTCCCAGCCGCCCTGCCCCACTCCATGTCGCTCAAAGCGGATTACCGCGTCGCCAAGACGGCGCTTCTCGATCGCTTCAAAACCGCCGGCAATGTCGATGCGGCCATGCGCGCGCTCGCGCGCGCCACGGACGACGCGTTGCGCCGCGCTTGGCTCGCCTGCGAAATGCCGGCCTCGCTCGCACTCGTCGCCGTCGGCGGGTACGGTCGCGGCGAGCTTTCGCCCTATTCCGACATCGACATTCTCGTGCTGTTGCACGAAACCCCCGGGCCCGAGCTCGAGGCGCGCATCGAGCGGTTC
Source organism: Trinickia sp. (assembly GCF_036503415.1). Taxonomy (GTDB): domain Bacteria; phylum Pseudomonadota; class Gammaproteobacteria; order Burkholderiales; family Burkholderiaceae; genus Trinickia. The sequence continues at coordinate 56,344 of NZ_DASXWY010000167.1, read as the reverse complement.
ATCGGCATGGCGTGGGACCTCGGGCTCGAACTGGGCAGCAGCGTGCGCACCGTCGACGAATGCATCGACGAAGGAGAGCGCGACATCACGGTGCGCACATCCTTGCTCGAAGCGCGACGCATCACGGGCAGCACGGCGCTCTTTCAGCGTTTCGCACTGCGCTTTAACGAAACGCTCGACGCGCGCGCATTTTTCCAGGCGAAAGTCCTCGAAATGCGTCAGCGCCATGCGAAGTTCCAGGACTCGCCGTATAGCCTCGAGCCCAATGTCAAGGAAAGTCCCGGCGGGCTGCGCGACTTGCAGCTGATTCTGTGGATCGCCCGTGCCGCCGGCTTCGGCAGCAGTTGGCGCGAGCTCGACCAGCGCGGTCTCATTACGGCGCGCGAAGCGCGCGAGCTGCGCCGCAACGAAGGCTTCCTGAAGATGCTGCGTGCCCGTTTGCATCTGATCGCGGGGCGTCGCCAGGATGTGCTCGTTTTCGATCTGCAAACCGCTGCCGCCGAGAGCTTCGGCTACCACTCGACGCAGGCGCGGCGGGCGAGCGAGCAGCTCATGCGCCGCTATTACTGGGCAGCGAAAGCCGTGACGCAGCTCGCGACGATCCTGATTCAGAATGTCGAAGCGCAGCTCTTCCCGCGCACGAGCGGCATTACGCGCGTGCTATCGGATCGCTTCGTCGAGAAGCAAGGCATGATCGAGATCGTCAGCGACGACGTGTTCGAGCGCGCGCCGTCCGCCATTCTCGAGGCGTTCTTGCTCTACGAGGCCACGCCGGGCACCAAAGGGCTCTCCGCACGTACGCTGCGAGCGCTTTACAACGCCCGCGAAATCATGGATTCGCGCTGGCGCAAGGCGCCCGAGAACCGGCGCCTCTTCATGCAGATCCTCAAAGAGCCGCAGGGCATCACCCATGCACTGCGCCTCATGAATCAAACGAGCGTGCTCGGCCGGTATTTACTGAATTTTCGTCGCATCGTCGGCCAGATGCAGCACGACCTCTATCACGTCTATACGGTCGATCAGCACATTCTGATGGTGCTGCGCAATCTGCGCCGTTTCGCCCTGGCCGAGCATGCGCACGAGTACCCGTTTTGCAGTCAGTTGATGGCCAATTTCGAGCACCACTGGGTGCTCTACGTGGCCGCGCTTTTTCATGACATCGCGAAAGGCCGCGGGGGCGATCATTCGACGCTCGGCATGGCCGACGCGCGACGCTTTTGCCGCGAGCACGGCATCACGGGAGACGACGCCTCGCTGATCGTCTGGCTCGTGCAGCAGCATCTGACGATGAGTCAGGTTGCGCAAAAGCAAGACACGAGCGACCCGGCTGTCATCAAGCAATTCGCCGAACTCGTCGGCACCGAGCGGCGGCTCACCGCGCTATATCTGCTGACGGTCGCCGATATCCGCGGCACGAGCCCCAAGGTCTGGAACACCTGGAAAGGCAAGCTGCTCGAGGACCTTTACCGCATGACGCTCGCCGTGCTGGGCGGCGCACGCCCCGACGAGCACTCCGAGCTCAAGACGCGCAAGGAGGAAGCGCTCGCGCTGCTGCGGCTCGAGACCGTGCCGGAGAACGCGCAGCGCGCGCTGTGGGAGCAGCTCGATGTCGGGTACTTCCTGCGGCACGACGCCGCCGATATCGCCTGGCAAACGCGCGTGCTGTATCGCCACGTCGAAGCCGAGGCGCCCATCGTACGCGCACGCCCGGCGCCCATCGGCGAAGCGCTGCAAGTGCTCGTCTATGTGCGCGATCGCCCGGATCTGTTCGCTGGCATTTGCGCCTACTTCGAGCGCAACGGATTGTCCGTGCTCGATGCCCGCATCAGCACGACCCGCCACGGCTATGCGCTCGACAACTTCATCGTCGCGCATCCGGAGCAAGACGTGCAGTATCGCGATATCGCGAATCTCGTCGAGCAGCAGCTCAGTGCCTGGCTTTCATCGGGCGAGCCGTTGCCCGAGCCGTCCAAGGGCCGGCTGTCGCGCCTTTCGCGCACGTTCCCGATCACGCCGCGCGTCGATTTGCGGGCCGACGAGCGCGGCCAGTACTACATTCTCTCGGTCTCGGCAAACGACCGGCTGGGTCTGCTTTATTCGATCGCGCGCGTGCTCGCCAACCATTGTGTCGGCGTGCATGCCGCTCGCATCAATACGCTCGGCGAGCGCGTCGAAGACGTCTTCCTGCTCGATGGCCGGGGTCTGTCCGACAGCCGGCTGCAAATTCAGCTGGAAACCGAACTGCTGCGAGCCATCGCGCTATAGGCGCTGTTTCATTGCCGCTCTGGCCCTACGCCCGCGGTCCCGTTTTTTAGAGAATCTATGCGCGTCAAACTGACAGCCAAGCATCCGCGACCGGACACACCGGATCGCGCTCCCGTTCGTTCCGGCAGCCCGTCGGCACGCAAGCCGGCGCGAGGTGCCGCAGCGCCGCGTGCAGCGGGCACAGCGCCCGGCAAGGCAGCGCCGGCGCCACGCGCCCCCGCCGCGAAATCCGCGGGCGGCGCGCGGGGCGCGGGCACGGCACTCGCGCGTCGCACGCGCGAGGACAAGCCGGGCTCGTCGCCCGGTGAAAGAAGCCGGCGACCGGCAGCACCGGGCGCCCGCAGGGCAACCGCGTCCGGCAGTTCCCCGGCAGGCGCGCCGGCCGGCGTGCCGCGCGGCCGTGAGCGCGACAGCGTAGCGGGAACTCGCAGGGCTGCGGCAAGCAACGATAAGCGCACGGGGGGCGTCGCTAACGAAACGGGAACCCGCACGCCGAGAACCGGAACGGGCAGCGACAAACGCGCGGGCGCCGCCGGCGACGTGAGTCGGAGTGGCGCCCGTGCACCCCGGGCTGCGGCAAGCCACGACAGACGCACGGGGGCTGGGTTCAACGAAAGCGGAACCCGCACGCCGAGGACCGGAACGGGCAGCGGTAAACGCACGGCTGCCGCTGGGGACGTGAGTCGGAGTGACACCCGCGCGCCCAGGACCGCGGCGGGCAGCGGCAAACGTGGAGGCGCCACCGCGAGCGAAAGCGGAACTCGCGCGCCCCACCGGAGCGCAGCGGGCACGGGCAAACGCTCGGGCGCCGCCGTGCAAGCGCGGCCCGAGCGTAAGACCGGCTCGCCGGTCAAGCGCCAGGCGACGGAACGTGCGGAACGTCCGGAACGTGCGGACCGTGCGGACCGTGCGGACCGTGCGGACCGTGCGGGGCGTCCGGAGCGTGCCGGGCGTCCTGAGCACCGCCCGAGCGGTGCCGCCGCAGCTAAGGCCCCGGCGAACCCCGAAACGGCGGGGACGATGCGCCTATCGAAACGCATGTCGGAACTCGGTCTATGTTCGCGCCGGGAAGCCGATGAGTGGATTGCGAATGGCTGGGTGCGCGTCGATGGCGAACGAATCGATACGCTCGGCGCTCGCGTACGCCCCGATCAGAAGATAGACATCACGCGCGATGCGCACGCCGCGCAATCGCGGCAAGTCACGATCCTTCTGCACAAGCCCGTCGGCTACGTGTCGGGACAGGCCGAAGACGGCTACGAACCCGCCGTCACGCTCGTCACCGCAGCCAATCGCTGGGACGGGGACCGTTCGCCCGTGCGCTTCTCCCCGAGTCATCTGCGCGCGCTCGCGCCCGCTGGCCGCCTCGATATCGATTCGACGGGGCTGCTCGTGCTGACACAGGACGGCCGCGTCGCAAAGCAGCTGATCGGCGAGCATTCGAGCGTGGAAAAGGAATATCTCGTACGTGTGACCTACGGCGAGCACACGACCGATGTCGATCAGCACTTTCCCGCCGACAAACTCGCGTTGCTGCGGTTCGGTTTGTCGCTCGATGACGCGGCGCTGAAACCGGCCAAGGTCAGTTGGCAAAACGGCGAACAACTGCGCTTCGCCCTGCGCGAAGGCAAGAAGCGGCAAATCCGTCGCATGTGCGAACTCGTCGGCTTGCACGTCGTCGGACTGAAGCGCGTCCGCATGGGCCGCGTGGCGCTGGGCGCACTGCCGCAGGGAAAATGGCGCTATCTGCTTGCGGACGAGGCGTTTTGAACAGCGACGCCGTCCGGGGCTCGCTCTCGCGAGCTCGCCCGACGAACGGGAAGCGCGCGTCAGTCGTCGCTGTTGGGGTCGAGATCGGGGAAGAGCACCTCGGTGAAGCCGAAATTCGAGAAATCGGTTATCCGCATCGGATAGAGCTTGCCGATCAGATGATCGCATTCGTGCTGCACGACGCGCGCATGAAAGCCTTCCGCCACGCGGTCGATCGGCTGCCCATACTGATCGAACCCGTGGTAGCGGATCATCGAAAATCGTCCGACGATCCCGCGCATGCCCGGCACTGACAGGCACCCTTCCCAGCCCTCTTCCGTATCTTGCGATACCGGTGTGATGGTCGGGTTGATGAGCACCGTCTCAGGCACCGGCGGTGCCTCGGGATAGCGTTCGTTGTGTCCAAAGCCGAAGATGACCACCTGCTGATCGACACCGATCTGCGGTGCGGCAAGCCCCGCGCCGTTGGCGGCATGCATCGTCTCGAACATGTCCGCGATGAGTGCATGAAGCTCGGGCGTGTCGAAATGATCGACGGGGTGGGCAATGCGCAAAAGACGCGGATCGCCCATCTTGAGAATTTCGCGAATCATGGATTGTGACCCTCCAGAAGCTTGCGCATACCGTCTTCGTCGAGCACGGGAATGCCGAGTTCCTCGGCTTTCGCAAGCTTGCTGCCCGCCTCGCTTCCCGCCACCACATAATCGGTTTTCTTCGACACGGAGCCGGACACCTTTGCGCCGGCCGCCTCCAGCAGTTCCTTGGCGTCTTCGCGCGAGTATGTCGGCAGCGTACCGGTCAACACGACGGTCTTGCCGGCCAGCGCGCCTTGCGGCGCGCGCGGCGCCGGCGGCCCTTCGGGCCAGCTCACTTTGCCGGGCGCCCGCAACTGTTCGATGACAGTCCGATTGTGCTCTTCCGCGAAGAACTGATGAATCGACTCGGCCACGACGGGGCCGACATCGTTGACTTCGAGCAATTCCTCCATCGACGCGTTCATCAACGGATCGAGCGAGCCGAAATGGCGCGCGAGGTCCTTCGCCGTCGATTCGCCCACGTGCCGAATACCGAGCGCATAGATGAAGCGGGCAAGCGTCGTGTGCTTGGCCTGTTCGAGCGAATCCAGCAGATTCTGCGCCGATTTTTCGGCAAAGCGGTCGAGTTGGGCCAGCGTCGCAAAGCCCAGATTGAAAAGATCGGCCGGTGTACGCACGAGCTGCTGCTCGACGAGCTGGTCGATGATCCTTTCACCGAGCCCATCGATATCGAGCGCGCGGCGCTGCGCAAAATGCCAGATGGCCTGCTTGCGCTGCGCAGGACAGAACAGCCCCCCGGTGCATCGTGCGACGGCTTCGTCCGGCAGCCGCTCGATGCGCGAACCGCAGACCGGGCAGTGCGTGGGCATCACGAACTCGCGCGCGTTCTCGGGCCGGCGCTCGAGCATGACGGACACGAGCTCGGGGATCACATCGCCCGCGCGTCGTACGACGACGGTGTCGCCAATGCGGGCGTCCTTGCGGCGTACCTCGTCTTCGTTGTGCAAGGTGGCGTTCGTGACGGTCACGCCGCCGACGAAGACCGGCTTCAGCCGCGCCACCGGCGTAATCGCGCCCGTGCGCCCGACGTTGACGTAGATGTCGAGCAGCTCCGTCATGGCCTCTTCGGCCGGGAATTTATGCGCGAGCGCGAAACGCGGCGCTCTCGAAACGAATCCGAGCCGGTCCTGCTCGTCTCGCCGATTGACCTTGTAGACGACGCCGTCGATCTCGTAAGGCAACGACTTGCGTTTTTCGCCGATACGTCGGAAGAATTCGAGGAGCCCTTGCGCGCCGTTGACCGTGGCGCGTTCGGCGCACACCGGCAACCCGAGCTCGCCGTACCAGTCGAGCAGCGCGCTATGCGTACCGGGCATCTCGATACCGTCGAGTTCGCCGATGCCGTATGAAAAAAAGGAAAGCGGCCGATGAGCGGTGATTCTCGGATCGAGCTGCCGCAGACTGCCCGCCGCCGCATTGCGCGGATTCGCGAATTCGCGTTGCTCGGCTTCGCGTTGACGCGCGTTGAGCCGCTCGAAGTCGCGCTTGAACATCAGCACCTCGCCTCGCACCTCGACGAGGCGCGGCACGCGATCGCCCTTCAGCTTGAGCGGAATGGAACGGATCGTACGCACGTTCTGGGTCACATCCTCGCCCGTCGCGCCATCGCCGCGCGTCGCTGCCTGCACGAGCCGGCCGTTCTCGTAGCGCAGCGCGATCGCGAGGCCGTCGAACTTCAGCTCGCACGCGTATTCGACCGATTCGCTGTGGAGCACGTCGGCAACGCGTTTGTCGAAGGCGACGATATCTTCGTCGGTAAAGCCGTTGTTCAGCGAGAGCATCGGCACCGCATGGTGCACGGGCGCGAAGCCGCTCGATGCCTGGCCGCCGACACGCTGCGTCGGCGACTCGGGCGTGATCAGATCGGGGTGTTCGCTTTCGATGCGCTGCAGTTCGAGAAAGAGCCGGTCGTATTCGGCATCGGGCAGCTCGGGCTGATCGAGCACGTAGTACTGATAGTTGGCGCGATCGAGCTCCGCACGCAGCCATGCTGCGCGCTCGGCGGGTTGGTCTGTCGGTGCTTGTGCAGTGTGTGGGGCCATGCCGGGGCGCTCTTGTTCGATTTCGAGTTCACCCCGGCATTATCGCAGCGCCCGTCATGCGCGCAAGCCGTCCGGCGTCATTGACTGAATAACCGGCGCGTCGCCGCGGAGCCGGCGGGGATGCCGGCCTCCTCGAGCTTGGCGTAAAGCGTCATCAGTTGTTTTTCGATCGCCAGCAGCGCCGATTCGGGAAGCGGCCGACGCTGATCGTCGACGACACGCCCGCCGATGCGCTCGGCCAGCGACTTCGCATAGTCGCACATGAGCCTGAACGGCAGAATATCCTCGTCGGCCACCGGCACATCGAGAATCAGCGTGATCATCTGCCCGCCCTTGTAGGTCAGGTCATCGCGCAGGAAGTTGGTGTCGCCGAACTGCAGCATGAAAACGGGGCTTTGCCTAGCATCGAGCTTGACGAAGCGCGTACCGTCGCGCGAGAGCAGCAATCCGTCCTGGGAAGCCACGGCCTGCACGTAGTTGGCCGACCAGGGCGCCCCATCCGAGAGCACGTTGATCGACAACTGCGCGTCGCACTGCGCCGCGAAGCTGTCGAGTTCGCGCGCCATCGATACCGTTTCGAGCATGTCCGGAAATTCGGGCGCGCCGTCGACCGCGTCGGCGAACTGCTGCACCCCGGAGACGAATTCCGAGAACTCGAGCTCGTTCAACGCACCGCCGCGGTTCGCCAGCTGGACCGCCGCGCGCAGTTCGTCATAACGTTGCCCGTTTTGCAGCAGCTCCCAGGCGCCGGCGCCTTCGGCCTTGCCCTCGATATAGACGGGCTTGCTGCCGGCTCGGCGCAATCGCTGCGCGAACGGCACCGCTTTGTCGCCGGCAACGGAGCCGCCTAGCTTGATCGGCACCACGCAGTCGATGCGGCGATCGACGACATGCGGCGGCGCCGAGGAAATCGTCGTGGCAGCCGGCGCGACGGGCGCATCGGACATCTGCTCCGCGTGCCGCGCTCCTGGCACGTCGCGCGACAGATCGCCGTCGGGCACCGTCGCGTCCGCTTGAAGATCGGCCGGCGTGTCGAGCGGCGCGGCGCCGAAGCTCGGTTCGATCCTGGGCGCCTCGGCTGCGGCCGGCGCATCGGAGAGCGCCGGCTCGCGGCGAACGTTTGCGCGCGCGGGCTCGATAAACGGCCGCTCCTCCTCGGAATCGTGACGCGCAAGTGCTTCGGCGGCGTCGGGCGGCATCGGTCTTGGCATCCTGCGGCGCACTTTCGCCCCCTGCCATGCGTTGTATCCGACCACTCCCGCCACCACCACGGCGCCCGCGCCGATCAACCCGAGTGTCAACTCGTCCATGCACGCTCCATGAAGCACGTTCTTTCGTCGAGGGCGGCCGTGCAGTGTGCCGACCGCCGCTGTCGTTCGTTCAAGCCGTATTCTGTGCGAAACCGGCCGCGGTTTCCATGTCGACCGCCACGATGCGCGAGACACCCTGCTCCTGCATCGTCACGCCGATCAGTTGCTGCGCCATCTCCATCGCGATCTTGTTGTGCGAAATGAAGAGGAACTGCGTCTTTTCGGACATGGCGCGCACGAGATTGGCAAAGCGTTCCGTGTTTGCGTCGTCGAGCGGCGCATCGACCTCGTCGAGCAGGCAGAACGGCGCGGGATTGAGCTGGAACATCGCGAAGACGAGCGCCGTGGCCGTCAGCGCCTTCTCGCCGCCCGACAGCAAGTGGATGGTCGAATTTTTCTTGCCGGGCGGCTGGGCCATCACCTGCACGCCCGCATCGAGAATCTCGTCGCCCGTCATGATGAGCTTCGCCTGCCCGCCGCCGAAAAGACGCGGGAAGAGCTCGCCGAAATGCCGGTTGACTTCGTCGAACGTGCCTTGCAGCAGCGTACGGGTCTCCTGGTCGATCTTGCGGATGGCGTCTTCGAGCGTATCGATGGCGGCCGTCAGGTCGGCCGATTGCGCGTCGAGGAACGTCTTGCGCTCGGTCGCGGCCGCCAGCTCGTCGAGCGCCGCCATGTTGACGGGCCCCAACGCATTGATCGCGTTGTTGATGCGCGTCACTTCCCCTTGCAGGTACGACGGCTTCATATCCGGCGTCAACTTTTGCTGCAGCTCGGCTTCGTCGACACCCGCCTCGGCGAGTTGCTCGACGAACTGCTCGCCGGCGATGCGCGCCGCTTGCTCCTTCAACTGCAGTTCGGTGATGCGCTCGCGCAGCGGCTGCAGCGAACGCTCGGTCGTCAACCGCATTTCGTCGGCATGACGCAGCTTCGCCGTCAGGTCGTCGAGCTCGATGCGCGCGGCGCCGAGCGCGGCTTCCTTTTCGGCGCGCACGGCGAGCGCTTCCTGGAGGCCCGTATGCGCGGTCTGCTCGTTGATCGATTCCAGTTCCGCGCGGGCATCCTCGAGCGAGGCCGCGACGCGTTCGCTCTGTTCTTGCGCGATGTGAATGCTGCGCTTGAGCTCCTCGATCCGATTGGCCATGTTGCGCGCGGCGAAGCGCGCGTCGGTGGCCGCCCGGTCGAGATCGCGGGCCTCCGTGCGCGCCGCGCTCAGCGTTTCGTCGAGTGCTTCGAACGCGAGCTGATCGTCCTCGAAACGGGCCTGCAACGCGGCAAGCTCGCCGTCGTGGCGCTCGAAGTTCGCCTCGGATTCGGCGCGCTGCGCGCGCTGATCCTCGATCTGCGCGCCGATTTCGTCCAGTTCCTCGCGAATCTGCGTGCTGCGCTGGGTATAGCGCTCGTGCGCTTGCGTGAGCTTCAGCACGTCGAGCTGCAGCGCATGCACGCGCTGGGTCGCCCGCTCGAGCTGCGCGCGCGCATCGGCCAGCGCTTGCGTCGCCTGGGTGTGCGCCGCATCGGCGCGAATCGCCGCGGTCTTCGCCTCGTCCGCCAACAAAGTCTGCGCGCGCAATTGGCGTGTGAGGTTCTCGATCTCCTGCTCGCGGGCCAACATGCCGGCCTGCTCGGAATCCGCCGCGTAAAGCTGAACGCCTACACGCGTGAGTACGTGCCCCGCCTTGACGACGAAAGCCGCACCCTCCGGCAACTGCGTGCGCTGGGCGAGCGCCGAGCCCAGATCGTCGGCGACGTACACATGACCGAGCCAGTCGGCCAGCACCGCGCGCAGCCCCGCGTCGTCGATGCGCATGAGCGAGAGCAACGGCCGCAGGCCCGGGGCCTGCTCGCGCGGCACGCCAGCCGAAGGCGGCGCGTAGAACGCAAGCTTGGCCGGGGGCGCATCGCTCGCGAACGCCTTGACCCAGTCGAGATTGGAGATCTCGAGCGCGGCGAGCCGTTCGCGCAACACCGACTCGAGCGCCGTTTCCCAGCCCGTTTCGACATGCAGCTTCTTCCACAGACGCGGCAAACCTCCCAGTTCGTGTTTGTCGAGCCAGGGCTGAATCTTGCCGTCGGTCTGTACGTTTTCCTGCAAATGCTTGAGCGCGACGAGCCGCGCTTCGAGCTGATGGATGCGCGCCGTTTCCGTTTGCGTGCGCTCGTGCGCCTCGCGCCGCGCCGCATCGAGCGCCGGCAGCGCGCCCTCGGCCTCGGCCAGACGCGCCTGCGCATCGCGTTGGATCTCCTCATGCTCGGCAAGCTGCATGCGCCCTTCCTCGAGCTGCACCTCGTCCGGCGCGTCGAGGCCACCCGCCTCCGCCTTGAGGCGCTCGTGGCGCTGTTGCAACTGCTGCAACTGTTGATCGGCATTGCGCTGATGCGCTGCCTCGAGCTTGAGCGCCTGTTCGGTCTGGGCGATCTCGCCGCGCTCGTCGTTCAGCCGCGCCTGCGCATCGCGCCATTGCGCCTCGAGCGCCGGCAATGCATCGTGCTTCGCCGCCGCCGCGTCTTCGGCCAGCACTGCCTTTTCTTCGGCGATGGCAAGCTGTGCATCGGCATCCTCGAGCTCGCCGCGCGCCTTTTCGGCCTGCGCCTGCCATTGCTCGCGCTGCGCCGTCAGCGCCGCGATCTGGGCCTGCACGCGATTGCGCGACTCGACGATGAACTTGATTTGCGCTTCGAGCCGGCTCACCTCGGAATTCGCTTCGTACAGAGCGCCCTGCGCACCCTGCATTGCGTCGCTCGCGGCATAGTGCGCGACGCGCAACGTCTCCAGGTCGGCTTCGACTTCGCGCAGGCGCGCGGTCTGCGCCTCGAGATCGATTTGCGCCTCGGAAATGGCGCGCTGTTGCCGCGCCTGCTCGGCAGCGGCCTCGTTCTTGCGCAAGAGCCACAGCAGCCGCTGTTTTTCCTCGCCTTGCGCCTGCAGCGTCTTGAACTCGGTCGCGACGACCGCCTGCGCCTCGAGCTTTTCGAGGTTGGCGCTCAGTTCGCGGACGATGTCCTCCACACGCGTCAGATTCTCGCGCGTGTCGTGCAGGCGGTTCTCCGTCTCGCGGCGCCGCTCCTTGTACTTCGACACGCCGGCGGCTTCCTCGAGAAAGACCCGCAGATCTTCGGGCTTGGCCTCGATGATCCGGGAGATCATGCCCTGCCCGATGATCGCGTAGGCGCGCGGCCCCAGGCCGGTGCCGAGGAAGATGTCCTGAATGTCGCGCCGGCGCGCGGGCAGGTTGTTGATGTAGTAGCTCGACGTGCCGTCGCGCGTAAGCACGCGCTTCACCGCGATTTCGGCGTACTGCCCCCATTGGCCGGCCGCGCGGCCGTCGGCATTGTCGAATACGAGCTCGACGCTCGCGCGGCTGCCGGGCTTGCGCGCAGTCGAGCCGTTGAAGATCACGTCCTGCATCGACTCGCCGCGCAGCTCGGAGGCGCGCGACTCGCCCAGCACCCAGCGCACGGCATCGATGATGTTCGATTTTCCGCAACCGTTGGGCCCGACGACACCGACCAGTTGGCCGGGGACCTGGAAGTGGGTGGGATCGACGAAGGACTTGAAGCCAGCGAGTTTGATCGAGGTCAGACGCACGGCGATATCGCTGATTGAATAGGGGAAGGTCGAACGGACCGCGCAGCCGCATGGCCCGCGGGCAAGTGGCAATCATACCATCGCCCCAATCGCGTCCCGGCCCATCGAGCGACGCAGCGCAACGGGGCGAGCCAGGGCGGCTATAATGGCCGCCTTCTCGATCGTCGCCGCACCGCGGCCGAGCCTCGAGCGCGCTGGCGGGCTTGGCCCCGTAGGCGTCGCCGGATTCGGCATGGTAGCGGGCGAGCACAGCCGCTTTCGATTTCGTCAACGCCGAAGCCCAACGTGAACCCTCGACTCGACAGCCTCCAGCCTTATCCGTTCGAAAAGCTGCGCGCCCTGCTCAAGGACTCGGCACCGCCGAGCGCGCTGCCTCACATCAGCTTCGGCATCGGCGAGCCCAAGCACGCCACGCCGAAGGTCGTCACCGATGCTGTCGTGGCATCGCTCGATACGCTGTCGAACTATCCAGCGACGGCGGGCTCGCCCGCGCTGCGCGAGGCAATCGCGCGCTGGGCCTCCCGGCGCTATGGTCTGCCCGCGCTCGATCCGGCAACCGAAGTGCTGCCCGTGTCGGGTTCGCGCGAAGCGCTTTTTTCGCTTGCGCAAGCGGTGGTGGACGGCTCGCGCCCGGATGCGGTCGTGCTCTGCCCCAACCCGTTTTATCAGATCTATGAGGGCGCGGCGCTGCTGGCCGGCGCGCAACCGTACTTCGCGAACAGCGACCCGGCACGCAACTTCGCGTGCGACTACCGCGCCGTGCCGCGAGACGTCTGGTCGCGCACGCAGTTGCTGTATGTCTGCTCGCCGGGCAATCCGACCGGAGCGGTGCTGACGCTCGACGATTGGCGCGAACTGTTCGCGCTCTCGGACGAGCACGGTTTCGTCATCGCCTCGGACGAGTGCTACTCCGAGATCTATTTCGACGAAGCCAAGCCGCCACTCGGCAGCCTGGAGGCAGCTCACCGGCTCGGCCGCGGCTTCGAGCGTCTCGTCATGCTGTCGAGCCTGTCGAAGCGCTCGAACGTGCCCGGCATGCGCTCGGGCTTCGTGGCGGGCGATGCCCGATTGCTTCAACGCTTCTTGCTCTATCGGACCTATCACGGCGCCGCGCTTTCGCCTGTCTACCAGAGCGCGAGCATTGCCGCCTGGAGCGACGAAGCGCACGTGCGCGAAAACCGCGCGAAATACGTGAGCAAATTTTCGGCGGTCACGCCGATGCTTGCCGAGGTGCTCGACGTGAAGCTGCCCGACGCCGCGTTCTACCTCTGGGCCAACGTCGCACGCACCGGGCTCTCGGACACCGAATTCGCCCGGCGTCTTCACGCCGACTATAATGTGACCGTTTTGCCGGGCTCGTATCTCGCGCGCACCGCGCATGGCGTCAACCCCGGCCGGGATTTCATCCGCCTGGCGCTCGTCGCGAACGAGAGCGAGTGCGTCGAAGGCGCCCGGCGCATTGTCGATTTCTGCCGTTCGCTCGCTCGGTAGCGGTCGCGCCCGCGCGGCGGCTCGCCGCCGCCTGATTGCCGCACCGCTCAGCCGGGCCGGAACTGCCCATCCGATATCCACTTAGCCAAATCGAGACCATGTCGCAACAACTTCAGCAAATCATCGACACCGCCTGGGACAACCGTGCCGAGCTCTCGCCGAAGGCCGCGCCGGCCGAAGTGCGCGAAGCCGTCGCACATGCGATCGGCGAACTCGATCGCGGCGCGCTGCGCGTCGCCGAAAAGAAAGACGGTCAATGGGTCGTCAACCAATGGCTGAAAAAGGCCGTGCTGTTGTCGTTCCGGCTCGAGGACAATGCCCCGATGCCGGCAGGCGGCTACTCGCAGTTCTACGACAAGGTGCCTTCGAAGTTCGCCCATTACACGGCCGAAGACTTCGCGGCGGGCGGCTTTCGCGTCGTGCCCCCCGCCATCGCGCGCCGCGGTTCGTTCATCGCGAAAAACGTCGTGCTGATGCCTTCTTACACCAACATCGGTGCTTATGTCGACGAAGGCTCGATGGTCGATACCTGGGCCACGGTCGGCTCGTGCGCGCAGATCGGCAAGAACGTGCATCTGTCGGGCGGCGTCGGGATCGGCGGCGTGCTCGAACCGCTGCAGGCCAATCCCGTCATCATCGAAGACAACTGCTTCATCGGCGCGCGCTCGGAGGTGGTCGAGGGTGTGATCGTCGGCGAGAATTCGGTCATCTCGATGGGTGTGTACCTCGGCCAGAGCACCAAGATCTACGATCGCGAAACGGGCGAAGTCAGCTACGGCTACGTGCCGCCGGGCTCGGTCGTCGTCGCGGGCAATCTGCCCTCGAAGGACGGGTCGCATAGCCTTTACTGCGCGGTGATCGTCAAGAAGGTCGATGCCAAGACGCGTGCCAAAGTGGGCCTCAACGAGCTGCTGCGGGGCGATTGATGTCGGCCGCGCATACCGTCGTCTACGGCATTCCCAACTGCGATACCGTGAAGAAGGCGCGCACCTGGCTCGAAGCGCGCGGCGTGCCGTTCGAGTTTCACGATTTCAAGAAGGCGGGGCTGACCGCTTCGCTCGTGAACGCGTGGCTCGCCGACGTACCGTTGGAACTGCTGCTGAATCGCCGGGGCACGACGTGGCGGGGCCTCCCGGATGCCGCCAAGGCGGCCGCCGAGACGCGCGACGGCGCCGTTGCGCTCATGGTCGACAAGCCTTCCGTCGTCAAGCGCCCCGTGGTGGTGGTCGACGGCCGCGTGAAGACGCTCGGCTTTTCCGTCGAAGCCTACGAAACGCTTTTCGCGTAGCCCGGTGCCCCGGTGCACTGCCTGCCGCGCACCGGCGCGGCGTGCGTCGCACGGGACAACGCCTCGAACGCAACTGCCGGCCGCCGTGCGGCCGGCATTTTTTGTTGATACGGATTCGAATCCATGTCCGGCACCCTCGCCCTTACCGAACAGCTGATCGCGCGTGCATCCGTCACGCCCGACGATCAGGATTGCCAGCAGTTGCTGATCGAACGCCTGCAAGCCGTCGGCTTCACGTGCGAGACGATCGAAGCGCACGGTGTCACGAACTTGTGGGCCGTCAAGCGCGGCCGCAGCGGCGCAGGCGGAAAGCTGCTCGCGTTCGCCGGCCATACCGATGTCGTGCCGACGGGCCCGCTCGAACAATGGAGTTCGCCGCCGTTCGTCCCCACGCAGCGGGACGGCAAGCTTTACGGCCGTGGCGCGGCTGACATGAAGACATCGATCGCGGGCTTCGTCGTCGCGACCGAGGAGTTCGTCGCCGCTCACCCCGATCACGGCGGCTCGATCGCCTTTTTGATCACGAGCGACGAGGAAGGGCCCGCCACGTACGGTACGGTGAAAGTCGTCGAGGCGCTCAAAGCACGCGGCGAGACGCTCGATTACTGCATCGTCGGCGAACCCACGTCGGACGCGACACTCGGCGACGTCGTCAAGAACGGCCGGCGCGGCTCGATGTCGGGCAAGCTCACGGTCAAAGGGGTGCAAGGCCATATCGCCTATCCGCATCTCGCAAAGAATCCGGTTCATCTCCTGGCGCCCGCGCTGACGGAATTGGTTGCCGAACACTGGGACGCCGGCAACGAATACTTCCCCCCCACGACCTGGCAGGTCTCGAATCTGCACAGCGGCACCGGCGCGAGCAACGTGATTCCGGGGCGGGCCGAGTTGACGTTCAACTTCCGCTTCTCGACCGCGAGCACGGTCGAGGGGCTGCAACAGCGCGTGCATGCCATCCTCGATAAACACGGCCTCGATTACGAACTCGACTGGACCGTCAGCGGGTTGCCGTTTCTCACGCCGCGCGGCGAGCTGTCGAACGCGGTCGTCGCGGCCATCGGGCAGGAGACCGGCGTGAGCGCCGAGCTTTCGACGACAGGGGGCACCTCGGACGGACGCTTCATCGCGCGAATCTGCAAGCAGATCGTGGAGTTCGGCCCGCCGAACGGCAGCATTCACAAGATCGACGAACACATCGAGCTCGCTTTCATCGAGCCCCTCAAAAACATCTATCGGCGCGTGCTTGAAGCGCTGATCGCCTGATGCGCGAAGGAGCTGCAGCAATGACGACGCCGTTCATCACCGTTCGCGACCTGCTCCGTTATGCGGTCTCGCGCTTCAATGCCTCGGGGCTTGCTTACGGCCATGGCAGCGACAACGCCTACGACGAGGCTGCGTACCTGATCCTGCATACGCTGCACCTGCCGCTCGATACGCTCGAACCGTTTTTCGACGCCCGGCTGCTCGCCAGCGAGATCGAAGAAGTGCTCGCCGTGATCGCTCGCCGCGCCGACGAACGGCTGCCCGCTGCCTACATCACGCACGAAGCCTGGATGCACGGCCGGCGCTTTTACGTCGACGAACGCGTCATCGTGCCGCGTTCATTCATCGGCGAGTTGCTCGAAGACGGCCTGCAGCCCTACGTCGCGGACCCCGACGAAGTCGGCGCGGTGCTCGAACTCTGTACCGGTTCCGCATCGCTCGCCATCCTCGCCGCCCACGCGTTTCCGAATGCCGACGTGGATGCGGTCGACATCTCCGCGCCGGCGCTCGAAGTCGCCGCGCTCAACGTGACGGAGTACGGGCTCGAGGACCGCATTGCGCTGTTCGAAGGCGACCTTTTCGCGCCGTTGCCCGAACGCCGCTACGACGTCATCATTGCCAACCCGCCCTACGTGAACAGCGCATCGATGGCGGAGCTGCCGGCCGAGTATCGCCACGAGCCGGCCCTCGCGCTTGCCGGCGGCAACGACGGCATGGATATCGTGCGCCGCATCGTCGGGGAGGCGCGCAACTGGCTGACCGAAGAAGGTGTGCTCATCGTCGAGATCGGCAACGAGCGCGCACATGTCGAAGCGGCATTCGGCGGGCTCGATCTCGTCTGGCTGCCGACGAGCGCAGGCGAAGACAGCGTGTTCCTCCTTTCGGCGAACGATTTGCCGGCACCCTGAGGCACGCTTCGGCCTCACCCTCTTCCGCCCGCGTTTCGGTAAGATGCGCACGGGCGATGCGCGTGTCATCGCGGACGGAACAGGCTGTCTCATGCACTTCGAATTCAACTGGCTTTCGCTCGGCAGTCTCATCTTTGCGGCGCACGTGCTTGGCGCCGTCGCCGCTTGCCATGCGATCTTGCACACGCGCACCTCGCAAGGCGCCATCGCCTGGGCCGTCTCGCTCGTGGCGATGCCGTATTTCACGGTCGTTCCGTATCTTTTTCTCGGACGAAGCAAGTTCGCCGGCTATGTCGACGCGCGCCGGGTCGAGAACGAGCTGGTACGCTCGCGCGCCCACCCGCAGACCTGGGATACGAGCGCCTCGACGGCCGGCGCGCCCGCCGAGGCGCTCGGTCACCATGTCGTGCGCTCGCTGGCAAGCCTGAGCGGCATGCCGTTTCTGCCCGGCAACAGCGCACGCACGCTCGTCAACGGCGACGCGACGTTCGCCGCCATCCTCGACGCCATCGAGCACGCACAGCGCTACGTGCTCGTGCAGTTTTTCATCGTGCGCGACGACGCGCTCGGAAGAATGCTGAGGGATCTGCTCATCGCCAAAGCGGCCGCGGGCGTTCGCGTATCGTTTCTCTACGACAGCATCGGTTCGTTCGATCTGCCGCAGCACTATGTCCTGGCGCTGCGCGCGGCCGGCATCGACATCCATCCGTTTGCGACGAACCGGCGCTTCGTCAACCGCTTCCAGTTGAATTTTCGCAATCACCGCAAGATCGTCGTGGTGGACGGCGAACGCGCATTCGTCGGCGGCCATAACGTCGGCGTGGAGTATCTCGGCGGCAATCCGCGCCTCTCGCCCTGGCGCGATACGCACATCGAGTTGCGCGGGCCTGTGGTGGCGAGCGTGCAGTTCGTGTTCATCGAGGATTGGCACTGGGCCACGCAGGATCTGCCGCAACTGCCGCCGTCGCAAGCCGAGCAACCCGAGGCGGTGGGCGACATGCACTGTCTCGTCGTCGCACCGGGCCCCGCCGACAAGTTCGAAACCGGCTCGCTGTTTTTCGTGGAGGCGATCAATGCCGCCCAGACGCGCGTCTGGATCACGTCGCCCTATCTGATTCCCGACGAGGCGGTGTTCTCGGCGTTGCGGCTCGCCGTGATGCGCGGCGTCGATGTCAGGATCCTGATCCCGAGCCGCCGCGATCACTACGTGGTGTTCGAGGCATCGAAGCTGTATGCCTACGATCTGCTGCGGGCGGGCGTACGCATTTTCAGGTATCGGCCGGGCTTCCTTCACCAGAAGGTCGTGCTGATCGACGATATCGCCGCCGCGATCGGTAGCGCAAATCTCGACAATCGCTCGTTTCGCCTCAATTTCGAAATCATGGTGCTGACGATCGATCCTGGCTTTGCCCGCGAAGTCGAGGCCATGTTGCTTGACGACTTCGAACAGTCCTACCAAGTCGAGCGCAGCGAATACCACGATGCACCCGCGCGGCGGCGGATTCTGATGCATGTGGCTCGGCTTTTTTCGCCGATTCTGTGATGCACCGGCGCAGGGGCAAGCAGGGTGCCGCTTTACAGCAACGCCTCGATATCGCCCTCGAGTTCTTCGGGCTTCGTGGCCGGCGCATAGCGCTTGACGACGCGGCCGCTACGATCGACCAGAAACTTCGTGAAATTCCATTTGATCCAGCGCGTGCCGAGCACTCCTGGCGCCTGCCGCGTCAGATAGCGGTACAGCGGATGCGCGTTCGGTCCCTTGACATCTATTTTTTCGAACATCGGAAAGGCAACACCGTACTGCTTCTCGCAAAAGGTGCCAATCTGGGCCGCGTCCCCGGGCTCCTGCTTGCCGAATTGATTGCACGGAAAGCCCAGCACTTCGAAGCCGCGCGCGGCATAACGGTCATGCAGGCGTTGCAAGCCGGCATACTGCGGCGTGAACCCGCACTCGCTGGCCGTGTTGACGATCAACAGCACCTTGTCCCGGTAGCGTTCCAAGCTCACCGGCTCGCCGCCGAGTTCGCGTGCGGTAAATTCATAAAGCGATGTCATCGTGCCCTCTCCTGCGTTATCGTTCCCGACGAACCGGCAGTCTATGCGATATCGGGGCCAAACTGAGCGCGCCCGATCACGGCAGCCCCGTCTAAAATAGCGTTTTTCGAGCCGTCAAATTCCGTCGTGATCCGTTTCAACCAATTCAGCCTCTCGCGCGGCGTCAAGCCCCTTTTCGAAGCCACGTCGTTCGCCCTCAATCCGGGCGAGAAAGCCGGACTCGTCGGCGCGAACGGCGCGGGCAAGTCGACGCTCTTTGCCGTCTTGCGCGGCGAACTGCATGCCGACGCGGGCGATGTTTCGCTGCCGCCTACCTGGCGCATCGCGCATGTGGCGCAAGACACACCGGCCGCCCAGAAATCGGCCCTCGAATATACGCTCGACGGCGACGCCGATTTGCGCGAGGTCGAAGCGCGCATCGCCGCGGCCGAACGCGCCCATGACGGCGAGGCCCTCGCCCACGAGCATGCAGCCTTCGCCGATGCGGACGGCTATACGGCGCCCGCCCGCGCCGAGGCGCTGCTGCTCGGCTTGGGCTTTACGCTCGCGCAAACGCGCGAAAGCGTCGCGAGCTTTTCGGGCGGCTGGCGCATGCGGCTGAACCTCGCGCAGGCACTGATGTGCCGCTCCGATTTGCTGCTGCTCGACGAGCCGACGAATCACCTCGATCTCGACGCGATCGTCTGGCTCGAGGACTGGCTGCACCGCTACCCCGGCACACTGATCGTGATTTCGCATGACCGCGAGTTCCTGGACTCGGTCTGCAACGTCACGCTGCATCTGGAGAACCGGCGGGTGACGCGCTACGGCGGCAACTACTCGCAGTTCGAGATCCTTCGCGCGCAGCAGCTTGCGTTGCAGCAAAGCGCCTACGAGAAGCAGCAAAAAACGGTCGCCCATCTGCAAAGCTTCATCGATCGCTTCAAGGCCAAGGCCACCAAGGCCCGGCAGGCGCAAAGCCGCATGAAGGCGCTCGAGAAAATGGAGCTCATCGCGCCGGCTCACGTGGCGTCGCCTTTCACGTTCGAGTTTCGCGAGCCCGATGCCGCGCCGAATCCGATGCTCGTCATGGAGGACGTACGGTGCGGTTACCGTGGCGATGGCGGCGATGGCGGCGATATCGACATCCCGATCCTCGAAGGCGTGACGCTGTCGATCCAGAACGGTCAGCGCATCGGGCTGCTGGGCGCGAACGGCCAAGGCAAGTCGACGCTCGTCAAGACACTGGCTGGCACGCTCGAACCGCTCGCGGGCTCGATGCATCAAGGCCGCGGGCTCGTGATCGGCTACTTCGCCCAGCACCAGCTCGAAACGCTGCGGCCCGACGATTCGCCGCTCGCCCATCTGGCGCGCATCGCTCCCGATGCCCGCGAACAAGTGCTGCGCGACTTCCTGGGCGGCTTCAACTTTTCCGGCGACATGGCGAGCGCGCCCATTGCACCGTTCTCGGGCGGCGAAAAGGCGCGGCTCGCGCTGGCGCTCATCATCTGGCAAAAACCGAATCTGCTGTTGCTCGACGAGCCGACGAATCACCTCGATCTCGAAACACGGCACGCATTGACCATGGCGCTTGCGCAGTTCGAAGGGACGCTGATCCTCGTTTCGCACGACCGGCATCTGCTGCGAGCGAGCACCGATCAGTTCATGCTCGTCGCGCATCACCGTGTCGAGCCGTTCGATGGCGATCTCGACGACTATCGCGACTGGCTCCTCGAACACGCCGCGCAAGCGCGCAGCGCGGCCCGAGCGGCGCATGCCGAGGCTGGCGACGCGGTGGATGGCCTCACGGCCGGCGCGGCCAACCGCAAAGATCAGCGCCGCCAGGAGGCGCAGGTTCGACAGAAACTCGCGCAACTGAAAAAGCCGTTGCAAACGAGGATTGCCAGAATCGAGAAAGAGATGGAAACATTGAACACGCAAAAGGCAGCGCTAGACGCGTTCGTCGCGGATGCGGCCAGCTATGAGCCCGCCATGAAGGCCCGGCTGACCGAGACGCTCAGGCAGCAAGCCGATGTCCAATCGCGCCTGGAGACGCTCGAAGCTCAGTGGCTCGAAGCGCAGGAGGAACTCGAACAGATAGGCTAGCGCCCGGGCGCGGGCGCTCATTCGACCGAGAGGAGGTGTGCTCTTGACTGCCCCGTTGCGAGGTCTGCGCGTGCTGGACCTTACCCGTTTGCTGCCCGGACCGCTCGCCACCTTGCGGCTGGCGGAGCTCGGCGCCGACGTACTCAAGATCGAAGAGCCCGGAGCCGGCGACGGCGCGCGGGCGATGCTGCAAAGCGCGGCGGACCGGTCCGCGGGCCGGCCGAGCGCGTTTTACCGGCTCGTCAATCGCGGCAAGCGTGAAACGCGGCTGGACCTGAAGAGCGAGACGGGCCGCACGGTGTTGCGCGCGCTCGTACGCGAATCGCACGTACTCGTCGAGAGCTTCCGGCCCGGCGTGATGGCCCGCCTGGGGCTCGATTACGCAAGCCTCGCCAAAATCAATCCCAAACTGGTCTACTGCGCGATCACCGGCTATGGTGCAAATGGGCCCTTTGCGCATCGGCCCGGACACGACATCAACTATCTGGCTTACGCCGGTGTCCTCGATCAAATCCGAGGGGCGGACGGCACGCCCGTCATTCCCAACATTCAGATCGCCGATATTCTCGGCGGCGCATCGACGGCGCTCACCCAGATTCTTGCCGCGCTATGGCAGGTCACACAGGGAGGCGGCGGCTCGTTTCTCGACATATCGATGACGCATGCCATCCGCGCCTGCAACGTCGTGGCCCACGCCACACTCGAGAATGCCGGCGGGCAGCACGCCGCATCGGCGGAGCTCGCCGCCGGACACGGACTGATGAACGGCGGCGCGCCTTGCTACAACGTCTACAAGACGGCGGACGGACGCTGGCTGGCCATCGGCGCGCTGGAACTCAAATTCTGGGAGAAGCTGTGCCGCGCATTGGGGCGCGAGGATTGGACGAGTCGCCACTGGTGCCTCGGTCAGGCGGCGGGCGGCGCCGACGCTGCATCGCTGACGCACGAGCTGGCCGCGCGCATCGCCAGCCAGCCGCTTGCGGCCTGGCTCGCATTGCTCGAGCCGCTCGATTGCTGTGTGAGCCCCGTATTGACCGTCGATGAAGCGCGCCAGCACCTGTTGTTCACGACAACGGACGCGGACTCGTAGCGCGTACTTCGCGCGCCCGCGCCTGCTATATGCGCTCGCTGCGCAGGGCGCTATGCAGCTAGCGGCTACTCCAGCTCCTTGACGCGGCCGATCGCCTCGTCGATTCGCTCGACGGCCAATACCTGCAATCCCTCGATCGTCTGCTTCGGCGCATTCGCCTTCGGAATCAGCGCCGCCGTGAAACCGAGCTTGGCCGCTTCCTTGAGCCGTTCCTGGCCCCGCGGCGACGGCCGGATTTCACCGGCCAGACCGACTTCGCCAAACACGATCAGCCCTTTCGGCAGCGGCTTGTTGCGCATCGACGAGTGGATCGCAAGCAAGACAGCCAGATCCGCGGCCGGCTCCGCGATCTTCACGCCGCCCACCGCGTTGAGGAACACATCCTGATCGAAACAGGCGATGCCGGCATGCCGATGCAGCACGGCAAGCAGCATCGCGAGCCGGTTTTGCTCGAGCCCGACGGCCAGACGGCGCGGGTTCGGCACATGCGCCGTATCGACGAGCGCCTGAACTTCGACCAGTAGTGGCCGCGACCCCTCTTGCGTCACGAGCACGCACGAGCCCGGTACGATCTGCTCGTGCTGCGAGAGAAAAAGCGCCGAGGGATTCGCCACGCCGCGCAGCCCGCGTTCCGTCATCGCAAAAACGCCGAGTTCGTTGACGGCGCCAAAACGGTTCTTGAACGCACGCACGAGCCTGAACGACGAATGCGTATCGCCTTCGAAGTAAAGCACCGTGTCGACGATATGCTCCAGCACGCGCGGGCCGGCAAGACTGCCCTCCTTCGTCACGTGGCCGACCATGACGACGGTCGTCCCCGATTGCTTGGCGAGCCGCGTGAGCTGTGCCGCACACTCGCGCACCTGGGCGACGGAGCCCGGAGCCGAGCTCAGCGCGTCGGAATAGATCGTTTGAATCGAATCGACGACGGCGACATCGGGCCGCTCCGCCTCGATCGCCGCCTGGATCTTTTCCAGCTGAATCTCGGCGAGCAGCCTCAGCTCGGCCGCCTTCGAGCCTGGCTCCACAAGCGCCAGCCGCTGCGCACGCAAGCCGATCTGGGCCGCCGATTCCTCGCCGCTGATATAGAGTGCGCGGCGCTCTTCGGCCAGCGCGGCGAGCGACTGCAGGAGCAGCGTCGATTTGCCAATGCCGGGATCGCCGCCGATCAACACAACCGCACCTGCGACGAAGCCGCCCCCCAGCACGCGGTCGAACTCCCCGATGCCGGTGGAAAATCGCGGCACGTCGGCCGCTTCGATATCGGCGAGCCGTTGCACGGGGGCGGTTTTCGCGAGCGATTGGAAGCGATGCGCGCCGGCGGCCGGTGCGACCGTCTCGACGAGCGTGTTCCATGCTCCGCAGGCCGGGCACTGCCCTTGCCACTTGGGAGATTGTCCGCCGCACTCGGTACAGCTATACGTCGTTTTTTGTTTTGCCACGCGCTATGGGTCCGCTATCCGGCGGTGCCGGTTCTGCCGTTCTAGATGGTTTCAATGGTGGTCGACGGGTACAACGCAACAGGTGCGAAGCTATTCCGCGCGCACGGGCACGCGTTGCGCCACAGCGCACATGAGCTCGTAGCCGATCGTGCCGCAGGCGCGCGCGACATCGTCGATCGGCACCTGCGCGCCCCAGAGCTCCACGCGCGAGCCGACATTGGCCGCCGGGCACGGCGTGAGATCGACCGTCAGCATATCCATCGAAACACGTCCGATCACGCGCGTGCGAATGCCGTCGACCACGATCGGCGTGCCGTCGGGCGCACAGCGCGGGTAGCCGTCGGCGTAGCCGCAAGCCACGACCCCGATGCGCATCGGGCCCGGGGCCGAGAACGCCGAGCCGTAGCCGACGGTCTGCCCGGCGCTCAGCGTTTGGACGGCGATCAGCTCCGAGGCGAGCGTCATGGCCGGCTGCAGGCCGGTGCCTTCGATCGCGGCGGTGACGCCCGAGGGCGATGCGCCGTAAAGGATGATGCCGGGGCGCACCCAGTCGAAATGCGCGCCAGGGTGCCAGAGCGTGGCGGCCGAGTTCGCAAGACTGCGCGCGCCCGCGATTCCTTCGGCACCGCGTTCGAATGCCGCGAGTTGCTCGTCGACGCCGCGCTTGCCGTCCGCATCGGCAAAATGCGTCATCAACGCGATCTGACCGACTCCGGGGCACGCGCGCGCCCGTTCCCAGGCGGCCCGGAACTTCTCGGGCGTATACCCGAGCCGGTTCATCCCCGTATTCATCTTGAGTTGAATGTTGACGGGCTTCGAGAGCCTCGCCATTTCGAGCATGCGCAACTGCTCGTCGCAGTGCACCGTCGTCGTGAGGCTGTACCGGTCGATCACGTCGATGTCGGTAGGCCGGAAAAAACCCTCAAGCAGGAGAATCGGACCGGCCCAGCCGAGCTCGCGCAACTTGGCCGCCTCTTCGAGGTCGAGCAGACCGAAACCGTCGGTTGCCCGCAGGCCCGGGAACGCACGGGCCAATCCGTGGCCATAGGCATTGGCTTTGACGACTGCCCAGACCTTGGAGTTCGGCGCGTGGCGGCGGGCGACAGCGAGGTTGTTGGCCAGGGCGGCGGTATGGATCGTGGCGAGAAGCGGGCGCGGCATGGGTGTTTTCGTAAGAACTTAAGGGCGCAAGCAGGCGCTATCGGGCGCTCGTGGCGCTCCTTTCGCGCGGGTGAACGGCCGCTGGCGCCGCCTGGGCAACGCGAGCAGCCGTCCGAAGGCACCTATTTTCGTGATATAAAGCCGTGCGCACAACCCATTTCGAACGGCATAGGCCCAAACGCGTCGCTCGCGAGGAGCCAGGACAAGGCACAACGAGGACAGCATCGCATCTGATGAAAAAAGGTTTTTATTCCATCATGGCCGCGCAGTTTTTTTCGTCGCTGGCCGATAGTGCCCTTCTGATTGCCGCCATCGCTCTGCTCAAAGACCTGCATGCCCAGAACTGGATGACGCCGCTGCTCAAGCTGTTTTTCGTCCTCTCGTATGTGGTGCTTGCAGCGTTCGTCGGTGCGTTTGCCGATTCCCGCCCCAAAGGGCGCGTCATGTTCGTCACCAACACGATCAAGATCGTCGGCTGCATCGTCATGATGGTCGGAGCGCATCCGCTGCTCGCCTACGGCATCGTCGGGTTCGGCGCGGCGGCCTATTCGCCCGCCAAATACGGCATCCTCACCGAACTGCTGCCGCCCGAGCGGCTCGTCGCGGCAAACGGGTGGATCGAAGGGACCACGGTCGCATCGATCATCCTCGGTACCGTGCTCGGGGGCGCGCTCATCAGCCCCCATATCGCCGTGCACATCCTTCGGCACCATATTCCGTTCGTCGCCACGCCGGCCGAAGCCGCGATGCTCGTCATCGTCGGCATCTACTTCATTGCGGCGCTCTTCAACCTGCGCATCCCCGATACCGGCGCACGGTATCCGCGGCAGGAACACGGTCCGATCAAGCTCGTCACCGATTTCGCCGAGTGCTTCCTGACACTGTGGCGCGACAAGCTCGGCCAGATCTCGCTGGCGGTCACGACGCTGTTCTGGGGCGCGGGCGCGACGCTTCAGTTCATCGTGCTGAAATGGGCCGAAGTCTCGCTCGGCATGTCGCTGTCCGAAGGCGCGATTCTGCAGGCCGTCGTCGCCCTCGGGGTAGCCTTCGGCGCAATGGCAGCCGCAGCCAAAGTGCCGCTCAAGAAGTCGCTTACCGTACTGCCCGTCGGCGTGCTCATGGGCATCGCCGTCATGCTCATGGCCTTTTACACCCGCCATCTGATTCCCGCGAACTGGGGCCTTTACTTCGGGCGCGTGCATGTGCCCGGCTATCTGATCATTGCTTACTTGTTCCTGATGGTCGTCGGCGCCCTGTCGGGCTTTTTCGTCGTGCCGATGAATGCGCTGCTCCAGCATCGTGGGCACGTGCTGCTTTCCGCGGGACATTCGATCGCCGTGCAGAATTTCAACGAGAATCTGTCCGTGCTGATCATGCTCTGCCTTTATGCGGTGCTCGTCTGGCTCGACGTGCCGGTATCGATCGTGATCGTGCTGTTCGGTACGTTCGTCTGTCTGATGATGTGGGTGGTCATGCGGCGCCACCAAGCCAATCAGCGCGCTTTCGATGCAGTCGCGCTGATCGGCGAAGTCAAACACTGAGTCGAGCACGAAGCCGGCACCGGGCCGGGGAGTCGCCATGTCGCATGCCATACCGAACGTCCTTTCGATCGCCGGCTCCGACTCGGGCGGCGGCGCGGGAATCCAGGCCGACCTCAAGACGTTCTCGGCGCTCGGTGCCTACGGCGCGAGCGTCGTCACGGCGCTGACCGCCCAGAACACGCGCGGCGTCTTCGCCGTGCATGCGCCCGACGCGGCATTCGTCGGCGCCCAACTCGATGCGGTTTTCAGCGACATTCGCATCGATGCGGTCAAGATCGGCATGCTTGCCAACATCGATATCGTGCGCGCCGTAGCCGGTGCGCTGCGCCAGTACCGACCGCAGTTCGTCGTACTCGACACCGTCATTCTTTCATCGAGCCGGCACCCTCTTCTCGCCCCCGACGCCGTGGCCGCCATGCGCGACGAGCTCGTACCGATCGCAAGCCTCGTGACGCCCAATCTGCCCGAAGCGGCGGCGCTCCTCGGCGGCCCCGAGGCCACCGACGAGGCGGCCATGCTCGATCAGGCGCAGGCGCTGCGGGCGCTGGGCGCCCAAGCCGTATTGATGAAGGGCGGTCACCTGGGCGGTGCCCAAAGCCCGGATTGGCTCGTCGAAGCCACGAACACGAGGCGTTTCGGCGCGGCGCGGCTGACAGTACCGAATACGCACGGCACAGGCTGCACGCTCTCCTCCGCCATCGCCGCGCTGATGCCGCGGCATAGCGATCTCGGCGACGCAATCGCCGGTGCCAAGGCCTATTTGCTCGATGCGATGCGCGAAAGCGTACGACTCGACGTGGGTACCGGTACCGGCCCGCTCCATCACTTTTATCGCTGGTGGTAGGACTGCCGGGCGAAGACTGCCGCCGCCCGCGGCCAGCCGTCCGGGACGACGAAGCCGCGCGCCTGCTCGATCCAAGGGTCACCCGAGGCGCAACGGCTGAAGGCGGCCACCATCGTCGGTCCGCTCTGCGAGGCCAGGCGCGCGGCGAGCGCATCGGCCGACACGAATTCCCCCGCTTGCACCGCACGCTCGGATCGGGGGGCGAGCCACGCAAGGCGCGGTAGCACGGCCCAGGCGTCGGCACGGCCCGCGGCAAAACGCGGCAACGCCGTGCGCTCGAGCCAGAACCCCCGCGCGTGCCGCGGATCGATCGCCGCCGGCATCGGCGGCAGTTCGAGCCCGCCCGACGCTTCGTTCCATCGATAGAAAAGCCAGCCTTTCACGAACATCCGCGCGTCCCACGGGCCTGCATGACCGAGCGACGCGAACTCGTCGCGCGCGGAAAGCGGCAGTTGGTGCTCGACGAGATGCGCGAGCTTCAGATCGAAGCGGTCTTGCAAGCTCGGGCCCACGTAGTCGGCCAGCGAGGCATCGGTGACGCCCGCATGCAAATAGCATTTGACCGCGAGCTCCCAATGCAGACGGAGTCCGTCCGGTGTCCGGATCAGAAAATCGCATTCGCCGAGCGTGCGGCCTGCCCGGCGCAACGCCACGTTGGCCGCAACGAGCCTCAGCGAAGGGCCGTGCTCGAGGAAAAACGCGAGCAGGCATTCTGCGTAGCGGCCCAACCGGGTGAATCGCGATGCGGCAAGGCACTCGCGCAGCGGCGCCGGGTCGCGCTCGAGCGTCAGGAGCCACGCGACACTCGCCGCCGCGTCGGCCGGACTGTCGAAAGGCTCGGCAAGCATGCCGAGCGGTGGCTGCGGCCGCAAAAGCGACGGGCTCAAAAGCAGCCATGCGAGATCCCGGACGGACGGCTCATGGAGCCGCTCGAGCAACGCATCGAGCGCGGCCGCCTCGGCTGCCGGCTCGAACGCGCTCATTCACCCGCCCGTTCGGAAAGCGCTTGCCGATAGGTGTCGTCCGCGAGACATAGGTCAGCCCACGCTTTCGCCTTGTCCGGCAGACTGCGCAGCAGATAAGCGGGGTGATAGGTGACGACGACGGGCACGCCCTCGTAACGGTGCACGCGTTGGCGCAGCGACGAAATGCTCGCATCCGTCTTCAACAGGTTTTGCGCCGCGACGCGCCCCAGCGCGACGATCAGTTTTGGCTTGAGGAGCGCGACTTGTCGCTGGAGGTACGGTTCGCAGCGCGCCACCTCGTCGGGCTCCGGATTGCGGTTGCCGGGCGGGCGGCATTTGACGACGTTGGCGATATAGACGTTCTCGCCGCGCGCGAGCGCCAGCGCGCGCAGCATGCTGTCGAGCAGCTTGCCGGCCTGGCCGACGAACGGTTCGCCTTGCTTGTCCTCGTTTTCGCCCGGCGCCTCGCCGATCAGCATCCAATCGGCCTCGCGATCGCCGACCCCGAACACGGTGCGCGTGCGTTTCTCGCACAGGCGGCACTGCTCGCAGCCGGCCACGCGGGCTTCGAGCGCCTCCCAGTCGAGCGCCGCGACATCGGCGCGATCGACCGTCGGCGCCGGCTGAGACGGTTGCACCGCAACTTCGCCGAATGCTTCGAGCAACGCATCGGCTTCGTGCTCGGGTGGGTCGGGGGGCTCGGCACGCGACGCCGTGCCACCGCCGCGCCGAGCCCAAAGCGGTGCAAGCCCCAGCATGTCCAGCGCGGCTTCATCGAGCGCCATGCGCATCCTCCTTCGGAAATGTGAATCGCATGACGAGTGCGTCCTCGCGGCCGCGATGCCGCGCCGGATAGTAGTGCTTGCGGCGCCCGATCGTCGAGAAGCCGAAGCGTTCGTACAGCTTCACGGCCCGGACGTTGGACGGCCGGACCTCGAGCAGCAGGCCCGTCAGGCCCTTGCTGCGCGTGAGACGCGCAGCTTCGCGCAACAACGCGAGGCCCGCGCCCGTGCGCTGCGCCTGCGGCGCGACGCATAAATTGAGCAGGTGCATTTCGTCGACGACAGGCATCAGCACGCAGTACCCGATGAGCGTGCCGGTGACGTGGCGCATGCAAACGCCGAAGTAACCATTGCGCAGCGAGTCTTCGAAATTGCCGCGTGACCAGGGGAACTCGTAGGCTTCGCGCTCGACATAAGCCACCTCGTCGAGATCGGCATCGGTCATCGGCGAGATATACCGATCGGCCAGCAACACGCCACTCATTGCCCGCGCCCCTCCTCGCGCACCGCGCGGACCGCTTCGCGTTCGGCGCTCGTTTGAGCCACCTTGTCGCGAATGTACTCGGGGGCGGCCTGCTCGGCCGACACGACACGCCCGGCGCGATAGGCTCGCCACGCCGCATGCGCGAGCGGCACGGCATGCGGCACCGCTTCGCCGTCCACTGTCCGCGCAGCGCCAGCCGCGGCGAGCCGGTCCCCGAACGCGGCCGCCGCATTGCCGGCCAGCGTGAACGGCTCCGAAGGAATGGCGAGCGCGCCGGGATCGCCGAGGGCGGGTGCCGAAACGATGTGCCATTCGGCGGCATCCGCGCTCCACGCGTAATCGGCCCAGTAGACCTCGCCCATGCGCGCATCGAGCACGGCGAGCACTCGCGTGGCCGCGGGGTCGCGCAAACGCGCGCTTTCGGCGCAGGCGAGCAGCGTGCTCACGGGGACCACCGGTAGCGCGAGACCGAAGGCCAGGCCTTGCGCGACGCCTGCCGCGGTGCGTAGCCCCGTGAACGAACCGGGGCCGGCGCCAAAGGCGATCGCATTGCAATCGCGCAACGCCAAACCGGCTTCGTCGAACAACTCCTTCACGGCGGGCAGCACGCGCGCGCTGGAGACCGCGCCCGTTTTCTCATGCCGAGCCAGCACGCGCGGCGCCGCGGCGGGCGGCTGGCCGGTGCGGGCGTCGGCGTCGAGCAGCGCCACCGAGCAATATTCGGTCGAGGTATCGAGAGCAAGCAGAACGGTTCGGGTCATGGCCGCTATTGTAATGCGGCGCCCGTCGGTTCCGGATCGCAAACCGGCAGCCCGCACGGCCCCACCTGTGCGGCCCGACCTGTGCGGCCCAAGCGTTTGGAAGGTTTGCTCGATGTTTTCGGAGACGGAGCTTGCTATGATCGGCCGCCCAATCGCTCCACAGGGAGAATCCAATGAGCACACTCGATGCGCGCTTCGAGCAGGCACAGACGGACGTCAAGGCGCTACCGGAGAAACCGGGCAACATGACGCTGCTGCGCCTTTACGCGCTTTTCAAGCAGGCCACGGAGGGCGACGTGCAAGGCGAAAAACCCGGTTTCGCCGATATCGTCGGCAAGTACAAACACGACGCGTGGGCTTCACTGAAAGGAACCGCGCAGGACCAGGCGAAGCAACAGTATGTCGAGCTGGTCGAGTCGCTCAAAAACGGCACGGCATCGTAGCAACCGCCAGTTTTTGGCGTCGTGGGTGGCGCAGCGCAGCAAAAACCCTTATACTGCGGCCTGCGCTTCGCCACACAAATGTGCCAAAGGTGTTTTCGGCCTTTCCCGCGGTGCAGCGCTGCGTAGCGTTTTGCTCCAATCCAGTTTAGAAACTGTCCCCTCCTGCCCAGGCCCCTGCGGGCCGCCTCGATCAGGCTGGCGGCGATGCCACACCGGCATCCCGCACTCGATACAGCTTCTAACGAAAAGCTCGCCGTAACTTGCGGGCTGCCCCCGTTTTTCGATTTGCTCGCTGAAGTATTGCATGCTGAATCCGACGACTTGGGTGATGCCGATTGGCGCCGACGTTCCTTCCCACAGTTGTTAAGGATTCTCATGACCTCGAGCTTCACCTCTCCCATGACCGCCATCGCCGATCAAGCACTCGGTCTCGACATCGATACCGCGCCCGCCGCACCCGCCGCCGACTCCGTCGAGACGGCCGGTTCCGGCTTCGCCGCGCTCGGTCTGTCGTCCGAGATCGTTTCGGCGCTGATGGCCGCGGGCTACGTCAAGCCCACCCCGGTGCAAGAACGCGCGATCCCCGCCGCCATCGCCGGGCGTGACCTGCTCGTCTCGAGCCCGACCGGTTCGGGCAAGACGGCGGCGTTCATGCTGCCGGCGATCGAGCGTTTCGCTCAGTTGCAAAAGACGAAAACCGCCGAGCCGCGCGAGGCAGCGGGCGACCGCCGCCCGCGCCGCGGCCCGCCCGTGGCACAGCCGAGCCTGCTCGTGCTGACTCCGACGCGTGAGCTGGCCATGCAGGTGACGACGGCCGCATCGACGTACGGCAAGCACCTGCGGCGTCTGCGTACGGTCAGCATTCTGGGCGGCGTCGCCTACGGTCAGCAGTTGACGCTGCTGGCGAAAAACCCCGAGATTCTCGTTGCCACGCCGGGACGTTTGCTCGATCACCTCGAGCGCGGCCGCATCGATTTGTCGCTGCTGCAAATCCTCGTGATCGATGAAGCGGACCGCATGCTCGACATGGGCTTCATCGAGGATATCGAAACGATCGTCGCGGCCACGCCGGCCACGCGCCAGACGATGTTCTTCTCCGCTACGCTCGACGGCAAGATCGGCTCGCTGACGAACCGGCTGCTGCGCAACCCCGAGCGCATCGAAATCGAGCATCGCCCCGAATCGCGCGACAACATCTCGCAAGCGATTCACTACGTCGACGACCGCGACCACAAAGACCGCCTGCTCGAGCATTTGCTGCGCGACACGGCGCTCGACCAAGCGATCGTCTTCACCGCAACGAAAAGCGAAGCCGACCAGCTGGCCGGCCGTCTCGCCGATGCAGGCTTCGCTTCGGCGGCGCTGCATGGCGATCTGCCGCAAGGCGCCCGCAATCGCACGATCCGCGCGCTGCGCGAGCGCCGTGTGCGCGTGCTCGTCGCGACCGATGTGGCTGCGCGCGGCATCGATATCCCCGGCGTCACGCACGTGTTCAACTACGACCTGCCGAAGTTCGCGGAAGACTACGTGCACCGGATCGGCCGTACCGGCCGGGCCGGACGGACCGGCACGGCCGTCAGCCTCGTCAATCACGCCGAATTCGGTGCGCTCAAGCGCATCGAGCGGTTCGTGCGTACGACGCTGCCCGTCAATGTGGTCGTAGGCTTCGAGCCGCGCAAGGCACCGCCGACGAATAATCGCGGCGGTTTCGGTGGCCGCGGCCGGCCTGGCAGCAGCAGCGCTCCTCGCCGGTTCGGCTCGAACGCAAACGGCGGTGCGCGCAGCGGCAGCGGCTCGTACAGCCACGGCGAAGGCCGTGGCGCCCCCGCCGGCGGCCGTCCCAACGGCGGCGGTTCGCGCGACGGCTATCAGGGTCGGCGTGGCGATTCGGCACGCGGTGGCGCACGCCGCAGCAGCTAACGACTGATGTATCGCGCTTTGCGAGGCCGACGGCCCCGCAAAGCGGGTTCCTTCAAGACCGGTGTCCATGGACACCGGTTTTTTTTTGCCGACTGAGTCGGGCCTTCAGCACAGGCAGGCATCCAACGCGGAGATCGAACAGCATTTCACAATGCGGAAAATTTTTTTGCGTCGTAAAAAACCGTGCTGCGTGGCACAACGTCAGTCGTTGCAGCATAGAAAACCATCTTTCACATTGTGATATATCGTCATAACTAGTTGATAACTAAATAGAATTTTTGTCTAAAAAAGCGGGTAGCATGGCTGTTGCTAAGTTTTGGGTTTGCCTAGACTCTTATATAAGACTTCGTCACGTCGGTGGCACGCGGCAGATGAATCGGTTTTTCCCTCATACGCAACCAGGAGCACACCATGTCACGTCAGCAGCAGGCTCAGGAACTTCAACGCCAGTGGGAAACGGACGCACGCTGGAAAGGCATCAAGCGCAGCTATACCGCCGAAGATGTCGTCCGTCTGCGCGGCTCCCTGCAAGCGGAACATACGCTCGCCCGCGTGGGAGCCGAAAAGCTCTGGAAGGGCGTCAATACCGAACCGTTCGTCAATGCGCTCGGCGCGCTGACGGGCAATCAAGCCATGCAGCAGGTCAAAGCCGGCCTGAGAGCCATTTATCTGTCGGGCTGGCAGGTGGCTGGCGACGCGAACGTTGCCGGCGAGATGTATCCCGATCAGTCGCTCTACCCCGCCAATTCGGTGCCGCTCGTCGTGAAGCGCATCAACAATACGTTGTCGCGCGCAGACCAGATCCAATGGTCCGAGGGCAAGAATCCCGGCGATGAAGGCTATATCGATTTCTTCGCGCCGATCGTTGCGGATGCCGAAGCCGGCTTCGGCGGCGTGCTCAACGCATTCGAGCTCATGAAAGCCATGATCGAGGCGGGCGCCGCCGGCGTGCATTTCGAGGACCAGCTCGCTTCGGTCAAGAAATGCGGCCACATGGGCGGCAAAGTGCTCGTGCCGACGCGCGAAAACATTGCCAAGCTGACCGCGGCGCGGCTCGCGGCCGACGTATGCGGCGTGCCGACCGTTCTCATCGCGCGCACCGACGCCGAAGCGGCGGATCTCGTGACCTCGGATATCGACGAAAACGACCGCCCGTTTCTGACCGGCGAGCGGACTGTGGAGGGCTTTTACAGGACGAAGCCGGGCCTGGCGCAAGCCGTGTCGCGCGGCCTGGCCTATGCGCCCTACGCCGATATGATCTGGTGCGAGACCGGCAAGCCGGACCTCGAATACGCCAAGAAATTCGCCGAAGCGATCCACAAGGTCTTCCCCGACAAGCTGCTGTCGTACAACTGCTCCCCGTCGTTCAACTGGAAGAAGAATCTCGACGACGCGACGATTGCCAAGTTCCAGAAGGAACTGGGTGCGATGGGCTACAAGTTCCAGTTCATCACGCTCGCCGGCTTCCATGCGCTGAATTACTCGATGTTCCACCTCGCGCACGGCTATGCCCGCACGCAGATGAGTGCCTTCGTCGAGTTGCAGCAAGCCGAATTCGAAGCAGCCGAGAAGGGCTTTACGGCGGTCAAGCATCAGCGCGAAGTCGGCACCGGCTACTTCGATGCCGTCACGCAAACGGTCGAAAGCGACGCGTCGACGACGGCGTTGCACGGCTCGACCGAAGACGAACAGTTCTTCGATAGCAAGAAGGTCGCTTAAAGCAGGTCGGCAAGTGCGGTCGCTGCGCCGCGGCCCAACCGCCCGGCGCAGCCGAACCTCTGGCCCGGCAACGCCGACGCGTCGCCGGACGCCGGCTCAGCGATAGACGATCACGGGAATCGTGGTGTGCGTGAGCACGCGCTGCGTCTCGCTACCGATCAGGAGACTGCCCAGCCCACGGCGCCCATGCGACGCCATGAAAATGACGTCGCAGCCGCCGCGTTCGGCCGCATCGATGATCCCGAGATACGGCGAAGGATGCGCGCTCGTCTCGCTCCTGCAGCTCACTCCGACGCGCTCGGCAGCCGCTTCGATCTCGTGCAGAAGCACGCGCGCTTCGCGCTCGCTGCGGGACTGAAAGTCTTCGGGCGGCTCGATCACCACCTCGGCGTAGGGCGAATACGGGTACTGCGGCAAGCAGGTGTAGGCAGTCACCCGCGCACCGACCGTTCGCGCAAGATCGATCGCCCCGTCGATCGCTTTTTGCGACAAGTCCGAACCGTCGGTCGGAACCAGGATGTGCTTGAACATGGCCCTCTCCAGTACTGGCGACATCGCGCAGGGACACCCGCAGCGTCTTTTGCGCGCCTTGCGCCGGGTGCCTGAAGTCGATTGTAGTGCCCGCACCGCCCGGCTTTCGCGCGGCTACGGGACAGTCCGCATATCGAAAACCCGCCTGACACTATTGCCAGTAGCCGGGCTGAGCGTAGGTGTGCTTGAGGAAATCGAGGAAAAGACGGACGCGCAGCGGCAAATGCCGCCGTTGTGCGAACACCGCCTGAATGCCGATGGGCGGCGCCGCGAACCGGTCGAGCACCGTGACGAGGCGCCCCGCCGCGATGTCGCCACCGACCTCCCACCAGGAGCGCCAGGCAAGCCCGTGGCCGGCGAGGCACCACTCATGCAGGACCGCGCCATCGGAGCACTCCACCGCGCCGCCGACCTTGATCGACACGACCTCGCCCGCCTGCTGGAAGGTCCAGACTCGCTGCTGGTTCGCGTTCGCCGCCAGCGTGAGGCAGTTGTGGCTCGCAAGCGCGGCGAGCGAATCCGGCGCGCCGTGACGCGCGAGATAGGCGGGCGCGGCCACACAGACGCGCCGGTTTTCGCCGAGCTTGAGCGAGACGAGCGAGGAGTCGGACAGGTCCCCGAGCCGCACGGCGCAGTCGAAGCCCTCGTTCACGAGATCGACGAGCCGATCCGACAGGTCGAGCGTGACGGAAACGTCGGGATGAGCCGCCGCGAACTCGGGCACGAGCGGCGCCACGTGCTTGCGGCCAAAGCCGGCCGGTGCCGATACGCGCAGATGGCCGCTCGCCTTGACGCCGCCGGCCGACACGCTCGCCTCCGCATCCGCGAGATCGCTGACGATCCGCTGACAATCCTCGAGAAACGCCGCCCCCTCGAACGTGAGCGTCAGTTTGCGCGTCGTCCGCACGACAAGCCTCACGCCGAGCCGCTCTTCGAGTGCGTCGAGCCGGCGCCCGATGACGGCGGGCGCCACGCCTTCGGCCTGGGCGGCCGCGGAAAGACTGCCTTTCGCCGCCACGGCGACGAAGGTCTCGATTTGCTTGAAGCGCGCCATGACCGGGGGTGTAGAGATTCGAACAACCGCAGATTATGTATCAAAAAGTCAAAGATCAATTAACTTCCAAGCGCTTTTTTATACCAAATCATCACCAATAGAATGAGCGATTTTGCCATTTGACCGACCAAGGAGAAACACATGGCGAACACGTTGTCGCTGCCGCAAGGCATGGAGATCACCGGCCCGATCGAGCCCGGTTTCGAAACCATCCTGAGCCCCGACGCGCTTGCGCTCGTCGCGAAGCTGCATCGTCGGTTCGAGCCGCGCCGGCGCGAATTGCTCGAGCGGCGCGCGGCGCGCACGCGGCGGCTGGACGCGGGGGAGCGTCCCGACTTCCTGGCCGAAACGCAGTCGGTGCGCGACGGCGATTGGAGCATTGCGCCGCTGCCCGAGGATCTGGCATGCCGACGTGTCGAAATCACGGGCCCGGTCGAGCGCAAGATGATCATCAATGCGCTGAACTCGGGTGCGGACGCCTATATGACCGACTTCGAGGATTCGAATACCCCGAACTGGCACAACCAGATCACCGGGCAATTGAACCTCAAGGATGCCGTGCGCCGGACGATCTCGCTCGAACAGAACGGCAAGCAATATCGGCTCAACGACAAGGTCGCCACACTGATCGTGCGTCCGCGCGGCTGGCATCTCGACGAAAAACACGTCAAGGTCGACGGCCAGCGCGTCTCGGGCGGCATCTTCGATTTCGCGCTCTACCTCTTTCACAACGCACAAGAATTGATCGCGCGAGGTAGCGGCCCCTACTTCTACCTGCCGAAAATCGAAAGCCATCTCGAAGCGCGCCTGTGGAACGATGTCTTCATCGCGGCGCAGGAAGCGATCGGACTCGCGCGCGGGACGATCCGGGCTACGGTGCTCATCGAAACGATCCTCGCCGCCTTCGAGATGGACGAAATTCTCTACGAGTTGCGCGAGCACAGCTCGGGGCTCAACGCCGGCCGCTGGGACTACATCTTCTCGGCCATCAAGAAGTTCAAGAACGACGAAGCGTTTTGCCTCGCGGACCGCGCTCAGATCACGATGACCGTGCCGTTCATGCGCGCCTACGCGCTGCAGTTGCTGAAGACGTGCCACCGACGCAATGCGCCCGCGATCGGCGGCATGAGTGCGTTGATTCCGATCAAGAGCGACGCCGCGGCGAACGAGAAAGCGATGGCGGGGGTGCGCGCCGATAAGGCGCGCGATGCAACCGACGGTTACGACGGCGGCTGGGTCGCGCATCCCGGCCTCGTGCCGCTCGCGATGGAAGAATTCGTCAAGGTGCTCGGCGACAAGCCGAATCAGATCGGCAAACGACGCGACGATGTACAGGTCACCGCCAAGGACCTGCTCGACTTTCGCCCCGAAGCCCCGATCACCGAGGCGGGTCTGCGCAACAACATCAACGTCGGCATCCATTACCTCGGTTCGTGGCTCACGGGGAACGGCTGCGTGCCGATTCACAATCTGATGGAAGACGCGGCAACCGCCGAGATCTCGCGCTCGCAGGTCTGGCAATGGATCCGCTCGCCGAAGGGCACGCTCGACGACGGCCGCAAGGTCACGGCCGAGCTGGTCCGCGCGCTGGCGCAACAAGAGTTGGAAAAAGTAAAGCAGGCCGTTGACGGGGAAGCGGCGCCTTATGAGCGTGCGGCGCAGATCTTCGAGCAGATGTCGACGTCGGAGCAGTTCACCGAATTCCTGACCTTGCCGCTCTACGAGGAAATCTGATCCGGCGACCGCGTCGCGCCCCGGGCCCGTTGCTGTCAGCTACGCTCAGCTGCCATAGCGGAGCTCGGGTGCCGCGTCGCGTGCGATGCGGTAGCGGACCCAGTCGCCCGCGCGGATTAACAAGCGCTCGGCGACGGACTCCGCCGCCACCGGATAGAACAAACACCGCAGTTCCCGTCCAGCAACGTTGACGCCGATCTCGCGCAAGCGAAAGAGGCCCTCGACGCCGGGATAGACTTCCTCGATCTCGTTGAGCACCGGCAGGAGCGCATCGTCGATCTCGTAGACATCGCCGCGCACTGCGGGAGCCTCGCGGTCCGGCACAAGTCCTGGATAGCTGCCGAAATCGTATAGCCGCCCCTGCACCGAAGCCGCGCCGAGGAGCCGTGGGGCCGGCAGCCCGTGACGCGCGGCGGCCTGGCCGATGTCGTTCACTTCGCCTTCGCGCAAAGTGCCATATACGAAAACGTGTAGCATCTCCACCCCACTGTTCCGGTGCCTTACTCGTTCATACGCCGGTGCCCGGTCGCCGCTCGCGCCGGACATGCATTATGCATGCCGGTCCCCCGAGAGCGATAGTATGCTAACGCAACCATGACCTTACGAGCCTTGGCACCGCCCGCCGCACGCGTGCATTTCGTCGACATTCCGCCCGAATTCGCACCGACGCGCGCCCATCCGATCCGTGTCCGTTCGCGGCCCATGCCGGCCGGCGAACGCATCACCATGCACATGCACGCGTGGGCACAGCTGGCCTACGCCCCGCGCGGCGTGTTGCGGCTCGCGATCGAGAGCAGTAGCTGGATCGTGCCGCCGTCGAGAGCAATCTGGGTGCCGCCGCATGTACCGCATGAAGTGGTCGTCGTCGAGGAGGCCTACATGCGCACGCTTTATATCGACGAGTCCGCGGTTCCGGCCGGGCTCGAGAGCTGCCGTGTCATGGAGGTCTCGTGTCTGTTGCGCGAAGTCATTGCGGCGATGGATATGGCCGATCTCGCGCCGGCTCGCGAGAAGCTGCTCGGCGCGCTCGCGCTCGACGAGCTTGCCCGCGCTGCCCCGTTGCCGCTGTCGGTCCCGATGCCGCGGGAAAAACGGCTCCGTGCATTATGCGAAGCGCTGCTCGCGGATCCGGGCAATACCGATTCGCTCGAATACTGGGCGGCGAGCGTGGGCGCCAGCACGCGCACGATCGCGCGTCTTTTTCGGCAGGAGCTCGGCATGAGCTTCTCCCAGTGGCGACAGCAAGCGGTCCTCGCACGCGCCATTCCTTTGCTCAACCAAGGGCTCGCGCTTTCGCGGATCGCGCGCGAACTCGGTTATCAGAGCCAAAGCGCGTTTTCGGCGATGTTCCGGCGCGCGTTCGGCGAGAGCCCGCGCGCGTTCATGGTGCGCGGCCATGAACGCACCGAGGCCCCTCCCGGGGAGGCCGACGACGAAATCGAGAGTGCTGCCGAAGCCATGTCGCACCGCTGAGCATTACGCTGGCGCCGCAGAACCGGCCGCTCAGACGCGCCGCGTCATATGCCGGATTGCGCCGAACTGCGCCAACCGAGGGCCGGCGCTCCGGTAACCCATACGCAGATAGAGCCGCGCGGCCGGGTTATCGACGAATACACGCAATTGCAGTTCCTGCAAGCCGCGTTCGCGTGCCCATCGGTGGCAAGTTCTCAGCAAGAAGGTGCCGGCGCCCTGACGCCGGTGGTCAGCGGCGATCTGCACGTCGCGAATATGAAGCGAATCGCCCTCTTCCGTCATCCGCAGCACGCCGATCGGTTCGCCGTCCGACTCGAGAACGAAGTTCTCCGACTCGCACCAGCTCGCGTAGAACAGATCGGCCCGCCAGACGAGGTGATGGCGCTCGTAGTAACCGTTCATGTTCGCACGGGTCAGCGCTTCCGCAAAGACGAAGTCGTCGGGCACGGCTTCGCGCAGATGAAACGGCAACGGGGCATCGGAGGGGTCGAACATCGCAGCCGGAACGAGGAGCAATCCCAGACACGGTAAGCCAGGGCGACGCGGCTGGCAACCGAGAATTTCCCCGGCGCTGCGCTTTCGCCGTAGATTGGCCGAGCGGCTAAAAAAAAGCCCGTTCGAACGCATGCTCGAACGGGCTTTCTTCATTTTTGGCGGAGTGGACGGGACTCGAACCCGCGACCCCCGGCGTGACAGGCCGGTATTCTAACCGACTGAACTACCACTCCAGTCTTGGCATCGTGGCGCCAGAGTGTCGGTCTTGTCTCTGGCGCTGCGGCGCGCTTTTCAGCAGCGCCGCGATGTTTGGCGTCCCCTAGGGGATTCGAACCCCTGTACTCACCGTGAAAGGGTGATGTCCTAGGCCTCTAGACGAAGGGGACAACGTACAGCTTGCACTTCTATTAAAAAAGCCCGTTCAAGCATGAACTGAACGGGCTTTGTCTGGCGGAGTGGACGGGACTCGAACCCGCGACCCCCGGCGTGACAGGCCGGTATTCTAACCAACTGAACTACCACTCCAGTCTTGGCATCGTGACGCCAGAGTGTTGGTCTTGTCTCTGGCGCTGCGGCGCGCTTTTCAGCTGCACCGCGATGTCTGGCGTCCCCTAGGGGATTCGAACCCCTGTACTCACCGTGAAAGGGTGATGTCCTAGGCCTCTAGAC
The DNA here is from genome assembly GCF_036503415.1 of Trinickia sp. Taxonomy (GTDB): domain Bacteria; phylum Pseudomonadota; class Gammaproteobacteria; order Burkholderiales; family Burkholderiaceae; genus Trinickia. The sequence continues at coordinate 16,574 of NZ_DASXWY010000167.1, read as the reverse complement.
GAAGGGGACAAAATTCTCACGTTACTGCTCGACTTACTGCCGCGATCGACTTTTCGTCAAAAGCGAAGATCGCCATTCTATCTTCGCGTGCCGCGTTTGTGAAGTATTTTCTTCTTCACCGCCCAGCGCAACTTGCGCAAGAGCGAAGCCCGCGATTATACGCACCCATTTTGCCTGTTCGCAAGCGCTTTTGGGCGCGCCGGCGGGCTCTCTTCAGGCCGCGAGCGCTTGCAGCAACGCATCGACGCTGGCTTTGGCGTCGCCGAACAACATGCGTGTGTTGTCCTTGTAAAAAAGCGGATTGTCGACTCCCGCGTACCCCGAAGCCATGCTGCGCTTGGAAACGACGACCGTGCGCGCTTTCCAGACTTCGAGCACCGGCATGCCCGCGATCGGACTGGTGGGATCTTCGAGCGCGCCGGGATTGACGATGTCGTTCGCGCCAATCACGAGCACCACGTCGGCGTGCGCGAAATCGTCGTTGATTTCATCCATCTCGAGCACGATGTCGTACGGGACCTTGGCCTCGGCAAGCAGCACGTTCATATGTCCGGGCAAACGACCGGCAACGGGGTGAATACCGAAGCGCACTTTCACGCCCATCGAAGTCAGCTTGCGCGTGATTTCGCTGATGGTCGACTGCGCCTGCGCGACCGCCATGCCATAGCCGGGCACGATGATGACGTCCGACGCGTCGCGCAGCAACGCGCCCACTTCGTCCACCGTCGCGGCCACGACTTCGCCGGCAGCCTGTGTACTGCTCGCGGCGCTCGTCGTGCCGAAGCCCCCGAGAATCACCGAGATGAAACTCCGATTCATCGCGCGGCACATGATGTAGCTGAGAATCGCACCGCTCGAGCCCACGAGCGCGCCCGTCGTGATGAGCAGATCGTTATCGAGCATGAAGCCCGTGGCCGCCGCGGCCCACCCCGAATAGCTGTTGAGCATCGATACGACGACAGGCATGTCGGCGCCGCCGATGGCCATGACGAGGTGGACACCCAGCGCCCCTGCAAAGACGATCATCGTCAGCAGTGCGAACAAACCCGCATCGGCCGACGGTGCCGTGAGAAACCGGTAACCGAGCGCAAGCGCGACAGCCACGATGCCGAGGTTCAGTGCATGTCGCCCCGGCAAGATGAGCGGCTTGCCGCCGAGCGTGCCTTGCAGTTTCAGGAACGCCACGATCGAGCCTGTGAACGTGACCATCCCGATCAGCGCGCCGAGATAGATCTCGCATTCGTGGATGACGCGCGCGGCGCCCGCGAGCCCGGCGAGCGGTGCCAAATAGCTGTTGACGGCCGTCACGACGGCGGCCAGCCCCACGAAGCAGTGCAGCACGGCCACGAGCTGCGGCATTTGCGTCATTTCGACGCGCTTGGCGAGCAGCGCCCCCAGTGTGGCGCCCGCTGCCGCGCATACGAGCACGACCGCGAGGCTCACGCCCGGCGCAATCAAGAGCGTCGCGGCAATCGCGACGAGCATGCCGAGCATCCCATAGAGATTGCCGCGCCGTGCGCTGACCGGATGGCTGAGCCCGCGCAGGCTCAGGATGAACAGCGTGCTCGCGCCCAGATACGCGATATTGCCGATTCCATTGAGCATCGCTCAGGACTCCTTATGAATTGCGCTGAAACATCTTCAGCATGCGTTGTGTGACGAGGAACCCGCCGGCGATGTTGATCGTCGCGACAAAGAGCGCAATGCCGCCCAGCACGGTCACGAGCGCATTGCCGGTGCCGAGCTGCAGGAGTGCGCCAATGACGATGATTCCGCTGATCGCATTGGTCACGCTCATCAACGGCGTATGCAGCGCAGGCGTCACGTTCCAGATGACCTGATAGCCCACGAACACGGCCAGCACGAACACGGTCAGATGCGAAACGAACGAAGACGGCGCGAGCGCGCCCAACGCGAGAAGCGCCAGTACGGCGATGCCCAGCAGCACGGCCGAAGCTGCGCCCGACGCACGCGCGGCCGTCCCGGCTTCGCTCTTGTCGGCCATCCCAGGCACCGCATGCGGTACCGCGCCCGGCGCGGGGCGATGCAGCGCGACAGCGGGTTGCTTCGGCGCGGGCGGCGGCCAGGTGAGCTTGCCCGCATAGACCACCGTGGCGCCGCGCACGACCTCGTCGTCCATATCGATTCGCAACGTGCCGTCCTTTTGCGGCGTCAGATCGGTCAGCAAATGCCGGACGTTGGTGGCATAGAGCTGGCTCGATTGGGTTGCCATGCGGCTCGGCAAATCGGTATAGCCGACGATGGTCACACCGTGTTCGACGACGGCCTCGCCCGGCTTCGTCAGCTCGCAGTTGCCGCCCTGCTCGGCCGCCATATCGACGATCACGCTGCCGGGGCGCATCGATTCGACCATCTGCCGGGTGATCAGCTTCGGTGCCGGCTTGCCCGGAATCAACGCGGTCGTGACGATGATGTCGATTTCCTTGGCCTGCGCCGCGAACAGTGCCATCTCCGCTTCGATGAAGCGCGCACTCATCTCTTTCGCGTAACCGCCTGCCCCGCTGCCCTCCTCGTCGATGTCGACGGTCAGAAACTCGGCACCGAGACTCTGCACCTGTTGCTCGACCTCGGGGCGCGTATCGAAAGCGCGCACGATCGCGCCTAGCCCGCGCGCCGCACCGATCGCGGCGAGACCCGCCACGCCGGCGCCGATGACCATGATCTTCGCGGGCGGCATCTTGCCCGCGGCCGTGATCTGACCGGTAAAAAGCCGGCCGAAGCGATACGCGGCTTCGATCACCGCGCGATAGCCGGCCATGTTCGCCATCGAACTCAGCGCATCGAGCTTTTGCGCGCGCGAAATACGCGGCACGCAATCCATCGCGAGCGCATTGGCGCCGCGAGCGGCCAGCGCATCGACGAGCGAGGGATGCTGCGCAGGCCAGAGAAAGCCGATCAGCGTCGCGCCCGGTCCGAGGAGCGTGGCCTCGTCGACCCCAAGCGCGGGATGGTGCTCGGGCGGCCGGACCTTGACGACGACATCGGCCTCGCTCCATAGGGCGCGCGCATCGGTGACGATCCGAGCCCCCGCCGCGCGATACGCTTCGTCATCGAACGCGGCCGCCGCACCCGCTCCCATTTCGACGCTCACTTCATAGCCGAGCTTGCGCAATTGTGCGACCGTCTCGGGCGTGGCGGCGACACGCCGCTCGCCCGGATGCACTTCTTTCGGCACCGCAATGGTCATCGCCATATCAGCCCCTCGCGCCAAGCACGTTGGACAGGGCGCCGATGCCCTCGATCGACACACTGACCTCGGCACCATCCTTGATGGAACCCACGCCGACAGAGGTGCCGCACGCGATGACATCGCCCGGCATCAGCGTCATGTCGTGCGAGATCATGCTCACCTGTGCCTCGGGCGAAAAAATCATGTCCGCCAGCGGATAATTCTGCCGCTCGACATCGTCGAGGCGCGTCACGACATGGGCGTTGCGCCAGTCGAAATCGGTGCGGATGGCCGGGCCGATGCAGCTGAACGTGTCGAACCCCTTCGCCCGGCACCATTGTGCGAAGTTGGGATCCTCGTTGAGCAGCTCGACAGCCGTGACATCGTTGATGCAGGTATAGCCGAAGATGCAGGCCGCGGCCTCGTCGACGGACACGTCGCGGCATTGTCTGCCGATCACGATGCCGAGTTCGCCCTCATAAGCGATCTTGCCGCCGTAGCCGGTCGGCCGCCGGATCGGCTGCCCCGGGCCGATCACGGACATCGGAGGCTTGATCAGAAACAGCGGATGCGAAGGCGCCGCCTTGCCGAGCTTTTCGGCCAGCGCGTAAAAGTTGTTCCATAAAGCGATGACCTTGGTCGGCGCGCACGGGCTCACGAGCCGCACGTCCTCGAGCCGCCGCCGGGATCCGGTCGCACGAGCCGCGCCAAACATATCGCCCTCGTACTCGGCCACGCAATCGTCTTCGAGTACACCGAAGCCGACGCTTCCGCCGGACGAGTGAAAGCGTATCCACGAACTCATCGGGATATCTCCTGAAGTTGAATTGGGCTTGTCGGGCGAGCCGATGCGATGCAACGCAATGCCCGCCCGTTGCAACGCGGCGCGATGCGCGGCCCGCCGAGCGGGCCGCTGCATTTCGCCGGTGCAGTTCCGATCAGATCGCGCCTGCCGCGCGCAGCTCCGCAATCTGATCGGCAGAAAATCCGAGCTCCGCCATGACCTCGTCCGTATGCTCGCCAAGCAGTGGCGAGCGCGTGACGACGGTCGGGCTGTCGGAGAGCTTGATCGGGTTACCGACGCTCAGGTACGACCCGCGCACCGGATGATCGACCTCGACGATCGTGCCCGTCTTGCGCAGCGACTCGTCCTCCGCGATCTCCTTCATCGACAGCACCGGACCGCACGGGATGTCGTAGCGGTTCAGAATCTGCATCGCCTCGACCTTGGTCTTGCTCATGGTCCACCGTTCGATCTCGGCGAAGATATCCTTGAGTCGCGGCAGCCGCGCATCGGGGGTCGCGTAGTCGGGATCGGTGACCCACTCCTCCTTGCCGATGACGTTGCAGATCTTGCCCCACACGGGCGCCTGCGCAATGAAATAGATGTAGGCGTTGTAATCCCACTCCCAGTTCTTGCAGCGCAGGATCCAGCCCGGTTGGCCGCCGCCCGACGCATTGCCCGCACGCGGCACGGCCGGACCGAAGGTGCCCGCGGGATGCTGCGGATACTCGCGCAGCACACCGGTGCGATCCAGGCGCTGCTGATCGCGCAGCTTCACGCGGCAAAGATTGAGCACGGCGTCTTGCATGGCCGCCAGCACGTACTGTCCGCGGCCCGTCACGGTGCGCTGGTAAAGCGCCGTCACGATGCCGAGCGCGAGATGCAGCCCGGTGCCGCTATCGCCGATCTGCGCTCCGCTGACGACGGGTGGCCCATCGTCGAAACCCGTAGTCGATGCCGCGCCGCCCACGCACTGGGCGACGTTTTCATAGACCTTGCAGTCCTCGTACGGTCCCGGCCCGAAGCCCTTGACCGAAGCGAGGATCATGCGCGGATTCAACTCCTGTATGCGCTCCCAGCCGAAGCCCATGCGCTCGAGCGCGCCCGGCGCGAAGTTCTCGACGAGCACGTCGCATTTCCGGATCAATGCCTCGAGCACTTTCTTGCCTTCGGGATGCTTCGCGTCGATGGTCACCGAACGCTTGTTGTGATTGAGCATCGTGAAGTAAAGACTGTCGGCATCGGGAATGTCGCGCAGTTGTTCGCGCGTAACGTCGCCCGCTCCTGCCCGCTCGACCTTGATGACGTCCGCGCCAAACCAGGCCAGTAGCTGCGTGCAGGTTGGCCCGGACTGCACATGCGTGAAATCGAGGACACGCACCCCCTTCAATGCCTTGCCCACTTCCTGTCTCCAATATTCATTCGTATCGATCAGCGCCGATTGCGATGGCGCAAGGTGCCGCATTCCCAGTCGGTCGGCGGTGTGCGAGTCCGTCAGCGCGACGATCCGGCCGAGACGACGAGCGCCATCGCGGCCCGGCGCGCCGCCGCGAGCGCGGCGGCTTCGCTCGCGAAGACCGCATCGTCGACGACCCGCTGAAACGGCAGCAGGCTCACATGCTCCTGCGGCTCGCCGTCCGCCGCATCGCGCACCGCCGCGAAGGCTGTCCATCCGCCGTTGTCGATCAGTTGCCTCGCCGACAGCTCGAGCCGAAACCGGCCCAGTATTTCCACCTGCATCACACGCCCCTTCGTTGTGCTCTCCCGCATCGCGTGCGGCTTGCCGGCCGAGCCGCGCTTCACGCGCCAGCGCGCGCTTCGAGCTCCGCGAGCCTTTTGCGCAAATTGCGATCTTCCTGGAAGCGGCTCGTCTCGTCGCGAATCACCGCGACGATCCCCGTCAATGCGCCGTCAGCCGAATGAAGCAGCGCGACCGTAAACGCGATCGACAGCGCACGGCCATCCTTGTGCACGGCCGGTACCTTCAACACGTCGTTGCCGTAGCGCGTCTGGCCCGTCTCCATCGTCTTCCGATAGCCGTCCCAATGACGCTGCTGCAAGCGTTGAGGGATGATCAGATCGAGCGACTGGCCGAGCGCCTCTTGCTCCGTGAAGCCGAACATGCGTTCGGCCGCGGGGTTCCACAACGTGATGCTGCCCTCGGCGTCCGAGACGACGACCGCATCGCCGATAACCGAAAGCAACTGCTGCAAATCGACTGTCGTTTTCATGGCGCATATCCCATTCGTATTGACGGGGGCAGTATATCGACCGCCCCCGCCGCTTTCGCGCAGACCGTCAGACGGCACCGATCTCCTTCATTTGGGAGATCTGTTCCTGGGTATAGCCAAGCTGTTGCAGAACCTCCTCCGTGTGCTCGCCGAGCAGCGGCGACGACGTGATCTCGGGCTTGAGGTCCGAGAACTTGATCGGGCTGCCAACCGTCAGGTAGGTGCCGCGTACCTTGTGCGGCACTTCGACGATCGAACCCGTCTTGCGCATCGATTCGTCATAAGCCAGCTCCTTCATGCTGAGCACCGGCGCGCACGGAATGTCGAACTTGCGCAGGATGTCGACCGCTTCGAACTTCGTCTTGTCGCCAAGCCACTCTTCGATCTTGCCGAAGATGTCGAAGATATGCGGTTGACGGGCCTCCGGCGTCATGTAGTCGGGATCGTTGATCCATTCCGGACGGCCGAGGGCGCGGCAAATCGGTTCCCACGCATGGTCCTGGACCGTGAAGTAGATATAGGCGTTCGGATCCGTCTCCCAGCCCTTGCACTTGAGCACCCAGCCCGGCTGCCCACCGCCGCCCGCATTGCCGCCGCGCGGTACGACGTCGGTGAACGTGCCGTGCGGATACTGCGGGTACTCCTTCAGGAAGCCCACGCGCTCGAGACGCTGCTGATCGCGCAGTTTGACGCGGCACAGGTTCAGCACCGCATCCTGCATCGCGACTGCCACCTTTTGCCCCTTGCCCGTCTTCTGGCGGCCGATGATCGCCGTCAGGATGCCGATCGCAAGATGCATGCCGGTGTTGGTATCGCCGAGCGCGGCCGCGCTGATCGTCGGCGGGCCGTCCCAGAAGCCGGTCGTCGAGGCGGCGCCGCCCGCACACTGGGCGACGTTCTCATACACTTTCAGATCGGAATAGTGATGCCCCTCCGAGAAGCCTTTGACCGATGCCACGATCATCTTCGGATTGAGCTCCTTGATGCGCTCCCACGAAAAGCCCATGCGATCGAGCGCGCCGGGGCCGAAGTTCTCGACGAGAACGTCCGATTCGCGGATCAGCTTTTCGAGCACCGCCTTGCCCTCGGGCTTCTTGGTGTCGAGCGTCAGCGAACGCTTGTTGCTGTTGAGCATCGTGAAGTACAGCGCGTCAGCGTCGGGAATGTCGCGCAGCTGATTGCGCGTCACGTCGCCGGCGCCCGGGCGCTCGACCTTGATCACGTCCGCACCGAACCAGGCGAGCAGCTGCGTGCAGGCGGGGCCGGCCTGAACATGCGTGAAATCGATGATCTTGATGCCGTCTAACGGAAGGCTCATTGTTTTCTCCTGATGTATGGGAATCTCGAGCGTTATTTCTTGCTTGCCGCGCTTTGCGGATTGAGGTTGGTGAGCCGGCCGCTTTCGGTGCCCGCCGATTCGTCGATGACGGCGTTGATGAGCACCGGCTTGCCGAGCGCGATCGCTTCGTCGAGTGCCTGTTGGAGCGCTTTCGTGGTCGTCACGTGATAGCCCTTGCCACCGAACGCTTCCATCATCTTGTCGTAGCGCGCACCCTTGACGAACACTGTCGGCGCGACGTCTTTTCCACCCGACGGGTTGACGTCCGTGCCGCGATAAACGCCGTTGTTGTTGAACACGACGATGCACACGGGCAGGTCGTAGCGGCAGATCGTCTCGACTTCCATACCGCTGAAGCCGAAGGCGCTGTCGCCCTCGATCGCGATGACCTGCTTGCCGGTTTCGACGGCAGCGCCCACCGCGAAGCCCATGCCGATACCCATGATTCCCCACGTGCCGCAGTCGAGCCGCTTGCGAGGCTGGTACATGTCGATGATGCTGCGCGCGTAATCGAGCGTATTGGCGCCTTCATTGACGATCGTGATGTCGGGGTTGGCCTTGACGACGTCGCGCAGCACGCTCAGCGCGCTGTGGAAGTTCATCGGCGTGGGATCGGCCGCGAGCGTGGCCGCCATCTTCGTCAGGTTCTTGTTCTTGCGTTCGGCCACGGCTGCGAGCCAATCGGCCGCCGGCTTCGGGAAGTCCGCGCCGATGCCTTCGGCGAGCGCCGCGACGCATGAGCCGATATCGCCGATCACCGGTGCCGCGATGGCCACGTTGCTGTCGATCTCGGTCGGAGCGATATCGAGCTGAATGAACTGTTTCGGGCTGCCCCAGGTCTTGCCCTTGCCGTGCGAAAGCAGCCAGTTCAAGCGCGCGCCGATCAACATGACCACGTCCGATTCGGCGAGCACGAAAGAACGCGCCGCGGACGCCGATTGCGGATGATTGTCAGGCAACAGGCCCTTGGCCATCGACATCGGCAGATAGGGAATGCCCGATTTCTCGACCAGCTCTCGGACGGCGGCGTCGGCCTGCGCATAGGCCGCGCCCTTGCCGAGCAGAATCAGCGGACGCTTGGCGCGCTTGAGCAATTCGAGCGCCCGGCTCACCGATTCCGGCGCGGGCAATTGGCGCGGCGCGGCATCGACCACGCGCACGAGCGATTTCCGGCCGGCCGCGGCATCCATGGTCTGCGCCAGGAGCTTGGCGGGCAGATCGAGATAAACACCGCCGGGACGGCCCGAGACGGCCGCACGAATCGCGCGGGCCACGCCGATGCCGATGTCTTCCGCATGGAGGACGCGGAATGCAGCCTTCGCGTGCGGCTTCGCGATATTGAGCTGGTCCATCTCCTCGTAATCGCCCTGCTGCAGATCGACGATTTCGCGCTCGCTCGAGCCGCTCACGAGAATCATCGGAAAGCAGTTCGTCGTCGCATTGGCAAGTGCGGTCAATCCGTTCAAAAAGCCAGGCGCCGAAACCGTCAGGCAAAGCCCTGGCTTTTGCGTGAGATAACCCGCGGCTGCCGCGGCGTTGCCTGCGTTTTGCTCATGTCGGAAGCTGATGACCCGCATGCCCTCGGCTTGCGCGAGACGCGCAAGGTCGGTCACGGGAATGCCCGGCAACCCGTAGATCGTCTCGATGCCGTTCAGCTTGAATGCGTCGATGACGAGATGAAAGCCGTCGGTCATCGGCGGTGTTTCGGTAGCGGGGATCGTCTCCGGCTCGATCGTCCCAACGACTTCTGCCATGTCTTGCCTCCTTGGCGCAGATGTTTGGTGTTTCTGGTGATATACAATATTCCACACACAGTATTAGTCAAGGCTTTTTTTGCGGCCCGTTGAACGTTGCTGCAGTGCGATTCCCCTCAGCCCTCGACGCGACCCACCGCTGACCGTTTTTCGGTTGCGGTGCACAAGCGAGCCGCCTCTCGAGCTCGCCCTGATTCCGTTGCTTTACCGATACCGCTGCTTCAATCGAGGAAGTCGCAATGCGCCTCGACGAACGCCGCGAGATCGAGCGAATGCTGTCTTACGAGGCGCTCGGCGCGCTCGGTATCGCGCGCCTCGAGGGCTTCGATGATTCGCATGTGATCGCCGATCGAGCGCGAGGCGCGATCGCTGCGCGCGATCGTCATGCGCCTGATCGCGCGCACATGCATGAAGATGTTCTTGACCGTTTCGATGAGAACCGGCGAGTCCGACAACTCGACGAGCGATTGGTGAAACGCGATATTCGCCTCGGAGTACTCCTCGACCTGGTCCGCGGGCGCCGTCTCGCCGAAGTCGTCGAAGAGCCGCCGCAGCCGCGCGAGGTCGTCGTCGGTCGCCCTCAGCGTCGCGAGACGCGCGGCCATGCTTTCGAGCGCCGCCCACATGTGGATCATCTCGACGATCTCGCGCTTGGTCTTGCGCAGGATGTAGACGCCGCGCCGCGGCACGGTCCGCAAGAACCCTTCCTGTTCGAGCAACGTCATGGCCTCGCGCACGGGCGTACGACTTACACCGAGCGCCTCGGCCAGCTCCTTCTCGTCGAGGCGGACCGCCTCGCGCGAACGGTAAATGTCCGTCTCGGCAATCGCACGCTTCAGGCTCGCGTAAGCCTGGTCGCGCAGCGACGCCGAGGCGCCGATCGGCGCCAACGTCAATGCCGCCGGTACACCGCGGCTCTCAGCTTCCCTCTCCATGGCTCTCTGTCCCCTCGCCTCTTCGATATTCTCAATACTGTATATCAGATATCTACCAGACCCAAGCGTTCCGATGCAGTGGCTACGCGAGGAAAGAGGGGCGGGTCGTTGCAGCGAGGCCGCCGCAGCGCGGCTGGCGTGGGTATCCATATGTATTGCCTTATGGTTTTCCAATAAAACTTTAACTATCGACTATCCAATCGGCGCTTTATGCTCTAGTCAAATCATCGATTCACCGATTCATCGATCCGGAGGAAAGGGCTATGAGCCAGGCATTCATCGAGGGGCGCGAGGCCGAGGCCGATCTGCACGCGCATGTGTGCGCCTACAACATGGCGTTCGAGGAGTTGGGACTGCGCTTTCGGTGGGATGCGCGCACGCTTGCATCGCTTGCCTGCATCGAGGACGAAGCGATGCGGATCGTGACGTACATCGAGACTCACCATCCGCATCTGCTCAAGGCCTACAGCCCGGAATTCCTGAGCCACGCCATCCTGACGAGGAAAAACGCGCAGCGCCCCGAGCCGCTGCCGATTCTCGACACGGCGATCCACATGGAAACGAACCGCCCCTCCGTCGTGCAGGTCCGCGCGCGCGATACGCAGGTCCAGACCGATTACAGCTTGCCCATGCTCGCCGGCGCCTGATCCGGTATTCATCAGTACTCCTAATCTTTTCTCGTAACGCCGCGCATTCATCGCGCGGCGTTTTTGTTGCTTGTTACTTGCCGGAGCTTGTTACTTGCCGGAGCTTGTTACTTGCCGGGGCTTGTTACTTGTCGAGGCTTGTTACTTGCCGAGGCTTGCCGTGTCTTGTTGGTGCTGCGCGCGAGTCGAGCTCGCGCAATCCGTCCGTCCAAAAACATTGGGCGCCTTGCCCGAAACCGAGCAAGGCGCCCATTAGCCTGCGATCAATGCGTCAGCGACGACGACGAACGAGGTGCCGCAACGAACGACTCACCCTCCCCCTGCGACTCGATCCAACGCGAGCGCATGGGGGCGAGCAGGAATTTCGCCGCGACCCCCGCAGTGATCGTGATGGCGGCCGACACCAGGAACACCGCGTTCCATCCGCCGGCGGAGGCCAGGATCGATGCGAGCGGCACGAGCAGCGACGCGGTACCTTTGGCTGTATAGAGCAGCCCCGCATTGCCCGCGGCGAATTTGCTGCCGAACGTGTCCGCGCAGATGGCGGGGAAGATCGAGAAGATTTCGCCCCAGCACAGGAAGATCAGCGCCGCGAACGTCATGAACGCATAGGGGTTCGTGCCGTACTGCATGAGGCCGAGCAGCGCGAGGCCTTCGCCGATGAAGACGATGAACATCGTGTTTTCACGGCCGATCTTGTCCGAGACGAAGCCGCACAGCGGCCGCGTGAAGCCGTTGCAGATGTTGTCGATCGAAAGCGTCATCGTCAGCAGCGGCAACGTCAGCCCGAAGAGCGTCATCGGCAAGCGCGCCAGGCCCATATCCTTGGCGATCGGCCCGATCTGCGCCGTTGCCATCAACCCGCCGGCCGCCACAGCGACGAACGAGATATAGATGGCCCAGAAGACCGGCGTACGAGCCATCTGGCCAGGCGTGTAGTCGACCTTCGTGACCGCGAACTTGCGCTTGGGCGCGACCGCGCCGCGGCCCGTCGGTTTGGCGAGCAGCATGGCGAGCACGAAGATGGAGGCTCCTTGCAGAATGCCGAAGAAGAAGAACGCGTGTTCGTAGCCCGAGCGCGTGATCATGTTGGCGATCGGAATCACGGTGACGGCCGCGCCCGCACCGAAACCAGCGGCAGTGAGCCCCGCCGCGAGACCGCGGCGATCGGGGAACCACTTCAGCGCATTGCCGACACACGTACCATAGACGCATCCCGCCCCAACTCCGGCGATGACCGAGGCTGCATAGAGCTCAGGCAGCGTGGTGGCAAACGAATAAATGACCCATGCCAGGCCCGCGCAAACCGCGCCGAGCGCCACCACCGGCCGTGGGCCGAAGCGGTCCACGAGCCACCCTTCCACGGGAACGAGCCAGGTCTCGGTCAGAATGAAGATCGAGAAAGCCAGCTGGATCGACGCAGGTTCCCAATGGTGCCGCGCCTGCATCGGTGCGACAAACAGTGTCCACGCGTACTGAAGGTTGGCCACGAGTGCCATACAGAGCATGCCGATGAACAGCTGAGACCACCTGCCCTTCCAAAATGCAGCGTTTCCGTCCATTTGCTTCGTCTCCATCCATCTAATTATTGAAAAGCGAGAGGCGCAACGGGCCTACACTCTTAATTCATTCATTCTTTATGAATCATTTATAAAATCGAGTGAGTGCCTGAGCCCTTGAATGCGATGAGTGAAAAGGCAACCAGCCGGCGGCATCGACGTGACAGACTCGCGCCTGGGCTCCAGCCGCCTTGCTGCGCGGCGCGGCGCCGATGCGCGCTTTCCTGTTCGATGACAAAGCCTGATTGCATAGACGCATGCTAGGGGCAGCGATGAATTACCGATAATCAAAGTTTGTTACCGTCTCGATTCACTTTCGTTTATGGACCGGCCGAGCACGGCTCGGAGCCCACGGCGCAACACGTTGCGGGATTGCCGGTCTCTCGCCTACTCAAGTCAGGTCGCTCCTGCCGGGTGTTATCCCTAATGCGCGCAAAGTGCGCTTCGTCGGCAAAAGGGGCGGACGCATAGGGTCTTTGCTAAGTTAGGAAAACCTGAAGTTTGTTACGATGACGATCCAGTTTTGCTTATGGACCCGCTTCGGCCATGACTATCAGAAATGCAACGCTTCGGCAGCTGAAGGTCTTCGAAACGGTTGCCCGCCTCCTGAGCTTTTCACGTGCCGCAGAGGAGCTTCATCTGACGCAGCCGGCGGTCTCCACGCAGGTTGCTCAACTCGAAGAGCACGCGGGGTTGCCTCTTTTCGAACAGCTTGGGAAGAAAATCTACCTGACGCCGGCCGGCACCGAAATGCTGCAGTTCAGCCGCACGATCCTTCAGCAATTCCAGCAGGAGGACGAAGCGATGAGCCAGCTCAAAGGTATCTCCGGCGGTACGCTCAATGTCGCCGTCATCAGCGCGGGCGATTATTTCTTTCCACGTTTGCTCGCCGAGTTCACACGCCGCTATTCCGGGGTGACATTCAATCTCGCGGTCCACAACCGCGAGGAATTGCTTCAGCAGTTATCGACGAATCAGACCGACTTAGCGGTCATGGTCCGCCCGCCGGTCAATATGGACGTCACGACCGAGCCGTTCGCGCCCCATCCCTATGTCATCGTCGCGGCACCGACGCATCCGCTCGCGTCGAAACGCTTCATCACCATGGCACAACTGGCCGACGAGCCGTTCATTGTGCGCGAGCGCGGCTCGGACACCTGGAATTCGATGCAGGAGGGACTCGCCGGCCGGCTCGAGCACCCGAAGGTGGCCATGGAGATCAAGAGCACCGAGACGATCAAGCAAGCCGTGATCGCGGGTATGGGCATCGCTTTCCTGTCGGCTCACACGATCAGTCTCGAATTGCAAGTCGGCAATCTCGTCGTGCTCGACGTCGAGGGCTTCCCCGTCATGCTCAACTGGTATGTCGTGCACCGCAAGAACAAACGCCTGCCTCCCGTTGCGGAAGCCTTCAAGCGTTTCCTGATCGACGAAGGCGCGGCATTGCTCGAGCAGATTACCCGGGTTGGCGCGCTGACCGCGAAGCACGCCTGAACCCGGGCCGCGCGATCAGTCGAGAAAATCGCAATGCGCGTCGACGTAATCGGCCAAATCGAGTGAATGTTGACGGACGAGTCGCTCCGCCAGCTCGGTATCGCGTTTTTCGAGCGCTTCGATGATGCGCAGATGGTCGACGATCGAGCGAGCGGCACGGTCGCTTTGCGAAATCGTCATTCGCCGGATCGCCCGGACGTGCACGAAGATGTTCTTGATCGTTTCGAGGATGATCTGCGATTTCGACAGTTCGACGATCGCCTGATGGAACGCGATGTTCGCATCCGAATACTCTTCGATATGCTCGGCGGGAGTCGTATCGCGGAAGTTGTCGAACATGCGGCGCAAGCGGGCGATTTCCTCGTCCGTCGCGTGCAGCGTCGCCTGGCGCGCCGCCATGCTCTCGAGTGCGGCCCACATCTGGATCATTTCGACGATCTCGCGCCGGCTCTTTCGCACGATGTAAATCCCGCGGCGCGGAACCGTGCGTAAAAAACCCTCCTGTTCGAGCAGCGTCATCGCTTCCCGAATCGGCGTTCGGCTGACGCCGAGCGTTTCGCTCAGCATGCGCTCATCGAGCCTCACGGGCTCCCGCGTCGCGTAGATATCGGCGTCCGCAATCGCCTTGCGCAGCATCGCATAAGCCTGATCGCGCAAGCTGACGCTCGCGCCGATCGATTTCAGCGAAAGCGTGAGCGGTGAAGCGGTAGTTTTAGTTAGCAGTTCTGACGACATTTAGTGCCTCACGAGTCCGCCCCGGGCGTGCCCCAGCGTGCACGCCGGCGCCCTCCACTTCGCCCAGGCCGACGAAACGCCCGTGTTTGGCCGCGAGATCCGCGACCGATGCGGGCAGCCATTGCGAAATCAAGTAGGTAGCGAGGCTGCCAAGACCGACGGCCGCGAGCGAAAGCAACGACAAGTTCGGAAGTTCCACCAGTTCCATTTCCCACTCCAGGAGAAGTTTGATCAGATGGTAGCCATGGTAATGCTGCGACGCGGCGGCCGTCAATATTTTGTATGTGATATTTCACGGAATCGCCGCGATCCGTTGTTTCAGCGACACGTACGTGGAGGAGCCCCACGCACGCGGAGTAGCGGGCGACGCACGACCGACAGGATACCGCGCCGCACGGATGTCAGCGGGTAATCGCTTGGACCAAAAGGGGAATCAGGCGGACTTCGGGATGCGGACACCGTCGCCGCAGGCGCGGCAACGGTGTGCGGGAGAGAAAAAAGGCTGGCGGGAATCGGCCGGGAAGCAGTTCCCCCTACGATGCGTTACGCCGCGCGAGCCCCTTGCGTGACGCCGGGAGGCTGCGAGGCGGCCCGGGCAGCCGTCTGCGCAAGCGCGTGCTGCGCCGTTTGCTCCCGGAGCTTGATCAACGCGAGAACGGTGTCGATGATCGGGGTCGCCTGGCCAACGAGGCGGCCCATCTCCTGCACGACGGTCAGCAACGGATCGATTTCCATCGGACGGCCGGACTCGAGATCCTGAAGCATCGAAGTCTTGTGCGCCCCAACGGCGCCCGCACCGTCGATGCGCCGCTCCACATCGACGCGGAAATGCACTCCGAAGCGATCCGCAATCGACTTTGCCTCGAGCATCATCGTTCGGGACACGGCACGCGTGCCGGGGTTGCTCGTGATGACGTCGAGCGTCGCATGCGTCAATGCGCTGATCGGGTTGAAGCAGAGATTGCCCCAGAGCTTGAGCCAGATTTCATCGCGGATGTCGTCACGGATCGGCGCATCGAAGCCGGCCGCCACCATCATTTCCTGCAACGCGAGGATGCGCTCGGTTTTCTCGCCGCTCGGCTCGCCTATCGGAAACTTCTTGCCGTAGACATGGCGTACGACACCGGGCTCGACGATCTCCGCAGCCGGATACAGCACACAGCCGATCGCGCGTTCGGGCCCGAGGCGTTTCCATTGCGTGCCGCCCGGATCGACGCTGTCGAGCATGGTGCCGGCGAATACGCCCCCGTGGCGATAGAAGTACCAATACGGGATGCCGTTGATGGCCGTCACGATCGCGGTATTCGGGCCCAGCAACGGCTGCATTGCGTCGACGACGCCGGCCACGGAATGCGCCTTGAGTGCGACGATGACGTAGTCCTGCTCGCCAAGCTCGCGCGGATCGGACGTGCACCGCACGTTGACCACACGCTCGCCCTCTTCCGTTTGAAGCCGGACGCCATTCTTCTGCATGGCCGCGAGATGAGGGCCGCGCGCGATGAAGCTCACATCGGCACCGGCCAGTGCAAGCTGTGCGCCCATGTAAGCGCCGATCGCGCCGGCGCCATATACACAGATCTTCATATGGGTTCCCTAAAGTGAAGTCACGAAAGCGGTGGCGCGCGGCTCGAGTTCGGCGCGGCGCAGCGAAAGCGCCTCGCGAACGATCTCGCGCATCGTGGACGCACTGGCCGCGTCGAGCGCGTTCAGTAGGACGCGTCGCATGCGCGGCTCCCAAAAGGAGCGGATATGCTCGGCGATGCCGGCGAGGGCCTCGTCGCGATCGGGCATCGACTCGAAGAACTCGCCGATGCGGTTGGCCATCTCGATCAGGTGCTGCTCGTTCATCGTCGGTCTCTCACTGTGCTCATTTGCCCGTGCCCGCATGGGCCGCGCCGCGCTCGCG
>NZ_DASXWY010000166.1:0-2989 GCF_036503415.1 Trinickia sp. | reverse complement strand
CCGGTCGGCATCGCGTGACGGCTGGCGACAAAATTCAATAGGCACCACCCGAGATAGAGCGCGGGCGGGACGAACCAGGCTTTTTTCCATTCGCCGCTGCCGAGCCATTCGCGCCGCGAGAAACGCACTGCCACCCATGCGAGACCCAGCGCCATGACGGCGAGCGACCAGATGTACGAGATCGCCACGCCCTGTTGCCAGCCCTCGCGCAGCACCGTGCCGTGAGCCGGCGATAGCGATGCGGTACCCACGCGAAATCCGCCGAACACATACAGGGCGAAATACATCGACGACAAAGCCCACCACGCATGCCGCAAACCGATGCGCCCGAAAAGCGGCTCGCTGACCTTTTTTGCCCGTGCGCGCAAGAGGCCGCGATAGTGAGCGGGAAACAACAGCAAACCTGGTGCGGCAACCAACAGGACCGTGTACAAGATCAACGCGCCGGCGAACGGCAAGAGATCGGCACGCATCAGCATCTTCGGGGAGAGATCGAGCAAGCGCGCGTAGGCGGGAACGAGCGGCATCGCTTGGTGCGTCCGGTCGTATTCGTCGCGTAAAAGATCGGCCGCCGCGAGCGAATTGCCCGCATTGAACGCAACATCGAGTCGAATCTGGCGATTTTGCGGTGTCATAAATTTCGATGGCTGCTTTTGCGCGGCGAGCGCCGCCTCGGCGCCCGCCACATCGCCGGCCCGAAACAACGCGCGCGCCGACGTATAGGCATCGATCTTCAATCCGGCATGCCGGGCTCGCATGAGTTCGTCGCGTGCCTGCGCCCCCGGGAACAGTTCAGCCGCCGTATTGATGCGTTGGGCTTCGAGCCAGATTGTCTTCGCGACAGGCGCACTGGCCAGCAACCGCTGCGCCTCGTCACTGCGCCTCGAGCGCACGAGATAGCGCAGCGCCTCGACGAGGCACGGGTTCGACGGATCGAGTTCGACCGCGCGCAGCGCTTGCTCGCCCGCGTGCTTCTCGTCCTTCACTGCCGAATAGGCGCGCGAAAGCGCCGCATGAAGCCGCGTACGCTGCGCCGGAGTCCATTCCGAGGAGTGCGCGAGCAACGGCTCGCCCTTAGCAAGCGCGTCTTTGCCGTAGCGATGCTCGAGCACGAAAAGCGCGGCCTCGGGTTGACCTGGAAAGCGCTCGTCGAGCATATGCTGGCAGGCCGTGAAATCGTTCGCCGCCGCATCGCTCCACTCCAGGTCTTCCGACCACGCGAAGCGTTGAATGAACCCGCATTGCGCCACTGCAAGCGCGACATCATGCGGATGTTGCACGAGCCCGGCGCGATAAGCGTCGAGAACCGACCGATAACTGTCGCGCTGATGCTCGGACACGATACCGGCCGCCCGCTCCGGGGATTGCAATAGATCGGGCGCCGGGGCGATCGTATCCGTCCCGTTCGCCGATGCGCCGAGCGCATAGCAACACGCCAGCGCGGCGATCGTTTTCAGTATCCCCCGGAGCATCGTTTTTCCCCCGCAAGCCGTTCGTCAAATCCGAATTGCAGCGTCGTCGCGCGACGGGCGGCGCATCGTCCCACGTCGTCTGTTAACGGCGACATTCATCCGATCTTTAACGATCGTCAATGCGGCGCGATTTGGCGATTTATGCGGCTCGGGAACACCGCATACAACTGGCGTGGTGAAGGCGATTTAACGGCACCCTTTCTACGAGGATCAGCGTCGCCGGGACAGAGGTGCCTGTCTACCATAAGCTCCGGTCCGGCCATCGCTGTCGCGAACGCGGCGCCCCGCCGCGGCACTCACATTCGTTCCAAAACGGACCGATCCGATCTTCCGACGCGCTTCGAGCGTTGCGCGCTGCAGTTCGCCGCGCAGCGCATGTCGTCGCTCGTCTTCAACTTTCTTCGAAAAAGGTCATACATGATGGAAACAACGCCGATTGGAAAAGCCGCAAAGCGCGCCGGAAAGCGCTTGTCCCGCACATCGACACTGCTCGTTGCAATCGCGTCGCTCGGGCTGTCATCGTTCGTTTGCGATAACGCGTTCGCCCAGGCGAGCGCTGCGACGACTTGCCAGTCCGTCGCGGTACCGGTAGCGCTGGCCGAGGGCGGGCCCAAGGGCTATTCCGTTTCCGGCAAGCTCTGCCTGCCGCCATCGGGCCAAGCCAATTCGGTCATCCTGACCGTGCACGGAGCCACGTACGATCACCACTACTGGGATTGGCCGTATGTTCCCCAAGTCTATTCGTATCGCAATTTCATGACGAACGCGGGCTACGCCGTATTCGTCTATGACCGGATCGGCGACGGGCTCAGTTCGCACCCGGTGAGCACCGATATCTCGGTCAACTCGAACGGTTATGTCGCGCACGAGCTGGTGCAGGCGCTACGACAAGGTCAGATCAACGGCTATACGTTCAAGCATGTCGTTCTCGCCGGCCATTCGCTCGGATCCTATACGTCGTGGGTCGAAGCCGGCCAATATCGCGACGTCGATGCCGTCATCCTGACCGGCATTGGACACAAGATGAGTTCGACGATCGGCACCCTCCTTTCGCAGGACATCTACCCGGCACAGCAGGATCCCGCGTTCCAAAATATGGACCTCGACGCCGGCTATCTGACCACGCGGCCCGGCGCACGCAACGCGATGTTCTATTACCCGGCGACGACCGATCCGAATGTCGTTCAACTCGACGAAAAGACGAAGCAGACGGCCACGCAAACCGAACTCAACGGGGTATTTGCAACCGGCCAAGGTTCGGCGTCGTATTACTCGGCTTTCATCAACGTGCCGATTCTCATCGTCGACGGGCAAGACGACGTGATCTTTTGCGGCAATGGTGCCGCCGATTGTTCGACCTCCGCGTCGCTGCAAAGCGCCGAACGACCGTATTACAGCGCGAGCCCAAGCGTGACGTCGTTCGTCGTTCCCGCTTCGGGACACGACATCAATCTCGAAGTTACGGCGCCGCTCTGGTATAGCGCTTCGCTGGGATGGTTGCTGTCGACGGCAAAGAT
>NZ_DASXWY010000165.1:0-7507 GCF_036503415.1 Trinickia sp. | reverse complement strand
CTCCTATCGCGCTTTTTTTCGACGCATGTCGAAATCATGGCAAGCCGTTCGACATTGTCGAGGTAACACGCTGCGTGTTGCCGCAACTCTTCAGGAGCGACAAATGGAATATCTGCTGATGATTTATGGCAATGAAGCCCGGGCTGCGGAAATGACGCCGAGCCAGGCCGCGGAGATGACGGCTGCGTTCGGCGCCTATACGGAGGCGCTCAAGGAAGCCGGCGTCTGGCGTGCCGGTGCCCGACTGCGGCCGGTCGACACGGCCACCACGGTTCGAGCGAAGAACGGCAAAACGGAGGTGCTCAACGGACCGTATGCGGAAACGCGCGAGCAACTGGGCGGCTATTACCTGATCGACGTACCCGATCTGGATCAGGCGCTCGCATGGGCTGCGCGTTGTCCCGCTGCGGACTACGCCGGGCTCGAAGTGCGCCCTATCTGGCCGATGCACGAGTACGCCCCGAATGCCCGATAGCGGGGACACGGCCGCCGCGCGTGCCGCGGAGGCGGCGGCGCGGCTCAGTTACGGCAAGCTCATCGCCTTTCTCGCCGCGCGCAGCCGCGACGTGGCGGGTGCCGAAGACGCGCTCGCGGATGCATTCGCGGCGGCGCTCGCGGATTGGCCGCGCAACGGCGTGCCGCGCACGCCGGATGCGTGGCTGCTCGCGGTGGCCAAGCGCCGTATCGTCGATGCGCTCAGACGTCGTTATCGTGACGCCGATGCAGCCCAGTATCTGGAATGGCTGAGCCAGCTGGCGCCCGAGACGGATGATGCCGCCGCGTCGATTCCCGACGAGCGCCTGCAATTGATGTTCGCCTGCGCGCATCCCGCGCTCGAGCGCAGCGCGCGTGCGCCGCTCGTGTTGCAAGCGGTGCTCGGTTTCGATGCGGCGACGATCGCCTCCGCGTTCCTCGTCGCGCCATCGGCGATGAGCCAGCGGCTCGTGCGGGCCAAGAACAAGATTCGCGAAGCCGGCATTGCACTCGAGATGCCCGAGCCCGGCGAGCTGCCCGCGCGGCTCGAATGTGTGCTCGATTCGATCTACGCGGTCTATGCCGAAGGATGGTCGGATCCCGAGGGAGGGGATCCCCACCGCCGCAATCTCGCCGATGAGGGCATCTGGCTGGGCCGCCTCGTCGTCTCGCTCATGCCGGACGAGCCGGAGGCGCTCGGATTGCTGGCCATGATGCTGCACACGCACGCCCGCCGCGATGCTCGCCGCGCGGCCGACGGGGCCTACATCGCGCTGAGCGAGCAGGATGTGAGGCGATGGGACGGCGGCATGATCGAAGAAGCGGAAGCGTTGCTGGCCCGCGCGAGCCGGGCCGGCCGGATCGGCCGCTATCAGTTGGAAGCCGCGGTGCAATCGGCACACGCGATGCGCAGGTTCGGTCATCGTCCCGACTGGCAGGCGATCGTGCAGCTCTATGACGCGCTGTGCGCGTTGAGCGGCTCGCCGGTTGCCGCGCTCAACCGGGCGGTCGCATTGGCCGAGCGCGATGGCGCAGCGGCCGGCCTCGCCGCGCTCGACGAGGTGGCGGGCGATGCACGGCTTTTGGCTTATCAGCCATTCTGGGCGGCGCGGGCCGAACTGTCGGCGCGCGTCGGCGCTTGGCAAACCTGCCTCGACGCATATCAACGTGCCATCGGCCTTGAATCGGACCCGGCGGTGCGGCGGTTTTTGCTCCAGCGCGCGCAAGCCGCGCGCGCCCGAAGCGGGCAGAGCGCGTCGCCGGCCGAATGATCGCGCTGCCGCTCGTTCCGTCATCCAATACCGCATTCCTTTATTCGAATTCGTGGGGCCTACAAGTTTTTGGAGGTCTTGGTCCACGCCTATCCATTTATTACATGAAAATATGCAAGGTGCGTTGTGGGATCGAATAAAAATTACCGGTCACTACGAAATTTGCATATAGCATACCGTTTGCCAAAACGATTAGAAAAGTAATACAGTGAAAGCGAGTTGACATTGAAAGGAAGTGGAACGTACTCTGCGCTGTCGCTGGTTTTTATGAAAGACATTCGCGCCGCCCCGTTCCTATGGAGTCGACGATGTCAACGATGATTTTTAGTAGTCCATACGTTTAGTACTCCTATTTATTGCAGGTTGGAATCACGGTCTGGGTTTCAGTGAATGCTGGGCCGGGGCGCAGCACGCCCCTTTTCGTCGCGAGCTACGGATTTGCTTGCGTGGCGTCGTATTGCCTGCCGGCGAATGAGAGAGAAGAACAACGAGACGAAACCTGGCATCGGTTAAACACTTTCTCATTCAGGATTTCGTATGCGATTTCATTTTGGGTTGAATTGGCATTACGCATCGATTGCCGCGCTCGCGCTATTGAGCGCATGCGGCGGCGGTGACGGTGGACAGGCGTCGGCGAGCCGCGCGGGCGCGGCCACTTCGAGTCCCAGCACTCCGGCGCTTGTCGCGCCTGCTTCCGCCGTCGCGGCGACGCCGGGCGTGGACAAGACGGTATCGCCGGTGGAAATGCCCGATACGGTCATACCGGTCAATTACCGGCTTTGGTTCCGCCCCAACCCCGAGCTGAATGCGTTCGACGGCCGAGCGGACGTCGAGATCAAGGTGCTCAAGCCGGTCACCGCCATCACCGTGGCCGCGCACCGGCTGCAGTTCGTAAACGGCACCATCGCCTTGCAGCCCGGCAATGTGCAGCTGGTCGCGACGCCCCAGGACCAGGGCGATTACTATCAATTGCGTCCTGCGAGCGGGCAGATTGCAGCGGGCACCTATTCGCTGCACATGGAATGGCGCGGCATCATCAACTTCAAAAGCTATGACGACCCGGTCACGAAGACGGGCGGCAGTTGCGGCAACGATCCTTATCCGGGATGTTCCGCTGCGGAAGGCGTGTTCCGCGTCGATCTGAAGGCGACCGACGGTACGACGAGCGGCGCCATCCTGACACAAGGCGAATCGGATCTCGCGCGGCAATGGTTCCCCGGGTGGGACGAGCCGGCGTTCCGCCCGACCTACGAGGTCAGCGCCGACGTGCCGCAGAACTGGCGAGTCGTCTCGAACGCGGCGGAGAAACCGCCGGTCAACGTGGACAGCGGTTATAAGCGCGTTTCGTTCGAGAAGACGCCGCCGATGCCGTCGTACCTGCTCTTTTTCGGCGGCGGGCAGTTCGATGTGCTCGAAGACGACTTTTCGAGCCCGCTGCCGGACGGCAAGGGTCTGCATTTGCGCATCTTCACGCCGCCGGGCATGCGCGATTGGGCATTGCCGGCCATGCAGCAGACGAAGCAGGCGCTCGATTACTACTATCGCTACACAGGCATTCCGCTGCCCTTGACGAAGTTCGATACAGTCGCGGCGAACGACGCGTTCAAGGCGCAGAAAGATCTGAACTTCGGCGGGATGGAGAACTGGGGGGCCATTCTCGAGTTTGCCGACGACATCTTGCCGCAACCGGGCACCCCGATGTCGAACTATGGCGTGACCGTGCTGACACATGAGGCAGCCCACCAGTGGTTTGGCGATCTCGTCACGCTGGACTGGTGGGACGACGTCTGGCTCAACGAATCGTTCGCAACGTTCTTCGAGAACAAGACGAAGATCGCCTTCTTTCCCGATCGCTTCAACTGGGAAGGCGAGGTCCGCAACAAGTATCGCGTCATCGCGGACGATCTGACGTCCGCATCCTTCCCGGTGCAGCCGAATTTCAACGCATGGGCTTCGAACGACTTCGTCATCAACGCCGGGCGTTTTGTCTATGACAAGGGCGGTCAGGTTCTGAAGATGATCGAGGGCTACCTCGGCGAGGACGTGATGCGCCGTGGGCTGCAGTCGTATCTGGCGGATTACGCACTCGGCAACGTCACGCCCAAGCGGCTATGGGACGAACTCGCGCGAGCAAGCGGGGAGCCGATGACGCAGATCGGCGACAGCTTCGTGCGGCAAACGGGTGTACCGCTCGTCTCGCTGAACACGACGTGCGATCTGACGACGAACCAATCGGTCGTGACGTTGAAGCAGCAGCCGTTCCCGAACCAGAATCCGTATCCCGGAACGCTATGGACGATCCCGCTGACGTTGGCCTATGGCGACGGTCTGACGAGCCGTAAGACCGTCTCGATGAAGGGCTCGGACATGCAGGTGCGTCTCGAAGGCTGCGGCGCGGTGCTGGCCGATCCGACGGGGCAGGACTATTACGTCGTGAACTATGGCGACAACGCGTGGACGCAGTTGCTCGCGCAATCGAGTGCACTGCTGGAGCCGGCCAGGCTGACGAATCTGAAGCTCGGCACGCACTTGCTGGTCGACCACGGCCTTGCGCCGCAATCGCGCGCGACGGCGATCGATTCGCTCGCCGCGTCACCGAGCGTCGCAGCCCGGCTGATGCGCCAGGCACTGATGCCGGAGCAGCCAGTCGAGCGCCGCATCCCGCACTATCAGGGCCGTTTGAAAGCGAGGCCGCAGGCGCCGAGCAAGCAACAGTAGTTGAGCGATTGATCGGTTAACGGCGCGCGGTTCGCTTCAAAGAAGCGGATCGCGCGTTTCGCACCCGTCTCATTTGCCGAATTCGGAACGCACCCTTAAAAAACTTTCGAAGAATCGAATGCGCTTCACTACAGGTTTGGGGCGGCGAAGTCGTTATCGCAGTCAATATTCATCGAACGGTTATCTGGCTCGTTATGAACAGGAATTTGCTGCAGCTGGTTTTCTGCGTGGTTTTCACGTTTTTCTTGAATGCATGCAGTGGTGGGGCAGTGGCGCCGCAAAGCGGCGGCGTCTATATGGCCAACGTCTCTCAGGCGTCCGTCGCAGTCTATGAAATTGCGGCAGACGGCGCCGTTTCCCCGCTGCCTGCTGCAATGGCGCGTACGGCCGATGACGGCAGTTTCTCGCTAGCGCGGCCTGCGCATTACCCCGTGCTCGTGCGGGCGAGCGGCGGGAGCTATCTCGAGGAAGCGACGGGCGAGCGGGCGTCGCTTTCGGCCGAACTCGATGCCGTCTATCTTTCGGCGCCAACAACCATCGTGGTCTCCCCGTACTCGAATGCGATCGTCATCGATGCCATCGCGGCCGGAGGCTTGAGCGCCGAGAACATCGCCGCGGCGTCCGCACGCGTCAACGCATTCGTCGGCGGCATCGATGTTCAGCAGACGGTGCCGGTCTATCCACCGGCTTCCGATGGCGCAGCCGTGTCCGATAGCGCGAAGATGGCGTTCGCGCTCGGTGCCGAGTCGCAAAGCCGTAGCGATAACGGTCTCGCGATTGCGGCGAGCTCGCAAGCGATCGTCGACCAGGCGGCGAACGGCGATACGCTCGCCCGTTGTCACACGGGTGCGGGCGACGTCTTGAGCGACGGCTCCGTCGCGGCGGCCGATGCCGACCATTGCCTCGTTACCTCGGGCGCCGCCGCGTTTGCCCACAATGCACACAATCGCACCGGCATCACGTCGCTTGCGATGCTCGAGCCTGCGCAGCAAACGGCACCGCAGCTTGCTGCCGCGTCCGCATGCGGGGATCGGGTCGCACTGCTGACTGACAATCTTGCGCTGTTCGAAGGCCGCAAGAACTCGGTGCAGGCGCTGCTCGCAGGTGGCATGACCGACCAGAATTGGTCGACGTTCCAAACACCTAGCCGCTGGGGGCCGTTCGCGAGAGGATATGGGGCCATCGAGCCGCCGGCGAACTGCACGGACATGGATACGTTCAAGCGCGAACTGGTCATGGCCGCGGAAAATTTCTGGGTCGACCAGAACATCAACTACTGCCACCACCATGTCCCCGGATGGCTGCCGCCCGACGATTCGAATCGCGCCAACCCGAAGTACCGCAATTCCACGCCGGAGAGCACGTCGGGGGAGTCGGCGGGCGGCAATCCGCAGCAGATGACATGCACTGGGCAGCGCAATGCGAACGGCGCCCAAAGCGTGCAGGTGGCGGCAAGCGATACGCCCGCGTCGTTTCCCGCGGCGGCCATCAACTGGAAGGGCGTGGACTGCTCGGACTACACCGCATGGATCTATAACTTCGCCGGCATGACCTCCAACGATCTATCGACGGGCATCGGTACTCAAGCCTGCTCGACGGCCGATCGGGGCGGCTCTGACGCGAATCCGTCGCCGGGCGTATTGCTCGACATCAATCAGGGAAATTTCGACGCGATGCAGAGCTATCTGCGCCCAGGCGATCTGCTCTACATCACACAAGAAAATGCGCTCACCGACAGCGGCGAATTCACGGGCGACTACAAACTCGCGCATGTGGTGACCTGGACCGGAAAGCATTGGAACGATTTGCAAGCGGGAACCGACGCGGCCCGGTATGACATCGGCCGGATCGGGCAGCCCGACTCGCGGCTCGGCGGCGATTTCAAAGCGCATCTCGATTTCGACGTCAGTCAACTGGGTAAGACGGCGAGGACCGACCCGTGGATGATCATCGACAGCCATTATGCGGGGCCCGCCTACCGGCCGTTCTTGGGCTGGTATCGCACGCATCTCTCGCATGTGAGGCGGAGCATCGGTGCCGCCGCGGCACGCACCGACCCTGTGCTCGCCGCCTACATCATCGCGCCGGTTTCGCAAAACGCGCAGCATACGCAGGTCGTGCTGGGATCTGCCCACGCGGGCAGCGGCGCCGCGAGCGGCTACCGGATGATCTATGACGACGTTCAGGGCAAGCAGGCGTGTTACCGTGCGGGCACCGCGCAGTAGCGGTCCGGGGAGGAGGGGGGCGTACCGGCCGGCAACGGCGCATCGGGCTGCGCCGATTCTTCCCGGGCCGAGCTTTCGACGAAGCGAATGAAACAGTTCAGCCGAAGCCGTTCTTCGCTGCGCAGGTCGCGCTCGGCAATGGCCTCCGATAAATAGCGTTCGCGGCAGGTTTCCAGAACGTATCTGTTTTGCGCCATCAACGTCTTCCATCCCCCCGATGAGGCGAACGCGTCGTTTGCCCAATCGATGAAATCCAACGCGCAGGCGAGATGCCAGCTTCGCGCGCGCCATGGCAGCCGCGCGGCGACGAGATGCTGCTCGAACTTCGAAATCGTCGTCATCGTAAACTCGCTCCGGTCTGAAAC
This sequence comes from Trinickia sp., assembly GCF_036503415.1. GTDB lineage: Bacteria > Pseudomonadota > Gammaproteobacteria > Burkholderiales > Burkholderiaceae > Trinickia. Next base: position 454 of record NZ_DASXWY010000165.1, on the reverse strand, counting down.
CGCCTCGTTCAGGGTTGAGCCGGGGCGCCCGGCGTCGATAGTTCAGAGCTTAGCGATACCGTGCTGTGCTCGAACCGCAGTGTGCGAAATGGCGATGCGCCGTGCGAAGAAGGGGATGCCTTTGGGCCGGTGGGGCACTGCCGCGTCGGCGCGCTGCATGTCGCCAGGCCATGTCAGCCGATGTAAGGGATATTTGGTGGGCAAGGCGGCGTGAACTAAGATGCAATCGACCGGTCGTCGATAAGTCGCATCGCGGCCATCCCCCACCACGTTCAGCGAGTCAGACATGGTAAAGGCTTTTGCATCGCAGGCGGATCTGCAGGAAAAGCGCGTCTCGTTCGAGCAGTTGTCCGAAAACGCCTATGCCTACACGACGGAAGGCGATCCGAATTCCGGCGTAGTGATCGGCGACGACAGCGTGCTCATCGTCGATACGACTGCGACGCCCGCCATG
>NZ_DASXWY010000164.1:0-2203 GCF_036503415.1 Trinickia sp. | reverse complement strand
CCGGTTGAAAGGATGGCCGATCTTCAGGACCTCCGATGAACTTTATGACGATGAAAAGGAGCAATCATATGAGAACAACAGTCCGTCGTTTGCTGCTTGTCGCTTTGATTCCGGCGATATTGAGCCCTGCCGCTTATGCGGACGTGAAGGAAACGGCGCATGAGGCGAAAGAGAACGTGAAAGCCGCCGGCAAGAAATTCGGCGAGGATGCGCGCGAGGCTGCACATGGCGCGGCCAGTACCGCCAAGGCAGCCGGCCACGCCATCGCAAGCGGTGCGCGCAGTGGGTACTACGCGACCAAACATGCTGTCCGAAAGGCGGTCGGCAAGGATAAGGCGACGTCGGACGAAGAGTCGAGCAAGTAGCCGAAGCCTGGGGGGTGGGCGGCGTTCGATGAGCTTCGGCGACGAATCGCAGCGTTGCGACTGCTCTTACTCGATGTCATCTTGCGGCGGCGTCGACTCGCCCCGCCCCACCGCCAACGACGCAAGGTCGGTCGCCGGATCGAGCGGCCGCCCTGCTGCGACACGTTCGCTGTATCGGTCGACGAGGTAATCGGACCGCCCGCGCAGCAGCAACGTGAACTTCACGAGTTCCTCCATCACGTCGACGACGCGGTCGTAGTATGGCGACGGCTTCATACGCCCTTCGTCGTCGAACTCCTCGAACGCTTTGGCGACCGAACTTTGATTCGGGATGGTGAACATGCGCATCCATCGGCCGAGCTGGCGCAATTGATTGACCGTGTTGAACGATTGGGAGCCGCCGCTTACTTGCATGACGGCGAGCGTTCGGCCCTGCGTGGGGCGGATACCGCCCATGAACAGAGGTAGCTGGTCGATCTGCGTCTTCATGACGCCGGAAATCGTGCCGTGACGTTCAGGACTGCACCAGACCTGGCCCTCGGACCAGATCGAAAGGTCGCGTAATTCCTTGACCTTCGGGTGGTCGTTGCCTTCGACGGCATCGGGGTAAGGCAGCCCGCGCGGATCGAATATGCGCGTCTCGGCACCGAAATGCTGCAGCAGGCGAGCGGCTTCCTCTACGAGCAAGCGGGAATAGGAACGCTGGCGCAACGAGCCGTAGAGCAGCAGGATACGCGCCGGTGGGGCGTCCGGCATGCCCAGGCGTGCCGCGATCGCGGTGTCGAGGAATTCGGGGTTGGCGGCTGGGAGGAGAGGGTCCATTACGTCGATATTAAGGCAATTGTCTGCGATGCGATGAGCTCACCGCGACGGCTCGCATTTGCACGGGCGGAGGCGTTTGAAGGAGATCTGCTCGGCCGCCAGGCGCTTCGCGCGTGGCCGGCTGTCACCGATGATAACGGCTTCCGTTCCGCAGCCCGCGAGTTCGGTCATCAGTCTGGCATGGGCTTGATCTCGACCAGCCGCTGGACGCCGTGCCGAACGAGATACGTCGCGAGTTCGAGATCGGTGGGAATGGGTTCGTCTGTATCGCGACACACCCAAGGCTCAGCAAACGATCGACCCAGTCGCGAGGCAATTTCGCGGTTTCGCTGCGTTTCGTCGGGTGATACCGCATTTGACGTATTTATCGCGGACCTGCTGTTCCCGTACCTTCCCAAATACGCGAAACGCGTCTCAGATCAGCCCCACCGATCCGAGCTATTCCGGTGTCGGCCCCGCAGCCGAAATGCATGACATACATCGCCAGCAAGTCCCCACATTGCTTTGAGAGGAGCAACGAACATGACTTACATCACCATCGCAGCTTTCAACATCGAGAAAAACGGGCAGTCGTCGGATCCCTTCAAGCAGCAAAAGGTTTCCGAGTTCGTCGACTTTTGCTGCAAGCGAGGGACGGACTTGATCTTTCTCTGCGAGGTGCACTCGGCGCGAATCCAAGACTACGTCGCTTTTCTAAAGAGTGTGTATTCCGAGCACTACCTTTGCGAATCGCTCGACGGTGGGCATAGCAATGCCTATGTCGTCATGCACAAAAAGTCCGTCGGTTTTAGTTTGTCCTACGACCAGCTGAACCACCTGAATCGCAACTTCCTGTTGTGTACGATCGAGAACAAGCTCGGGGTCGGATTTGCTCATTTCAAATCCGGTCAGACGGGCCTGACAAAAAACCAAATCGAGAACGCAGCCGAATTCATGCACGGTGCGCTCGGCGACACCTGGGCGATCGCGGGCGATATGAACTGGGATATGGCCAACTTCAACAAGCTCAACCTACC
>NZ_DASXWY010000163.1:0-45600 GCF_036503415.1 Trinickia sp. | reverse complement strand
TGGTCCGTCGCAGGCGTCGGCCTGGCGGTCGGTGGTGGGATGTACACTGCCGCTATCGGCGCCACCATCATCATCCTGGTCATTCTTGCCGGGGTGAAACCGCTCGAACGTCGTTTTATTTCGGTCAAGCAACAGCGCAGTATCCACATGCTGGTCGAGCGCGGCAGCGTGTCGCTCGATAGTGTTCACGAGGCCCTCGGTACGGGTAGCGTCCGGGTCAAGCAGTTCATCGTCCAGCAGTCCGAAGACGATCCCGAACTCGACGACGTGCAGATCGGACTGTCTCGCACCGCGGACAGCGACTTCGCCGCTATCTGTGCGCGACTGGCGGCAATGTCCGGCGTTCGCGAATGCCGAAACGCCGGATGACGGCCTTCTCGGGTCACCGATCACCTATTACCGCTCAGCGCGGCCACATCCGCACCGCGAGCGCGGCCATCGACGACACCACCGCAAGCGCGATCACGCCAGCCCAGCCCCATTGCGCCAGAGCCAAGCTACCGATGCCCGCCCCCGCCGCCATGCCGATGAACATTCCGACGAACAGCACCGCATTCAAACGGCTACGCGACGCAGGATCGATGCCGTAGACGATCGTCTGATGTGCGATCAACGTCGCCTGCACACCGAGATCGAAGCCGACCGTCGCGAGCGCAAGCACGACCAGGTGCGTATGAGGCGCCATCGTCAGACCGATTGCCATCGCCGCGAACGAAAGCGTCGCAATAGCAATACCGATGCGCGTGACTATCTCCGGCCCGCGGCGATCGGCCAAGCGCCCGGCAATGGGCGCGGCCAACGCGCCGGCCGCACCGGCAAGACCGAATGCGCCTGCCACCGAGCTGCCGAGGTGAAACGGCGCGCCGTGCAGCATGACAGCCAGCGTCGACCAAAACGCGCTGAAGCCCACTGAAAGCAGCCCTTGCGCGAATGCGGCGCGACGCAACGCGCGATGATGCCACCACAGATGTGCGAGCGAGCCGATCAAGGCGCGATACGACAGATGCGTCGTCGGCTTGAACGACGGCAGTCCCCGCCAAGCAGCCGCGCCGATCGCTGCGACGCTTGCCGCCGCAGCGAAGAACATTGCCCGCCAGCTGGCATGCTCGGCGACGAAACCGCTCACAACGCGCGACAGCAAAATGCCGAGCAACAATCCCGTCATCACCGTTCCGACCACCTTGCCGCGACTCGTGTCGGGCGCGAGCGTGGCTGCCGCAGGCACGATGTCCTGCACCATCGTCGCCGATAACCCGATCGCGAAACTGGCTGCCAGCAAGTATCCGATCGAAGGGGAAACCGCCGCGAGCAACAAAGCGCCGACGAGCGCAGTGGTCTTGACGAGAATCACGCGGCGCCGATCGAACCGGTCGCCGAGCGGCGCAAGCAGCAAGATGCCGAGCGCGTAGCCGAGCTGGGTCAGCATCGGCACCATTCCAACGACGCGTGTGGACGCGCCAAGATGAGTCTCCAGTATGCCGAGCATCGGCTGGCTGTAATAAAGCGTGGCAACGCCAAGGCCGGCGGCGGCCGCGAGCAGCAACACCAGGCGAGGACTGAGCGCAGCTGCCGAGGCTTGTGTCCGCGCGGTCTGCGGTAAAGCCGAGGACGCTGCATCGAGGGTCTGTGAAGTGGACATCGTCGGATCCTTATTCGGGTGTCGAATCAATGGACGCGAGTGTGACGTTCCTGCCATCGCCCTGGTAGTACCGCAGCATGCAGATTTGTTATACGCTGAGCGTATGACAACAAAATCTCGCCCTTTCGCCGCCCCAGGCGCCCGCTCGCGCACCCCGGAAGGTTTCACCGACAGTGCGAGCCAGCGTTTCGAGCTCATGGAAACGTTCGTGCGTATAGTCGAGGCCGGCAGCTTGTCGGCTGCCGCGGCGCAAATGCGAACGACACAGCCCACGATCAGCCGCCGCTTGCAGGCACTCGAACGGTCGCTCGGCGTGAGACTGCTGCAGCGCACGACGCACGCGATGAGGCTGACGGTCGATGGCGAACGGTGCTTCAAGCGCGCCAAGCAGTTGCTGGCGAGTTGGGCATCGTTCGAGGCCGACGTACGCGGGGCGCAGGAGGAGCCCGAGGGATTGCTGCGAGTGGCGGTGCCGCACGCATTCGGTCAACACAGATTGGTCGAACCGCTGGCAACGTATTTGAGCGATCACCCGCGCGTAGCGGTCGAGTGGTTGCTGCGCGACGATGTGCGGGATTTCATCGCCAACGGCATCGATTGCGCGATCCAGGTGGGCGAGCCCAGCGACCCCGCCGTGGTGGCGGTCCGGCTGTCGAATGTCTCGAGGATCGTGGCGGCTTCGCCGTCGTTGCTCGAATATGGCGCGGTGCCGGAAGAACCGGAACAACTGATGTCTCTACCGTGGCTCGCGTTGCGGACGTATTACCGAACCGAGTTGACGCTGACACATGCAGACACGGGCGAGAAGCGCCGCATCTCGATCAACCCGCGCATGAGCACGGACAACTTGTATGCGCTTCGCAGCGCGGCACTGCTCGGCATCGGTGCATGCGCGAGCTCGGCTTGGCTGCTTGCAGACGATCTCGCCGCGCAGCGCCTCGTCCACCTCGCGCCAAAGTGGCAGGCCGCGGCACTGCCCGTTTACATCATCTATCCGCACGCGCAGTTTTATCCATCCCGGTTGCTGCGGTTCGTCGCGCTGATGCGTGAGGCCGTCCCGCTTGCGATAGGCGGCCTGTAGCGGATTCAGGCAATCCGCGCACCGACGGCCACGACAATTGCGGCCGTCGGTCACGGGCCCGTCGAGGCCGAATCTACGCCCGACGGATCAGTTTCCAAAGGACGAGAAGCACCACCGCGCCGGCCGTCGCCGTTATGATCGATGCGATGAACCCGCCGCCAATGTGAATACCCAGCACCCCCGCGAGCCAGCCGCCCGCGAACGCGCCAATGATACCGACGACGATATCGCCCAGTAGCCCGAAGCCTCCGCCGCCCACGATCAAGCCTGCCAGCCAGCCTGCGATGGCGCCGATCACGAGCCAAACGATAATTCCATGTGCTGCCATTTACATTCTCCTTTTGTCGTCACGGTGGCACTCCCCGCTATGCCCTCGCTGTGTCGGGCGATGTAGGGTAGCGGCTTGAAACGAAGAAATCTGTCAAAAATTGTTAGAACCGCAGGAACCAGATGAAAGCAACCGACACCCCCGATACAGATCGGAACCGCGCCGGCACTCGCAATATCGCGTTGGCCGCGAGCCTCGCTTTGATCGCCTTCTCGCTTCGCACGCCGATTACGAGCGTGGGCCCGATCCTGCTGGAAGCGGTTCGCGCAACCGGGCTGACAACCACCGGTGCGAGTTTGCTGACTACCCTTCCCTCGCTCTGCTTCGGGTTGTTCGGGCCGATTGCGCCGATGCTGTCTCGTCGTATGGGCAGCGAACGGGCGTTGCTTCTCCTGCTGACGCTGCTTGCCGCGGGCACGGCATTGCGGGTCATACCGTCCTGGCAGCTTCTGTATCTCGGTCAGGTGGTGGCCTGTTTTTCGATTGGTTTGATGAACGTGCTGCTGCCCGGCGTCGTCAAGCGCGACTTTCCGCATCACGTCGCGCTCATGACCGGTCTCTACAGTGCCGCAATGTGCGCGGGCGCGGCGACCGCCGCGGCAGTCACGGCGCCAGCGGCAAACGCGATCGGGCAGCTATTCGGCAACACGAGCGGCAATGCGTGGGCATGGGCCTTGGCGATGTGGGCTCTGCCCGCTGTTTTCGCGATACTCATGTGGAGCACTCAACTCCCTCCGGCCGGCACGCGCATCGAACGGACTTCACGGGTCGTGCGCGGTTTATGGCGAGACCCCCTCGCCTGGCAGGTCACGCTGTTCATGGGCTCGCAATCGTCATTGGCGTACATCGTGTTCGGCTGGCTTCCGACCGTTTTGCGCATGCGAGGCATGAGTGCGGTCGATGCGGGGCTCATGCTTTCGCTCAGCGTGATGGCTCAGGCCGCGGCCTCTTTGCTGCTGCCATTTCTGATCGCGCGTCTCCCTGACCAGCGCTGGGTGAACGTCGGCGCGTTGTTGCTGACCGGGCTGAGCCTCGTGGGGTGTTTCTTCGCGCCGATCTCGACGATGTGGGGCTGGGCAGTGTTGCTCGGCATCGCTCAGGGTAGCGCCTTCACACTCGCCCTCACGGTCATCGGGTTGCGCTCGGGCGATTCGCATGTTGCCGCTCAGCTCTCGAGTATGGCGCAAGGCATCGGCTATCTGATCGCGTCGAGCGGCCCCTTCATCGCGGGTTCGCTCCTGCATGCAACCGGCTCGCTTTACAGTCTGGCATCCCTGTGCGCCGCCGTCTGCGCCGTGTCGGCGGGATTCGGTTATGCCGCGGGCCGGCGCGTGCATGTCCGAACCGGAGCATCGCCGAGCGGACAGTCTTGAGACCTCGGTCCGCCGAACCGCCGGGTCCGCGCGCGAACGCCTGAACGCCTGAACGCCTGAACGCGCGCGTTCGATATTGCATTCGCCGCAAGCTGTGTCATCGATTCGTCACATAGCGTCCACCCGGGCATCGGTACATTTTCCCCTTGTCTCAATATTTGACAGCGATAGAGGGAATCTTCCCGGTTTCAGGGTGGATGACGCAACAATACGGAAATCCCTACGGCGCCAATTCTTACTATTTCTCGCAAAGCGCCGTATCGTTTAACGACGCTGCCCCGATGGCTCCCGGCCTGACCGAACCCATCGGCGAAACGCCAAAGGGGCATTGCGGTCACCGTCCGCGTATTCGATTCAGTCAACCGCATATCAAACAATCCACTGACCTACATCTTTTGAGTTGTTGAGTACCCTGAACCATTGCATCGCAAAACGAGAACGAGTCATGATGAGTTGTACTGACGAGCCCCACCTGTTCTGGTTCAGTCCGCGCGCACACGCCGCGCCCGCCAACATTCAAGCGCACGGAGCCGTTGCGCTTTCGTCGCCGTGCGAGCTCGACAACACCGAGCCTGCCGTTGTCTTCCTGGACTGCCGCGAAGCGGATGCGGCAAACGAATTGGCGAAGATGCGGGCCGAAACCGGCCCGAAACCCTATCTCATTCCCGTCGTGCGCCAACTTACGGCGGAGCGTGTCGTTTCGCTCGTCGTGCACGGCGCCAACGATGCGGTCACGGAGCGGGACATCGAACAGCCCGAAGGCATCATTCGGGACGCGAAAGGGCATGCAGGCTTGATTGGCCTCGCACTCGGCACGCAGGCCGGGCTCGCTCAAATACAGGCTCATGCGAATGCCATGGGTTCGCCCGTCTTCATGAAGGACGCCGATGGCATCTACATCGGCTGCAACGATCGATTCGAGAATTTTCTCGGCTTCGGACGCGAGGCCATCCAGGGCAAGACTGTGTATGACGTCGCGCCGTCGGAGCTTGCACTGACCTACCATCGTGCCGATCTGGACCTCGTGTCCTCGGGTGGGCTCCAAAGCTATGCCACCGGCGTGCGGCACGCCAGCGGCAAGATTTGCATGGTCCGCTTTTTCAAAAGTGCGATTCGCGACAGCGCTGGCCGCATCGCCGGTATCGTCGGCGCCATGCACGATATTGCCGATGTGCGCGGCCTGCGCGATACGCATGCCGAGTTTCAATCGGTCGCCCGCGAAATCAACGCCGAACTCGGCGGCGCACACGGGGCCGCGCCGGCGGTCGACCCCGACGCGCCCGTCGTCGAGCGCATCGCGCAACGCAACGCGGCTGCGCTCGCGCAGCTTTACAGGACTTATCACCGCCGTTTGACGCGTTTTCTCAATCGCATGAGCTGGAACGAGCAGTTGATCGAAGAGGTGATCAATGACACGTTCATGGTTGTCTGGAACAAGGCCGCGCAATTCCGCTACGACTGTGCAGCGTCGACCTGGATCATGAGCATCGCGTACCGTTGCGCGCTGAGCGCTTTGCGCCGCGAGCGTCACACGCGGCTGCTCGTACCGCTCGACGATTCGTACGCACTCATGCACTACTGGCACGACTACGAATCGAGCGATCTCATTTCCAAAGCACTCAATCTGCTGCCGGACGAACAGCGCCTGGTCATGTCGCTCGCCTACGTGCTCGGCCACTCCATGACGGAAATCGCCGACATCATCGATAGGCCGCCAGCCACCGTCAAGGCAATCCTGCACCGCGCCCGAAACAGTTTGCGGCGTGCGATGTCCACCCTCGGTCACTAACCGGGCGGCGATGCCCTGCTCCTCTTTTGGTACGATCGCGGCTTTCATTCTCGTTTTGCCTCGTACCGATAGATGATCGAGCCCGTCCAGCAATTGCTTCTCTCGGCGCGCAAACTGGCGCTTGCCGGACGCGCACGCCTGCGGCGCCCCACGCGGCGGGGCATCGCACTCGCGCTCGCGGCGGTCCCCGTGCTGTTTGTGCTCTACGTCCTGGCGCTGATCCCTCTGACTCCCGGTATCGGCGATATCCGCAAGGCACGCGTCGATCGCCCCGCCCAGATTCTTTCGTCGGACGGAAAGCTGCTGGCCGAATTCAAGCCGTCGAACCGCGAATGGGTCAAGCTGGCCGATATCTCGCCACGCGTCATCGATGCGCTGATCTCCACCGAGGACCATCGCTTCTACCAGCATCACGGTATCGATTGGCGGCGCACGATCGGTGCGGCGCTCCATACGTTCTCGGGTGACCGCCAAGGCGGCTCCACGATCACGCAACAGCTCGCCCGCAACCTCTATCCCGATGAAATCGGACGTGCACCGACCCTCACACGCAAGCTCAAGGAAGCGATTACCGCGCTGAAGATCGAGGCGGTCTACCGCAAGGACGAGATTCTCGAGACCTACCTCAATACGGTGCCGTTCCTCTATAACGCGTACGGAATAGAAATGGCCGCGCGCACGTATTTCGACACGTCGGCCGCGGAACTCGACGCGCGCCAGGCCGCGACGCTCGTCGGGATGCTCAAAGGCAATGCCTATTACAACCCGAGGCTCAACCCCGCGCGAGCGCTGCAGCGACGCAACACGGTGCTTGCCCAGATGGTCAAATACGGGCGGCTCACGCCGGCCCAGTACGCGTCGCTGCAAGCGCGTCCGCTGGGCATCGATTTCGAGCGGCAGACCGAGCCGCCCGGACCCGCGCCTCATTTCGCGCAGCAGTTGCGCAAATGGCTGATCGCTTGGGCCGATCGCAACGACTACAACATCTATGCCGATGGCCTCGTCGTGCATACGACGATCGACGCGAGACTGCAGACGATGGCAACGCAGGCCGTCGCATGGCAGACGAGTCAGTTGCAGAGCATAGCGAACCGCGCCTGGTCGGGAAGAGAAGGTTGCTCCGCGGCCAATCCGACTTTCGTCGCGTTCATGCGCGAGACCGATCTCTACCGCGCCGCCCGCGCGGCGGGTCAAAGCGAGTCGGATACGGTGAAGCAACTGGCGCGCGATCCATCCTTCATGCGCGCGCTGTGCACTGCGAAGACCGACATCCAGGCGGGTTTTCTCGCGATCGACCCGCGCACGGGCGAGATCCGCGCGTGGGTGGGTAGCCGCGACTTCGCGCGCGAGCCGTTCGATCACGTTCAACAAGCGCGGCGGCAACCTGGCTCGACATTCAAACCGTTCGTCTATGGCGCCGCCTTTGCGGCCGGCGCGAAAGCCGACGACAAGCTCGTCGACCAACCCGTCGCAATCGCGCTCAAAGGCGGGGAAATCTGGCGCCCCTCCGACGAAACACCCGCAAATGGGGACGCGTTCACGCTCCGGCGCGCGCTCGCCCTTTCGCGCAACCGGATCACCGCGCAAGTGATTGAACGCATCGGCCCGGCCAAGGTCGCCCGGTTGGCCCGCGCGATGGGTGTGCGCGAGAGTCCGCTCGAAGAGGTGCCCTCGCTCGCACTCGGCACCAGTCCCGTGACGCTGAAAGAAATGGTTGCGGCCTATAGCACCATCGCCGACGACGGCGTGTACCGCGCACCGCAGATGGTCACGCGAATCGACGATGCGAACGGTAACGTGCTCGCCGAGTTCGCTCCGGCACAAGCCGAGCGTGCGCTTGCCCCGGATGTCGATCGTACGCTCGTCGATGCAATGCGAGATGTCGTGAACTACGGCACCGGTTCATCGATTCGCAGCCGCTTTGGCATTCGCGCCGACGTTGCCGGCAAGACGGGCACGACGCAAGACGGCGCGGATGGATGGTTCATTCTCATGCATCCGGAATTGGTGGCAGGCGCGTGGGTAGGGTTCGACGACGGGCGCGTCACGCTGCGCAGCGATTATTGGGCGCAAGGCGCGCATACGGCATTACCGATCGTCGGGGAGTTCTTTCAGCGGGCGTTGCGTGCGCGAATCGTCGATGCGCGCGTGCGATTCGATACGGTAGCGGAGCCTTCCGCGTTCGAACAATTCCGCTCGCGCTTGAGCGAACGGCTGCAAGGATGGCGCGAGGCGCTCTTCGGCGGCGCAGCGCCGCAACGAGCCGCGACCGGCGCGGTTCGGACTCCCCCGGCTCCGCGGCCGCCGTCCGCCAGTGCAACCGAAGAGGCGAGCGGCGCAACGAACGTCAACGAATCCGCCGGCGCAGCGGTGCAGGATACTATCGAGACGCAGGCACAGCCGGCTGCAGCTGCGGCTGCGGCTGCGTCCGTGCCGGCGCCGGCGAGTACGTCGCAAGCAGCGTCCGCGCCGCCCTTCCCTGTTGTGCCCGATGCGGGTGGTGCGGCGTCGGAACCAGCGCAAACGGCGCCATCCGCACCGGCGGATATGGAGCGTGAAAGCGGCCCCCAACAGCAGTGACCAGCGTTGCCCGATTTCGGCGTAGCAGTGAGTACACGGACCCAAGCTCCGGTCGATGGGTCGGGAAGCTCGATCCGCTCTTGTTCCTTTGCTTTATGCAGCGCTATTGCCCGCTCTTCACGCGAGATTGACGACATGCAACCGACCCTTACCGCCATACTGCCCTGCAACGATCTTGACCGCACCGAGGCGTTTTTCGCACGGCTGGGCTTCAAGCGCGAGGCAGGCAGTCTCGGCGACTATCGAATGCTCGCCGACGGTTTCGGTGGGCGAGTCCACCTCAATCCGGCTGTCGAAGGGTGGCTCCTGCCGGGGCGCAATCCGTTCGGGCTTTACCTCTACCGCGAGGATGTAGACGAACTCGCCGCCGTGTTCGGTGCCGAAATCCTCGGAAGCGGCGATCCGAGCGACAAACCGTGGGGAATGTACGAGTTCGCGCTGAACGCACCCGATGACGTGTTGGTCAGAGTGGGATGGCCGACGCGCCTGCGCCGCTCTTCGCGAGGCTAGCCAGCACACGCGCCGCAGCACGCTCTCCTGAGCAAAGACTCGAGTTCGTCGTCGAACCGGAAAAGTAGTCGCCGGCCAGTTGCACCGGCGAGCCCGCATCGACCGATTGAACGAAGCGCCGCAGCGCCGACAGGTGCCCGGGAGCATTCACCGCGATCGATGGGCTCCACCGTTGTACATGCGTCCATTGCACGTCTGTCAGCAGATGCGGCAGTGCGCCGGCGAGCGTATCGAGCGCGGCTTTCCCGATCGCATCGTCGTCGAGATCGGCCCGCGGGTCGCTCCACGTCTGCCGCCAGTACGTCGTGACCAAGCCGCGGCCGGCGGGCGCTCGACCCGGTGCCTTGTTGTGTTCGAGGACGATCGCTCCGAGGTCTGGTTGTTCGACGCGGGGTACGAGCAGAAAACACGCCGGCTCAGCGGGCGGGACCGATAGCGCGAACGAGACATTGACGCATCTGCCATAGCGCACGCTCTCGAGAAACGCGCGCTGATCCAGCGTCCAGTTTCGATAAAGCTGCGCTGCCTGAAGCGCAGGCAATGCAATGACGCACGCGGCGGCCTCAGTGCTGTGCTGCTCCCCGTGCGCATCGCGCCACGTGACCGTGACCCCCGCTCGCGTGCGCTCCACCTCGAGCGCGGTCGCTTCCAGCCGCACATCATCGATATGGCGCGCCAGCCCTCTCGGCAAGAAGGCGACGCCGGATGGAGAATTGAAGAGCCCCCGGGTCGCGAGCACGCGGCGAATGAAAAACAGAAAGCTGGCCGCCGAATTGTCCTCCGCCGTATTGAGCGTCATACTCGCGCAGGTCGGTTCGACGAGGTAGTCGCGAATCTCGAGATTGAGGCGCCGCACTGCATACTCGGGAGCGCTTTCACGGTCGGCGGCATGTGCGCGCGAAAGATCGAACCAGTCGAGCTTGTCTCCGAGCCGTATGCAATCCCATACCGCGCGCAACAGCGTCACCTTGCTGCGCGCGGAAAGCGGAATTCCGAGCATATCCTTGAGATTGCCCGCCTGAAAGCGGTGCACGTTGCCGTCGCGCACGAGACCGAAAAGGCTCGACGTGGGCACGATCTGATCGGCAAGACCCGCTTCGTCGATCAACGCCAACATGTGCCGGTAGCTCGTCGGCAAAAGACTCGCACCGAGGTCGATGCGGTAGCCGTCCCGAAGATGCGTCGACATGCGGCCACCGACCTCGCCCATGCGCTCGAGCACCGTCACGCGAAGGCCTGCCTTGTTCAACCGGTAGGCCGCGGCGAGGCCAGCTACGCCGGCGCCCACGACGATGACACGCTCGCCCGTGGTCACCACCCTACTCGCTCGCGCTCAGCAGATCTTCGAGATAGGGCCCCCCCAGTGTCGCATCGGCATCGTATCGTATCGTTTGCAAGCCCCAATCCAGGTGACCTCGCATCCAGTGATGCAATCCCTGTATATACCGGTCGATGGCATCGCGTGAATGACCGCCGAGATCCGTTGCGGATATTCTTTGGCGCGACGCATCGAAATCGGCGATACGCGATGCAATCCGCTCAACCACCTTCTGCAATGCCGTTGGCTCATCGCATCCTGTCTGGTGTTCGAGAACGATGACGAGATTGTGCACATCGCCATGCGCCCGCTCTTTGGCAACGGTGAGCAAATCGTCGCTCCAGCAGACGACATCGGCACATGCGGTCCGAGCTTCGAGCAGCAGCGGATGGCTGCGAACATCGTCCGGCAGCGGCGCATCAGCCACATATTCGAGCAGATCGAGCGACGGCCAGATCGCGCCCGCGTGACGACGGTTCGGCACGAACTCGTGGATCGGCGGTATGCGGCCATGCCCTCGATTTGCCGCTTCCCACTCGCAGCCGGAAAGGTAGCCCAAATAATGCCGCGCGAACACAGCGCGCCAATGCTCCGTCATGCGCCCAGCCAGCCGGTACCAGATGTCCCGCAGGGCGCTAACGAGGGGCAGGCACGACGACGGTTCTCGGGCCGGACTCACCGACCGCGCGCCGTCTTCGAGGCGCACCGCTGTCCTTCCCGTCATTTCGCCCGCCATCGCGATGAAGGGCCGCAAGCGGTCTCTGACGAGTTGCAGCTCTCTTCCTGTTTCGCCCTCATCCAGTTGATCGTCGATCAGAAAGAGCCAGCCAATCCAGGCGGTTGCCGTCTGAAGCCGATCCTGATCGATGGCAGTGGAATAAACGCGGCCTGCCAGGGCACCGGCAGCGGTCTTGCGGAACCGGTCCCGGGCAACTTTCGAGCGCGTGAGCCCGAATGCGACGGCCCATTCCCGAACCCACGCTTCGGCTTGCCCGGTCCATACACTGACCGGCGATCGATTTGTGCCCAGCGCTTCGAGGAGCGTTCGAGCCGCCTGCATTTCGTCACGCACACTTGCCACCGTCCGGGAATTCACGCGTGCTCAGTATGCTTCGAGGGTTAGGACTGCGAACGAATCAAAGCCGTAGGTGAATCTCCGTGGCGAGCCGCAAGCTACGATTGCGCGCGCGTGCAATTCCCGACCATAGAGATACAGTGCTAGTCGACTGGACAGGAGCGATTTCATGGCGCAGACATCGTCATACAGCCTCGATCAGCGCCTCGCGGGCTTCAGCACCTATGAAACGACGCCCGACGAAGCATTGGCATTATTTCGTGAAGCCCGGGCGTCCGGGCGCTCCGTGTTCTGGAGCGACACGCAAGGGGGCCACTATGTGTTTCTCGACCACGCCGACGTCAAGGCAGCGCACATCGATTGGGAAACCTACCGTTCCGGCCCACAGGTGCTGCGCCCGCTGGCCGAGCGGCCAAGATTTCCGCCGATCGAATACGATCCGCCCGAACATGCGTCGTGGCGCAAATTATTTGCGGAGGTATTGAACCCCGATACGGCAACGCTTCACGAAGCGGCTGTACGGGAGGACGTGGAAGAACTACTCGACGACGTCGCTCGGCGCGGGACATTCGATCTGCAAGCGGATTTCGCGGAGCAGGTTCCGTTGCTCGCGCTGTGTCATCTGATCGGCTTCGACAAGACCAAGCGCAGCGAAGTCCGACGCTATACGGTCGAACTGCATGCTGCTTCTGGAGACCCTCATAGAGCAGCCGCGGCCTTCCAGGCGTTTGCCGAGTTTGGTCTCGAAGAGGTTCATGCGCGGCTCCAGGAACCGCGGGATGACTTCCTGACCAAGCTGGCGCATGCGCGGCTGGGCGACCGGCCGCTGACCGCGATGGAAGTGGGCGCGACGATGAACAGTCTTCTGAACGCGGGCCACGGCACAACGGTCAGTGGGCTGACAAGCCTTTTATGGGAAGTGCTGCGCTCCCCTGCCATACGAAGGCGGTTGATCGAAGATCCCTTCCTGATCCCATTCGCGGTTGAGGAATCGATGCGGCTGCATACACCTTTTTTCGGCATCTATCGGATGACTACCCGAGATGTGACGGTAGGTGGCGTCGATATCCCGGCCGGCAGCTCGGTGCAACTGATGTGGGCGGCCGCCAATCGCGATCCGAAGGTGTTCCGGGACCCCGATACATTCGATCTCGATCGCGACCTCGGCAGTAACCGATTGCTGACCTTCGGTTTCGGGATACACGCCTGCATGGGTCAGCCGATGGCTCGCATGGAGATGAACGTGGCGCTAGGTGCGCTGTTGCGGAGGCTGCCGGACATCGAGCTCATAGCACCCGATGCGGTCAAGCACGAATTTGCCGGTTCGGAGACCGCCCTGATCAAATCGCTGCCCGCTCGGATCGTTCAATGACTCGACCCATGTCTTCGAAGACGTTTTCAGACTTCCCTCCCGCGGGCTTCAAAGGTGTGGTCTTGCGTCCGGGCGACCCGGGATATGCCGAGGCCCGGGCGCTACCCAACGCTCGATATGCGACGCGTCAGCCTGCGCTGATCGCGCGCTGCCGCGATATCGAGGACATCGTGATGGCGGTCGAGTACTGCGCCGGGCGCGGCGAACCGATCGCCATTCGCAGCGGCGGGCATGCGATCGACGGGCACGCGATGCCGCACGATGCATTTGTCATCGATATGTCGTTGATGAAGCACATCGAGGTCGATCCACAGACCGGCGTCACGACGATCGAAGCGGGAGTGCTGCTCGGCGAGATGGACGCGGCGACGCAACGACACGGGTACGTCGTGCCCTCTGGTACCGTTTCGACCACCGGCGCGGCCGGTCTGACACTGGGCGGAGGTATCGGCTACCTGACGCGGCGATTCGGCATGACAGTCGACAATCTTCTCTCGGTCGATGTCGTGACCGTCGACGGCCGCAGGCTGAGCGCGTCGGCGAAAGAAAACCCGGAACTGTTCTGGGGACTGCGCGGCGCCGGGCACAATCTCGCAATCGCCACGTCGTTCACCTATCGGGCGCACAAGGTAGGACCCGAGATCGCGAGCGGGCTGATCGTCTATCCCATCGAGGCTGCGGTGCCCATCCTCGGCCGAATCGACGAAGTCATGCTCGCCGCCCCGCGCGAGCTTACGCTGTACCCCGTGATTCTGCCGGCGCCACCGCTACCCGGGCTGCCTCCGCATATGATCGGGGTACCGATCTTCGTGCTGATCGTGGTCTACACAGGCGAATCGGCGAAGTATGAAGAAGCGCTCACAGGAGTGCGGCCGTTGGCACGCCCGCTTGCCGACATGGTTCGCCCATCGTCGTGGCTGGAAGCGAATTCGCTCCTCGATGTGTTGGCACCGCCGGGCCGCCGCCAGCATAGCCGCGGCGGATACCTGGCGGCGATCACCCCCGAGATCGCCCAGACTGCCGTCGATCTCGTATCGCGCGCGCCGGCACCGACCGGGCCCGGCCCGAGCGTCGCGATTGCTTTTCCTTGTCTGGGTGGCGCGAACTTCGACGTTGGCGAGGATGCGATGGCGTACTCGCGCGAAGGTGCCTATTGGCTCTGGGAAGTGCTAGGGCAATGGGACACGCCCGATGAAGACGCGCAGTACGAGGGTTGGGTGGACGGTGTGATGAACGCACTGAACCCGTATTCGCTGCGAACCGGGTACGTCAATTTGTCGACCGACCGTGGCGCCGAATGGTTACGCAACCTCTACGGCTCTCCCGAGAAATGGCAACGCCTGTGCGCGCTCAAGTCCGAATTCGACCCGCGCAACCTGCTGTCGTACAACAAGAACATCGCCCGGGCCCAAGCGGCTGCCGCATCGCTGCGCGCAGCCGGCGTTGCCTGGTCCCGGGAAAGGTAGCGACGATACGGGCCGCGCACGGCGGCCCATTTTCGATCAGCCGACCTGGCGCAGCGCGTCACCAACCGTCGAAAAGATCTGGTCGATCTGCCGCTCGTCGACGATCAACGGCGGCGAGAAAGCCAGGATATCGCCTGTATAACGGACGAGCACGCCGGCTTCGAAGCACTTCACGAAAACGTCGTAAGCGCGCGCCCCTGGCGCATCCGCCCGCGATTCGAGTTCGATTCCGGCGACCAGGCCAAGGTTGCGGATGTCCTTGACGTGCGGCGAGTTGCGCAATTCGTGAACCGCATCCTCGAATGCGCCCGACAATTCCTTCGCGCGCTCGAAGAGCCGCTCACGCTTGTAAATGTCCAGCGTGGCGATCGCGGCGGCCGCCGCCGAGGGATGGGCCGAGTAGGTGTAGCCGTGGAAAAACTCGATCGCATTGGCGGCCCCGGCATTGATCACCGCGTCGTGAACGGCACGGCTCGCCGCAACGGCACCCATCGGGATCGCCGCGTTGTTGATCGCCTTGGCCATCGTCAGCAGATCTGGTGTCACGCCGAAGTATTCGCTCGCGGTTGGCGCGCCAAGACGGCCGAAGCCCGTGATGACCTCGTCGAAGATGAGCAGGATGCCGTACTTGGTACAAATGTCGCGCAGCCGTTGCAGGTAGCCTTTGGGCGGCACCAGCACGCCGGTCGATCCGGCGAGCGGCTCCACGATGACAGCCGCAATCGTCGAGGCATCGTGCAGCGTAACGAGCCGCTCCAGTTCGTCGGCGAGATGCGCACCCCAGGTCGGCTGGCCGCGGGTGAAGGCGCATTCGGCGATATTGAGCGTGTGCGGCAAATGATCGACATGCGGCATCAGATTGCCGGAGAACGCCTTGCGGTTCGGCGCGATACCTCCAACCGAAATGCCGCCGAAGCCGACGCCGTGATAACCGCGTTCGCGCCCGATGAAGCGGGTGCGCTGACCTTCGCCGCGCGCACGGTGATAGGCGAGCGCGATTTTCAGGGCCGTATCGACCGATTCGGAACCCGAATTGGTGAAGAAAATCCGGTCCAGGCCGGCCGGCATGAAGTCGGCCACTTTCGATGCCGCTTCGAAGGCCAGCGGGTGCCCCATTTGGAACGTCGGCGCGTAGTCCATCGTCGCCAACTGCCGGGAGACCGCTTCGGTGATTTCGGCGCGACCGTGCCCCGCATTCACGCACCACAGCCCCGCCGTTGCGTCGAGCACGGAGCGATCGTCGACCGTCGTGTAGTACATGCCCTTGGCGGCCTTGAACAGACGCGGCGCGGTCTTGAATTGGCGATTTGCCGTAAAGGGCATCCAGAAATTGGAAAGATTCGGGTTTTCCGTTGCGCTCATTCTATGTCTCCATCGATGTGCGACCGACTTTAGCGACTGTGCAGGCTACAATCACTGGACAGCAAAAAACGAATACTCAGACCGTACTGGTTTTTTCTTCCCGACTGTATTGAAATGTTCAAGCTGAATTTGTCCCGGTCCCGGAAAGACGAAGGTACGCTGGTCGAGCAGATCGTTTCGTCGGTCAGGCAGGAACTCAAGAACGCCACCTACCCCGCGGGCACTGCGCTGCCGTCGGTACGCGCGCTCGCCAAGTCGTACAACCTCAGCACCTATACGGTATCCGAAGCGTATCAGCGGCTCGTCTCGCTCGGTTTGATCGTGGCGCGCGCAGGCGCGGGCTACCGCGTCGCAACCCCGGTGGGTCAGATGCCCGCCGCTCCGGCATGGCACGCGCCGAGCCTGAACGGAGCCTGGTTGCTCTCTGATGTCTTCGCCGACCAATCGATACCGATCAAGGCCGGAAGCGGCTGGATACCGAACGATTGGGTCAACGAGAGCGGTCTGCAGCATGCGCTGCGTGTGGTGAGCCGCACGCCGGGCGCGCGCATCGGCGGTTACGGGCATCCTTATGGTCTGGGCGCCCTTCGCGAATACATCAGCGGATCGTTGCGCCGCTATTCGCTGTCCGTCGGCACTGCGGACGTCCTGCTGACACAAGGCGTCACGCAGGGGCTGGACCTGATCGTACGGACGTTGCTGCAGCCGGGCGATACCGTCGTCGTCGAGGATCCTTGCTACTGCAATTTGCTGCAGATCCTGAAGGTCGCGTTCATCAATGTGGTCAGCGTGACCCGCACGGCGGAAGGCATCGATACGGAAGAACTCGAAACCGTTATCCGCGAGCATCGCCCCAAAGGCATATTCGTCAACACGGCGCTGCAAAACCCATCGGGCACGTCGCTCAGCGCGGCATCCGCGTTCCGCTTGCTGCAGATCGCCGATCGCGAAGGTTTATGGGTCGTCGAAGACGACATCTCGCGCGAACTCGCGCCGCCCGGCGCGCCGTGTCTCGCCGCGATGGAAGGATTGCGACGCGTGATCTATCTGTCGGGATTCTCGAAGACGATTACGCCGGCTGCGCGCGTCGGCTACATCGCCGCCAACCGCGAGCTCATTTCAAAGCTCGCACTGACCAAGATGGTCGTGGGGCTGACGTCTTCCGAAGTCACGGAAAGAATGGTGGCCAATGTGCTGATCGAAGGACACTACGATCGTCACACGGCTCATATACGCGAGCGGCTGTTCAATGCGCATGCGAGCGTGGCCGAATCGATGCTGAGCTCAGGGCTCGAAATCTTTCATACCCCCAACGCCGGGCTTTTCCTGTGGGCGAAGCTGCCCATCCGGCCCGACGAGAGTTTGGCCGTTGCGACCGAAGCGCTGACCAAGGGAATCTGGCTCGCACCCGGATCGTATTTCCGCCCGGCCGAGGCCGAATCGGCCTGGTTCAGATTCAATGCGGCGACATCCGATGTGCCCGAGCTGTGGGAATTCATCCGTGGGCTTGCGGCATAGCGTTCGGGGACCGAAAGCGGACGATGCCTCCCGCCAAGGCCGATTCGTTGAATCGCTACACGATGGCCATCGATTCGGTCATGTTCTGCCGCATATAGTCGAGGAACCGCTTCTGAAACAACATCGTGTGCTCGTGCGCGGCTTTTTCGGCAGCGTCCGCGTCGCGCCTCGCGATGGCCTCGATCATCTCGTTATGGTCCCGATCGAGCTTCGAGGCCGTGGGCGAGTTGACCGTGAAATCGAAATGCAAATGCAGCAGCCGCTGTCCTTCGCCGAGTAGCCGTTCGTAGTAGCCGACAAAATACGGATTGTTTGCCGCGTGCGCGATAGCCATATGAAACGCTTTGTTCGTCTCCGACATCGCCTGGAAATCACCGCTTTCGACCGCTTCCATGTAGACATCGTCAGCCTTGCGGATTTTGCCGAGATCCGCTTCGGTCCGCTGCGTCGCGGCCAATCGAGTCACGGCCCGCTGCATGAGATCCAACGCCGAAATGTACTTCGGAAACTCCTCGATTTCGAACGGCGTCACGAGCGTCGTTCGGTTCGGCAAAATCGTGACGAGCCCTTCGCTGATCAATCGGGCCAGCGCATCGCGCACGGGCGAGCGCGACAAGCCGAACTGCTCGGCCAGAGAGATCTCATCCAGCTGGGCGCCCGGCTTGAGCTTGAGCGTCAGAATCTGCTTGCGCAGTTCTTCATAGACGTACCGCCCGCCGTGCCGGCGCACGCCACCTTCCGCTTCCTTCGTCGCTTTGCTCGTCACACCCGTCTCTCCATCATCGATCCGCTGATCCAGCATGCGTTTCAGTGTAGCACTGCACAAACTCGACAGTGACTCGGAGCCGGGTCCGATGTAGCCGCGATGCGCCGTCGATAGCCATCGCGTTCGCCCTTACGCCAGCAAATGAACCTGCGGCCCCCAGGTGTCGGACAGCGCGAATCCATCCGGAAACGGGTCATCGTCGGACCACCGGAGCTGTTCCCGGCCATAGACGAATGCCCGTCCCGTGATACGCGGCAATATCGCGCGGCGACCGCCCACTTCGGTTTCGCCGATCGCTTCCGCGACAAACTCGCCGCCGATGATCGAGCGCGACGTACGGCGGTCTCCGACCGCGATAGCCCCACGCGCGAACAATGTCGCGAGGTTCGCCGAGCTGCCGGTACCGCATGGCGAACGATCGACGCGGCCCGGCTTGAGCGTCGTACAGGTGCGCACGGCACCATCAGGCTCGCGGCCGCGAAACATGACGTAGGCGATTTCGTCGACGCCCGTCAGTGTCGGGTGCCGCACCTCGATCTGGCCCGCAAGCAGCGCTTTCAGTTCGATGCCTGCCTCGGCCAGGGCGCGCGCGTTGCCTGGCACGATATCGAGCCCGATCTGCTGCGCATCGACCAGCGCGTAATAGACGCCACCGAACGCGACATCGACTTCGATACGCCCCCAGCGTGGCGTCTCGATCGGCCGGTCCAGTAACTCGGCGAAGCACGGCACGTTGTCGAGGCTGACCGAAAGGCACCGACCATTACGGCAAGCCGCCCGCGCGACGATGAGGCCCGCCGGCGTATCGAGCCGGACCACCGCCTCCGGCTCCTGCATCGGCACGCGTCCGCTTTCGAGCAGCGCCGTGACGACGCAGATGCAGTTGCTGCCCGACATCGGATGCGCACGGTCGGCCTGCAATACGATGAAGCCGGCGTCGGCGTCCGGACGGGTCGGCGCGACGAGCAGATTGACGGACATCGCGGCGTTCGCGCGCGGCTCGAACGTGACGAAGCGGCGCAGGCTGTCGTCGACCGTGTTGATGTGATTCATCTTGTCCAGCAGGGTCGCGCCCGGAATCTCGGGTGCGCCGCCGACGATGACTTTGCCGATCTCGCCCTGGCAATGCACCTCGAGCAGATCCAGCGAGCGTTCCCAATTCATCATTCGCTCCGTTCGGACTTGATGTACCAACCCCATGGCTGGTCGCTTTCATAACGCGTAATCTGCTTGATTTCGAGGTAGTTGTTCAAGCCCCACTCGCCCAGTTCGCGGCCTATGCCGCTTTGCTTGTAGCCGCCCCACGGTGCCTCGGTGAACGTGGGCTGCGAGCAGTTGATCCAGACGATACCGGCACGCATGAGGCGTGCGACGCGCTCGCAGCGCGCGAGATCGCTCGACATGACCGCCGCCGCGAGGCCAAAGCGGGAATCGTTCGCACTCCGGACGGCCTCGGCTTCATCGTCGAACGGCCGCACGCAGACGACAGGACCGAAGATTTCTTCGCGCCAGATCCAGCTGTCCTCGGGCACATCGGCCAACACCACGGGCTCGATGAAGTAGCCTTTGGCCAGGTGCGCCGGGCGTTCGCCGCCCGTCAGGCGCCGCGCGCCTTCGGCTTCGCCGCGCGAGATTGCCTCGCGCACCTTATCGTATTGCCCCCGGGAGACGAGCGGCCCGAGCAGCACGTCTTGCTGAAGGCCATCGCCAATGGTGATCTTTCGGGCTTGCTCGGTCAGGCGTTCGAGCAACGGCGCGTAGAGCTTGCGTTGCACGAGCACGCGTGACGTAGCCGAGCAAACTTCGCCCTGATTCCAGAAAATGCCGAACATGATCCACTCGACGGCGGCTTCGATATCGCTATCGTCGAATACGATGAACGGCGACTTGCCGCCCAACTCGAGGCTCACGTTCTTGATGTCGCGCGCCGCGGACTGCATGATGCGGCTGCCTGTCGGCACGCTGCCTGTGAACGCGAGCTTGTCGACGCCCGGATGTTCAGCGAGCGGCGCGCCCGCATCTTGCCCGAGCCCGGTCACGACATTCAGCACGCCGCGCGGCAGCCCTGCCTTCGACGCGATGCCCGCCAATTCGAGTGCCGTCAGCGGTGTGAGCTCCGACGGCTTGAGCACCATCGTGCACCCCGCCGCAAGAGCGGGCGCAACCTTCCAGGCGGCCATCAGCATCGGGAAATTCCACGGGATGATTGCGCCGGCCACACCAATCGGCTCCTTTCGCGCGATCGAGCTGAAACGACCGTCGGCGAGCGCGACCGGCTTTTCGGCATTGGCATCGAGCGTTTCCGCCAGACCGGCATAGAACTCGAAGCAGCCGGCCGCATCGCCGAGATCCCACAGCGCTTCGGGTAACGGTTTGCCGTTGTCCCGGACTTCGATTTGCGCCAGCTCGTCCAGGCGCTCGCGGATTCCTGCCGCGATTTTCCTCAATATCGCGCCGCGCTCGGCTCCGCTCATGCGCGGCCAGGGACCTTCGTCGAAAGCCTCGCGCGCGGCGCCCACCGCGAGGTCGACATCCTCGGCCGTCGCGGCCGCCACATCGGCGAGAACGGTCTCGTCGCTCGGATTGACGGTTTGGAATGTGCCGCCCTCGACAGGCTTTACCCATTCGCCGTCGATGAATAGTCGGTCGTACGATTTCATGAATGTCTCTTTTCAAGCGAACCGATAGGCGCTGAACGGCGCCAGGTCCTGTTTGGTGGGGCGGCCTGCAACCAGATCGGCAATCAGCCGCCCCGTAGTCGCACCGAGCGTCAAACCGAGCTGCCCATGCCCAAATGCCATGAAGACATTCGGCAGGCGGCGCGATCCATCGATGACGGGCTTCGTATCCGGCAGGAACGGGCGATAGCCGACACCGTATTCGAGCCTGTCCGTACGCAGTTCTGGCAGGACCCGCCGAGCCTTTGCGAGGATGATCTCGGCCCGCTTGAAGTTCGGCTTCGCGTTGCGGCCGGCGAACTCGATCGTGCCTCCAATCTGCAAGCCTCGCGTCATCGGGCTGAAACAGAAGCCGCCGTCCGCATAAATGACGGAATGGCGAATATCGACGCCCGGCTCTGGTAGCAACGCCTGATATCCGGCGATGCCTTCCAGCGGCACACGCACGCCCAGCGCATCGAAGAAACGGCGGGAGCCGGTCCCGGCCGCAACGACGACGTGACTGGCCGCAACGCGTTCGCCGTTGGCAAGCGTGACGCCGGTCGCATGCCCGGACGACTCATCGATACGCGTCGCTTCCGTGCGAACGCGGCGTCCGCCCTGTGCGACGAAACTGGCGGTCAGCGCGGCGATAAAGCCTTCGGTATCGCTCACCGCGCGCCAATCGGGAAACAGGATGCCATGAGAGAAGCGGCCAGCCAGCGCCGGTTCGAGATCGCCGATCTCCGCTGCGTTCAGCCGCTGGGATGCGAAGCCGAGCGAGGCGCGCAGCTCCAGATGCGGCCGCTCGTGCTCGAGGCCCGCCGGCGTATCGAATACTTCGATGATCGGCTGTTCGCCCATCAGCGTCTTGTCTTCGCAGGCATCGATGAGCGGAGCGAAGTCCGCGTAGACGTCGTGTGTGAGTGTCGCCATCGCCTTCGCGATATCGACGATCTTCGAATGGCGCGCGCACAGGACGAATCGCAAGAACCACGGCAAAATGCCAGGCAACGCGCGCGGCCGCAATGCCAGCGGTCCCTCCTGATCCATCAACCAGCCCGGCACCTTCATCAGGATGCCGGGTTTGGATAGCGGAATCACTTCACTCACCGCCATTTGACCGCAGCTCCACTTCGCAGTGCTGTCGCCGGGTGCAGCCGGATCGATCAACGTGACGGCATGCCCGTTGCGCTGCAGGTACAGCGCGCAACATACGCCTACTATCCCGCCGCCGATCACGACGGCGGCGCCCGGCTTGACCGCTGCCCGGGAGGAATCAGCGCGATCACGAGGAATGGCGTTCAATTGACGAACTCCTGCAAGGAAAGATCATGCGCATAAGGCTGCACCGATGCCATCGCCCGCGCTGCCGCTCGATCACGCCCGCGACGCCTCGAACACTGCGCGAAATTCGCCCTTCTCCTCATCGGTGAGCGGCTGCAACGGCATACGCGCGTTGCCGACCTTGAAGCCTGCCAGCTCGCAGCCGTACTTGACCTTCTGAATGAACTTGCCGGCTTCCATGCTGGCCATCACCGGGAACAGCGAGCACATGACCGCCTGCGCGCCGCGAATATCGCCGGCCGTGAACTTGTCGTAGAAGTCGACGACTTGCTTCGCAAAACAGTTTGCCGGTCCGCAGATCCAGCTGCTCGCACCCCACAGAAAAAAGTCCAGAGCCTGATCGTCGGAGCCGCACGACAGCTGATAGTCGTCCTTGTACTGGGTGCCGATCTGGATGGCGCGCAGCAAGTTACCGCTGCTTTCCTTGATGCCGATCACGCGCGGGTGATCCTTGAACGCCTCGAGCACACCAAAACCCACTTCGACGTTGGTCCGAACCGGGTAGTTGTACAGAATCACGTTGATGTCCGTCGCTGTATCGAGAATCGCCTGATAGTGGCCGATCAGCTCGTCTTGCGAGGGCAGCGCGTAGTACGGCGGCGCGATCAATATGTTGGTATAGCCCGCATCGCGCGTCTGCATGACCTGCTCGATGACTTCGCGCGTCGACGAGCCGTTTGCACCGGCGATCAGCGTGCCGCGATTACCTACGACTTCACGCACCGTCTTCAGGACGGCTCGACGCTCTTCGTTCGTGAGCGCGTAATACTCTCCCGTCGACCCGAGCGGAACGAAACCCTTGACGCCGACCGCGAGCTGAAACTCGAGGATATCGGCGAGCGTTTGGTGATCGACCGCGCCCGCTGCATTGAACGGTGTGACAAGAGCGGGAAGGATGCCTTTCAGTTGCATGCGAGTTTCTCCGGATAACGAGAGGAATTAATAGGCGAAGCGCCTGAGCAAGCGCGATTCCACGACGCCGACGAGACGCGTCAGCGGGAATGCCACGACGAAGTAGACGAGCGCGACGGTCGTCAGAAATTCGACCGGGTGCGCCGTGCTGTTCGAGATGTTCTGGCCGACGAACATGAGATCCGCAATGCCGACCGACGAAATGAGCGCGCTTTCCTTGAACAGGCTCACGACATTCGATAGCAGCGGCGGAATTGCGCGCAGCAGCGCCTGCGGAAAAATCACATAGAGAATCTTCACGTGCGGCGTGAGACTCAATGCAATGCAGGCATCGTGCTGCTCGGACGAGATCGACTTCAGCGCGCCGCGAAACGTCTCGCTCGTGATCGCAACCATATAGAGTGTCAGCGAGATCAGCACCGACAGATACGGCGGAATCGGCAGCCGGAAAACGACGGGGAAACAGAAAAACACCCAGAACAGCTGAATCAGCAGCGGCGTGCCGCGGAAGAACTCGACATAGAACGTCGTCACGGCCTTCATCCAGCGAGAAGGCGACATCCGCAGCAGGCTCAGCACGAAGCCGCCGAGACTGCCGACGATCGCGCACGCGCTCGTGAATGCGAGCGTCAACCCGAGGCCCTTCAGCAACACCGCCCAATACGGCGGAACGAGCGAGAAATCGAGATGCATATTCCGCTCCTCAACGCTGGATCGCTGCGTCCTGCCGACGCTCGATCATGTGCACGAGCCGCGCCACCGGCAAGGAAAGGGCAAAATAGATCAACGCCACGACCGAGTAGGTCTCGAGCGGCCGGTACGCTTCGGTCGCGAGGCTTTTCGCGACGTACATCAGATCCGCCACCGCAACGATTGCAACGAGCGCGCTTTGCTGGAGCGTGCCGATTCCATTGGTCATCAGCACCGGCATCGCACTGCGCAGTGCCTGCGGCAGCACGACATAAACAGTGCGCTGCCACGGTTTCAGCCCGAGTGCGACGCAAGCGTCGAGATGCTCCTTCGGAACCGACTGAATGCCCGCGCGATATGCCTCGGCATTGAACGCGGTGAGATTGAGACCGAGCGCGAGCACGCCCATCGTGATCGGATCGATGAAGACATCGACGATCATCGGAATGCAGTAGAAGAACCAGACGATTTGCAGCAGCGCCGGTGTGCAGCGGAAAAATTCGATGAAGAGCTGAGCGGGCCAGCGCACGAACGACCAGCGGCTCATGACGACGAGACACAGCAGGAAGCCGAGCACCACCCCCATGACGTTGGCCGCGATGGCAAGCTCGAGCGTGACCCTCAAACCTTCCAGCAGCTTGCCGAAGCTCCCGGCCAGAAAGCCGAAATCGAAGTGATAGTTCATGGCTTCGACCTCAATCGAGATGCAGGACTTTTTCGAGGAACTCGCGCGTGCGCGCTTCCTTCGGACACTTGAACATTTCCGCGGGCGCCCCTTGCTCGACGATCTTGCCGCCCGCGCAAAACACGACGCGCGTCGCGATATCGCGAGCGAAGTGCATGTCGTGGGTCACGATGATCATCGCCATCTTCTGGTCGGCCAGTTGCAGCATTACGTTCTGCACTTCGATCACCATTTCGGGATCGAGCGCGGACGTCACTTCGTCGAACAGCATCAACTTCGGTTCGAGCATCAGCGCGCGGGCGATGGCGACGCGCTGCTTCTGTCCTCCCGATAACTGGCTCGGATACGCGTGCAGCTTGCTCTCGAGCCCGAGACGGGCCAGATAGGTGCGTGCGCGTTCGGTCGCCTCGGTCTTCGAAAGGCCCCCCGCTTTGACCGGAGCGAGAACCAGATTGCCGAGCACCGATAAATGCGGGAACAGCGTGTAGTGCTGAAACACCATGCCGATCTGCTTTTGCAGCTTCCCGTCGATGCGTTTCGCGCGCCCCGAATCGGCTCCATGGATGTACGGTCGGCCCTGGAAATCGATCCGGCCGCCCTGCATCCCTTCCAGCCCCATCATCACGCGCAGCAGCGAACTTTTTCCGCTCCCGCTTGGGCCGATGATGACGAGCCGATCATCGGCGCGCATCTCGAGGTCGATTTTGTCCATGACGACAAGATTCGGGCCGTACGACTTATAGACCTCGTGAAACCGAACAAACTCGGCTGCGGACGAGCCGGCGCGGCTTGCCGCTTGAACATGCGCGGGGATAACCACGGATTCAGGTACCGACATGAGGAGTCTCTCCATCGAAGCGCTTGATAGGCGAATCCGTTAGGTCGCCGCCAGCGGGGCACGCACTGCATCGATGGCATTTGGAGCACATACTTGTGCTCTTCATTGCGTGCATCAATGTATGCAATAGTAGGGGACCAAAATCGCGACTGTCAACGTTTGCCTGATCGCCTCAGGGAAATCACTGAGCGGCGGGGCGGCTTGCGTGCGTACGCCCGATGTCCGCGGGCAAAAAAAACGCCGCTGGCAAGGCGGCGTAAAGCGCGGAGAGACGCCCCTGTCGAGGCGCCGAAACACTCTCGTTCAAACAGCGGCGCTCAGAATTTGTGGCGGATGGCAACGCGCGTGACGAATTGGTTGCGATTCGACGAAACATCGGCCGCGCCGGGCACGTAGGCGACATCGAGCACCGTCCCGGTCTTGTCGCCGGCCACGTGCTGATAGGCACCCTGCACATAGACGTCCGTGCGCTTCGACAGGTTGTAGTCCGCCATCAAGCCGATCTGGTGATAGGTTGGATGCTCCTTTCCGGTCGTCGCGTTGAAGCTCGCGCGCGTGTAGGTGTACATCCCACCGACGAACAACGCCGGCGTGAACTGGTACTTGCCGTTCACCTCGAAGTTCTGGAAGCGCAGGTTCGAGAGCGTGCCCGCCGTCGGCGTGATGGCTCCCACGTAGCCGGAGCTCGTCGGCTGCACGACGTCGGTGTTCGTGTAGGCAAAGCCGACCGTAGCCGGGCCGAATGCGTAATTCACACCGGCACCGAAGACGCGCAGGCGCGTGGCGAGGAAGTTCTCGTCGCCGCCGTTGTTGATTGCTCCGCCGGCGCTCGACGACGGATTGTTGGCCTGCAAGTAGGCCAGGGCCACGAGCAGTCCGGCGTTTGCATATTGCGCGCCGAAGCTGTACTGACGGTTGTTCGCGAAGTTCGTGTCGTTGCTGAAGCTATAGGTGCCTCCGAACTGGAAGCCCGAAAGGTTCGGGCTCGCGTACTTGACCGTGTTGTTCACACGGAACGTGTTGTCGGTGTTGTCGTTGTCGTACGGATGCGCGAACAGATAGCCGGCCCAGTTGCCGTTTGCCGTGGTCTGCGCCAGATAGTCGACGAGCGAGTCGTACTGCCGGCCCAGCGTGACAGTGCCCAGCCGGCTGTCCGCGAGACCGACATAGGCTTGCCGGCCGAACATGAGACCACCCTGCCCGAGCCGCCCGTTATTCACGTTGAAGCCGTTCTCCAGCTGGAAGACCGCTTTCAGCCCGCCGCCGAGGTCTTCGGTGCCTTTCAGGCCCCAGCGGCTGCCTTGCGCATAGCCGCTCTGCAGTTCGTACACTTTGCTGCCCTTCACATTGTTCGTGAAGTCGAAACCTTCATCGATCAGACCGTAAAGCGTGACAGTGCTCTGCGCAAATGCGGGAATCGATAGTGCCGCGACGAACGCCGCAAGAATGGTCTTTTTCATTAGGAGTCCAAACTGATATGTCGTTGAGATGGGCATGCGTCGAGCCGTCGCTATCGAGTCATGGGTGACAGCGACGCTCTTGTCCCAGGCTGGCCCTGTGCTCGGAGTGCTTTCTTATATCGAGTCGACGATCGATCTCGCGACCGCGAATACGTCGCTACGCGGCGCGGGACCGATCTCAATTCTTTTGTTGAACCAGCATTTGTTGCACCGACGTCTTGATCAAGCGATTGACCGCGCCGGACTTGACCTGCTTTTCCAGATAGCCGTTGAGTACGGCCAGATCGGCCGCGGAAGTGTCTTTCCTCACGCCGAACGCCACTTCCTGTTGAGCCAGTGGCGGATTCGGATGAAGAGCAGTCGCCCAGTCCGGATGCGCCTCGGTCAGCAGCATGTTGGTGATATTCGCATCCGCGAGCAGATCCGCGCGCCTCGACATCAATGCCAGACGCGTTTCGTCGTTGCCCGGAAGCCGCATAATTTGCGCGTTCTTCAGCACGGCTGAGATCGCTTTGTCCTGCGCCGTGCCCGACATGACTGCCACGACGACGCCGGATTTGTCGATGTCGCCAAGCGAATGGGTGTCCTTGGGCAGCTTCGGATTGTTCTTGTTGTAGACGAGCGAGACGTTGTAGTCGGTCGCGGCCGTCGAGAACGAAATGGCCTTTTCACGCTCGGGTGTGTCGTTCAGCGCCATCGACAAATCCCACTTGTCCGATTGCAAGCCCGCAACGATGTTGTCCCAGGTGGTGTCGACGAACTCGACTTTGACCTTCAGCACGTTCTGCCCGAAGTCACGGCACAGTTCGGAAAAGAAACCGCTGTACTGCCCCGTCTTTGCATCGCGCATGACATAGGGCGGCGCCACGGCCGCGCCGCAGCGCAACACACCGGCTTTCTTGACGCTTTGCCAGGCGTTGGCGTCCTCGGCCCGCGACGGCGCGCTGCCCATCAACGCAACCGATGCCGCCACACAGAGAAGGAGTTGACGCGAAAAAAGAGACAGCCGAACCATGTTGACCTCTCGAACTAGGGTAATCCCGCAGATGGAGTAATAGCTCTGCCACACATTAATGAGTGCTTCATTGTGTGCAGCATTGGATGCAATCATAGGAAGCCAAAACTTTTTCTGTCAACGGGAGATTGCCCTTAGGTCATCTGCTGGTGCGCGACGCGGAGGCGAACCGCCCGCGCGAAGGGCCGTATCGAGCCTTCGTTGGGCGCTGCTGTGCTTCGCATCGCTCGCTCGAGTGGCCGGTTCTCGCCGATAGGATCAGGACTTCCCACTACGGTTACGGACCGCCACTTGACGTCTTGGTTACCTTGGAACAGGGCCTCCCGGCCTGGACCGGCGCCGCCGCACGATAATAACGAGACGACGTCGAACGATTCCGGGACGCCGACGTCCGCGCCCGCGTCTCATCCTCTCCTGGACCGTTTGCGGCAGCTGCCCCGGCGCGACCATGGACGTTCACCGTCCGTGGCCGACGCCGCCGATGGTGAAGCCGGCGCAGCGTTGAGGAAGGACGCCGAGCAGGGTCTATACATCTCGCGCCAGGTCGAACATGGCAGTGCGCAACGCTTGCTCGACCTGGTTGACGAAACGCTGCGTGGGCAGGGTATATCGACGAGCGATATGACCTTGGTACCGCCGGACAAGATGCACGTTACGGTCGTACGCAGCCCGAATCCGCTACGCCCTGGCGCGACGCTCGATCCGCTCACCGAGCCGGTGACGATCGATCTGCGGGCAGGCTGTCATCTGGTGCGATTGGGCGACGGCATCGCATTGCGTTTCAACGCGCCCGCCCTCGAGCAGAGGTGGGAAGCCGCGAGAGATAAGGGCGCTGGCTGGGCGTACGGCGGCGGTTATATCGCGCACGTCACCGTTAGCTATGACGCGAAGGGCGCCGAGTTCGAGCCGATCGCCATACATCCCGACCTGGCTCTGACGCTGCTGGGCGAGCGTGCCGAAACCTACGACCCCAACTGGGTCAAGCGGCAGGGTCTGTAGAGACTCGCGCTCCCCCATTTGCCGCGCTGCGCGTAAGCTACGTCCACTTGGCGTTCGGCAAATCGAATGAATACGAGCAGACCATGAAGCGCGACTACGCAGTCCAGCGGGGCACACTCGACGGGGTCGAGGCATTCGTACGTGTCGCCGAACGCCGCAGTTTTCGAGGCGCAGCGGCCGATCTCGGCGTCACCCCATCGGCCGTGAGCCAAGCCGTCCGGGCACTCGAAGCGCGCGTCGGCATCGCGCTTTTCACGCGCACGACGCGCAGCGTGGGCCTGACCGAAGCCGGTGAGCGGTTTCTCGAGCGCGCCCTGCCCGCGTTCCAGGAAATCCTTGCCGCAAGCAATGCCGCCCGCGAACTCGGCGCAAAACCGTCGGGCCTGCTTCGTATCGCGGTACCGCGCGCGGCCGTACCGCTCGTATTGCAGCCGCTTCTGGCCTCGTTCAGCGCCGCCTACCCCGATATCGCCGTCGAGATTGCCGCCAGCGAAAAGCTCGTCGATCTGGCAAAGGAAGGTTTCGATGCGGGGATACGGATGGGCGAGCTGATCGCCAACGATATGGTCGCCATCCGGCTCACGCCGCCGTTTCGATTCATCGTGGTGGGAAGTCCCGCCTATTTCACACGGCGTGGTCGCCCCCGCACACCGGCCGAGCTCGCCGCGCATTCGTGCATTCGGCTGCGGCGGTCCAACGGTGCGCTTGCCACGTGGCGGCTGAAAGAAGGGAGCGAAATGGTCGATCTGAGCGTGTCGGGCTCGTTGATCGTTCACGATTTCCCGACGATGCTGGAGGCCGCGCTAAGCGGTGCGGCGTTGGCGCAGGTGCCGGAGCCCGTCGCCGCGGAGCACTTGAGCTCGGGGCGGCTCGAAGAAGCGCTGGCCAGACACGCGCCGCTCACATCGGGTTTGTTCCTCTATTTCCCTGACAGGAAACAGGTACTGCCGAAGCTGCGTGCGTTTATCGAGCATGCGCGATCGTTCACGCAGGATCGGCAGACCGAGGCGTCCGAAACAGCGAAACCGGCGAAAACGCCGAAAGCGGGAGCACGGCGCGTGCGCTCGCGCGACTAAGACGTTGGCTCGCGGCATGCGAGTCGCGCCTCTCTGGCTCGCCCGCGTCAAAAGAGCGCCGCCGCTATTCGGAAGCGCCCCACGAAACGAGTACCGCGTGAATGTCGCGCGCATATTGATCGCGCAGGCGCGGCGTTTCGGAGTGATACGCGCCGATGGCTCGCCACGTATTGCCGTGACGCAGCATTTTCTGCTTGAGCATCCACGCGGCCACATAGACATTCACGCAGCCATTGCGCAGCGCCCCGGGCGGAACGCCATTGCGGCGCAACTCATTGAAGTGAATCGAGTTGATCTGCGCCTCTCCGATATCGACGCTGCCGTCCGTGTTGCGGTGCACGGCCTCCGGATTGCCTTTCGATTCGAACCAAACGATCGCTCGCAGGATCAGCGGATTGACGCCCTGATAAGCGCCGGCCTGCTCATAGCAGTCCGCCTCGGCGTGGACAGCGCCGTTCAATGCGACCGTGCAGGCAAGCGCGAGCGCAAGGCGCATCCATACCGAGTTTCGGCAACGGCGGCTAGCCGGTAAAAGGTTCTTCATCGCAATAGGCTCCCCTGGCGCTGGCGGCGGCGAATCATCGCGTCATGGCAACGGATACGGCGTCGGCCGCCGAACGCGCATCGTTCGCGGTCCCGCGCAATACCGCATCGAGCTTGCTGGACATCGACGCGAGGTAGGCGCGCGACTCCGGGCCGACCACCGTGCGCACGACGATCTCGGCGGGCTTGGTGGAATGAGCGCGTGCGCGCAACGCCTTTTTGGAACGATGAGTGCCGCGCGGGACGGGAGCGTCGTCCTTCAGATCCTCGACATCCTGCGCGGCCGATGTCGGCAACGACGCGAGCGGCGGCAAGGGCGGCAGCAGTTTGTCGGGATCGGCAGGCGCGACGAATTTCATGGCCGGTGCGCCCGCCGTCGTAGCGACGGGCGTAGCGTCCGTGCTGCCCGGTGCCGCGAATGTGCATTGCGAGGCGTGCAGGAGTGCAAGAGCAATCGTGAATCGCAACATGAATCGTCTCCTGTCACTCGGTCGGCTTGACCCTGACGCTATAGGGTTGGCAACTTCCCGTCGCCACGTTATCGATGCGAACGACCCCGGCGCGCTGAGGCGGGATGCCTCGTCGTACTGCCTGATCGAGGTAGCCGAAATCCTGCGCCAGCGCGGCAACGACGATCGTCGTCGGCTGCGGCTGCTTTGCGGCCACGGCGCCAACCTTGGCAAGCACCTCGCTCAATTGCGGATCGCGCGCCCCGAGCGCATCCGGTGGAATGACGAGGTCGACGACGCTCGCCGAAGCAGGCTGCGTTTTGGCGTCGGCATTGCCGGCATCTGGGCGCATTGCCTGCAACTGGGCGCAACCGGCAAAAGCGGTCACGACGAAAACGCTGGCGAGCAGTCTCAAGATTCTTCTCCACGCTAAGGAATGCCTTATCGGCAGCGCGGAGAAATGATTTAGCCCCCTAGCGTCGAAAGCCCCAACCCACTGGGCTCCCCGGTAGCGAGCAGGATCGCGGAATTCCACGAACGCTGAATAGCGTCCTCACCTTTCATCGGCGCAGAGGGTTTCGCCATTTTCATATGACAAAAGCCCAATAGCGACGGAACCGCTTCAATCGCATCGTGAAGAAAATCCGAATCGGCGTTTAAAACTCGAAAGCGGGCGATGTCTTCGTCAAGATCGCCTGCGCCTTCGGCGCAGTCCATAGCTCGCTTACCTCACGAGCCAGGACATCGAGCACCGTGCCAATGTCCGTCATCGCCGTGGCATGAAGCGCTTCGATAACGATCAATACGAGCTGGGTATCCGAACGAACCGCTGAAGCCGCGCTTTGCCGATGTGTCCAGCGTCGAGCGTGCGCGCACGCCGCCTCATCCGCAAAGATCACCTCGCCGGGCTCGGGCGACTCGAGTTCGCCGGAAAAGGACAGATAGTGTTCGTCGCCCGCCGCAAAGCGGACCTCGAGATACTGCGCAACGCGTGAGACGTCGAATACTGCGATCGGAACCGCGAACGCGAGCGAGATCGCGTTGCATAGATCGACCAGCGGATGAAGCCGCGGCAAAGCGCCGTCCTTTCGGAAACGCCGAAGCAACGATTCGGCGGCGCAGCGGTATTGCGTGGGCTTGCATCCCATCTTGGCAAAAGCCCGCCGCCAGGCCTGGATCTCCGGCCATTCGCCTTCCGCCACCTGACTCAGCCGCGACCGGGCCATCCCTTGAAACCTTGCGATGCGTCCATCGACGTCGACGCCGTCGGTGATTTCCGGCGCCAACAGCACGCCGGGAACCAGAGCGGGATGATCCTCCCAGATCTCTCGAGCATGTCGAAAATACATCGAATCGCCTCCTCTGCCGATACGGAAAGTCCGTATCGTGACGAAGGGGGCGTTGGCCGTCTTGAACGAAATTGCAGCGGGTGGCAAGTCCCGCTATTGCCCGCCGCAGTAAGCCTCGATCCGATATCCATCCGGATCGATGACAAAAGCGGCATAGTAATCCGGCGCGTAGAGATCGCGTATGCCGGGCTTGCCGTTGTCGCGTCCGCCCGCCTCCAGCGCCTGTTTATAAAATGCGTCGACACTCGCACGGTCCGGTGCGGTAAAGCAAAAATGCAGCCCGGTGCGCATATCGGGATCGACGGGGTGATCGGTGGGGGATATCCAGAACCTCGGGGAATCCGCGCCATATCCGAGCGAGTCGGCAGCCTCGCGCAAGCAGCGATACCCGAGCGCACCGAGCGCCGCGTCGTAGAACAATTTGGCCTTCGCGATATTCCGTACGCCGATAGAAACGTGGTCCAGCATTTGACGCCTCCTGAGATCGTTGGAACAGCAAAGCGATTGTCCAGCAACTGTCCGTCGAAGGCTTTGCAAAAATTGCGCCGCGCATCGTTCGTCTGCCGCCGCCATGCGGGCCCCAGGGAATCAGACGGCGCCGCGCAGCAGCGACAAAGGTATCTCCGTGCAGGGAAGCCGAGGGGCAAAGCTGTGGCGCGTCGTTTTATACGGAAAAAGAAGCTTGTCCTGCAAGATCCGCTTGCAGATATGACGGACGCAAAACGGCTCGCCTGTCTGCCAGTGCGTAACCGAGACTCTCGGGTCTCGATAGTCGAGCAGCACGCATGGCAGATAGCGAAGCTCGAGCACAGCCGCGGCGCGTAGCCGGTGATTGCCGTCCATCACGATCCCCGACTCCTTCTCGATCGGAATCGGCGTCGTCCAGTCGCCGACATTGCGAATCGCCAACGCGAGACGGCAGACGTCGCCCTCGTCGACGATCTCCGACGCCCGCAGAAACGAGACTGGCTTGAGCGCTACGCAGTATGCGGGTTCAGTGGGCATTTCGATGGTCATTCGCCCTCCGTGGTGGAATCGCCGGACCGCCGGACCGCCGGACCGCCGGATCGAACGAAAGTCGCTAAGGCGCAGGCCGTGCGTGTTCGATGCGTCACGCCACTGCCAGATCGTGCAGGGCACCATCGACGATGACGTGTCGCGCCCCCATCGAGCAGCGCTCCACGCGCGCCTCGATCCGGTACACGTCACGCAGCATCTGGCCTGTGATGACGTCTTCGCAGGGGCCGCTGGCGCGCGCAGTGCCGTCAGCGATCACGAGCACTTGATCGGCGAAGCGCAATGCCTGATTCAAATCGTGCAGCGCGATCAACACGATCATGCCCCGCGCCTTCGCAATGTTCCGGATGAAGCCGAGCACCTGAAACTGCCTGCGCATATCGAGCGCACTCGTCGGTTCGTCCATCAGCATGATTTCGGGCTCGCGCGCGAGCGTCTGGGCAATCGAAACGAGCTGACGCTGTCCGCCGCTCAACTCGTCCAGATGGCGAAACGCAAGCTCGCCGATGCCGATCGATGCCATGACGGTGTCGATCAGCGCGAGATCGTCTTCATGCACGGTCCATGTCGGCTGGCGCTGTTTGCGCGCCAGCAGCACGGATTCGTAGACAGTCAGCCGAGCGGTGGCAACCGAGTCCTGCGGCATGTAGCAGATGCCGTCCATGCCGCGACGCGACCCCTCTATCCGCACCTCGCCGGGCCCATCGACGAGCCCCGCGATGCGTTTGAACAGCGTCGATTTGCCGGCTGCATTCGGCCCCACGACCGCGATCACTTCGGAGCCCTTGAACACGGGCGTGCTGACATCGGAAAGAATCCGGCGGGCGCCGTACGCGGCGCCGACACCCTCGAGCGATAGCTTCACCATGTGTTCCTCTTGCGGCTCAGAATCAGCGAAATGAAAAACGGCACGCCGACGAGGGACGTGACCACCCCAATCGGAAAGATCGCGCCCGGCACGATGGTCTTGCTGACCACCGAGCTTGCCGAGAGCATCAACGCACCTGTCAGCACCGAGGCCGGCAGGAAAAAGCGTTGATCCTCGCCGACGAGCATGCGGGCGATATGCGGCCCGACGAGCCCGACGAAACCGATGACGCCGACGAAAGCGACCGGAAACGCCGCCAGCACGCTGACCATGACGAGCGTCTGCAAGCGCAGCCGCGGGACGTCGATCCCGAAGCTTGCCGCCTTGTCGTCGCCGAGCCGCAGCGCCGTCAATTGCCATACGCGTCGCGCGAAGATCGGCAACATGACGAGGATCGCCGCGCTGACGATGCCGAGTTTCGCCCACGTGGCCTTGGTGAGGCTGCCCATCGTCCAGAACACGACGGCGGCCACGGCCTGCTCGGTCGCCAGATACTGCACGAGCGCAAGCAGGGCATTGAAGGTGAACACGAGTGCAATGCCGAGCAGCACGATGGTTTCGGCCGTGACGCCGCGCCGCGTGCTGAGCAAATGAATCAGCATCGCCGAAACGAGTGCCATGGCGAACGCATTGAGCGGCACGATGTAGTCGACAGCCACGGGCAGCAGCTTGATGCCGAACGCCAGCCCCAGCGCGGCACCGAAACTGGCTGCCGCGGAGATGCCCAACGTGAATGGACTGGCAAGCGGATTGTTGAGGATGGTCTGCATCTGCGCACCGGCCAGCGACAAGGCAGCGCCGACGGCCACCGCCATCAAGGCCACCGGCATGCGAATCTCCCACAGCACGACGCGCAGTTGATCCGGTACCGAGGCGGGACTCAGCACGGCGCGCAACACGTCGGCGGGGCGATAGCTTGCCGGTCCGAGCGCGAGATCGCAGAGCACGCTGGCGATCAGCGCGATCGCGACGATGCCGAGCAGCAGCCGCTTGCGGCGCACGAGCCCGCGATAGGCGCTACGTTCGACCGTAGTGGGCAGGGACACCGAACTCATTGATGAAGCTCCTTCGCGGGCAGGCTGACGAAATAACCGGGTTTGTAATCGACCGGCAAAAAACGCTTATGCAATTCGCGGAATGTGGCATCGGGATCGAGGTCGGCAAAAAGCTCGGGATGAAACCATTTCGCCAGTTGCTGAATCGCCACGAAATCGTATGGGCTGTTGTAGAACTGATGCCAGATCGCATGAAACGCACGATTTCGGTTGGCGGCGGTCCCTGCATAAGCCGGTCGCGCCGTGAAATACTCGAGCTTGCGCGCGGCTTCGGTCATGTCCGCGCCCGGGCCCAGACCGATCCAGTGTCCATGCGGCACGAAGGCCTCCCAATTCGCGGTCGTCACGATCACCTGATCGGGGTTCGCGGCGACGACCTGCTCGGGGTTCAACTGACCGAACGTCGTGCGCACGATGCCGTCGGCGACGTTATGCCCGCCCGCCATTTCGACGAACTTGCCGAAGTTCTCGTTCCCGAAAGTGAGGCAACAGTCCTCCGTATAGCCGCCGATGCGTTCGATGAACACGTTCGGTCTCGCCGGACGGCGGGCGGCGATGACGTCCGTCACCCGCCGGATCTGTTCGTTGCGAAACGCGATGAATGCTTCCGCGCGCGCCTCCTTGCCGAAAAGCTTGCCGATGAGGCGCATCGTCGGCTCGGTGTTTTCGATCGGATGGTGACGAAAATCGACATACACCACGGGAATGCCCAGCGCGCTCAATTTCTCCGTGTATCGCGCATCGTCGGTCGCGCGCTTCGCCTCGATATTCATCAGAATCACATCGGGCTCGAGCGAAATGGCTTGCTCGATGTCGAAGGTGCCGTCCTCGAATCCGCCGAACGTCGGAATATCCGCGATCTTCGGGAATTTGGTCCGGTAGGCGGACCAGGTATCCGGATCCGATTGGATCAAGTCCTTGCGCCAGCCGACGATCCGCTTGATCGGATCGTCGGTATCGAGTGCTGCGACGAGATAGAGCTGACGCCCCTCGCCGAGGATCACCCGGCGCACCGGCACATGAACCTGCACCTGGCGCCCCAGCAAATCCGTGACTGTCGGCAGCGCGGGCGTACCGGAGGCCGGTACAGCCGAAGCCTCCGCGGGCTGCGCAGCCGGCTTCGATAACCACCATAACGAGAGCACGACGCAGAGCGCGGCAATTGCGACTGCGGCTATCGAGGTGCCGCGCCGTTGGCGTTTTTGTGTCATTGCGGGAAATAGCGATGAATAAACATGAACCCGTTACTGTCGGACCGAAACCCGCGCACGTGCGACAGGATGCCGATCGCGCGAGAGCACGAGGATGACAGCCACGGCGAATGCGTAGGCCGCCGCCACGAAAAAATAGGTGTATCGCAGGCCCAGGCCGTCGCTCAACCAGCCACCCAGCGCAATGCCTGTGATCGACGCGAACTGAGTCACGCTCTGCGCGATGCCGAGCACATACCCTTGATGAACCGTTCCGGCGGCGCGCGAGATCAACGACATCAGCACGGGCGTCGTCGCGCCGAGCAGCACACCCCACGCAAAATGGATCGCCACGAAAACGGCGATATGCTGCGTGAGCGCCGCGCTCAGCGTGAGGGCCATGCATGCGATGGCGACGAAGGTCATGGCGCGCAGCGCCTCGCTGCGCATCCGATTCTCGAAGTAACGGGCCCAGAGGGCGGCGGAAACGACGAATCCGAACGACAGCATGCCGTAGCACAGGCCGACGACCCAGTTGTCGGCCTTGAATGTCGAGCTCACATAAAGCGAGAACGGTGTCTGCGTGATCGTCCGACTCACGAGCAGAATGCCCACGATGCCGAGCAGGCCCGGTATTGGAGATGCGCGCCAAGGAAATGCGGCGCCCGTCCCCGCCCCGCCCGCCGGCACCGGTGCGGGGGAATCTGTCCGCGCGGGCTGCTGTGCACGCACATCCGGCAGGACGACCGCGACGGCGATGGCACAACACAAGCAAAGCAGGCCGGCGACGAAATTGATCCAGAAAAACGTCGCGTTATCGAGAATCAGCCCGCCGACGACAGCCCCCGTCAGCGAGCCGAGATTCGTCGACACCTGCAGATACGCAAAGAGCCGCGCGCGCCGCGACGGCGCAACGATACCCACCCCATAAGTCTGGGCCGGCGCAATATAGCCGGCGCACGCGCCTTGCACGAAACGCAGCGCGAGGATCGCCCAGACATCGCTCGCCCATGCCAGCGCGAGCTGCGTCAATGCGAGGCCCAGCAGCGCTCGGATCATCATGAGTTTGTGCCCGGTGCGGTCGCCGATGCGGCCCCACAACGCACTGGTCAACATGATGCCGAGCATCGGCCCGACGTAGACGGCAACACCCGCAAAGCCGAACTCGAGATTCGATGTACTGAGTGCCTTGAGACGAAGCGGCCAGAACGGGCCGCTCATCTCCATCGCACCCATGGAGACGAGTTGAATCGCGAACAGCACATGAATCAGCCGCGAAGCGCGCGGCGGTGCAAGCGAGGCACCGGCGTATGTCATCGGTCGGTCCCGCGAAGCGCCGTCATCGCATGTCGCAATGGATTGGGCAGATGATGCTGAAGCCGGTAGTCGGCGTATCTCAGCAGATGCATGCGCAAGACGGAGCGCGTCGGCCACGGGTGCTCGAGAAACGCGGCGCGCTCTGTCTCCCACAGCGTCGCATCGACTCGCGAGGCGAAGGCGTCGAACGAGCGGGCCGTTTCCTCATGGAGAATCTCCCACAAGCGCGTGGGTGCCAGCCCATACTCGCGCGTGAGCAACAGCGCCATTTCGTGCAGATGGCAGACGAAGCACGCATCGAGCACGAACGCACGCACGGGTTCGATATCGCCATCGAAAACCGTGGGCAGGATGCCGGGATGCACATAAGGCTCGAGCGTGTGCCCGCGGGCGGCCAGTAGCGGCGCGTAGGTGCGTCCGTCGCCGAAATCGCGAATCAGCAGGCGCTTCGGGGTGCCGTCAGCCGCGAACAGCACCGATGTGTTCTGCTGATGCGCCTCGAGCGCGATACCGTACAGCAGATAGATGCCGATCACCGGATGCGTGACGACATGCGCGTACTGCCTGAACCACGCTTCGACCGCTTCGATCGTTTCGGCCGTTTTCGCCGTGGCGCGTCGAGCGTCGCGCGTTTCGATCAACTCGGCCGCGAGCGGCCGGCCGTCGATCGGCGATGCGCTCAGCAAGGACGCCACCGTGACCGGCAGCAGTCCGTCCGAACGCTCGAACGCATCCTTGCTCGCGCGGAACGCGACCGACAAATGCCGTCCGGGCCTGTCCTCCTGCCGCACAGCATGCTTATAGTGAAATGCGACTTCTTCGGGAAAGATTTCGAGCGTTTGGTCGAAGCCCCGCTCGTCCGCCAGGATGCGCTGGATCAGCGTGCTGATGCGCGGCCCCATATGGATCGATTTCGCTTGCAGGCTGCGTTGCTCGCTCGTCAGCCAAAGCGCGACAGGCAGCTTGATGAACGGCACCGCACCCGGCAACCGCGGCATCATGGTGCGAAACGACATCGTCGGCCACGTCTCGATATCGGGGCCGTCGAGCATGAGTATGCCCTCCTCGATCTCGGCTGCGTATTCCTTGTGCACGAAATGTTCGAGATGCCACGCGTGAATCGGCAGCGGCAGCCACGCACGCTCGTCGAGCCCCTTCTCGTTCAAGCCGTCCTTCCAGCGCGCCCAGACCTCGGGGAAATTCTCGCCGAACCAATCGTGATAGCTCTCGACATGCGGCATCCGCTCGATATGAGCCATGTCCCCGCGCAGCGCCGCGATGCGCACTGCCACGGTGGCATTGAATTCGGGCGAAAGCGCCGCGACTTGCCGCGCATCGAGATCCGGTTTGCTCTTCCACGTGGGATAGAACGGGTGGCCCTCGAGCGCGCCCCATTGGTCAAGCAATATCGCGGCGTCGCGCACGCTCAGCTGCTTGCGAAGATAGTCGGCAAAGCCCGCGGCTGCGCTCGCATCGATGTCGGCGCGCAGATCGGCATTCCAACCGTCCCGGTGAACGCGCGCGAGTGCGTCGTTCTCGATGCTGTTGGCGATGTCGCGCGCGAGCCTGGCTACCCCCTCCTCGCTCGGCGCGAAGTCGAAGTGCGGCAGTAGCAGATCGATCAACCGTGCCGCGCTGAGA
Organism: Trinickia sp.; assembly: GCF_036503415.1. Taxonomy (GTDB): domain Bacteria; phylum Pseudomonadota; class Gammaproteobacteria; order Burkholderiales; family Burkholderiaceae; genus Trinickia. Next base: position 6,315 of record NZ_DASXWY010000163.1, on the reverse strand, counting down.
ATCTCCTCGCGCGTGCCATCGACACCGATCAACGTCACGGTGCCGTGATTGACGAACGTATCGGCCAATGCGGATTCGAGATTGCTGAAGAACAGCAGCGCCCGCGTATCCCAGAGCGGCAGCCATGCACTGGGGCCAACCGGCGCGAAGACGAGTTTGTCCGTAGCAATGATTTTCTCGGCGAAAAGGCAGCGCACCACGCGCCGCAGCGCATTGCGCCGCGCCAGATTCAGCGCCGTCTCATGGCGCTCGGCATAACGGACATCGTCGGATTGCAATGGCAAAAGCGTGTTGTTCATGAAGTGTCCTGCGTCAGGCGGGCCAGGTTTCGGGAAAGTAGTCGAGCGCGGAGCCGCGTAGTCCACCCATGTAGGACACGCTCCAGCGAAAGACCTCTTCGATATGAGGCAGGCGAACGCCGAGGCGGCGGCCCATTTCCACCAGCAGCGCAAGCCCATAGGCCACGTCTTCGTGAAAGGCGCGATGCGTCCTGTCGATGACGTACCCCGGGCGATCCGACGCACGGATCAATGGAGCCTGGATGCCGTTGTATGCCCGGTTCGTGCGCAACACCGACAGCATCGTGTCGCGGTCCCGAATCTGCTGTTCATAGGCCTCGACGATCTCCTGCTTCAACGGTTTGACCGAAGAAAGCTCTACGCCCAGGCGGCGTTCGACGGTCTTGCACAGCAACTGATTCTCTTCGTCGCTGCGTTCGAGGAAATAGGCGCCGAGCTCGGGGCAATCGGTCCACCAGCAGATCGGGGCGGCAAACGTCTTGTCATGCCACTGACCGTATGGGCCGATGAGTCCATAGATCACCGAGCTGTGCATGATCGGATTGCCCGGCGTCAGCGTGATCTCGAGATAATCGTCGAGCAACTCGACAGGCGCCGCATAGAGGCGCCGCAAGTGCGCCAGCAAGGCACGGCGCGACGCATCGCTCTCGCGTGCATGCGTCGCGACATGCAGCACGCTTTTCGCGCCCCCCATGCGGACCGATTCGCCCGGCTGCAAATCGGACGCGATATGCGCGACATCCTTCATTCCCCAGATGACGACGTTGGGGCGCTCTCCGAAGGCGCGCTCGGCGAGCCAATCGAAGCCGCAGAAGCCGGGGATCGCGCCGACGTATACGGGCTTGTCCGAAGACAGATGCGGCGCGATGGCCCGCACGAGTGCCGGCCGTACATGCGCCGGTACCGTTACGATGACGATATCGGCACCCGGGAGCACCGTGGCGGGGTCACACGCGATGGCATCCAGGCGACCGAAGCATCGGCTGCCATCCGGCAGCACTGCGACGATGCCGTTCTCGAGTTCGCGAGCGCGCGCGATCGCATACTCGTTGTTCGTCAACAGCGCCACGCGCACACCGGGGATCTGCTTGAACAGTACCGCCGCGAGATGCCCGGTTCGGCCGCCGCCGCATACCACCACGTTCAGAGTGGACATGGGATTCGCTTCGCTCGCCGTCATGCGGCCTGCACCGCATGCAAACGCGGAATGTCGCGCGGCGGCTCGGCTGGATGCTCCTGTCCCAGCCAGCCATCGAGCTGGTCCCAGACCGCGGCGTCGAGCAGATTGCGCTCCCTGAGCCACGTCTCGCTGAAGATCGTGTTCAGATATTTCTCGCCGCCGTCGGCCACCGCGGCCAGCACGTTGCCGCCGATCGTTCCGCTATGGATCAGTTCGAGCGCTTTGTAGATCACACCGCCCGTCGAGCCCCCGACGAGCAACCCCGTGCGTCGCGCGATATAGCGGGCGGTCTCGAACGCTTGCGCATCGCCCACTTGCACGCCCATGTCGATGCAGCTGTAATCGAGTACGAGCCCGACCGTATCGCCGGCCGGTGTGCCGGTGCCCGATTGATAGTAGGGGTGCCCCGGCTGGCCGAAGACGATCGATCCGTCAGGCTCGACAGCGATGGTCGTGGTGCGCGGGTTGTGGACTTTGAGCCCGCGCGCGATGCCAGTCATCGAACCGCCCGTCCCGACACAGCCCACATAGGCATCCACCCCGCCCACCTCGGCGATGACTTCCCTCACGAACTCCGAATATCCGCCTGCATTGGCCGCGTTATCGGATTGATTCATGAAGACGGCGCCGGGAATCTGGCTCGCTACCTCCGCGGCCATGCGCTGGCGCTCGACCACCGCGACTTCGTCTTCGCGGTAGGTGCCTTCGACATAACGGATGTCGGCGCCCAAAGCGCGCATGACGGCAATTTTGTCGGGCGCCGCATGATGATCGACGATGGCGATGAAGCGCAGACCGAACTCGACGGCGGCGATCGCCAAGCCAATGCCCGTATTGCCGGAGGAGGACTCCACGACGACGCCACCCGGGCTCAGCCGTCCCGATTTGAGCGCGGCGACGATCATATTGCGCGCCATGCGGTCCTTGATGCTCCCACCGGGGTTGTTCTTCTCGATCTTGAGCAGCAGCCTTGCCTGCCGGGCTGGAACAGAAATGCTCAGGACAGGTGTGTTTCCGATCAGGTCGGTGACTTTATTCAAAATCATTCCGATTCTCCATTCGATCGTCAGGTGAAATGTCCATGCCGCCCGTGGCGTCAAATGCCACGGCAATCCGGCGCGGCATGGGATGGCGGTGAAATTCGTTTTCGAGCAGATCCATCTGGTAGCCGGCTGTGTTGGCATAGACCAGCAGATCCCCGGCTTGGGGTCTTCTCGAAAAATGAACGAGGCGATTCGTCAAGACGTCTTCATCGAGACAGCTGTGTCCGGCGATCCAGGCGCGCACCGGTACCGCGGTCCGCGTTTCATCGTCGGTGGGATTCACCGATACGACGATCGGGTCCACCAGGAACTCCGAGCCGAACCACGTTTCGCAAGCGCTGAAGCTGCTGCCTTCGACGAAGACGACGGCCTCGCCCGCCGCCTGCGCCTTGACACGGGTAATGCGAAAAATCGATACGGCCGTCTGGTCGGCCAGGCTTCTTCCCGGCTCGATCGCCAGCGTCAGGCCTTGCGCATTCAGATACCGTGCGATGGACATACCGTCCGTGCAGGGCGAGTCGAGCAACCGGTCCAGCCACTCGCAGGCACCGATCGGGCCGCCATAGGGATAAAACGATGCGGGGATCTTGCCGTTGCGGTAGTGACTCGGGTCCTGTGCACGAACGAACGCTTCGTACTCCTCACTATCGACGTATCCGACGGGCATTCCGCCGCCGATATCGACGATCTTCGGCACGAGGCCCATCGCGCGAGCCGCATCGACGAAATGAACGAGTTGGCGCATGGCGCTGGCCCGCGTCTCGTAACGATATCCGCCGAGATGGAAATGAAAGCCCTCGAAAGAAAATGAATTGCTTTGCAGAGCCAACCGCTTCATGCAGGCGAGCAGATCCGCCGCGTTCATACCGAAGCGGCTCGCCGGCGCTTCTTCAGGGCGATAGCGCAACAGTACGCGCGCGGGCCGGTCGGGTTCGATCTCGCGGACGATCGTTTCGAGGTCTGCCAGCTCCTCGCTCGAATCGACCGATATCAACGCTGCATTGGCGACCAATGCCATGTGAAAGACTCGTGTCTTCGCGGGGCCCGTCGCACACAACCGGGCCGGGTCGATCCCGGCGCGCAGCGCATCGCGCATTTCGTAGAGGCTCGATACGTCAACCCCGATGCCTGCGTCGACCGCCGCACGCACGAGCGCGGGCGACTTGTTGACCTTCGCGCCGTAAAGAATCTCGAAGCGCAGATCGTGCCGGCGCAGCACCGCGCGAAACGCGTCGACGTTGCGAGCCAGCGTGCCCGGTACCACGACGTTGAGTGGAGAGCCATACTGCCGCGTCATGTCGCCCAGCGCTTGCGGCGCGCCGTGCACGAGACGGTCGAGCGCCGGCGCCAAAATGGGACGCAGCGAGGCAGGTTCGAACACCTGGACGCCTTGCGTTCGGTCTTGCCGATGCGAGCGATGAGTTTGCATCCGTATTCCCATCGCCGCGATCAGAAATCCACGGTGGCGGAGGCGAACAGTGTTCGCGGTGCGCCGAGCGAGATCGTGCCGAAAGAGGCGACGCCAGACCAATACTTCCGGTTGAAGGCATTCAACACGCCGGCACGAAAGGTGGTGGTTTTACCGTGAATGGCAGTCGTATATCGCGTGCCGAAATCGACCGTCGTCCAGCCCGGTACCGACTGCGTGTTCGCCTGATTCACATACTCGCGCCCCGTGAAATTCACGCCTCCTGTGAGCGTCAAGCCCGCGACCCACGGCAGATCCCATTCGGCGCCCACATTCGCCATCCAGGTCGGTACACCCACGGGCCGATTGCCCGTCGTCGCGGCGCTGGCGGTCCTGGTCAGCTTCGCGTCGAGCAGCGTCGCGCCGCCGAGCACGCGAACGCCTCTGATCGGCTCGCCTGCTACGGTGAGCTCGAGCCCTTGATTGCGCTGCTCGCTATCGACGGTAAACACCGTCCCTGACAATTGACCACTGGGCTTCGTGATTCGAAATGCCGCGAGCGTCGCCATCACGTTCTTGAAGTCGACTTTTACGCCGACCTCGTGCTGCTTCGTCTTGTACGGCGCGAACACCTGGCCTGCGTTCGAAGCGGCAGCCGGCGCAATGTCGCCCTTGCTGAGCCCTTCGATATAGTTCGCGTAAAGCGAAACGTTCTGCACGGGTTTGAAGACGATCCCCACCAACGGCGTCACCGCACTCTTGTCGTAGGATGTCGTCTTGGCGCCAGTGGCTGCGCTGAAGTTGTCCGACTCGACTTGCTGATGGCGCACGCCGGCCGTGAGCTGGACCCGATCGTTCAAGACGCTCAGCGTATCCGCGAGCGCCACGCCCGTCAGTTGCGACGACGAGACCTTCGGCGCACTCGACGGCGAAGCGATGGCCTGAGCCGGGCTCGCGACGGGCGAATAAATGTTCGAGAGAATCGCGGTGCCGGAATTGCTCGTCTGCGCGAGACGATCCTGATAGAGACTCGCCTGCAGCGTCAGCGCATGCTTGACCGGACCCGTATCGAAGTGGGCGCGCAAGCCCGTGTCGGCGCTCCAGCGGTTGACCTGGAATTTCCAGTTCTGCGGCGTCGAGCGCGTATCGCCCGCGGCATCGATGATCGTCGGCGTCTGGTCGGACAGCCGTGCAACGTCGGTCTTGGCGCCGCCTGCATCGGCGAATACCGTCACGTTGCTGTTCACGTCGTATTCGGCACGCAACAGCGTCGACTGATCGTAGGATTTCCACCAGCCCCACGATTGCGTGACGTTGCGCCGGCCGTCGGCGGCAGACGGCACCGCGATGCCCGATGTCACGAGGAAAGGCCGTGTGGGCGCATCGATCCATTGATATTGCTCGATGACATCGAGCGTCGCCCGCAAGCGCTCGCCCTGATAATCGAGCGACAAGGCGCCGACCTCCGCGCGGGAACGCTGGTTATCGAGCGGTGTGCCGCCTTGGCGATGCAGCCCGTTGAAACGGATGCCGAACTGTCGTTCGCTGCCGAACCGCCGGCTCATATCAATATGGCCGCCCACTTGCGAATCGGAGGTGTAGTCGGCCGTGAACCGGGTGAGGTCTTTCGCGAGCGGCCGTTTCGGCACGATGTTGACGACGCCCCCGACCCCACCGTTCGGCGACATGCCGTAAAGCAGCGCCGCCGGCCCCTTGAGCACATCGACACGCTCGACGTATTCGGTGAAGACGTGATAATTCGGCACCACGCCATATACGCCGTCGAATGCGAAATCGCTCAGGTTGCCTTCGTTGACTGGAAAGCCGCGGATATAAAAGGAATCGGTCACACCGCCCGTTTGCCCAGTGAAACGAATCGATGGGTCTTTGTTCAGCGCATCGCCGAGCGTGGGCGCCTGTTGATCGTCCAGGCGCTGCGACGTGTAGTTGCTCACGCTGAACGGCGTATCCATTGCGCTTTTGTTGCCGAGCAATCCCAGCCGCCCGCCCTGGGCGATCTGCCCGCCCGCGTAGGGTTTGACCGGCTCATCCGCCACTGCGTCGGTCTTGATTACGACCGCAGGGAGCGTGTTGCGCGAATCGCTCGGGCTCGTCACCGAGTCCGCGGACGCCTGCGCGCAGGCGACGGTACCGAGGCCCGTCGCCAACAAACCGACAAAGGCCGTGCGTACCGCGATCAATAAAGGTTTGAGAGCAACGGAAGATGGAGCGGCAATCGGATAAATAGACCGAACGGCAGCGCTGCGAGGCCGAAATGACATGATTGTTCGACGGTGTTGTTGTTGAGTGTTGACGAAACGTGCTCTCGTTCGAGCTCGCTTATCGTTAACCTTAACGCAAATGAGAATGACTCGCAATATCATT
>NZ_DASXWY010000162.1:0-55382 GCF_036503415.1 Trinickia sp. | reverse complement strand
GCGCTGATGTTGACGAAACGGGCCGGCGGTGACGCATGACGACGATGACTTCTCCGACATTCGATCCCCGCCTGATTCTGCTCGCGCCGGAGGACAACTGCGTGATCGCCGCGACGACGCTCGAAGCCGGTACGGCGCTCGCCATCGACGGCGAAACCGTCGTCCTCGCGACGACGATCCCGCTCGCGCACAAGCTCGCGCGCCGTCCGCTCGAAGCTGGCGAGAAGGTCGTCCGCTACGGCGCGCCGATCGGCCATGTGACGGCGAGCGTCGCACGCGGCGAGCATCTGCACATGCACAATCTCGTGAGCGACTATCTGCCCACGTACACCCACGACGAAGGCCACAGTTTCGTCTCCCACGACAAGCGTTGAGCACTTGTCACTTTTCGACGGATACTTCGATGAACGAGCTCTCTTCCGAACCGGCCCCGCTTCGCGGTTACTTGCGCAGTGACGGCCGCAAGGGCATTCGCAACGTGATCGCAGTCGCGTATCTCGTCGAATGCGCCCATCACGTGGCGCGCGAAATCGTCACGCGCTTCGGGCCGCGCTACGACGAGTCCGACGCCGACGCCGTGGCGGGCGACTTCGACGTCGCCAACGCCCACGACGAACAACCCGATGTCCATCTGATCGGCTTTCCCGGCTGCTATCCGAACGCCTACGCGGAGAAAATGCTCGCGCGTATCGCCACACATCCGAATGTCGGCGCGGTGTTGTTCGTCTCGCTCGGCTGCGAAAGTATGAACAAGCACTATCTGGCCGATCTCGTGCGCGATAGCGGACGGCCGGTCGAGGTGTTGACGATCCAGGAAACGGGCGGCACGCGCAGCACGGTGATGCGCGGCGTCGACTGGGTGAAGCGCACGCGGCAGGCTTTGCGCGCGCAGGGCACCGTGCCGATGCAGCTTTCCGAGCTCATCGTCGGCACGGTCTGCGGCGGTTCGGATGGCACGAGCGGCATGACGGCCAACCCGGCCGTGGGGCGCGCGTTCGATGCGCTCATCGAGCGCGGCGCGACCTGCGTCTTCGAAGAGACGGGCGAGCTCGTCGGGTGCGAATACCATATGAAGTCGCGCGCGGCGCGGCCAGAGCTGGGCGACGCGATCGTCGAGTGCGTGGCGAAAGCGGCGCGCTATTACACGATCATGGGACACGGCAGCTTCGCGGTCGGCAATGCCGACGGCGGGCTCACGACGCAGGAGGAGAAGTCGCTCGGCGCCTATGCGAAAAGCGGTGCATCGCCGATCGTCGGCATCGTCAAGCCGGGCGACGTGCCGCCGACGGGCGGGCTTTACCTGCTCGATGTCGTGCCCGACGGCGAGCCGCGCTTCGGTTTTCCGAACATCAGCGACAATGCCGAAATCGGCGAGCTGATCGCCTGCGGCTGCCACCTGATTTTGTTCACGACGGGCCGCGGTTCGGTCGTCGGCTCGGCGGTGTCGCCGGTCATCAAGGTTTGCGCCAATCCAGACACCTACCGCAAACTATCGGGCGACATGGACGCTGATGCGGGGCGCATCCTCGAGGGACGCGGCACGCTCGACGAGCTCGGGCGCGAAGTATTCGATTTGACCGTCGATGTCGCCAACGGCGCGCGGTCGAAGTCGGAGATGCTCGGCCACCAGGAATTCATTCTGACCTACAAGGCATTCGAGCCGGTTGGGCCGGCCTGTTTGCCGATCATGCCCGCGGCGCGAGCTGGCGGACATCAAACGGAGCGTTTATGAATCCCACGGCAACATCACCGGAGCATCCGCTCGCGGGCAGGCTCGCCGGCAAAGTCGCGGTCGTGACCGCGGCCGCGCAGGGCATTGGCCGCGCCTGCGCGGAGCGATTCGCGCGTGAGGGCGCGCGCGTCGTCGCGACCGATATCCGGCTCGATCTATTCGGCGACGTACCGTTCGAGGCGCGCCCGCTCGACGTGCGCGATACGGCCGCGATCGCGGCGCTCGCGAGCGAGCTCGGCGGCATCGATATCCTGCTCAATTGCGCCGGTTTCGTGCATGCGGGCAGCGTGCTCGAATGCGAAGAGCACGACTGGGATTTCTCGTTCGATCTGAACGTGAAGTCGATGTACCGGACGATCCGCGCGTTTTTACCGGGGATGCTCGAGCGCGGCGGCGGCTCGATCGTCAATATGGCGTCGGCGGCCTCGAGCGTCAAAGGCGTGCCGAACCGCTTCGTCTACGGCGCGTCGAAAGCCGCGGTGATCGGGCTCACGAAGTCGGTCGCCGCGGACTTCGTGACTCGCGGCGTGCGATGCAACGCGATCTGCCCGGGAACCGTGGCTTCGCCCTCGTTGACGGCGCGCATTGCCGAGCAGGCGGGCACGCAAGGCAAGTCGGTCGCCGAAGTCGAGGCGGCATTCGTCGCGCGTCAGCCCATGGGCCGCATCGGCAAACCCGAAGAGATCGCCGCGCTCGCCGCCTATCTCGCATCGGACGAAGCGGGGTTCACGACAGGGCAGGTGCATCTCATCGACGGCGGCTGGTCCAATTGATCCTTCCCACTTTCTCTTATCGCAATCCACTGATATGAAACTGCTTCGTTATGGGCCGAAAGGTCAGGAAAAGCCGGGCCTCGTCGATGCCGAGGGCAACATTCGAGACTTGTCGACCCACGTCGACGACATCGCCGGCGATGCGCTTTCCGATGCGAGCCTTGCGCGGCTGCGGGCGATCGATCCGGCGACACTGCCGGTCGTGCGGGGCGAACCGCGGATCGGTGCCTGCGTCGGCCGGGTCGGGAAGATGGTATGTATCGGTTTGAACTATGCGGATCACGCGGCGGAATCGAACATGCCGATTCCGAGCGAACCTGTGGTCTTCAATAAATGGACGAGCGCGATCGTCGGCCCGAACGACGATATCGAGATCCCGCGTGGATCGAAAAAGACCGACTGGGAGGTGGAACTCGGTGTCGTCATCGGGCGGCCATGCAAGTATGTCGACGAAGCGAACGCCCTCGATTACGTGGCCGGTTTTTGCGTCATCAACGATGTGTCCGAGCGCGAGTGGCAAATCGAGCGCGGCGGGCAGTGGGACAAGGGCAAGGGCTTCGACACGTTCGGCCCCCTGGGCCCGTGGCTGGTCACGCGCGACGAAATCGCCGATCCGCAGCAGCTTCATCTTTGGCTCGAAGTCGACGGGCACCGCTATCAGAACGGCAATACGCGCACGATGATCTTTACGGTCGCGAAGCTCGTCTCGTATCTTTCGCAGTGCATGAGCCTGCAGCCTGGCGATGTAATTTCGACCGGCACGCCGCCGGGCGTCGGTCTGGGCATCAAGCCGGAGCCCGTTTACTTGAAAGCGGGCCAGACGATCCGCCTCGGCATCGAGGGGCTCGGCGAGCAGCGGCAACGCACGGTCGCCGCGGAGTGATCCGGGCCCCGCAAGCGTTGATCCAAGTCAAGCAGGACGACGCTTGCCATCGACTATCCTGATGGCAAGGGCGCGTGGCACGTCCGCGCCTTTTGTCGTAAGGTTGCCGGATGGATTCGCCGCGGCACGGTTGCCGCAAAGGGGGCGCTATGCATATCTCTTTTCCGATCGAGGCTCCGGAGTACTGCGGCCGCGACCTGGTGCTCGCGTTCCCGGCGCTCGTCGATGGCGAGCGCGTCCAATGCGCAATTACCGCGGAGGCGCTCGAAGACCACTTTGGCGCCCAGTCGCTCCGGGAAGAGGATGTCCTTGCGGCGTTCGAAAAGCATCGGCACGCCATCGAACGAGCCGCTCGCGAATTGTTGCAAGAACTCGGCAAGAAGCCGGTGCTGCTGCATAGCGGGTTTTTCCGTTTTCACGACGCTTGACTCGCACCGGGAGACAACGACGTGCGCGCGATGGTATTCGACGGCCGGTCCCCGCACTTGAGCGAGCGCGAGTTGCCAGATCCGACGCCCGGCCCCGGGCAATTGTTGATCCGCATTCGCGCATGCGGGGTGTGCCGCACCGACTTGCATGTGGTCGACGGGGAATTGGCCCATCCCAAGAAGCCCGTCATACCGGGGCACGAAATCGTCGGTGTCGTCGCGGGCCTGGGTGAGGGCGTCACCGAATTCCGGCTGGGCGAGCGCGTCGGGGTGCCCTGGCTCGGCCATACGTGCGGGCAATGCCGCTACTGCCGCGGGGGCCGCGAAAACCTGTGCGATCGGCCGGCGTTCACGGGCTACACACTCGATGGCGGGTATGCCGAGTGGGTTACCGCGGATAGCCGCTATTGTCTGCCCATACCGGCTCGTTACTCCGACGCGGAAGCGGCGCCGCTATTGTGCGCGGGCCTCATCGGATATCGAACGCTCGCGATGGCCGGCGACGCCCGGCGTATCGGCATCTACGGCTTCGGAGCGGCCGCACACATCGTGGCGCAAGTGGCCAGCCATCAGCAGCGGATCGTCTATGCGTTCACGCGGCCCGGCGACACGGCCGCGCAGCAGCTCGCTCGCCGACTCGGCGCACGTTGGGCCGGCGGCAGCGATGCCGCACCGCCCGAACCGCTCGATGCGGCACTTATTTTTGCACCGGTCGGCGCGCTCGTGCCCGCCGCACTGGCCGCCGTCGTCAAAGGTGGCATCGTGGTTTGCGGCGGCATCCACATGAGCGCGATTCCGTCCTTTCCGTACGACCTGCTCTGGGGCGAACGGTGCCTTGTATCGGTCGCAAATCTGACGCGCGAAGATGGACACGCGTTCATGCGGATCGCGGGCCAGGTGCCGCTGCGCATCGAGACGACGCTCTATCCGTTGCGCGAGGCCAATCGGGCGCTGTCCGACTTGCGCGAGGGCCGCCTCACCGGCGCCGCGGTGTTGACGACCGGCGATTGACGCAACCCCAGGGCGTATATCGGCGGGCTCAAACCGCTTCGAGCGCGGTCAGATCGACGATGCGGATTTTTTTGCCGTGGGTTTCGAGCAGCCCGTCGCGCTGGAATTTGGAGAACATACGGCTGACTGTCTCGAGCTTCATGCCGAGGTAATTGCCCATTTCCTCGCGCGTCATGCGCAAGTTGAATTCGGCGGCCGAGTAGCCGCGCGCCTTCATGCGGCTCGATAGATTGAGCAGGAACGTGGCGACGCGCTGCTCGGCGCTCATCGTGCCGAGCAGCATCATCAGCGACGATTCGCGCACGATTTCGCTGCTCATCGTGCGCAGCATTTGCCGCTGCAACTGCTTCGATTCCGTGCACATCGACTCGAGTAGCGAATAAGGCATGATGCATACGCTGCTGTCTTCGAGGGCTATCGCATCGCTGCTGTGTCGTTCGGCACAGACACCGTCGAGCCCGAGCACTTCGCCCGCAAGGTGAAAACCCGTGACCTGCTCTCGGCCATCGCGGTGCATGACGACGGTCTTGAACGAACCGGCCCGCACGGCATAAATGCTCTCGAACGGATCGTGGGTACGGTACAGCGCTTCGCCGCGCTTGATGGTCCGCGTCGTGTTGACGATCGCATCGAAGCGCGCGATTTCCTGAGCGGTCAACCCATCCGGGACGCAGGCCGAGCGCAGCGAGCAGGACGCGCAGCCCTCCTTGGCAGGCGACGGTAGCTTTCGACTGTGGGCACCCCCGGACGTCTCCTGCGGGGCCGGGGATGGGCCTTCTTGTCGGGGGAAATCCAGTTCGAGCAACATGGTGGCCTCCGCCAGTGACGCGCGCGCGGCAGCACGCACGTGATCCTTCATGGCAGTGAGTATGGCCAGCGCCCCGCGAAAAAAATATCAGCGCGATACGAAACTGGGGTAGGTATCGACGGCGCTTTGTAAGCATTTTCCTACGGTCGCGCCAGGAATCGGCTCATTCGTCAGGCCTGTCGACGCCCCCGATCGCTCGTTGATCGGCATCAAGGCGCGCAGGCCTGGCGGGTCGCACACTTATTGCATCAATGATCGATGCAGTGGGCCTGTGCCCCGGAGAACCATCATGTACACACGTATTCTGGCTGCCATCGACGGCAGCCGCGCAGCGCGTCTTGCGCTCGACGAGGCCGTAAAGATTGCCAGCGCTTCGGGCGCGTCGATCGTCGCGGTCTGCGTCGTGGAGCACGCACCGCAACTGGTGGACGTTGGTGCGGTCTATCAGGGCGGTGAGGGCGCGAGCCCCGAGGCGATCGAGGCGGCGACCGCGGCGCTCGAGGAAGCCGAAGAAGTCTTCAAGGCGGGAGGGGTCGAGGGCACGCCGCGTGTCGTCGACGCGTACGGCGAAAGCGTGGCCTCGGTCATTGCTCGCGTCGCCGCGGAATGTGAGGCGGAACTCATCGTCATTGGAACGCATGGTCGCCATGGCGTGCGCCGCGTGTTGCTGGGCAGCGTTGCCGAATCGTTGCTGCGCTCGGTGGAACTGCCGGTATTGCTCGTGCGCCACGATGAAGTGGCCCGCGGCGCAACGGGCAAACTCTGACGGGAGTCCGCGGCTCGTCGGTGCCTCGGCGTGCCGGATCGATGCCGCCGTGCCGTCGGGCCGGCACTCAACTTTCACCGGCCGCCGCATCGCTGGCCGGAACGAGGAGAACCGGACAGCACGAAATGCGCAGGAAGCGTTCCGCTACGCTGCCGAGCATGAGGCGTTGGAACCCGCGCCGCCCATGTGTACCCATGACAATCAGATCGGCCGGCCACTCCTCGGCGACACGCAAGATCGTATGCGCAATATCGTCGCGAAGCGGGTTGGTCTCGACCACGCGCGGCGTGCCGGTAACGTCGGCCGCTTTCATTTTCTCGATCGCTTCGTCGACCACGCGCGCTCCCTGCTCGAAAAGCGCATCGCGCACCAGGTTCGGATCGTAGCCAGGCGCCTCCGAGCCGATGACCGGCACGTCCACGACAAAAAGTGCAAGCAATTCGGCGCCCGAACCGCTGGCGAACCGGAGCGCGGCCTCGAGCGCGCGCGTGGACGTGGCACTACCGTCGATAGGGGCGAGGATGTGTCGGTACATTTGGGCCTTCCGCGAAGTCGATCCGTTTTTCGGACATCATCGGCGCACGCTCATCGTTGCAGCCTGATCTGAATCAAGTGCGCGCGATCTGGCCGTCGGGGGTGGCCGGACCCGGGAGCCACGCCGACGCGCGGAGGACGCCGAACGCCAGAAACGGGCCAGCTCGGGGTGGATCGCTTCGCGCCAGCGGGCTCCGGTAAAAAGATCGTAGTGATCGCAATCGGCGATCGTCAGGCGCATTCTCGAGCGCTGCGGCACGGACGCTAGAACGGTATGGGCGGCATGCGTCTGGCCCGCGCCGGTGATATCGTCGCGATCGCCCTCGACCGTACAAAGGGCGGTGCTAGCAAGCGCCGAGCCATCGATGCGGCGTCCTGCAATCTGCCAAATACCGTGCGCGAGCCGGTGCTCGCGAAAGAGGACCCGCAGGGTATCGAGGAAATAGTCCTCGGTCATGTCGAGCACGGCGGCGTACTCGTCGAGCGCGCGTCGGCTTTCCGCCGCTTTTGTCTTGTCTGCGCGCCACCGGTGCGCCCAGTACCGCGATTCGAGTGCGAGCTGGCGGTCCGGATGCACGGCCATCAGCGCCGCATGTTGAATATAGCCTGGATAGACCCGTCGGCCTGCGCCAGCGTAACCCGGCGGGACGATATCGATGAGAGTGGCTCGGAACCAGCCGATGCTGTGCGCGAGCGCGAAGCGGCCGACGGCCGTCGGATTGATGCGTGCATCGATGGGACCGCCCATCAGCGTGAGGCTGAGCGGAGCCGGCTCGCCGCACGCGGCGACGAGGGCGGCCGCGGCGGCGGCAGGTGCGGTGGCCTGGCATACGGCCAGGACATGCAGTCCGGCGCCGCCGAGCATGCGCAAAAACCGTTCGATGGTCTGGACGTAGTCGTCGAGGCCGAACCTGCCGGCCGTTATCGGAACGTCTCGTGCGTTGGCCCAATCGGTCACATAGACGTCGGTGTCCTCCAGCAGCGTCTCGACCGTCTCGCGCATCATGACGGCGTGATGGCCGGCCAGCGGCGCGCAGACCAGAACGGGATACGGGGATGAGCGAAGGACCATGCCTTCGCGGGCGAAGTGACGGAGTGCGCAAAACGGCGTTGCCGCGACGATGGTTTCTTTCACGCTCACCTGGCGTTCGCCGATCGTCACCGAATGAATATCGAAGCCCGGCGCTTGGGCGGCGGTCTGAATGAAGCGGCCGAACCAGTCGCTGCCCGGAACGCCGCTATCGCCAGGCGCCACCGGTAATCCGAAAAGGCGCCCGGCATATTCGGTCCACGCGCCAACGGAGCGCGCCAGCGCGCGCTGCGCTTCCAGCCAGTCGTAGAGCATGACCGCCTCCCGCGGCACGCCGCGCTCGCCAGCGTGGGGCCCACGCAGCGCGACAGTGCCCGGCTATTGTGCCGACGCGGCATGCCGGCTGGCAAGCCCGTCTTTCCGCCAGAACCGGATTTGTCGCCGCCGGTTGCAGCTGTTGTACTATTGGACGTTTTTGTCCAACGTAACCAGTCACGCATGCTCGATTTCTTTCGCAACCACAAGCGCCTGATGATGTTCATGCTCGTCCTCGTCATCGTGCCGGGGCTGGGCTTCATCGGTATCCAGGGTTTCCGCGGGTTCTTCGACGAAAGCGCCAATGTGGCGAGCGTCAACGGCCATAAAATCACCCGTGCCGAATTCGACGACGCGATGCGTCGGCAGCTCGATCAGGCGCGGCAGGTGCTCGGCGCGCGCTTCGACGCGAAGATGTTCGATACGCCCGAGCGGCGCCGCGAATTGCTCGACAGCCTGATTCAGCAGCGCGTGCTGGCCGACGAGGCGCAGCGCGAGCACCTGAGCGCATCGGATGACGCGGTGCGTCGAGCGCTCTTGGCCGATCCGGTGATTGCGTCGCTGCGCAAACCCGATGGGTCGATCGACGTCGATCGCTATACCCAGTTGCTCGCGATGCAGGGCATGACACCCGATCAATACCAGGAGCGTGTCCGTTACGGCCTGGCGATGGACCAGATCCCCGATAGCATCCAGGCGAGCGCGTTCGTGCCCAAGAGCGTTGCCGAGCACCTGGCCCAGCTTGCCGAGCAACAGCGCGCGGTGCAGCCGCTGGTGCTGCATACCAGCGATTACGCATCGAAGGTCAAGGTGGACGATGCGCAGCTCGCCGCGTACTACGATGCGCATCGCGCCGATTTCGCGACGCCGCCGACGGCGTCCATCCAATACGTCGTGTTCTCTCCGGCTACGCTCGGCGCCGGGATCAACCCGACCGAAGCCGATGCGAAGACGTACTACGACGACAACACGGCGCGTTTTACGACACCGCGCGAAGTGCGCGTGAGCCAGATTCTGATTCCGTCGCCGAGCGGTGCGAAGCCCGACGAGGACGCGGCCGCGAAGAAAACGGCGCAGGACGTACTGGCGCAGGTGAAGGCGCATCCCGATCAGTTTGCGCAGATCGCTCAGAAAGAATCGAAGGACCCGGGCTCCGCATCGAAGGGCGGTGACCTCGGCTGGTCGACCGGTGGTGTGATCACGGGCGACAAGGCATTCGACGCGGCCGCGCTCGGGTTGAAGAAAAAGGGCGATGTCAGCGATGTGGTGCGTTCGGCGTTCGGATACCACGTGATCATGCTGACCGACGAAAAGCCGCCCGTCGTCAAGCCGTTCGCCAGCGTGAAGGACCAGATCGAGAAGGAACTCAAGTCGCAGCAGGCCGCCAAGGCTTTCAGCGACGGCTCGGACGCGTTCACGTCGACAGTCTACGAACAGGCGAAGAGCCTGCAGCCGGTTGCCGACAAGTTCAAGTTGACGCTGCAAACGGCCACGGTCACCAACAAGCCCAGCGCGTCGCTGCCGCCCGACAGCCCGCTCAACAATCCCAAGTTCCTGGCTGCTGTCTTCGCCAACGATGCCGTCAAGGACCATAACAACACGCAGGCGATCGACGTCGGCAATAACATGCTGATCTCGGCTCGCGTGACCGACTTCAAACCGGCTGCCACGCCGCCGCTGGCATCGATCAAGGATGCCGTGCGCGCCCGCTACGTGGCCGAGCAGGCTGCCGAGCTCGCCCGCAAGGACGGCGCCGCCAAGCTTGCAGACTTGCAAAAGTCGAAGTCGACCGCGGGCTTCGGCGCCGAGATGAAGCTCTCGCGCACGGATGCGCAAAGCGTCCCGCCCGCAGCGTTGAGCGCGATCTTCAAAGCCGATGCCAGCAAGCCGCCCGTCTACACCGGCGTCGATCTTGGCGAGGCCGGTTACGCCATCTATCGTGTGAATGCCGTGCTGCCCGGTGCGCCGATCGACCCCGCCCGGCTTGCGGGAGCGCAACAGCAACTTTCGCAGATGAGCGGACAGACCGATATGCAGGCTTATATCGATGCGCTGCGCGCGCGCTCGAAGGTGAAGTTCTACGGAGCGGCGGACGGCAAGTCAGGCAGTACCGATTGAGCGATTGCCGGCAGGTCCGACTTAGCGGACTTGCCGGCGCTGAAGGAGCGGCGCGAGAACCGGCCAGACATTGTCGAGCAGTACCGGCTGCGCTTGCTCGGTCGGGTGCATCTGATCGCTCTGGAACATGTCCGGCTTGTTTTCGATGCCGGCGAGCAGAAAAGGGACGAGCCGTACATCGAGTTCCTTGGCGAGCGAGCCGTAGATTCGATGGAACTGCTCCGTATAGGCGGGGCCGTAATTGGCCGGCACATACATCCCGACGAGCACCACTTTCGCCTTGCTCTGCTGCGCGTCCTTGACGATCGTGCGCAGATTGTCTTCCGTCGTCGAGAGCGGGACACCGCGCAACGCGTCGTTGGCGCCCAGCTCGACGATCACGATCGACGGCTTGAGGCGGGATATCAATTCGGGCAGCCGCGCGCGGCCGCCGCTCGTCGTGTCTCCGCTGATGCTTGCATTGGCGACGCTATAATCGATGCGCTCGTTCGCCAGGCGGCGCCTCAGCAGCGCGACCCATCCTGAATCTCTGGGCAGGCCGTACTCGGCCGAAAGACTGTCGCCGAGCACGACGATGACCGGCTTGGCCGGCGCGGCGGCATCCGCCGTTGCACCGGCCGAGGTCGCGACCACGGCGAGCGCGATAGCCAGCAACGCTCGGTGCAGATTGCCGGCGAGCGCACCTACTTTCGAGCGACGCGCCTTCCTCATGCATAAAAATACCGATCCCATCATCGAAGTACGCAATTTATCCAAGCGGGTTAAGAACGCAACGGGCGAGCTGACGATACTCGAGGACATCACACTCGAGGTCACGCCCGGCAGCAGCGTGGCAATCGTCGGTGCCTCCGGCTCGGGTAAGTCGACGCTGCTGGGCTTGCTCGCCGGATTGGACAATGCCACGTCGGGCTCGGTTCGATTGTTCGGAAAGGCGCTCGAAACGTTGTCGGAGGATGAACGGGCGAATCTCCGAAACGGCATGGTCGGGTTCGTCTTTCAATCGTTTCAGCTGATGCCGCATCTGACCGCTCTCGAGAACGTGCGCTTGCCGCTCGAGTTGCAAGGCGGCGTCACCTCGCACGAGGCAACGGGCCGTGCCCGCGCGCTGCTCGATCAAGTCGGCCTCGGGGCGCGCACTGGGCACTATCCGAAGGTCCTGTCCGGCGGCGAGCAGCAGCGTGTCGCGCTCGCGCGCGCCTTCGTCACCCACCCGGCGATCCTGTTCGCAGACGAGCCGACAGGCAGTCTCGATGCGGCGACCGGGCACGCGGTCATCGATCTCATGTTCGAGATGAACGCGGCACACGGGGCCACGCTCGTGCTCGTCACGCACGATCTCGAACTTGCGCATCGTTGCGCGCGCATCGTGACGCTCGACGCGGGACGGGTGGCGCATCGGTAGGCGAGCCCCGCCAACAAGCCGGGCCCACCCCGTTTAGGTTCAACGCTTGCTGGCTTCGCGCGCTCGCGCGATCAGCGCGGAAGTGGACGAATCGTGCTTCGATGGGTCGAATTGCGCTGCGACGAGGTCCGCCTCCACGACTTTGCCGAGTATCTTGCCGAGCTCCACGCCCCATTGATCGAACGGGTTGATGTTCCAGATCGTGGCTTGCACGAGCACCTTGTGCTCATAAAGTGCAATGAGCGCACCCAGCGAGTGGGGCGTCAATGCGTCGACAAGCAGTGTCGTCGATGGCCGGTTGCCCGGAAAGACGAGGTGCGGTACGAGCTCCGGCTTGTCGGGGCCGGCGACCTTGCGTGCTTCCTCGACCGTCCGCCCGAGCATGAGCGCTTCGCTCTGCGCGAAGCAATTGGCGAGCAGCTTCGGATGATGGCTCGCGAGCGGATGCTCGGGCGTGAGCACCGCGATGAAGTCGATCGGCACGATGGTCGGGCCTTGATGCAGCATCTGAAAGAACGCGTGCTGCCCGTTCGTGCCCGGTTCGCCCCACGTGACGGCCGCAGTCGCGTAGTCGACGAATTGTCCGTCGAGCCGCGCGGACTTGCCGTTGCTCTCCATTTCGAGCTGCTGCAAATACGACGGCAAGTAGTGCAGCGCCTCGGAATACGGTGCGACGAGATAGCTTTGCGAGCCGAAGAAATTGCGGTACCAGATGCCGACGAGTCCCATCAGGACGGGCAGGTTGCGCTCGAGCGGGGCTTGCCGGAAGTGGGTGTCCATGGCGTCGGCGCCGGCTAGCAGCGCGTCGAAATGCTCGGGCCCGACGGCGATCATGATCGAAAGACCGACAGCCGACCACAGCGAATAGCGCCCACCCACCCAGTCCCACATTTCAAAGACGTTCTTTTCATCGATGCCGAACTTGACGACTTCGGCCGGATTGGCGGACACGCCGACGAAATGCTTGGCGAGCGCCTGCTCGGGGCAGCCTCGTTGCACGAACCAGTCGCGCAGCGAGCGCGCGTTCGTCATGGTCTCGAGCGTCGTGAAGGTCTTCGAAACGACGATCGCGAGCGTCTCTTCGGGATCGATGCGCGCAAGGACGCGAGCGAGGTCGGCACCGTCGACGTTGGAAACGAAGTAGCTGGCGATCTCGGGATGCGCGAGATGATCGAGTGCATGGACGACCATTTTCGGACCGAGATCCGAACCGCCGATCCCGATATTGACGACATGACGGATGCGCTTGCCGGAGTAGCCGGTCCACGCGCCGCTCCTCACGCGTTCGGCAAAGGCGGCCATCTTGGCGCGCTCGGCGCGGATTTGCTCGTGGTAGGGGGCATCGGCGCGCGTGGCTCGCAACGCGGTATGCAACGCCGCACGGCCCTCCGTGGGGTTGACGATGGCACCCTCGAACATGGCGTCGCGACGCGCTTCGACGCCCGCTTCGCGCGCGAGCGCAACGAGCAGGCGCAGTGTGTCGTCGGTGATCCGGTTTTTCGAGAAGTCGGCGGCGAGGCCCCCTCCTGCGAAGGTGAAGCGCTCGGCGCGGGTGGGGCTGGTGTCGGCGGCGAACCAGTCGCGCAGCCGCGCTTCGCGAATCGTGTCGTAATGCGCTTGCAGCGCGGACCAGGAGGAAAGCGAGTTCGTCGTCATGGCTGTCGGTCGATCGTTGGGGGCTCGAACGAAGGCCGCGGCACAGCTGGCCGGGCCGGCTTTCGCTTGCTGCTGCGACCCGCTGTGCGCCGCCGGCCGCGATGGCGGTGGCGCCTCTCAAGAAATGCGGCGGGGTCGAACAGTATAGCGGCGTTGGAGGGTGGCTCGCATTACCAGCACGCGTCACTCGCGCGCCGGATAAATCAGCCGATTGATGGAAGCGCGCACCGTCGCGGCGAGCTCTCCCGCCGTCAACCCGGCCGGCCCGATCCCGTGGGCCGTCAGCGTATCCGCGGCAAGACCATGGAAGTAGACGCCCGCGAGCGCGGCCTCGAAGGCCGGCAGGCGCTGAGCGAGCAAGGCGCCGATGATGCCGCCGAGAACGTCCCCCGTGCCTCCGGTGGCCAACGCCGCGCCGCCGGTGGGGTTGATCGCCACACGCGCATCGGGAGCCGCAATGACGGTCCCTGCGCCTTTCAGGACGACAACTGCACCGAACCTGGAAGCGAGCGTTCGCGCGGCTGCGACGCGATCGCACTGCACCGTCGCCGCGTCACAGCCCATCAGGCGCGCCGCCTCGAGCGGATGCGGCGTCAGGACAGTCGCTGCGCCCGCCGCGCCGCGCTCGACGAGCGCTTGCGCGAGAGGGGCCTGCTGCGCCAGCAAATTGAGCGCGTCCGCATCCAGCAGTTTGGGCATATCGAGCGCGATAGCGTCGGCAAGCACATCGGCCGCGCGTTCGCTGGTCCCCATGCCGCAGCCGATCGCCAGCGCGTCCATGCTCGCGAGGCGAAGCGTATCCAGCGGATGCAGCATCAATTCGGGGTAGGGCGGATCGTAAGGCGGCGCGCCGCTGCCGAGAAAGGCGACATGCACTTTGCCCGCCCCGGCATGCAGCGCGGCCCGCGCCGCGAGAATCGGTGCGCCGCACATACCGGTGTCGCCACCGACCACCGCAAGGCTGCCGAACGTCCCTTTGTGCGATGCGAATGTGCGCGCGGGAAAAACGTCGGTGAAGAGATCTGGCGCGTTCAGCCGAGCGACAGGCGTCGACAGCTCGATGGCGTCAGCGTCGATGTCGAGCGGCGCAACCCATAAAGTGCCGCTCAAATCGCGGCCGTGGCCCATGTAAAGGCCCGGTTTCGCGCCGATGAACGTGATCGTGTGCGAAGCGCAAGCGGCGACGGCGCCGCCGACGATGGTGCCCGAGTCGCTGTCCAGCCCGCTCGGCACGTCGAGCGCGAGCACGCGGCCGCATCGACGGGCGTGCGCGCCGATGCGGCCGGCCAGCTCGGCGAACATGCCCTCGAGCGGACGCGCGAGCCCGATCCCGAACAGACCGTCGACGATCCAACCGTAGCGCTCGAACGAGGCCGGCGGCACATGCGAGATCGGCACGCCGGCCGAGCGCGCCGTACCGAGCGCCCACCGCGCATCGTCGGGTTTGACCTCCACCGGCATGCACACTTCGACAGGCACGCCGGCCTGGTGCAGCCCCGTTGCGCACATGAGCGCGTCGCCGCCGTTGTTACCGGGACCTGCCGCGAGCCAGACGGGCCATCCGCCCGCCAGGGAACCGTCGTGTCCGGCCTGCTCGAGCAGGCATCGCGCCGCTGCCGCACCGGCGCGCGCCATCAGCGTGTTGGCCGGCAAGCTTGCCGCCGCACGATGCTCGATTTCGCGCACTTGGGCCACCGAATAAAGCGGCAGCGGCTGCTCGTGCGGATGGACAAAACTGGAACGCGGCGGGGGCGAGGCGGCTTCTGTCATGGGTCTCGGATATCCGGGAGCGTCGCAGCGGCAACGGGCGCGAGACCGATCGCTCGCCACCCGTGGCGTGCCTCGGCGGTGGGTGGCCGCACGCTTGCGGCCATGCGGGGGTTCGCTCAGCTCGCGAAACGATCGGCGCGCAACGCGGCAAGCGTATCGGGCGGAACACTGGGCTCGGTGCCGCTGATGATTTCAGCAAGCACTTTAGCAGACCCGCAGGCGAGCCCCCAACCGGCCGGCCCGTGCGCGAGATTCACGAAGAGCCGCGGATGCGACGCCCGGCCGACGACGGGCAACCCGTCCGGCGAAAGCAACTGGACGCCATCCCATGAGTGCGCGGCCGAAATCTTGGCGGCGCCCGGTATCCAGTCATGCGTGGCTTGCGCAAGCAGCGCCGTTGCCGCGGTGGCAAGCGGTTCCGGGGCCGGTTTTGCGATTTCGCGCTCCGGCTGCACGAGTGCCGCACCCGCCACGCGCACCCTCTGATTCACGCGCGTCATCGTAATGCGCCGGACCGTATCGACGACCGCGACATGCGGCACACACTCCTCGTAAGCGATCGGTGCCGTCAATGCGAAAAAGCGGGCCGGGTGCAAGGGCAGATTCGTTGTGGCCCGTTCGATGAGGGGGAGGCTGCCGGCGCCCGCGGCAACGACGATCGCGTCGGCCGATACGACATCGACTTCCCGTGCGCTCGCGCGTTCGCTCGGCGCAGGCGCGAGTTCCACCGCCGCGCGCTGCTCGTCGAGCCGCAAGGCTTCGACCGCGCGGCCGAACATGAACCGGACACCGGCTTGCTCCTCGAGCACTTGTTTGACGAGCTTCGTGAACAGCGGGCAGTTGCCTAGGCGCTCATGCTCGAAGAACACGCCGCCCGCAAACTCGGGATCGGTGGGTATCGAATGCTCGAGATCGGCACATTCGCGCGCCGTGAGCACCTGATGCTGGACTTCGAACTCGCGCAGCAAATCGAGCGCGCTTTGCGCAAGCTCCCACTCGCGCGGGTGCCGCACGACGTGAAGCATTCCGCTGCGCTGCTCGAACTCGAAATCGAAGCGCGTCTCGAGCGCCGCGAGCGTCTCGCGCGACAGATCGACGAGCGGCCCGAGGCGCCGATACTGGTCCCGAAACGCATCCGGCTCCTGAAAGGCGGCGAGGCGCTGCATGAAGCGCCGCGTGGTGCCGTTGAAGCCCGGCTTGTAGACGAGACCGCTGCGCGGTATCCGCGCATTGGGCACGAATGTGGGGCCGAACCATACGTCGAGCGGCGTGGGCAGGAGCGCGCCGCCATGCCCATAGGTGGCACCCTGCGCAACGGTTGCATGGCGCTCGATGACGCAGACGCGGTGTCCGGCCGAATGCAGCTGATATGCGGTGGCGACGCCGACGACCCCGCCGCCTATGACGATGACATCCATTGAATGATTGCTCGGAGCCGTGCAAACCGCGAGGCGCGCTTGCATTGCGCCTTCGCGTCGAGGAAGCAAACCGCGGATGATAGCGCCAATCGTGCCTGCACGCCTCACCCGCGCGAGCGAAAGCGGTCCCGCGTCACCGCCGCAGTTCCGCCGTGGCGGCATCGCGGCTTGGATCGGAGCGGCTTATTGGGGGCCGACTTCCGGGTATAATCCTGGTCTTCCTTTCGCTTCATGTCGTCCGCACGCGTGGCCAGTGACGCGCGTGCCCGACCCATCGACGCCCACGTCCTTTCATGGCTCACTTCTCGTGCTTTCCCGGTGCTTCGGCGCTCTCCGACTTCCGTCAATCCCGTCTCATCGACACGCTCGGCCGCATCGACGCGAACATCGTCGATGTCCGCGGGCAATACCTGCACTTCGTCAGTGCGGCCGAGCCGCTCTCGCGCGAGGATAACGAGCGCATCGAGGCGCTCCTCCACTATGGCGCGCCGTTCGCTGCCGGCGAAGGGCGCGGCGCGGGCGAAACGTTTCTCGTCGTGCCCCGCTTCGGCACGATTTCGCCGTGGGCCAGCAAGGCGACCGACATCGCTCATCACTGCGGTCTCGATCACGTGCGGCGTATCGAGCGCGGAATCGAGTACACGGTGACGCTCAAAGCGGGCTTTCTCGGAGTGGGGGCCAAAAAAGGACTTTCGGACGAGGCGCGCGCCGCGGTCGCGGCGGCGCTGCACGACAGGATGACCGAAAGTATCGTGGGCTCGCGCGGGGATGCGCACCATCTGTTCGACGAATTGCCCGCCAAGCCGCTTGCGACGGTCGATGTCCTCGCCGCAGGCCGGGCCGCGCTCGAGCAGGCCAATAGCGAGCTGGGCCTCGCGCTGGCGGATGACGAGATCGACTATCTCGTCGATGCCTTCACGAAGCTCGCGCGCAATCCGAGCGACGTCGAGCTGATGATGTTCGCACAGGCGAACAGCGAGCACTGCCGGCACAAGATCTTCAACGCGCAATGGACGATCGACGGCGAGCCGCAAGACATGTCGCTTTTCGCGATGATCAAGAACACGGAAAAGCTGAATCCCCAAGGCACGATCGTCGCTTACTCGGACAATTCGGCGATCATGGCGGGCGGCCCGGCCGAGCGCTGGTTCCCGCGGCAGGCCGCCGATGCCGGCGGTGACGGCGCGGGCATGTTCGACGAGCGGTACAGCCGCCACGTCGAGCTCACGCACACGCTGATGAAGGTCGAAACGCATAACCACCCGACCGCCATCTCGCCGTTCGCGGGCGCCGCGACGGGCGCGGGCGGCGAAATTCGCGATGAAGGCGCGACGGGACGCGGCGCGCGGCCGAAGGCGGGGCTCACCGGATTCTCGGTGTCGAACCTGGCACTGCCGGATGCGCTCGAACCTTGGGAAAGCGCCCGTGACGCCGCCGTGCCGCTCGCCGAGCGCAATCCCGCGGACACATACGGCGCCTACGGCCGCCCGGATCGCATCGCATCGCCGTTGCAGATCATGATCGACGGTCCGCTCGGCGGCGCCGCGTTCAATAACGAATTCGGGCGGCCGAATCTTGGCGGCTACTTCCGCGTCTACGAGCAAAACGTCGGCGGCCAGGTACGGGGCTACCACAAACCGATCATGATCGCGGGCGGCATCGGCAACATCTCGGATGCCCACACGCACAAGCACGACCTGCCGGCAGGCTCGCTGCTGATTCAGATCGGCGGCCCCGGCATGCGCATCGGCATGGGCGGTGGCGCCGCGAGTTCGATGGCAACGGGCGCGAACACGGCGGAACTCGATTTCGACTCGGTCCAACGCGGCAATCCGGAAATCGAGCGTCGTGCGCAGGAAGTCATCAACGCCTGCTGGCAGTTGGGCGCCGGCAACCCGATTCTCAGCATTCACGACGTCGGCGCGGGCGGTCTGTCCAACGCGTTCCCCGAGCTCGTCGATGGCGCGGGCAAAGGCGCGCGTTTCGAACTGCGCCGCGTGCCGCTCGAAGAGAGTGGACTGTCGCCGCGCGAAATCTGGTCGAACGAAGCGCAAGAGCGCTATGTGCTGGCGATTGCGCCGGCCGATCTGCCGCGTTTCGAAGCCATCTGCGTCCGCGAGCGCTGCCCGCTCGCCGTCGTCGGTGTCGCGACCGAGGCGCGCCAGCTCCAACTGGTCGACACGCAAGGCGAGGGCCCGGCGCAGCATCCCGTCGATATGCCGATGGATGTGCTGCTGGGCAAGCCCCCGCGCATGCACCGCGATGTCGCGCGCGTGGGTGCTGCGCGGGTACCGGTCGACGTGACCGGTTTGTCGCTCGCCGAGATGGCGGTGGCGGTGCTCAAGCATCCGAGCGTGGCAAGCAAGTCCTTCCTGATCACGATCGGCGACCGTACGGTCGGCGGCACGAGCGTGCGCGACCAGATGGTCGGCCCGTGGCAAGTACCGGTGGCGGACTGCGCGATCACGGCGCTCGACTACGCGGGTTTTCGCGGCGAAGCCATGACCATGGCGGAGCGCGCGCCGCTGGCCGTCATCGATGCACCGGCGTCCGGCCGGATGGCCGTCGGCGAGGCCATCACGAACATCGCCGCTGCGCCCATCGCTTCGCTCGACAAGCTCAAGCTGTCGGCCAACTGGATGGCCGCTTGCGGTAGCCCTGGCGAGGATGCGGCGCTGTTCGATACCGTCAAGGCGATCGGCATGGAACTGTGCCCGGCGCTCGGTATCAGCATTCCGGTCGGCAAGGATTCGCTGTCGATGAAAACGAAATGGGACGAGCGCGGGGTGGCAAAGGAAGTCACGGCGCCCGTCTCGCTGATCATTTCGGCATTTGCGCCTGTCGACGACGTTCGCCGGCATCTGACGCCGCAGTTGCGGCGTGCGGCCGAGGTTGGCGACAGTGTCCTGATCGCAATCGATTTGGGCCGCGGCAAGCATCGGCTCGGCGGCAGCATCCTCGCGCAGGTCACGCAGCAAGTCGGCGACACTGTGCCGGACGTCGACGATCCCGAAGATCTCAAGCGCTTTTTCACGGCGATTCAAACGCTCAATGCCGACGGCTTGCTGCTGGCCTATCACGATCGCTCCGATGGCGGACTGTGGGCCACGGTTTGCGAAATGGCATTTGCCGGGCATGTGGGCGTCTCGTTGAACGTGGACATGCTCGCGCTCGATGCCGGTCATGAGTTCGATTACGGGGACGCCAAGGATTGGGCGAAGCAAACGAGCGGGCGTCGCGACGACCGCACGCTGCATGCGCTGCTCAACGAGGAACTGGGCGCCGTCGTGCAAGTGCGTGCGAGCGAGCGCGACACCGTGCTCGCGCTGTTGCGCCAGCATGGGCTGGGTGCCTGCTCGCATGTGATCGGCAAGCCGAACGAGCGCGACATCGTGGAAATCTACCGCGACGCCAGGAAGATCTATGACGCGCCGCGCACCGAGCTGCAGCGGGCGTGGACCGAGGTGAGCTGGCGCATCGCACGGCTGCGCGACAATCCCGCCTGCGCCGACGCCGAGTACGAGACGTTGCTCGATGCGGCGGACCCGGGAATCGCGCCCCATGTGACGTTCGATCCGAGCGAGGACATTGCCGCGCCGTTCATCGGCACGGGCGCACGCCCGCGCGTGGCGATCCTGCGCGAGCAGGGCGTGAACTCGCATCTCGAAACGGCCTACGCATTCGATCGCGCCGGTTTCGACGCTTATGACGTCCATATGAGCGATCTGCTCTCGGGCCGCACGACGCTTGCCGACTTCGCGGGCGCTGTGGCATGCGGCGGCTTTTCGTATGGCGATGTGCTGGGCGCCGGCGAAGGCTGGGCAAAGACGATCCGCTTCAATCCGCGGCTCGCGGACATGTTCGCCGCATTCTTCGGCCGTGGCGAGACGTTCGCGCTCGGTATCTGCAACGGCTGCCAGATGCTCAGCAGTCTCGCTTCGATGATCCCCGGCGCCGAAGCGTGGCCAAAGTTCACGCGCAACAAGTCCGAGCAGTTCGAAGCGCGCTTTTCGCTCGTGCGCGTCGACTCTTCGCCGTCGATTTTCTTTGCCGGCATGGAAGGATCGCGCCTTCCGGTTGCCGTCGCACACGGCGAAGGCTTTGCAGACTTCTCGCAGCAAGGCGATGCGTCCCGCGTAAGCGTCGCGATGCGCTATATCGATCATCGCGGCGAGGCCACGGAGCGGTATCCGTTCAATCCCAACGGATCGCCGAACGGCATCACTTCGGTGACGACGCCCGATGGCCGCTTCACCGTGCTGATGCCGCACATGGAGCGCGTGCATCGCACGGTGCAGATGAGCTGGCACCCCGAGGGGTGGGGCGAGGCGAGTCCGTGGATGCGCGTGTTCCGTAACGCACGGCGCTGGCTCGGCTGAGCGCAAGGCGCCGCCTCCCCGCCTCGCTGCGGCACGCTGGCTCCAGAAACGACAAAGCCGCCCGATGAAGAAGGGCGGCTTTGTCGCTTGAGGCGCGGCCTGCGATTACTGGATCTTGGCCTGGGCGCGCAGGTTCTGCTCGAACGCCTGCAGTTTTTCCTGCTGCATCTGCTGAACGATCTGCGGCTTGACCTGATCGAGCGGCGGCGGGGCGATGGCTCGCGTATCGTCGAGCCGGATGATGTGCCAGCCGAACTGCGTATGGACGGGCGCGTCCGTCATCTGGCCTTTCTTCAGGTGTTCCGCGGCCTGCGCGAATTCCGGCACATAGGCCTTCGGATTCGACCAATCGAGGTCCCCGCCGTTTTTCGCCGAACCGGGGTCTTTCGAATACTGCTTCGCCAGGTCTTCGAAACTTGCACCGCCCTTGATCTTGGCGATCAGGTCTTTTGCCTGCTGTTCGTTCTCGACGAGGATGTGATGCAAGTGCAGTTCGTTGCCGGCGGCTTGCTTGACGAGTTCGTCATAGCGCGCCTTGACCTCGGCATCGCTCGGTGCGTGCTTCTTGACGAAGTCCTCGATGAGCGCACGCAGGACGACCGTCTGCTGAGCGACGGCGATCTGGGCCTTGACGTCGGGGTGTGACGGGATCCCTTCGCGTACGGCTTCCTGCATCAGAATTTCGCGATTGATCAGTTCATCGCGTACAGCTTGTTGCAATTGCGGCGAATCCTGCTGCCCCTGCTTGACGAGCTGACCCACGAGCGCATCCGCGCGCGATTTCGGAATCGGCGTTCCGTTCACGACGGCAACATTTTGCGCAAAAGCCGGGGCGGCGGCGAACGCAGCCAGCAGCACCCAAAGACGGGGTTGGTTAAAGGTCATCGAGAGTTCCTAACGTTTCCTAACGGGAAGGGTTCGGTCAATCGTTGCGCCGCGAAGGCTCCGCACGGGTTCGACACGATGCGTGTTTATCGTTCGGAGCGTCGCATTCAGGACGTCGAAGACGGCGCATCGCCGAGCCGCGTGAATTCTTCGGGCGTATAGGCCGTGATGGCGAGCGCGTGAATGCCGCGCTGCATCACGTCGGCCAGCGCATCATACACCAGCCGATGCCGCGCCAGCCGGGGTTTGCCCGCAAACGCGGACGATACGAGCGTCACCGCATAGTGCCCGCCGGCGGCCGCACCGGCATGGCCCGCATGCAGCGCGCTGTCATCGCGAACCGACAGCGACGAGACGGGCAGCGCCGCATTCAGGCGCGCCTCGATGAAGGCAATGCGTGCGGCGGGTCCCGCTTCGACGAAAGCGCTGCTCGACAGTTCACTCATCGCTCACTCCTCCTTCAAATACTTCGCGAGCCACAGACTTTGCGCGACGATGAAGACGACCATCGCCCCCGTCGTGCCGAACAGCTTGAAGTTGACCCACTGCGACTCCGTGAAATTGCCGACCACATAGAGGTTGGCCACACCGAGCGCCACGAAGAAGAGCGCCCATGCCACGTTGAGCTTATCCCAGACGCCGTCGGGCAGGCTCAACTGTTTGCCCATCATGGTCTCGATCAGATTCTTGCGAAAGGCGTAGCGCGCGACAAGCAGGCCCGACGCGAAGAGCCAGTAAAGCGCGGTCGGTTTCCACTGAATGAATTTCTGATCGTGCAAGACGAGCGTCGCACCCCCAAAGACGACGATGACGCCGAGACTGACCCACAGCATCGTATCGACCTTGCGATGGCGAAACGCGACCCAGGCAACTTGCAGCAAGGTCGCGGCAATGGCGACGGCGGTCGCCGTGAAGATGCCCCAGACCTTGAATGCGACGAAAAAGAGGATGATCGGGAAAAGGTCGAAGAGAAATTTCATGAATGGCCGAGGGTGTCGGAAGAAGGCGACGAAATGTCGGCGAACGCGGCCGCCCCGGTTCGGCCCCGCTCGAGAACCAGGGACGGCACGCCGGGCGGCGCTACTTGGGGTCGAATTGTAGCGCAGCCGAATTGATGCAGTAACGCAGGCCCGTCGGTGCCGGGCCATCCTCGAATACGTGGCCCAGGTGTGCGCCGCAGTGCTTGCAACGCACTTCGATGCGCAGCATGCCATGCGAGCGATCGGTACGTTCTTCGATGACCTCGCCGTCGAGGGGCTTGAAATAGCTGGGCCAGCCGCAGCCAGCGTCGAATTTCGTCGACGACTCGAAAAGCGGCGTTCCGCAGCACACGCAATCGTAAATGCCGCGTTCCCAGTGATCCCAGTACCGGCCCGTGAAAGGGCGCTCGGTGGCGGCGTGGCGCGTAACCACGTACTCGGTTTCGGAAAGCTGACCGCGCCACGCCTCGTCGGGTTTGCCCAGCGGATAGTCTTCGTCGGTGGGGGCCGGGGAGGCGAGCGGATCGTGAGGATGATCGGTATGACGGTTCATGGGATGATGTCTCCATCGAATGGCGCCCGCTTGGCGGGCGCTCGTTGCGAGCGTGAAGAGGGCTAAGACGAGCAGCTCACCGAGAGCGTGCCCGCCCACTCCGGCGGCAGCGCCGCGTAGTCCTCGAATTCCGGCTGCTCGTCGAATGGCCGCGAGAGCACCGCGGCAAGGCGCGCCACTTCGGAAAAGTCCTTTTCCATCGCCCGCCTGATCGCGGTTTCGGCCAGATGATTGCGCAGCACGTACTTCGGGTTGATGCGATTCATCGCCTCGCGCCGCGTGGCGTCGTCGCGCGGGTCCAACGCAAGCCGCGCGCGATAGTCCGCGGCCCATCGGTCGAACGCCTCCCGATCGAGGAACATGTCGCGCACCGGCGCATCGCCGCGCGCATCGTCCTTCGAGACCTGCGCGAGGCGGCGGAACGTCAGCGTGAAATCGGCACGGCTGGCATGCATGAGTTCGAGCAGTCGGTCGACGAGCTTGTCATCGCCCGGCCGCACGTCCGACAAGCCGAGCTTGTCGCACATCCGGCGCTCGAACGCCGGCGCAAAGCGGGCCTTGAATCCTTCGAGCGCCTCTTGCGCGTCGGCGACCGAGCGCTCGGCGCGCACGCTCTCCTCGTAATGCGCGCCGATGAGCGGCAGCAGCGCCTGGGCCAGGCAAAAGCAGTTCCAATAGGCGATCTGCGGCTGCATACGATAGGCGTAGCGGCCCTGCGTATCCGAATGGTTGCAAATGTGGTTGGCGTCGAAGGCATCGAGAAAACCGAACGGACCGTAGTCGATGGTGAGGCCCAGTACCGACATGTTGTCCGTGTTCATGACGCCGTGGCAAAAGCCCACTGCCTGCCACTGCGCGACCATGTCGGCGGTACGGGCGACTATCTGTGGGAGCATGGCCAGATAGGGGTCCGGCGTTTCCCTGCACTGCGGGTAAAAGCGATCGATCACATGATCCGCGAGCGCGCGCAGCGCGTCGATCTGCTCGCCCGCATAGAAATGCTCGAAATGTCCGAAGCGCACGAAGCTCGGCGCCACCCGTGTGACGACAGCCGCCGTTTCGATCTCTTCGCGGCGCACCGGTTGATCGGATCCGATCACGCATAGAGCACGCGTCGTCGGAATGCCGAGATGATGCATGGCCTCCGAGCAGAGAAATTCCCGGATCGAAGAGCGCAGGACGGCGCGTCCGTCCCCCATGCGCGAGTAGGGGGTGCGGCCGCTGCCTTTCAGCTGCAGCTCGTTGCGCAGACCGCCGTGCTCGAGCTCGCCGAGCGAGAGCGCGCGACCGTCGCCAAGCTGTCCCGCCCAGACGCCGAATTGGTGCCCCGAGTAGACAGATGCGTACGGCAACGCCGCCTGCGGCCATTCGCGCGTGGCATTGCCGCTGAAAAGCTCGACGAAGCCGGGCGTCTCGGCGATGCGCGGCTCGAGCCCGAGGAGCGCTGCCGCGTCGGCCGAAAACGCCACCAGATAAGGGGCGGGTAGCGGGGCCGCGGGCAGCCGCGTGAAAAACGCGGAGCCCAGCTCGGCGAACGAACCGCTGCGCGCGGCGCCCAGCGCGCTCGCGAGTTCATCGGCGGTGTCGAGCGGTGCTGCGATGCTTGGGGAAAACGACATATTGAGGTGCCTTTGAGTTACCCGCTATTGTAAGGCGCCGGCCGAGGGCGCGTCGCAAGCCGCGCGAGCCCGGGCTGCGGGCACTCGAGCGCACCGGACGCGATCGCGGGACGACAACGAAAACAGGAGGGCGCCGCCATGACCGAGCCTTTGCTGGGCCAGATGATGGACATACCGCTCAACGTTTCGATGCTGCTGCGGCATGCCGCGCGTTATGCGGGGGATACGGAGATCGTTTCCCGGCGCATCGAGGGCGATATTCACCGCTACACCTATCGCGATTGCGAAAAGCGCGCCCGGCAACTCGCCCAGGCGCTGATCCGGCTGGGCGTGCAGCCCGGAGAGCGCATCGGCACACTGGCGTGGAACGGCTACCGTCACCTCGAAGCCTATTATGGGACGACGGGGTTCGGCGCGGTGTGCCATACGATCAATCCGCGGCTTTTTCCAGAGCAGATCGCCTATATCGTCGCGCATGCCGACGATCGGTACATCCTGTTCGATACGACGTTCGCGCCGCTCGTGGCCGAGCTCGCGCCGCGCTGCCCGAACGTGAAGGGCTGGATCGCGCTCGCGGATGCCCCGAAGGAAAGCCCCCCGGACAGTGTGCCTTTGCTGTACTACGAGCCGCTGCTCGCGGCCGAGGATGGTGAGTTCGAGTGGCCCGAACTCGACGAGCGGCTCGCCTCGTACCTTTGCTATACCTCGGGTACGACGGGGCATCCGAAAGGCGCGCTGTACTCGCACCGATCCGTGGTGCTGCATGCCTACGGCGCATCGCTGACCGGCGCGATGGGAATTTCGGCGCGCGATTCGGTGCTCCCCGTCGTGCCCATGTTCCATGTCAACGCCTGGGGCATCCCTCACGCGGCGCCGCTGAACGGCGCAAAGCTCGTGCTGCCGGGCAAGGACCTCGACGGCAAATCGCTTTACGAGCTGATGGAGGCGGAGCGGGTCACCTTTTCGGCTGGCGTGCCCACGGTCTGGATGGGCTTGCTCGCGCACGTGCGCGAAGGCGGCAAGCGCTTTTCGTCGCTCGAACGCACGGTCATCGGCGGCTCCAGTTGTCCCCCGGCGATGCTGCGCAGCTTCGAAGACGACTATGGCGTGCGCGTGATCCATGCCTGGGGCATGACCGAGCTTTCGCCGCTCGGCACGCTCGCGCGGCTCAACTGGGAGCAATCGCAGCGCCCGCGCGAAGAACAGCGGCGGTTGCTTGAAAAGCAGGGCACGGTCATCTTCGGCGTCGACATGAAGATCGTCGATGCGAACGGCGCGGAATTGCCGCGCGACGGCGTGGCGTTCGGCGATCTATACGTACGCGGCCCATGGGTGATCGACCGCTACTTCGCGACCGAGACGTCCGCGCTCGTCGACGGCTGGTTCCCGACGGGCGACGTGGCGACGATCGACAGCGAAGGCTTCCTGCATATCACCGATCGCAGCAAGGACGTCGTCAAATCCGGCGGCGAATGGATCAGCTCGAGCGAGGTGGAGAATATCGCCGTCGCCCATCCCGACGTCGCCGAGGCAGCGTGCATCGCGTGCCCGCATCCGAAATGGGGCGAACGTCCGCTGCTCGTCGTCGTCAAACGGCCGACCGGCGATGGCCTGACTCGCGAGGCGCTGCGCGCGTTTTACGAAGGTAAACTGGCGAAGTGGTGGATTCCCGACGACATCGTTTTCGTACCCGAATTGCCCCATACGGCGACGGGCAAACTGTCGAAGATGAAGCTGCGCGATATGTTCCGGGATCATGTGTGGCCGACGAAGGAGCGAACATGAAAGGGCAAGACGAGGCCCTCCTCGTAATCGATCTGCAAAACGACTTCATGCCGGGCGGTGCCCTGGCCGTCGCGCGCGGTGACGAAGTCGTGCCCGTGGCGAACCGGCTCGCACGCGCGTTCGAGCATGTGATCGTGACCCAGGACTGGCATCCGCGGGACCACATCTCGTTCGCCGCGAGCCATGCGGGCAAGTCACCGTTCGAGCGCATCGCGTTGCCGTACGGCGAGCAGGTGCTGTGGCCCGTGCACTGCGTGCAGGGCACGGCGGGCGCGGCGCTGCACGAAGCGCTCGACATTCCCCATGCGAGGCTCGTCATTCGCAAGGGCTATCGCCGCACGATCGACAGTTACTCCGCCTTCGTCGAGGCCGATCGCAAAACGCCGACCGGACTGGCCGGCTATTTGCGGGAGTCGGGCGTCAAGCGGGTGTGGTGCTGCGGTCTCGCAACCGACTACTGCGTGGCATGGACCGCGCTCGATGCGCGGGCCGCGGGCTTCGAAGCCGTCGTCGTCGAAGACGCCTGCCGAGCCATCGACCTCGAAGGCTCCCTCGAACGCGCGTGGCGGGACATGGATGCGGCTGGCATTGCGCGCGCTCGCGCCGAGGACGCATTGCGGTAGTCGGCCTCGAACAGGCTCGAAACGAAACGGGTATCATCCGTCGCTGACATCTGACAGGCCGACCGTCGGCGCGACAGCCGGCCGAACGCAAACGAACGGAGCTCAGCGTGATTCGACACATCGTAATGTGGAAATTGAAGGACACGGCGGAAGGTGCAACGCGCGCGGAAAACGCATTGAAGCTGAAGGAAAAGCTCGAAGGCTGCCGCGATATCGTGCCGGGCATCCTGCGCATCGAAGTCGGCATCGCGAAGCCTGGGCTCGAATCGACCTACGACGTCGTGCTCGTGTCCGATTTCGCCGACAAGACCGCGCTCGACGCGTATCAGGTTCACCCCACGCACGAAGCGCTCAAGTCGTTCGTCGGCGCCGTGCGCGAAGCGCGCCAGTGCATCGACTACGAAATCTGAGACCCATCAGCCCCCCCGCAAAAACCGCGATGCCGCACACTCCGCCTCCCGCCGGTCATGCCAATGTGATCGAAAGCCCCTTCGTCGATCACCTCGGTGTGCGTCTCGTATCGGCCGCCGACGGTGTCAGCGAGGTCGAACTGCCGCTTGACGCAACCCTTATGAACACGTGGCAGGTCGCGCACGGCGGCGTCACCATGACGCTGGCCGATGTCGCGCTCGCGACGGCCGCGCGCAGCCTGGCCGGCGACGGCATGGGCGTCGTCACGGTCGAAATGAAGGTCAATTTCATGCAGCCCGGGCGCGGCGAGTTGCGCGCGTTCGGCCGCGTGCTGCATCGTTCGACGACGATGGCGTACTGCGAAGGCGAAGTGCGCGACAGCGAGGGCCATTTCGTCGCCAAGGCACTCGGGACGTTCAAATACATGCGGCGCCTGGCCGTCGGCCGGGACATCGTCGAGCAGCGAACCCGGCGCATACCGACGGGCAAACCAGGCCCCAGCGACGGCTGATCCTCTCGCCTACCGCTCGGGCGGCCACGGCCCCCCGGGCTCCCGCCGTCCACGGGGATTTTTTCGTTTTCGGCTTTGCGCTTGCCGGACGCTTATCGAAGGAGAAAATCGCCATGACTCAGATGAACCGCCGCATGCTGCTCGTCTCGCGTCCACAGGGTGCCATGACGGCCGACAACTTCCAGCTCGTCGCCACGCCGCTCGAGCCGCTTGCCGACGGGCAGTTTCGCGTCCGCAATCATTGGCTGTCGATCGACCCGTACATGCGCGGCCGGATGAACGAAACGAAGTCGTACGCCGCGCCGCAACCGCTCGGCGAAGTGATGATCGGCGCAACGGCCGGAGAAGTCGTGGAATCGCGCAACACCCGCTTTGCGGTGGGCGACAAGGTCACGGGCGTATTCGGTTGGCAGGAATTCGGCACATCGGACGGCACAGGCGTGACGAAGGTCGACGATACGGCGATCCCGCTCTCGGCTTATCTCGGCGTCGCGGGAATGCCGGGCGTGACGGCGTGGTACGGGCTCAACGAGATCATTGCGCCGCAGGCTGGGCAGACGATCGTCGTCAGCGCGGCCAGCGGTGCCGTCGGCAGCGTCGTGGGCCAGTTGGCGAAGCTGGCCGGATGCCGTGCCGTGGGGATTGCGGGCGGCGCCGAGAAGTGCCGCTACGTGACGCAGACACTCGGCTTCGATGCCTGTGTCGACTATAAGGCCGGCAAGCTCCAGGAGGACCTCGAGGCTGCCACGCCCGAGGGTGTCGACGGCTGCTTCGAAAACGTGGGCGGCGCCTCGCTCGATGCGACGCTCACGCGGATGAACCCGTTTGGGCGCATCGCGTTATGCGGCATGATCGCGGGTTACGACGGGGCGCCCCAGCCGCTTCGGCAGCCCGCGCTGATCCTGACGATGCGCCTGACATTGCAGGGTTTCATCGTGACCGAGCATCTGGATATCTGGCCGCGGGCGTTGGCCGAGCTCGCCTCGTTCGTTGCGCAAAAGAAGCTTAACTATCGCGAAAGCGTAATGGAGGGGCTCGAGCATGCGCCCGACGCTTTGATGGGGCTTCTCAAGGGGCGCAACTTCGGCAAGCAACTCGTCAAGCTCGTTTGAGGAATCGGAGTCCGTCATGCAGGTGTTCGAAGGCAAGGTTGCCGTGATTACCGGCGCGGCGAGCGGATTGGGCCGCGCGTTTGCCGAACAGGGCGCCGCGCTCGGCATGAGACTCGTGCTCGCGGATATCGATTCCGATGCTCTGGCCGATACGGCAGCGACGCTGAGGGCGGCCGGTGCAGAGGTCGTCGCTGTGCCCACCGATGTCTCGGACGCCGGCGCGGTCGAAGCGCTCGCCCGCAAGACGCTCGATAGCTATGGCAAAGCGCATCTGCTGTTCAACAATGCGGGCGTGGGTGCAAGCGGCCTCGCCTGGGAGATGAGCGCGAACGATTGGGCGTGGGTCTTCGGCGTGAACGTGATGGGTGTGGCGCATGGTGTGCGCGTGTTCGCACCGATCATGATCGGGCAGAACGAGCCCGCGCATATCGTGAATACCGCGTCCGTCGCGGGATTCCTCGCGCCGCCATTGATGAGCGTCTACAACGCCTCGAAGCATGCCGTCGTCGGACTGACCGAAACGCTTTATCACGATTTGCGCAAGGTCGGCGCCCCGGTGGGGTGCTCCCTGCTGAGTCCGGCGTTCGCACCGACAAACATCGCTGATGCCGAGCGCGCGCGCCCCGCGCGCTTGCGCAACGACGCGGCACCGACGGCATCGCAGATCCTCGCTGCGCGCGAGTTGCGCAAAGCCGTGCGTGCCGGACGGCTCACGGCCGCCGATATCGCCGACGCGACGTTCGACGCGATACGCGACGAACGCTTTTATGTGTTTACGCATCCGGCCATTGTTCCGAGCATCCGCTTGCGGCACGAAGATATCGAAAGGCAGCGTCAGCCCAGCGATCCGAGCAGTCCGGCGTGAATCGTCAGCCCCCGGTGTTCGAGGGGCCGCCGTCGATCCAGAAATCGAAGATGCGTTCGACGTCGCCCGGGCGGCGCACGCGATGCGATCCGTCATCGTCGCTGCGCTCGGCGAGATGGGCCCGGAGGCCCGTGCTCCCCGTATCGACGCGCAAGGCAGTCGTGCCGCGCGTCCCGTAATCGGGCGTCTCGATGAACGCCGCGGACAGCGCGCGTTCGCGTTCGAGCGGGATGCCGGTGTAAGGCAGCGTGTCGTCGGGTGCGATCTGTCTGTCGAGCATCAGTTCGATGAGGCCCGCAAGCGGGGCTTGCCCGTTGCCAGCACTCGTCAGCGCAGCCAGTTCGGCGCGCTTTCTCGCGAGCTTGGGCCAAGGCGTGTCGAGCACCGCATTCGAAATACCGTGTGTGCCGGGCGGGAGTAGGACGGGCGGCGCTTCGCCGCGGTTGCAGTACCACGCGAGCTCGCGCCGGGCAAAATCGCCTGCCAGCAGATTGAAGCCGTTGTAGATTGCGCCGCGCTCGGCCACCCGCGCGAGGTAGTCAAGTGGGGCGAGACGCTCGCCGGCGAGATACTCCGCGACGAGCATCCCGCGCGTCGGTGCATCGGGCCGTGTGTCGAGCGGGGCGCGGTAATTCGTGAGCGCGGCGAAGCGTCCGTCGCGCGACACACCCAGCCAGGTCCCGCCGCCCGCCAGGTCGCGGCCGGCCAGTACTTGCGGAAGATCGGTCCACCATCCGAGGGGAGCGGTCTCGCGGCGAAAATATTCATCGCGATTGGCGGCGAGCGTGAACAGAGGGCCGTGTGCCGCATCGGGCCGCCAGTCGAAGACGATGAGGCACATCTGGCGCGTCAGACTTCCGTGGGCAATGCGTACGGCAACGGCTCGAACGCCAGTTCGGGCCCCTCGGCGGTACCGACTCGAACGACGCCTTCGTCGAGCGATGCAAGCTTGATCTCGACGAGCGCGTCGAAACCGCCTCGTGGCGCGGCCGCGACATTGACGATCATCCCGCACGGCTGGCCCGGATCGGCCGAATGGAAGAGTTCCGCGCCGGCGCGCACCGGGTCGCTATCGGTGGCGATATGCGCGAGTGCCACGCGCCGCTTGATCGTGCCGCGGTACTGGCTGCGAGCAACGACCTCCTGGCCCGGATAGCAGCCCTTACGAAAGTTGACGGCGCCCAACGCGTCGAAATTGACCATTTGCGGCACGAACTGTTCGACCACGTCCGCTGTGATGCGCGGCTCGCCCGCGCGGATGTCCAGCCAATCCCAAACGGCCGACGAAACGTGCGCGAGACGGGCTTCGAGCCCCGGCAGGCAGGCCTCGACCTCGGCTTTCGGGCCGATCCACAAATAGCGGGCGCGGCCGTTGGCGTCGGGCACACGCACGAGCGAGCCCAACGGGCCGGCGACCTGCACGTTCACGCCGTCCGGCAGCGCTTCGAATACGCTGGAAAGCGCTTCGCGCACATCGCCCGCGAAGCCGATCACGGCGACCGCGTCCGTGATATCGACAAGCTTCGCCTTTGCGCGCAACACGAACATCGACAGCCGCTTTTGAACATTCGCACAAACCGTTCGCGCGACGAGCAGCCGAATCGATTGCCCGGCGCGCCACGTGAGCATGGAGGCGATGAGCCGGCCTTTCGGCGAACAGTAGCCGGCCAGCCGCGCACTTGCGGCGTCCAGATGCTGAACGTCGTTCGTCAGCTGGCCATGAAGGAAGCTCGCGGCGTCGTCCCCCGTGGCCTCGATCACACCGAACTGATCGAGCGCCATGAAAGCGCCGCGCGCGAGGACCGCGTCGAATTCGCCCGCAGGCGGGCGGGATAGGCCCGGTGCGGGCGAAGCGGGGGGCAAATCGGGTGCGTGGGGGGCATTCATGGATTCGATATCCGGTCAATCCTGACTTTGGCTGATGCGAGCAAGCTATTATATGGGGTCTACCCGAGCCTTGTTTCGCATGTCCCTTCTGAAGAAATGCTTCGCCCTCGGTGCAGTTGCCGTCGTTTTGCTTGCCGCCGCCGCGGGCGGCGGATATTTCTGGGCCACGAGCCCCGTCACGCTCTCGGCTCCC
The DNA here is from genome assembly GCF_036503415.1 of Trinickia sp. Taxonomy (GTDB): domain Bacteria; phylum Pseudomonadota; class Gammaproteobacteria; order Burkholderiales; family Burkholderiaceae; genus Trinickia. The sequence goes on along the minus strand of NZ_DASXWY010000162.1, from coordinate 22,935 downwards.
GTGGTCGATGTCACGATCAAGCCGCACAGCAGCGTGCGCAGCGTCGCGTTGCAGCTCGTGCGGGCAGGCGTGACGCTCGCCCCCGAACCGTTCGTTCTGATGACGCGCGCGCTGGGCCTGCAAACGCGGCTGAAATCCGGCAACTATGAGTTCAAGAGTGGCGTGACGCCGTACGAAGTGCTGCAAAAGCTGGCGCTCGGCGACACGAACGAGGACGTCGTCACGATCATCGAAGGCTGGTCGTTCAAGCGCATGCGCGCCGAAATCGACGCCGACCCGTCACTCAAGCACGACACCGTGGGGATGACGGACGCCCAGTTGCTGGCTGCGATCGGGGCGCAGGAAAAGGACCTCGCGAATGCCGAGGGGCTCTTCTTCCCGGATACGTACCTGTTCGACAAGGGATCGAGCGATATCGACGTGTACCGGCGCGCGTACCGGTTGATGCAGCAGCAGCTCGCGCGCGTCTGGATCGAGCGCGCACCTGGGTTGCCGTACCAGACGCCGTACGAGGCGCTGACGATGGCGTCGCTCGTCGAGAAGGAGACGGGCAGGGCTGCGGACCGTCCGCTGGTCGCGGCGGTGTTCGCCAATCGGTTGCGTATCGGCATGCCGTTGCAAACCGATCCGTCGGTGATCTACGGTCTGGGCGACGCGTATACCGGCCGGCTGCGCAAGCGGGACTTGCAAACGGATACCCCGTATAACACCTATATGCGGCGCGGTCTGCCGCCGACGCCTATTGCGCTCGCGGGCGCGGCATCGCTCGAGGCGGCGACGAAGCCGGCGCCCACGGGCGCGCTCTATTTCGTTTCGCGCGGCGACGGCACCAGTGTCTTCTCCGATACGCTCGGCGATCACAACAAGGCGGTCGATAAATATATTCGAGGTCAACAGTAAATGGCGCGCGGCAAATTCATCACCTTCGAAGGCATCGACGGCGCAGGCAAAACGACACATCTGGCATGGTTTCGGGAACGTCTCGAAGACAAGCTGAGCCCGGCGGGCAGCGCTGTCGTGACGACGCGCGAGCCCGGCGGTACACCGCTCGGCGAAGCCTTGCGCGAGCTGCTGCTGCACGAGCGGATGGACCTCGAGACCGAGGCGCTCCTGATGTTCGCGGCACGCCGGGAGCATCTCGCGCAGGTCATCGAGCCGGCGCTCGCACGCGGCGACTGGGTCCTGAGCGACCGGTTCACCGATGCGACGTTCGCCTATCAGGGCGGCGGCCGCGGCTTGCCGCGCGATAAGCTCGAGGCGCTCGAACGCTGGGTGCAGGGCGGATTCCAGCCGGATCTGACCGTGCTTTTCGATGTGCCGCCGCGAACGGCCAGCGAGCGGCGCGGCGCGGTGCGCTCGCCCGACAAGTTCGAGAGCGAGACGCTCGCCTTTTTCGAGCGCACGCGCGCCGAGTATCTGCGGCGCGCGCAAGAAGCCCCGCACCGGTTCGTGGTTGTCGATGCGACGCTCGGCATCGACGAAATCCGTCACCAGCTCGCGCGGCTGGTGTCGACGCTTTGAGGCGAATCGCCGCGACGTACGCGGCACCGCGCCCCGCTTCTCATTGAAACGCAACGTCTGGACGATTCGACGATGATTCATCCTTGGCAACTGGACGACTGGAACCGCTTGCAATCGTTGCGCGGGCAGTGGCCGCACGCCCTTTTGCTGTACGGCCAAGCCGGTATCGGCAAACTCCGTTTCGCGCAGCACGTCGCGCAAGGCCTGCTGTGCGAGGCCCCGCGCGCCAACGGCGAGCCTTGCGGGGCCTGCGCGGCCTGCAATTGGTTCGTCCAGGGCAACCACCCCGACTACCGGGCCCTGTTCCCGGAAGCGCTGGCTTCGGAGCTGGGCTCGTCGGCGCCTGCCGCTGAGCACGACGAGAAAGCGGACAGCGAAGACGGCAAAAAGACGCGCACGCTGAGCAAGGAAATCAAGATCGAGCAGGTGCGGGCGCTGCTCGATTTCTGCGGCGTGGGCGCCCATCGCGGCGGCGCGCGCGTGGTGCTCGTCTATCCGGCCGAAGCGCTCAATGCGGCGGCGGCCAACGCGCTCCTGAAGACATTGGAGGAGCCGCCGGCCGGCGTCGTCTTTTTGCTCGTCTCGGCACGCCTCGACAGGCTTTTGCCGACGATCGTCAGCCGGTGCCGCCAATGGCCGATGCCGACGCCCGCACCTGAACTCGCGCGCGAATGGCTGGCGCAGCAAGGCGTGGCGGACGCCGACGCGCTACTGGCCATGGTGGGCGGCGCGCCGCTCGCCGCACTCGCGCTCGCGGCGGACGAAAACCGGCCGCTGCGCGAGTTCACGCTCAAGCAGCTCGCGGCCGGCCCCCAATGCGACGCCTTCGCTTGCGCCGAGGCGCTGCAAAAGCTTCCCGTGCCCATCGTGCTCGGTTGGCTGCAGCGCTGGCTTTACGACTTGCTCGCCGAGCGCACCGCCCATCGGCCGCGCTACTTTCCAGCGGCGGCACGCGATCTCGCGCATTGCGCGCAGCGGATCGACGCCAATGCGTTCGCGCGCTATATGAAAACCGTTGCACGTGAACGTGCGGTCGAAAACCATCCTCTCAACGCGCGTCTCGTCTTCGAGGCGCTGTTTCTCGGTTACCGCGAGCTCTTCGTCCAGTCCGCGCACGCTTGATACGAGCCCACGCCATGTCGATACACATTCGGGATGCAACCCTCGACGATCTTGCCGCGATCGTCGCCATTTACAATTCGACGATCGCCTCGCGTAGCGTCACGGCCGACCTCGAACCCGTGACGGTCGAGAGCCGCCTGCGGTGGTTCCACGCCCACGGCGCGGCGCGTCGGCCATTGTGGGTCGCCGAGCAGACGGAGCGCGACGAGCGCGACGGCGCGGGGCGCGTGATCGGCTGGCTGAGCTTTTCCGACTTCTACGGGCGTCCGGCCTATGCGCGCACCGCCGAGCTCAGCATTTACCTCGACGAGTGCGCACGCGGCCGTGGACTCGGCAGGCAACTGCTGGAGCAAGCGCTCGAAGCGTCGCCCGGCCTTCGGATCGATACCGCGCTTGGATTCATCTTCGGCCACAATGCGCCCAGTCTGGCCTTGTTTCGCCGGGCAGGCTTCGAAGACTGGGGCATGCTGCCCCGTGTCGCGGTGCTGGACGGCGTGGAGCGCGATCTCGTCATTCTCGGCAAGCGAATCGCATAGCGAATTCGTTCGCCCGTTGCGCAAAGGAACTCAGGATGTTTGTCGATTCTCATTGCCATATCAACTTCGAAGGACTGGCCGATCGCCTGCCCGAAGTGCTCGAGAACATGCGAGCTCAGCAAGTGACGCACGCGCTTTGTGTCAGCGTCGATCTGGAGACGCTGCCGGCCGTGCTCGACATTGCTTCGGCGTATGACAACGTCTTTGCCTCGGTCGGCGTGCATCCCGACCATGAAGACGCGCGCGAGCCCACCGTGTCGGAACTCGTCGAGCTCGCGAAGCATCCGAAGGTCGTGGCGATCGGCGAGACCGGACTGGATTACTACCGGCTCGAAGGCCGCTCGATCGCCGACATGGAATGGCAGCGCGAGCGCTTTCGTACGCACATCCGCGCCGCGCGCGCGACGATGAAGCCGCTCATCGTCCACACGCGAGCGTCGGCCGACGATACGCTGAGGATCATGGAGGAAGAAGCGGCTCACGTACCGGGCGGCGTCATGCATTGCTTCACGGAGCCGTGGCCGATCGCCGAGCGCGCGCTCGCGCAGAACTTCCACATTTCGCTGTCCGGCATCGTCACGTTCAAGAGCGCGGCCGACGTGCAGGACGTCGCACGGCGTGTGCCGCTCGAGCGCTTGCTGATCGAAACCGATTCGCCGTACCTCGCACCGGTTCCCTACCGTGGCAAACCCAATGAACCTGCGTACGTCAGCCATGTCGGAGCTTTCATCGCACAGATACGCGATATGCCCAAGGAAGCGCTCGCCGAGGCGACGACCCGGAATTTCTTCCGGCTATTCGCCTCGGCCGCGCGATCCTCGAGCTGAACCACACGTTCGCCTTTGTCAGGCAACAGAAAGGAAAACCATATTGCCTATGAACACGCTCACCCTGCCGCTCATCCAACGCCCCGGCCGCGCCGCCTCCCGCCTGAGAACCGCCAGTGGCCTGCGCCGGGTGCTTGCGGCATGTGCAACCGCGCTCGTGGCTGCGGCCGCCGTCGCGCCGGCCTACGGGGCCGACACCGACAGCATCGTGAAAGCCGTCAAATTCGACGATGACAAGCGCATTGCGAAGCTGCTCGCGCAAGGCGTCGATCCGAACATGACGACGCCGGACAAGCTGCACATGCCACTCATCGTCCTCGCCGCACGCGAGAAGTCGGACAAGGTGGCCAAAGTGCTCGCATCGAATCCCAAGACCGATCTGGACAAGGTCGATAGCGCCGATGAAAACGCCATGATGCTCGCCGCATTGAACGGCGATCTCGATCTCGTGAAGCTGCTGATCGACAAGGACGCCGAAGTCAACAAAAAAGGCTGGGCGCCGTTGCACTATGCCGCGGCGAACGGTCACGACGATATCGTCCAACTGCTGATCGACCATTCCGCCTATCTGGACACGCCATCGCCGAACGGCACGACGCCGCTCATGATGGCCGCGCGGGGCAATCACATCACGACGATGAAAGTGCTGCTCGATGCGGGGGCCGACCCGCGGGTCAAGAACCAGATCGGCATGACCGCGCTCGACTTCGCGAAGCAATACCACGCGAAGGACGCAACCGAAGGGCTGGAGGCCATGTTCGCCCGCGACGCCGCGAGTGCGTCCGCTGTGGCCCCTGCAAGCGGGCAAAACGGTGCAAAATAAGCGTTTTTTGGCACGGCTGGCGCCGTGCCTGGCTGACGGGTCGACCGGTCGCGAAGTACGGGACCGGTTCGCAGCCCGCGGATTCACCGCTCGGAGAAAAGGATAACCATGTTGCGGGCTTTGATTGGCCTTGGGGCACTCGCCATGCCGGTGGCGGCGTTCGCATTTTCGGGGAGCGAGCTCAGCGGATTGTGCGGCCGAACCGATACGGTCTCGCGCGCGGCATGCAAGGCGTACGTACTCGGCGTCGCCGACGGCGTCTATAACACGATCGACGCGATCGGCGGCACGACGGGACCGCGAGTGGGCCAGTATTTCTGCCTGCCGAGCGGCGTGAAGCCCCAGCAGCTCGTCGATGCGGTCCGTAAATACGTGGCCGAAAACCCGAAACTGGCCGATTACAACGCCAGTACGAGTGTTTCGCTCGGGCTCGGCAAGGCTTTTCCCTGCAAACACGACTGAAACAGTCGCCGAACGCATGTTTCCCGACTGTAACAGCCGGGAATAAGTGAAAATGGCGCGTTTCCTTCCGAGAGCCGTACTCAATAATGAAGGCTCGAGTGCCGGCGCGATGCGAACGGCCCGGGTCTCGCCCTGATCGGTCGAACTGACGCGGCGCGCCTGGGCGGCGCCTTGTCCGGAACCTCGCCCGCTTGCATGGAGTTCACCGAATGAAGATTGCGCAGATCGCACCTTTGACCGAATCCGTTCCGCCGAAGCTTTACGGCGGCACGGAACGCGTCGTCTCATACATCACCGAGGCGCTCGTGGATTTGGGCCACGACGTCACGCTTTTCGCGAGCGGCGATTCCAAAACGAGTGCGAAGCTCGAGGCCGTCTGGCCGCGGGCGCTGCGGCTCGACCCGGCTATTCGCGACCGCATTGCGCCGCATATGCTGTTGATGGAGCTCGTGAGACGTCGCGCGGACGAGTTCGACGTCCTGCATTTCCATATGGACTACTACTCGTTTTCGCTGTTCAACCGGCAGGACACGCCGTTCGTCACGACGCTGCACGGCCGTCTCGATCTGCCCGAGCAGCAGCCCGTGTTCGACACGTTCGATACGGCACCCGTCATCTCGATCTCCAATGCCCAGCGCCATCCGATGCCGCAGGCGAAATGGCTGAGGACGGTCTACCACGGTCTGCCGGGCACGCTTTACGAGCCGCAGCCGGTCGAACAGCGGTACCTCGCATTTTTGGGCCGTATTTCACCCGAAAAGCGCGTCGACACGGCGATACGGATCGCCTCGCATTGCGGCTTGCCCATTCGCATCGCGGCCAAGATCGACTCGGCCGACCGCGAGTATTTCGAGCGCGAGATCAAGCCGCTTTTCGACTTGCCGCACGTCGAATTCATCGGTGAAATCGCCGATGACGAGAAGGCGACGTTTCTGTCGGGTGCGCACGCTTTGCTGTTCCCGGTCGATTGGCCGGAGCCGTTCGGTCTCGTCATGATCGAGGCCATGGCCTGCGGCACGCCCGTGATCGCGTTCAATCGCGGCTCGGTGCCTGAGGTGGTCGACGAAGGGGTGTCGGGATTCATCGTCGAAGACGAGATCAGCGCCGTCGCCGCGGTCAACCGGCTGCATACGGTCTCCCGCGCGGGAGTGCGCAGACGCTTCGAGGAACGCTTCACCTCGCATTTCATGGCCAGGCAATATCTGGACGCTTATCAGACGGTCATCCGGGCGCAGAAGCGCTCGCGCTTCAAGGTGATCGATTCGAAAACAAGCTGAGCGCAAAAGGCGGCGAGGACCGGACAAGCGCGGCGCGAGTGCGCCGCGCCAGGGCAAAACGCCTGCTTCAGAGGTTGATGCGGGAAATCTTCATGCCCTGCAGGGAGAGATCGCCCATCAGGCCTGCATTGGTCATGACGATGACCTGGACGGGCTTGGTGGCGGTGGTGGTATCAACCGCGCCGTTGGCCCCCATCTTCAGGAGGGCGACCGAGGCGTCGCCTCCTACGGACCATCCCTGGCGCTGCTGGAACGCCTTCAGCGCGTCATCGGTCATGAAGAGAAACACGACCGTTTTCGATTGAGCCCCGGCCTGCAGCCCGAACGAACCCGACACCAGGTTGTAGTAGCCCTGGGTTGTACCGCCGGTGCGCAACGCTCCTTCGCCGAATTCGCCGCCGACCACGAAGCCTGCTTGCAGGACCTTCGGGAATACCAGGACGCCGCGCGCCCTCGAGACCAGGTCACGGGAGCCGGGTACCTGCGCGTACATCCGCGACAACGCCGCATCGACGCCGCTATTGATCTCCTGGCGCTTCGACGACGTGCTGCCTGGACTTTGCGCCGTCGGGCTGCCGTTGTTCGTGGTCGTGGTACAGCCCGCGAGGGCAAGGCCGCCGGCCACCACCGCGGTTGCCGCCTTCAGCATGAAGCGTTGTTGTTTGTTCATGGCTCTTTCTCCGTATTGATCCGTCGGTCAAACCTTCGACGGCAGGTTTGGACGAAGCGTCGATCCCACGCATTCCGCGCGTGTCGAGGTAACAAGCACGGTGCATGCCCGTACCTGTCCCGATTTCACGTCAGTGAGCCACCGGGCGTTTGGGCACCGGCGGACGGCGCAGTGCGCGCCTGACGCCGGCCACGACGAGACCCAATGCGAAGAGAAAGGCTGCCGGCACGACCCAGTAGCCGACGAAAGCGTGCCAAAGATAACTGGCAAGCGTGTTGCGCCGCACGATATATTCGTCGATCGCGGCTTGCTGGCGCGGCGCGTTGCCCGCCAGGACGTCGCTCGGGCAGCCGGCGGCGCGCGCCTCGTCCGGCGTGCCGCGACAGCGGGCCTCAGCGCCGGCCGCGCGTTGCGCGTCGTTGAGCACCCAGGTGGTCAGAGCACGGTCGCGATCGACGACGTTGTAAGCCATCTCTTCGCGAATCTCATGTACTGCCACGAGCGCCACCGGTACGGCCCAAATCAGGATCGTGACGACCCAGCGTTTGAGCCACCGGTTCTGTCTCCATGCCATTCGTTGCCTCCGCTATGCTTTACGCATCAACGACGAGACGTCGGCCCATGGCGTCTTTATCGATGTAGGGGATAGCGGGCCGTCTTGGCAGCCATCATAGAAGAAATGCGACGAATCGTCGCGGGAGTCGAACCGCTTCGCGAAAGGGTGCGTAATTTCTTCAAATTCTCTGTCATTTACCGCTTGCAGGACGCAGTCACCGGGGCGCCGCCCACAGCCCAGCCTTCATCGACACGCGGAACGGCTTTTGCGTAGGGCCTACACTGGAAGCCTGCGCGACGGTTCGCGGGCTCGGCGGGCAGTCGCCCTTAACCTATGTGCATCCGCACGGGGGTTCGGTCCATGTCGGAACCATTCACAGAACAGTACAAAGGGTTTTCGATCGGCGTGCAGGCATTGCGGCGTGCAAAAGAGCCGGACGAGGCGCCAAGCGCGCCGCGACATTTCGATATCGTCGTGATGATTTCTCGCAATGCGAGCGGGGAGCGCGGCAAATCCGAAATGTTCGGCGTGCCGGAGCACGAACCGCTCGACGATCAGATCGCCGCCCACAAGATCGGCTTGCAATACGCCCGCGACATCATCGACGGCAAAGTCGAGGGCTCGTCCGTCGATAAGCTTTAAGCAAGCTTCGGCTTTAGCGAGGCTTCTTTCCCTTTCTCCTTGCGCGCGCCCGCGGAACGGTCCAGCATATGGGGTCCGGATCGCGCGCGGCGCGCGGTATTTAGCGCAAAATATCATCGCCCGCGTATCGCACGGCGATACCGGTGATCTCGAGCGTATGTTCGAATCGAAAATTCAGGCTTTAGCGAGCCCGATCACAATATGCGAAAAAAAGGAGAAGCTCATGGTTCATCGCACCCGTCGCCGCATGCTCGCCGTCGCGGCCAGCCTCGTTGCTGTCGCCGCCGCGCCGTTCGCTGCCACCGATGCAGCCGCGCAAACGGCCCATAAGCCGAAAGTGGCGCTCGTGATGAAATCGCTCGCGAACGAGTTCTTCCTGACCATGGAAACTGGCGCGAAGGACTATCAAAAGCACAATGCCGGCAAGTTCGAGCTCATTACGAACGGTATCAAGAACGAGACCGATACGGCGGCGCAGATCAACATCGTGGAGCAGATGATCAATTCGAAGGTCGATGCGATCGTGCTCGCACCGGCCGACTCGAAGGCGCTCGTGCCGGTTGTCAAAAAGGCCGTCGACGCGGGAATCATCGTCGTCAATATCGATAATCGGCTCGATCCCGACGTACTGAAGTCCAAGGACCTGAATGTACCGTTCGTCGGTCCGGACAACGCGAAGGGCGCCGAGAAGGTCGGCGACGAACTCGCGAAGAAACTCAAGGCGGGTGACGAAGTCGGCATCGTCGAAGGCGTTTCGACGACCACCAACGCTCAGCAACGCACCGCAGGGTTCAAGGCCGCGATGCAAAAAGTGGGCGCCAAGGTCGTCTCGGTCCAGTCCGGCGAATGGGAGATCGACAAGGGCAACGCCATCGCGTCGGCCATGCTGAATCAGTATCCGAATCTGAAAGCGCTGCTGTGCGGCAACGACAACATGGCGATCGGGGCCGTCTCGGCCGTGCGCGCGGCAGGCAAGCAAGGCAAGGTCTACGTGGTGGGCTACGACAACATCGGCGCCATCAAGCCGATGCTCAAGGATGGCCGGATCCTCGCGACTGCCGACCAATACGCCGCCAAGCAGGCCGTATTCGGCATCGACACGGCGCTCAAGGCGATTGCCGAGCACAAGAAGCAGGCCGACCTCTCGAGCGTCGTCGAAACGCCGGTCGACCTGGTGACCAAAGCCGGCGTCGTCAAGTAACAGTAAAGCAGCGCAAGCCTCAGCGGGCCGCCGTCGCGGCCCGGCCCACTCCTCAGTCGAATATTCAAGTATCGCGCGCCGGTGCCGTTATCCGTGAGAATAGGCGTGATGCGACAGGCCAGCGCGGCGTGCGATGTCGCCGGAATGGGATGGGCGGCCTCGAGAACAGGATCGCGATGGATTCGACCGACGCAGACGATACGGATGCAGTGCTTGCGGTGAGCGGCATCGGCAAGACCTATGCCGAGCCGGTGCTGTCCGATGTGACGCTTGCGCTTCGCTCGGGCGAGGTCTTGGCCTTGACCGGCGAGAACGGTGCCGGTAAAAGCACGCTCTCGAAAATCATCGGTGGGCTCGTCGCCCCTACGGGCGGAGTCATGCGGCTCGGCGGCAAGCCCTATGCGCCGGCAAGCCGCGGCGAAGCCGAGGCGCTCGGCGTGCGTATGGTCATGCAGGAGTTGAACCTGCTGCCGACGCTGACGGTTGCCGAGAACCTCTTTTTCGACAACTTGCCGCGCCGCGGGCCGCGTGCCCTCGGCTGGATCGACCGCCGGCGCCTGGCTGGGGACGCACACCGCGCGATGGCGCGAGTCGGACTCGATTCGATCGATCCCGACACGCCCGTGGGCGCGCTCGGCATCGGCCACCAGCAAATGGTCGAGATCGCGCGCAATCTGATCGGCGACACGCGTGTGCTGATCTTCGACGAGCCGACCGCCATGCTGACGGATCGCGAAGTCGACCTGCTGTTCGATCAGATTGCGCGGCTGAAGGCGAATGGCGTCGCGATCGTCTACATTTCGCATAGGCTCGAAGAGCTCGCGCGCATTGCCGATCGCGTGGCGGTGCTGCGCGATGGCAGACTTGTCCATACCGCCCGGATGGCCGACGTCTCGAGCGAGCGGCTCGTGACGCTGATGGTCGGGCGGGTCATCGGCGAGCGCATCGACCTCGGCGAGCGCCGGATCGGCGCGCCGCTCTTGAAGGTGCAAGGGCTCGGACGCGGCGATGTCGTGCACGACGTGTCGTTCGAGGTCCGGGAAGGCGAGATCCTGGGCGTGAGCGGCCTGATCGGTGCCGGCCGGACGGAGCTCATGCGGCTCATCTACGGCGCGGACCGGGCCGATTCCGGCACGATCGCCGTGGGGCGGCCCCCGACACCCGTGCATATCGGTTCGCCAGCCGACGCGGTACGGCACGGCATTGCGCTGATCACCGAGGACCGCAAGGGCGAGGGCCTGCTGCTGCCGCATTCGATCGCCGCCAATGTGTCGCTCGGCAATATTGGAAGCGTGGCACGCTGGGGTTTCATCGACGCGCGGCGCGAGCAGGCGCTCGCGCGCACCCAGATGGATGCGCTTCGCGTGCGCGCGAGCGGGCCGACGCAGCCCGTGGGCGAGCTCTCGGGCGGCAATCAGCAAAAGGTCGTGATCGGGCGCTGGCTCGCGCGCGAGGCGGATGTGCTGCTTTTCGACGAACCGACGCGGGGCATCGACGTCGGCGCGAAGTTCGATATCTACGGCTTGATGGGGGCGCTCGCGCGCGAAGGTCGCGCGCTCGTCGTCGTTTCGAGCGATCTGCGCGAATTGATGCTGATCTGCGACCGAATCGCCGTCATGTCGGCGGGGCGCTTGACCGGCGTATTCGAGCGCGACGAATGGAGCCAGGACGCGCTGCTCGCCGCAGCGTTCGCAGGACATATGAAGGGGACTCGTCCAACGGCCCCCGATCATGAACCAAACGCACGGAGTGCTTCATGACCGATCCATCCGCGCGCCCCGATGGTGCGCCTGTCCTTGCCGACGAGACGCCGAGCGTAAAGCCGGGCGGCACTCGGCTCGGACTTTCGAATTACCTCGGCCTGGCGGGTGCGCTAGCCGTGATGGTTGCGCTCTTTTCGCTGCTGAGCTCGCACTTCCTGACATACGATACGTTCAGCACGATCGCCAACCAGATTCCCGACCTCGTCGTCATGTCGGTCGGTATGACGTTCGTGCTGATCGTCGCGGGCATCGATTTGTCGGTCGGCTCGGTGCTGGCGCTGTCCGCATCGGTCGTCAGCGTCGCCGCGCTCCAATGGCACTGGCCGCCAGTGCCGGCCGCGCTCGCCGGTATGGCGGCCGCGGCATTGACAGGCGCGGTCACCGGCGGGGTGACGGTCGGCTGGCGGATTCCGTCGTTCATCGTCTCGCTCGGCGTGCTGGAAGCGGCGCGCGGCCTGGCTTATCAGATGACGAATTCGCGCACGGCGTATATCGGCGATGCGTTCGATTTCCTGTCGAACCCGATCGCCGTCGGCATATCGCCGGCGTTCCTGATCGCGGTGGCGGTGATGATCGCCGCGCAGGTCGTGCTCACGCGCACTGTTTTCGGCCGCCACCTCGTGGGCATCGGCACGAACGAGGAGGCGGTGCGGCTGGCCGGCGTCGATCCGCGGCCCTACAAGGTCGCGGTGTTTGCGCTGATGGGCGCACTTTCCGGGCTGGCCGCGCTCTTTCAGGTGTCCCGGCTGGAAGCGGCCGATCCCAATGCGGGCGCCGGCGCGGAGTTGCAGGTCATCGCGGCCGTGGTGATAGGCGGCACGAGCCTGATGGGCGGACGCGGTTCCGTTATCAGCACGTTCTTCGGCGTGCTGATCATTTCGGTGCTGGCGGCCGGTCTCGCGCAAGTGGGTGCGAACGAGCCGACGAAGCGGATCATCACGGGGGCCGTCATCGTGGTTGCGGTCGTGCTCGACACCTACCGAAGCCGCAAACGCAGTTGAGAGCGCGTGTTCTGCCGCGGCAGGCGATGCGCGGCGGAGCGAACGGAACAGGGCACAAAAGCGGTTTGGCCGCGGCGAAGAAAAACAAGCGAGAGAGAAACGGGTTATGGCAACGATCAAGGATGTGGCGGCCATCGCCGGCGTGTCGTTCACCACGGTATCGCACGTGGTCAACAACACGCGGCCGGTGTCCGCGGATGTGCGCGCGAAAGTGGAGCGCGCGATCAGCCAACTCAACTACGTGCCCTCTGCCGTGGCGCGTTCCCTGAAGGCCAAGACCACCGCCACGATCGGGCTCGTCGTGCCCAACAGCAGCGATCCGTACTTTGCCGAACTGGCGCGCGGAATCCAGGACGGCTGCGCGCGCGAAGGCTACTGCATGTTCTTCTGCAATTCGGACGACGATCCGGCCAAACAGCGCAACTATCTGCGCGTGTTGCAGGAAAAGCGCATCGACGGACTCATCATCGCATCGGCCGGCGAAGATGCGGTGCTGGCGGCGAGTCTTGCCGACGCGCGCGAGCCGCTCGTCATCGTCGATCGGAACATCCAGGGGCTCGCCGCCGATCTCGTCCAGATCGATCACGAACGCGGTGCCTATCTCGCGACCCGTCACTTGCTCGAACTCGGACACGTCAGGATTGGATGCATCTCGGGGCCGGTTTCGACGGCGGTCAGCGCCATGCGTGTGCATGGCTTCATTCGGGCGATGTCCGAGCGCGGTATCGATATCGAGCCTTCGGCCATCGTCGAAAGCGATTTCTCGGGCCCGGGCGGCCAAGATGCGGCGGGGCGGCTTTTCGATACCGTGCGGCCGAGCGCGATCTTCGCCTGTAATGACATGATGGGCATCGGCGCATTGCGTGTCGCGGCGGAACGCGGTATTGCGGTGCCGCGGCAATGCTCGATCATCGGCTTCGATGATATCGAACTCGCCGCTTATACTTATCCGTCGCTTTCGACGGTGGGGCATTCGGTGCGTGCGCTCGGCGAGGCCGCGTCCAAGATGCTGATTGCTCGGATCAACGGTTCGATGTCGGGGCCGATTCAGCGTCGCGTCGTTTCGCCTCGCCTCGTGCTGCGCGAATCGACCGCGGTCTATGCGGGCGCGGCGCAGTACGTATAGCCCCGCCAATCTCGACGGAGAACAACAGGATGACAGCAGCGAACGGGCCGGCGAGCGCAGGCGTTTTGCCGGGCCAGGCGCGCGCCACGGCGCGCGTGGCGGTGGTCGGCAGCCTCAATATGGATCTGGTCGCCCGGGTTGCGCGCATGCCGCTCCCGGGCGAAACGCTCGCCGGACAGACGTTCGCGCAGGTCCCGGGCGGCAAGGGCGGCAACCAGGCCGTCGCGGCGGCGCGACTCGGCGCGCAGGTTTCGATGATCGGGCGAATCGGCGGCGATGCGAATGGCGCCACGCTGCGCGCGGGCCTCGAATCCGAAGGAATCGACTGCGCCGCACTTGCCGAGACGCCTTCGACGCCTACCGGCGTCGCGCTGATTCTGGTCGACGATGACGGCCGCAATTCGATCGTCATCGTGGCCGGCAGCAACGGCGCGCTGACGCCCGACGATATTGCCCGGCACGAAGCGGTGCTGGCCCAGGCGGATGTCGTCATGTGCCAACTCGAAACTCCGCCTGCCACCGTCTTGGCCGCCCTTGCGGCAGCTCGCCGGCTCGGCAAGACGGTCATTCTGAATCCCGCGCCCGTCACCGGGCCTTTGCCGGCGCAGTGGCTGCCACTCGTCGATTACCTCGTTCCGAACGAGCTGGAGGCGGCAACCCTCACGGGCTTGCCGATCGGCTCGCCTCACGACGCGGTCGTGGCGGCGCAGGCGCTCGTGGCGCAAGGTGCGCGCAATGTATTGATCACCCTGGGTTCCGCGGGCGTGGTGGCGGCAGTCGGCGGCGAGGAGCCGGTGCACGTACCGGCGCCGCGGGTGGCCGCGGTCGACACCACGGCGGCGGGCGACACATTCATCGGCGCATTCGCAGCGCAGCTCGCGCAAGGCGCCAGCACGGATGCAGCACTGCGTTTTGCCCAACGCGCCGCTGCGATCTCCGTGACACGCGCGGGCGCCCAGCCGTCGATTCCAACGCGCGCCGAGCTCGACGCAGCGGCTTGCTGATTCCCCCTCGCCAATATCGCCCCGCCGCGGGTTTCCTCCGGGGGGCGCGTCCTCGGAAATCGCTCAAGCGCTAGTTCGCGCCGGCCGTTAAATCAGATAGTGCAACGCACGCGCAGGCAGCACGAAACCTGTTGGCTCACACCGCCACACGACGCGTTCGCATTTCGCGTCCGCTCTAAATGGGGACGCAAGCAGCGCGGCACCGCCCGCCATTTTTGCGGATGGTGCTCCAACGCGAAAAGTTGTAACGGAAGCGTACATGTGTCGACGAACGCGACACTTGCAACGTATACGAAGGTGGGGGCGAAAGAGGAACGAGAGGCACGCACATCGCGGACGTAGATTGTAGGCGAGCGCGGTCGCATCTCCAAGTTAGTAGTCACGTGAACAACGTAAGCCGTGAAAAATAATTTAAAAGGGTTTAGGATGAATTCGAGCGAGGTCGTTTCGGTATAGTGGCCTGGAGACGACATCGACCGCATACTTGGCGAGGAGGGAGCATGGATATTTACAGCAGTTTCGCGAACCGCTTCGAAAAAACGCGAGAGGAAGAGTTCTCGCTTGAGGAGTACCTCGCGCTCTGCAAAGACAATCCCGCCGCGTACGCCACTGCCAGCGAACGCATGTTGACGGCTATCGGGGAGCCGGAGCAGGTCGATACACGCAACGACCCGCGGCTGTCGCGGATCTTCGCGAACAAGGTCATCAAGGTCTATCCGGCATTCCGGGAGTTCTACGGGATGGAGGATGTGATCGAGCAGGTCGTCGCGTACTTCCGTCACGCGGCACAAGGCCTCGAAGAGAAAAAGCAGATTCTGTACTTGCTCGGGCCGGTGGGCGGCGGTAAATCGTCCATCGCCGAGCGGCTCAAGCAACTGATGGAACGCGTGCCGTTCTATTCGATCAAGGGCTCGCCGGTTAACGAGTCGCCGCTCGGGCTCTTCGACTACGACGAGGACGGCCCGATCCTCGAAGAGCAGTACGGCATTCCTCGCCGCTACCTCAAAAGCATTCTGAGCCCGTGGGCGGTCAAGCGCCTGCACGAGTACAACGGGGACATTCGCAAGTTCCGCGTCGTACGCCGGTATCCGTCGGTGCTCCGCCAAATCGGCATCGCGAAGACCGAGCCGGGCGACGAGAACAACCAGGATATCTCCTCGCTCGTCGGCAAAGTGGACATCCGCAAGCTCGAGCAGTATGCGCAGGACGATGCAGACGCCTACAGCTACTCGGGCGGTCTGTGTCTCGCGAATCAAGGGTTGCTTGAATTCGTCGAAATGTTCAAGGCGCCGATCAAAGTGCTGCACCCGCTGCTGACTGCGACTCAAGAAGGCAACTTCAAGGGTACGGAAGGCTTCGGGGCGATACCGTTCGACGGCATCATTCTGGCGCACTCGAACGAGTCCGAATGGAAGGCGTTCAGGAACAACCGCAACAACGAGGCATTGCTCGACCGGATTTTCGTCGTGAAGGTGCCGTATTGCCTGCGGGTGTCGGAAGAAATCAAGATTTACGAGAAGCTGATTCGCAACTCCTCGCTGGCCGACGCCGTGTGCGCGCCCGGCACGCTGAAGATGATGGCGCAGTTCTCCGTGCTGACGCGCTTGCAGGAGCCCGAGAACTCGAATCTCTTCTCGAAGATGCAGGTCTACGACGGCGAAAACCTGAAGGACACCGACCCGAAGGCGAAGTCCTATCAGGAATACCGGGACTACGCCGGGGTCGACGAAGGGATGACAGGGGTGTCCACGCGCTTTGCATTCAAGATTCTCTCGCGCGTGTTCAACTTCGATACGACCGAGGTCGCGGCGAACCCCGTTCACCTAATGTACGTGCTCGAGCAGCAGGTCGAGCGGGAGCAGTTCCCACCGGAGACCGAACAGAAATATCTGTCGTTCGTGAAGGATGTGCTGGCGTCGCGCTACGCGGAATTCATCGGCAAAGAGATTCAGACCGCATACCTCGAATCGTATTCGGAGTACGGTCAGAACATCTTCGACCGCTACGTCACGTATGCCGACTTCTGGATTCAGGATCAGGAATTCCGCGATCACGACACGGGCGAAAGCTTCGATCGCGCCGCGCTGAACGCCGAACTGGAAAAGATCGAAAAGCCGGCCGGCATCAGCAATCCGAAAGATTTCCGCAACGAAATCGTCAATTTCGTGTTGCGGGCACGGGCGGCAAACGGCGGCAAGAATCCGGCGTGGATCAGCTACGAGAAGCTGCGCGTGGTGATCGAGAAGAAAATGTTCTCGAACACCGAGGAACTGTTGCCGGTCATTTCGTTCAATGCAAAGGGCTCGGCCGAGGAGCAGCGCAAGCACGAAGACTTCGTCAATCGGATGGTTGCGAAAGGCTATACGCCGAAACAAGTACGCCTGTTGTGCGACTGGTACTTGCGGGTGCGCAAGTCCTCGTAACGAAAGGCGCAGCGCCCGGCGGGCCGACGCCGGCCGGGCGTTTCGCGGTACGCGCGGTGGGCAGGCATACGGTCTGCCCGGAGGCTGCGCGCACCGCTTTGAGGAATTGAAGCGGGAGACTGGATGTGCTTCACCAAATCATCGACCGCAGGCTGGCAGGAAAGAACAAGAGCATTGCGAACCGCGAACGCTTTTTGCGCCGTGTAAAGAACTACATTCGGCGGGCTGTTTCCGAGGCGGTGCGCGATCGCAGCATCAAGGATATTCAAAGCACGCAGAGCATCACGATTCCGCGCAAGGATATCGCCGAACCCATGTTCCGGCACGGCTCGGCCGGCAAGCGCGAGCTCGTGCATCCCGGCAATGAAGACTATGTGCGCGGCGACAAGATTCCGCGCCCGAACGGCGGCAGCGGAGGCGGTGGCAGCCAGGCCAGCAACGAGGGCGAAGGGCAGGACGACTTCGTCTTCGAGCTTTCGCGAGAAGAATTCATGCAGTACTTCTTCGACGATCTCGAGCTGCCGCGGCTCGTCAAAACGCATCTGCTTGCCGTGCCCACGTGGAAGAACATCCGCGCGGGCTGGGCGGCGGAGGGAACGCCGAACAACATCGATGTCGTTCGCTCGCTGCGCAGTGCGCTCGGGCGCCGCATTGCCCTTGGCGCACCGCTCGTCAATCAGCTCCGCGAGCTCGAGCAGCAGCTCGAAGCGCTGAAGAACGAGCCGGGAGACAACAGCGAGGAAATCCAGCTCCTCGAGGAAGCGGTCCATCATTTGCGGGGCCGCATCTGGCGCATCCCGTTCATCGATCCGTTCGACCTGCGTTATATCAATCGCGTCAAACAGCCGCAGCCCTCGAGTCAGGCGGTCATGTTTTGCCTCATGGATGTCTCCGGGTCGATGGACGAGCAGCGCAAGGATCTCGCCAAACGGTTCTTCATCCTGCTTTACCTCTTCTTGAAGCGGAACTACGAAAAGATCGAAGTCGTCTTCATCCGGCACCATACACGGGCGGAAGAAGTCGATGAGGACACGTTCTTCCATTCGACGGAAAGCGGCGGCACCGTCGTATCGAGCGCGCTCGAGCTCATGCGCAAGATCATGGACGAGCGCTATTCGCCGACCGAATGGAACATTTACGGCGCACAGGCGTCGGACGGCGACAATTGGACGGACGATTCGCCGAAATGCCGTCGAATTTTGCAGGACGACATCCTGCAAAAGGTCCGCTACTTCGCGTATATTCAAGTCGCACCCGAAGAGCAGAATCTCTGGGTGGAGTATGCGCAGCTGGCCATGACGCAGCCGCATCTTGCAATGAAGAAGGTGGATGCCGCAGCCGATATCTACCCTGTGTTCAGGGAGCTGTTCGAAAAGCAGGTGGCATCGCATGACTACTAAGCATCTGCATAACGAATCGCGCGGATATCAGCCGGAGCGTCGCCGCAAAGGCTCGCACACAAGCGGGTCGCACGAGCAAGGCAAGCAGCACGCCGAGACCGAGCCGGCGCGCCGCCCGGTTGAGGCGCCCGTTGTGCAGCCGAAGGAACCTCGCATGAACGTTGCCGACCGCAGACCTCTGCCGTGGCCGTCCGATTGGACTTTCGAGCTGATCGAAGAGTACGACACGCATATTGCGCAGGTCGCCGAGCAGTATCAGCTCGATGTCTATCCGATCCAGTTGGAGCTCATCAGCGCCGAGCAGATGATGGACGCCTATGCGTCCGTCGGCATGCCGGTCAATTATCGCCATTGGTCGTTCGGCAAGCACTTCCTCTCGACGGAAAAGAGCTATCGCCGGGGACAGATGGGGCTTGCCTACGAGATCGTCATCAATTCGAACCCTTGCATCGCGTATCTGATGGAAGAGAACACGATGACGATGCAGGCGCTCGTGATCGCCCACGCCGCCTACGGGCACAACTCGTTCTTCAAGGGCAACTACCTCTTCAAGCTCTGGACCGACGCGCACGCGATCATCGATTACCTCGTCTACGCGAAGAACTACATCGCCGAGTGCGAAGAGCGTTACGGGCTCGACCGCGTGGAGGAACTGCTCGATTCGTGCCACGCACTGATGAACTATGGCGTCGATCGCTATAAACGGCCCCAGAAACCCTCGCTTGCGAAGGAAGCCGAATTGCGCCGCGATCGCGAAGCGTACTTGCAATCGCAGGTGAACGAGCTGTGGCGGACGCTGCCCGCGCATCACACGCCGCTTGCAGCGGAAGAAGAGGAGCGCTATCCGCCTGAGCCGCAGGAGAATCTGCTCTATTTCGCCGAAAAGAACGCGCCGCTGCTCGAGCCGTGGGAGCGGGAAGTGATCCGCATCGTGCGCAAGATCGGGCAGTACTTCTACCCGCAGCGTCAAACCCAGGTCATGAACGAGGGCTGGGCCACGTTTTGGCACTACACGCTGCTCAACACGATGTACAACCAGGGGTTGCTCGAAGACGGCTTCATGATGGAGTTCCTCCATTCGCATAGCAACGTCATCTATCAGCCCCCGGTCACGAAACCGTATTACAGCGGGATCAACCCGTACGCGCTGGGTTTCTCGATGATGAGCGACATACGCCGCATCTGCGAGTCGCCCACCGAAGAAGACCGCAAGTGGTTTCCGGACATCGCCGGATCGCCGTGGCTGCAGACGCTGCACTACGCGATGCGCAATTTCAAGGACGAGAGTTTCATCGCGCAGTACCTCTCGCCGCAACTGATCCGCGATATGCGGCTCTTCTCGGTGCTCGACGACGATACGCGCGAGACGCTGGAGGTGTCGGCGATTCACGACGAGAGCGGCTATCAACACGTGCGCCAGTCATTGTCGCGGCAATACGACATGCACCACCGCGAGCCGAACATCCAGGTTTGGTCGGTCAACACCCGGGGAGACCGGAGTTTGACGCTGCGACACTTCATGAGCGATAACCGGCACTTGTCCGGGGACAGCGAGGAAGTGCTCAGACACATGGCCCGGCTTTGGCAGTTCGACGTCTATCTGGAAAGCGTCGACGAGAACGGGACCGTGCGCAAACGGTACGAGTGCCGATATACGGCGCCGGAGCTCAGGCTCTGATTGCCGCTCGTTTCCTGAACGCGACGGACTAACTGTCTGACATGCGCTCGTTGGCATTGCCGAGGAGCCGGCGGACCTCCTCGTCGCTCGTTTGATCGAATTCGTCGTAGTGTTGCCCGACGCTGAAAAAGAGAGCCGGCTGGGCAATGCAGACGAATTCGTCCGCGAGATCGGTCAACTCCGACTCGGCGCCCGGCGGCGCAACGGGCAGCGCAACGATCACATGGGCCGGGTTGCGTTGCCGCAGGGCGCTCAAGGCGGCTCGCATCGTGGCGCCGGTCGCCATGCCGTCATCCACGAGGATGACGGTTCTTCCTTCCACGGAAGCGGGCGGGCGATGCTCGCGATAGTGCGTTTCCCGGCGAGCGAGTTCTACCCGTTCTTCTTCCAACACCTTTTCGAATGCAGCGTGCGACACGTGCGCCGAGTGCATGATCTCGCGATCGACGAACTGCGCGCCACCAGGCGCAATCGCGCCCATCGCGAGTTCGCGTTGCCCCGGCACGCCCAATTTGCGCACGGGCATCACGTCGAGTTCAAGGCCGAGCGCGCGAGCAATCTCGGCGCCGACTGGCACGCCGCCGCGCGGCAGGGCGAGCACCACCGCGTCGTGGGCCGTATTGCCTTTCAAACGATCGGCCAACATACGGCCGGCTTCGGCGCGATTTTTGAACAATGCGTGCATGAACATCGGACCATCCGTCGATCGGCTTTTGCAGCATGAACGCCTGACGCTCAGAGCGCGTCATGAAAGATGATGCCGACCGTATGCCGGTGCCCCGATCGCAAGCGGCTTACCCCGTGACGCATATTGACCCGATAAGCGCCGCGGGAGCCGTTTGCAGGGCGATGGCTGACAGCGAATATTGCGGCGTCGCCCTGCGCGAGCGGAGCGACCTCGACGCGCGACTGCATGCGCGGACGCTGTTCGGTCAGCACAAACTCTCCGCCGGTGAAATCTCGCCCGGGCTGCGACAACAGAATCGCAACCTGAAGCGGAAAAACATGCTCGCCATAGAGATCCTGATGCAGACAATTGTAGTCGCCCTCGGCATATTGCAGTAGCAAGGGAGTGGGGCGCACTTGACCCGCCTGGTGGCAACGACGGATGAACGCCGCGTGCGTGCGAGGATAACGGGTGTCGATTCCGAGCCGCTCGTTCCAGCGGTTTGCGATCGGGGCCAAAAACGCGTAGAGCGTCTCGCGCAGCATCTGGAGGAGAGGGGGCAACGGGTAGCTGAAATACTGATATTCGCCGCGACCGAACCCATGGCGCGTCATCACGACACGACTTCTGAAGTGCGCCGCATTGTCATATAGGCCACGTAACGCCTCGCATTGCGAGGGCGACAGCAGGCGGGGGACGACTGCAACACCCGCTTCGTCGAGCGTTTCCGAAAGTGCGGGCCAGTCGAGCGTTTGGATGCGCAATTGCGTTGCCGGGCATTCGCCGGGAACTTTGTCGTCGGCATCCAGCGCTGCCACGGCAGCGGCGGACGTGTACGGTTGCGTGGCCAATGCAGCCTCCAGGAATTGCCGGAAGGATTCAATGTAACGCTCGGGCGCGCTGCCCACGCTCCGAAATTTGCTATTTCGTTCTTCATCCGATCCCCGACTCGGAGCGGTTCGCCCGCGAGCCGGGGCACCGACGGCGGCGCAGCACAAAATTCCGCATGCACCGGCAAAAACGTAACGTCCATGCGGTTTGTTCGCCGCGAACAACCGCACGTCCCGCCTGTTACGCGATAAATTGACTTCGCTTTACAGATACGAGCTAGATCAGGCTAGCAAGGTCCGGAAATCGCGCAATACAGAGGAGCAAAAATGACCGTGGCACTCGTGCTGCACCGTGGGGACGGCGCACCGCTTTCAACCTCGTTCCGCAGGGCGGCGTTCGGCAACGACGACCCCTTTGCACGACATCGCGAGATCGCGTGGGAAGGACCGGACTCGATGGTCGCGGGTCGGGTCAGCTTCATTGGCGAGCTCGACGTCGCAAGGTTTCCTCATATCGAAACTCTCGTCGTAGTCGAGGGAAATCTCACGCTACATGCCGCCGGAGAAGCCCCGCTGCTGCTCGGTCCGCAGGCGGGTGCGGTCATCGCGGCCGGTACAGCGCTTCGCGTCCAGGCTGAGTCCCGCGTGCGTTTCGTGTATTGCGCGGCCGCTTGCGAGAAACCGACCAAGCGCGGACTCATCCCTTTGCGGGCCGAGGCCGACTTCAAGCCCTCCGCGTCGCTACCGGCGGAAATACTCCTGGGCCCCGCGCCGCAATGCCGTAGCGACAATGTCTTCACCGACGATGGCGCAGAGTACCTCGCGGGCACGTGGGATTCGACGCCCTACCATCGGATCGTCCGGCCGCATCGCGTGAACGAGTTCATGCATCTCGTGGCCGGCAGCGTGCGGTTCGCGGCGCCTGACGGCAGCGTGCTGTCGCTTGGCACCGGCGACGCGATCTTCGTGCCCCAGGGCGCGCCGATCGGATGGGAGAGTAGCGAGCGCGTAGCGAAATTCTACGTGACGCAGAACGTTCAGACTTCAACCGAGCGAGGCTGATCATGTCGCCCCCGCTGCAGCAGATTCAAACTTCGCCCACGCTGCCGGCCGCTGCCGACGTGGTGGTGATCGGTGGCGGCATCATCGGCGTCTTTGCAGCCTACTACCTGGCCCGGCGCGGGGTTTCGGTCGCGCTGGTCGAGAAGGGGAGAATCGGCGCCGAGCAGTCGAGCCGCAATTGGGGCTGGTGCCGGCAGCAGAACCGCGACGCGCGCGAATTGCCGATGGCGAGCAAGAGTCTCGAGCTCTGGCAACGATTTGCGATCGAAACGGGCGAAGACACGGGCTTTCATCGGTGTGGGCTGCTGTACCTCAGCAATGACGACGCCGAATTGTCCCGTTGG